>DAOUIF010000072.1:0-51148 GCA_034423575.1 Dehalococcoidia bacterium | reverse complement strand
CGGGACGTGGACCTGTTGCGCCGGCTGCATGAAGCGGCGGGTACGCAGGTTGTTTTCAGCGTCGGCACCGTCGACGAGACCGTCTGGAGGCAAACGGAGCCGGGGGCTCCGCATCCCATGGCACGCCTGGAGGCCATGCAATACCTGGTCGAGCATGGCGTGCCGGCCGGGGTGTTGGCCGCGCCGTTACTTCCGGGATTGTCCGACAGCGCAGCAAGCATCGACGCCCTGGTGTCGGCGGCGGCTGAACACCGGGCGCAGTTTCTGTCCAGCAATCTCCTGTTCCTGCGGCCTGGCAGCCGGGAATGGTTCATGCCGTTTATTCGCGAGTCGTACCCGCACCTGGCGCCGGGCTACGCCCGGCTGTACCGCAGCGAACATGCGCCCAGGGATTACACCAAAGCGGTGCTCGCCCTGGTTGACGACGCACGCCTGCGCTGGGAACTTCCGCTGATGCCTTCGATCAAGAGCCTGCGGCCGCCCACGCTGCCCGGGTTCTCAGCAACCAGTCCCGATGAGCGCGAAGTGTCGAGTACGGATTCCGAAACGTATGCGCCCACCCAGTTGGCGCTGCCCCTGGCAGCTTAGCTAGCCAGCGTCAGTCCAGACCTGACCGCGCTGACGAACCGGATCTAGCAAAGACTGATCGAAAGGCAGAGGATCATATTCATCGCGGTTGGGCGGGCGGTAACCCAGGGCGCGGCACACCGTCTCGTCGGTGTAATAGCCACGGTAGGTCTGCGTGACCAGTTCCTGGAAAAACCCCGGGCTCGACGTTTCGACCGCCCGCAGAGCATCGATCTGAGCGGCCTCCGACAGAGCACCGAATGAGCCGCCGCGCTCACTGGCGGCCAGGGCGATCTCGACCAGGCCATCCATCAGCGTGCGACGCTTCCCGGTGGATCCGGCCGCCACCGATTCCACAAAGCCCGCGATACCCAGGTCGCCGGCTGCGGGCATATCCCCGGCCGCGGGGACGATTCGGTTGAGTACGGCAGCCAGCATGGCGCGTTGGACGTCGCTGAGTATCGAGTTGCTAAAAGTCATGATCACACTAGTCCTGATCCGGAAAATACGGCGACGATGATAGCATAGCGCTGGGCAGCGCCCGGTCCTACGGAGTGGCGTGCTTCAGAATATGATGCTGAGAGCTCCGTGGTCAGACAACTCTTCGAGATCGAGGATGGCGCGCTTGCGGCAGATCCGGAGGCTGCCATCAACGCGGCGCAGGCGCAGGTCGTAGCGGCCAACGTAGGGCGACGCCTCTCCCGCCCGGTACCGCCACACTGCCACAGAGCAGGTCACCTCTAATTCGTTCCCGTCCTGACCCGTAACCATCACGTTGGAGATGAACCGGCGGGTGCGCGACCACGGGTACTCACGGTGAGCATGGCGGCTCTGCAAGCGCACTACCCGGCCCTGCATACGACGGTAGTCGTCGTCGATGAACACGAGGTCCGATGCTGGGTCTCCCTCAGGCAGATCGGTCGTCGGCACGATGTAGCGAGCGTCTGGAGTGTAGAGGGTCAGCCACGAGTCGAGATTCCAATCGTCCAGCAGCCGCGCTTCCAGGTACAGCAGTTGCTCCACCTCGTGCTGGAGCAGCAGGGATTCGGATGTCGCCGGCAACCCGACAGAGTACGGCACGACGGGGATATGTTGGGTAGCCATCGCAGTCGAGCTCCTACAGCTAATCGTCGGCGGCCACGGTGAGTTCCGGCGATGGCTGCACTTCCGGTATCTCACCTGGAGTAAGGCCGCGCTCATACTGCTCAACGTGAGGGCGGTCGGCGACGAGGGACTGCCAGCGGCGCCAGAAGGAACGTATTTGGAGTTCATCGTTGCCGCGTGGGTCCCGGTGAAAGCCTCGAGACAGATCTGACCATTCCACTCCGCCTGACCGGAAACCCTGCTGACACGATTCCAGAGCCTCAGTGTCGTCCGGCGTGGCAAACCCGCCGGGCCCGAGGAAGGTGAGGAAGGAGTCCAGCCGGCGGTTCAGCCGGGATCCGGTCTCGCCGGCCGGCACCATCTGCCACGCGGTCACGTCCATGCTGTCCGGGCCCGTGGGCTGGAACACGCGGATGGTAACCGCCATGATGTCGTTGATGACCAGGTTGGGGAAGATCACCATGTTGCGGCTTTTCTCGCACATACGAAGGGCTTTCGTGCGCCCGTGGCGCGCAGTCAGCTGATCCTTGATGCTGTTGATCTCTTCGCGTGCCCCTTCCCCGAAATAGGGATGCCACATGGCAATCGGGCGACCGTAGATCGCATCGTTTTCCATGACGCCGTGGCCGTTTCCCAGCGCCCTGCCGAAACCCTGACGCCGGTTGATGGCCGGTATGTCGCTGCCGGCCTCATTGGCCATGTAGTCGAAATAGGTCTGGTGCGTGGGCAGCGCGTGATAACCGTCGATGCTGTTTTCGGCGAGCAGTTTCCAGTTGGCCTTGATGGTGTACCGGTTGGACCCGGGGATGACCTTCATGCCCTCGGGGGCCTGGTCGGCCACGAGGTCCAGGTAATCCGCCGCGCCGGCCAGGTAATCGACCAGCGAACCAGCCTCAGGGTCGAAGCATACGAATATGAAGCCCTTGTAACTATCGTATCGGGGGGACCGCAGGCTGAAATCGGCGCGGTCGAAATCCGGTCCGTATCCCTCTATGTCGGGCATACCGATCAACTCGCCGGAGGTGTTAAAACTCCAAGCGTGGTAGAAGCACTGGAGCACTTGGGCGTTGCCGTGGTCGGTTCGGCAGATCAGGGCGCCACGATGGGGACAGGTATTGTGAAATACTCGCAACTCGCCCTGGCGGTCCCGGGCGAAGAACAGGGCACGCTCGCCAACCACGCGGCGGGCGTAGTCCCCCGGGTTCGGCACTTCGGACTCATGCCCCAGGTAGAGCCAGCAACGGTCAAAGATACGCTGACGTTCCAGTTCGTAGATGTCGCGCGACATCATGCTGGAGCGGTGCACCTGGAACTTGCCCAGGTCCGGGCGGTCGTACACGAGGTTCCCGATTTCCATCCAATGCCTCCCCATTTATATCCCGAACGCAACCGTGATTTAACGCCAATGCTGGTGAATTGAGCGGAAGATCAGCGCGGGGTCACAGGCAGCGTGATATGCGACGGGTAGCGGGCGGAGTGATACACGGTCTGGCGAGCCGCTTCGAGCCGGGTGTCCACCCCCAGGTCTGCGCCGGTGTTGGGGTTGCGATCAAACCGAGGGAAGTTGCTGCTTGAGATATCCACCCGGACGCGATGGCCGGGCTTGATAACGTGGCTGGTCGCCCATAGGTCAATGGTGTAGCGGTACACCTCGCCCGGAGTCACGAAAGAGGGCTCTCGGACCGACGTGCGATAGCGGGCGCGGATTATGCCGTCCTGCAAATTATGGGCGAAGCCGTCGGGTCGGACGTCGACCAGCTTGGCGGTAAAGTCGGTATCCACTGCCGTGGTAGCGGCGTAGAGCGTCACGGAGATGGGACCCGTGAGTTCAAGGTCTGAGTCAACCGGGTCGGACGTAAACGACAACACGTCCGGTCGGTCTTCAGCCGGACCCTGATCAAACACGCCGTACTCGATGATGAGCGTGTTTCCGCCGAGGGTTGGAACCGGATCGTTCGGGTCGTAGGTGAACTGGTCCGCGGCTTCGCGGGACTCGGGCGGCACCGTGGATAGCGAACCGTCGCCGCTGCGCGTGTTGGCGCCGCCTCCGGAGTGGAAATACCAGCGCGTGTATTGGGTGCGGGCCAGCGGCCATTCGTTCTCGTCGCGCCATTTGTTGTCGCCCATGACGAACAGCCGAACCGGCGGGTCATCCATGATGCCGGTCTCCTCGCCCTTGAGCCAGTAGCCGTACCACCGCAGCAGGTAGTCGTGCAACTCGATGGCCGCTTCGGACCCGAAATCGATGTTGCCGGCGCCGCCGGTGGTGGGCTCGGTATACGGACGCAGGTGTGCCCACGGGCCGATCAGCAACTTCTGGTTCCGCCGGGCCGTTTCGCTGCCGCCGTGTTTGCCGATAGCCTGGTAGGCGTTGAGCGCTCCTTCCAGGAAGATGTCGTACCACGAGCTGACATGGAACATTGGAATGGTCACATTGCGCGCCTGCCGCTGCAGGTTGATGCCCCACCAGTATGGATCGTCCAATTCCTGGTCGAAATACTCGTGGAAATATGGGGCGGCCTCCTTCAGGCGGTCAATCCAATCGCGTAGCGGGAGGTGACGGTACCACTGATCGGACAGGGGTTGCCCGAAATTGCCGGGCTCGATGACGTACTCATCCATCTTGGCCAGCAGCGCCTCGTGGCCGTCGCGAGCCAGGGTGTTCCGGCCCTTGAGGATAGCGTATGGAACCGTCCAACCCCACTCCATGGCGCCGCCGGTGTGGTAGACCCATGACTGGTGGAAGTCGGACGACGCGGAAACGACGGCCATCGTCTGCAGGTGCGGGGGCAGAGGGTGCTTGCCGGCCAGTGTGTACTGCGTCGCTCCGAGGTAGCTCTGCCCGGTGGTGGCCACGCGGCCGTTGGACCATGGCTGCCTGGCCGCCCACTCGACGGTGTCGTAACCGTCCAGGGCCTCCTGAAACAGCGGGTCGTAATCGCCTTCGGACTCGAAACGTCCGCGCACGTCCTGGCTCAGCAGCACATACCCGTGACGCGGGAAGAACCATATGGAATGGTCGGGGTTGTCGAGGTAGCTGTCCTTACTGTAGGGCCCTCGATTGATGAGCACCGGGAAACGGCCCGGCGCGTCGGGACGCACCACGTCGGTGGCCAGGCGGGTGCCATCGCGCATGGGCACCATGACGTTGGGCTCGCGGGTAACCTGGTACTGGGTTCGCTGGGCAGTCACGGGTGGCACCTCCGAAGGCGGGTCGACATTTTCGCCGGCGTCGACTGCAAATCACGATACCCGCCGGAGTACACAGCGTCAACCAAAATCCACGGCGAGCGGGTGGCGCAATCGCTTGGCGCATGACGATAAAACCTGCCCTCGCGGGGTGATCGTGGCGCTGCTGATCGCTTCGTCAATTGACACCGGAAACGGCGGCTGATAGGATTTTGGCGCTTTTCGAAACCAAGTTGGAGCAGTGGCAACAGTGCCGGTACGAAACGAAAACAGCCAGTCAGGGCCTTCACGCCGCCGTTTCTTGGGAGTGCTGGGCGTCGGCATCGCCGGGGCCGCTGTGGTGACCTCGATGCTGCCGTTCGGGCGGCGCAGCAATGCGGCTGAAGCGGCCAATGAATTCCCCGGCCCTGGATCGATGTTCCATCCGGCTCAGGATCCTAGGACTGACCCGCGTCGTTAGGTGGGAACCAGCAATCGATTACCGTGATGGGGCAGCCGGTTGGCTGCCTCATTGATTTTTCCAGAGTCAGCGTCGGCCGAATTCGCGTTCCAGCTGGTATTCGGAGAAATGCACCACCGTGGGACGCCCGTGGGGGCAGTTGTGCGGATTTTCGGTGGTTTGGAGTTGCCGCAGCAGCGCGTCCATCTCTTCCTGCGCCAGCATCGTTCCCGCGCGCACGGCTCCGTGGCACGCGACCGTGGCGGCCAGCGCGTCCTCGCGCTCCATAACCACCTGTTCCACAGCCACCGCATCAAGTAGATCGGTCACTGCAACGGCGGGATCGGAGTTTGCGCGGGCAGCCAGACTGGCGGGGATCGCACGGACCAGCCAGGCCCGATCTCCGAAAGGTTCCACCACAAACCCGTAGTCCGCGAGCAGGTCGGAGTAACTTTCCAGGGTCACCGCCTGGATCGCGGATAGCTCCGCCGTCAGGGGAGCAAGCAGGGGCTGCGAGGGTCGCTGCCCACCCTGCATGCGTTGGCGGATCTGATCGAAGACTACCCGTTCGTGAGCCGCGTGCTGGTCGATCAGGTACATCCCGGACCGGCCTTCGGCGACGATGTAGGTCTGGCTGATTTGACCCACAACTCGAAGGTCGGCCAAAACATCCCGCAGTGAGCCCTCAGCCGTCGCCAGGGCAGTGGTGGGCAACGCGATGTCGTCACGGCGCGGCGCCGGTCCATCAGTGGATGGCAGACGCGGACTTTCTAACGACGCCGGAGTGGCCGCTAGCTGCGCTGCCGCATCGACGGGCGCGAACGATCGTGTCGCCGTCCGCGGCGGGGCATGGGCGATCAGAGGCTCCCGCACGGCGCGCTGCACGCGGGAAAACACGCGGTCGCCGTTACGGAACCGCACCTCCCGCTTGGTGGGGTGGGAGTTGACGTCCACTTGTTCAGTCGGCAACGAAATGTTGACGATGGCGAACGGGAAACGCCGGTCCGGTAGCGTACCCTGGTATGCCTGCTCGATGGCGTAGTAGATGGACCGGTCGTAAACCCAGCGTCGGTTGACCAGCAGGGTGGTGTAGGAGCGGTTGCGCCGGTTGAGCTCGGGGGCCGAAGTATACCCGTCAATGGACATGTCACCATCAACCAGGGAAACTGGCAGCATACGCGCGGCCACCTCCGCCCCATATATGGACAGGATGGCATCCTGCAACCGGCCAGACCCCGGGGTGTTGATCGCCTCGCGACCGTCGACCGAAAGCGTGAACCGCACTTCGGGATGGGCCAGTGCGTAGCGGGTTGCAACCTCTTGGACACGGGCGGCTTCGGCCGGCGCCGAGCGGAGGAACCTGCGCCGGGCGGGCTGATCGCCGAACAGATCCATAACCTGGATGGACGTGCCCGGCGGGCACCCCTCGGGCCGCTGGTCCACACAGACGCCGTGACGAAACTCGATACGGGCTCCCGCTTGCGAAGCGGGTGGACGCGTCGTGCAAATTGCCCGAGCGACGGCCGCCACGCTGGGCAGCGCTTCGCCGCGAAACCCCAACGTCGAGACGGTTTGCAAATCTTCGGCGGTGGAGAGCTTGCTGGTGGCGTGATGCCGGAAGGCCAGATCCAGCTCGTTGGTAGCGATGCCATAACCGTCGTCGGTGACGCGGATCTCAGCGACCCCACCTTCGCGAATGGAGACGGCGATGCGGGTGGCGGCGGCGTCCAGGGAGTTTTCCACCAACTCCTTGACCACCGACGCTGGACGTTCGATGACCTCACCGGCCGCGATTTGGGCGGCGACGTGAGGCGGGAGCTGTTGGATGGGCATTTGTCCGGGCGCGCCGCTAGAACAGGGGTACCTTGGTCCCCTTGGCGCGGTACTGACGGTCTTCGGAGTCCCCGGTTTCCAGGAAATCGCAGATGATCCGGTAGATGCGGTCCATCTCGTGGTCGACGCTGCGCGAGAAGAAATACGGTGGTACCCAGACGCCGCCAAACGCAGCAACGATCTCGGGATAATCGTCGATTACAAACTCCGGCTCCACTGGAATCTTCAACTCCGGCAGGCGCTCGTGGAAGTGGTGGGTGGGTTTTTCGTACACGCCGGAGACGAACCGATGCAAGTCGTGCTTCTCGATGACCTCCCAGCGCTCGCCCATACCGGACCAGATGTAGATTTCGTGCCCATCATCGAGGAGTTTCTGGAAAGTGTCCACGGTGCCGGGACGAAGGGTATCGTCCAAGCCCAGGATGGTGTAGTCCACGTCGAAAAATATTTTCATAATCGGTTCGGTGTCCTGGCGGCGTTGGAGGTCTCGGCTCGGAACGAATCAGGAGTTAAGCGCTTCGGTCATGGCCTTTACGCTGGCCCCTACGATCAATCGATCACCCAACAGGACGATGGGGCGACGAACCAGGCGCGGCTCTTCCAGCATCAGCGCCAGCTTCCGTTCATCGGAAAGATCAGCGGCGTTCAAACCCATCTTCTTCAGGGAAGGACTTCGCGAGGCGAACATGCCGGTCACTCCCGGTTCTCCCAACTCAGCGACAAGGTCGCGCAGTTCTGTTTCCGAGAAAGGTTCTTTGAAATAATCGCGCTCCTCGACCGTGTATCCGTTTTGCACGAGCAACTCTCGCACCTTGCGACAGCTGCTTCAACGTGGCCACCAGTACATTGTTGCTGTAGCGCTCATGTGATCCTCCCGACGAATCCGGTAAACATGGCTTCGGCGTCCGCTATTTTATAACGATCCGCGGGTTTGGCATAAGTAGGGCGCAGGTAAATTCCATGTAATGTCCCGAGCGACCCGAGCGGCGCACCACATTCGGGAGCCCGATATGCTATAATCTGCGCCACTAACCAGGCAGGAAACGAGCCATGCAGTGCCAGATATGCAACAAATCCGGCATGACCGGAAACAACGTGAGCCACTCCAACCGCAAGACCAAGACGCGGTGGAAGGCCAACGTTCACAAGCAGACGCTATCCATTGACGGCAAGCCCACACGGGTCAAAATCTGTTCGCGGTGCCTCAGAACCATGTACAAGCCGCCGCGCGGCAAGAAAGCCCGGGCACGAGCGGCCGCGTAGCACCTGACAAATGATGACCCGCCTGCGGCGGGTCAATGCAACTGGAACTCACCGGATACGGTGAGGGTGATATGGCCACCGTTCCCGATTTGCCGCCGCCCGGCGTTCAAAGCGACGAAGACCGTCGTCAGATCAGCCGGATTTTTATCGCTCACGCCCGCGAAGAGCTGGCGCAAGGCAGCCGGATGGAGGCGGGTGAAAAAGCGTGGGGCGCCGTGGTGCAGCCGTTCAAGGTCATCGCAGAGCAGCGAGGCTGGCCGCATAAATCGCACCAGGATATCCACGACGTCGCCAGCCAAATCGCCCTCGAATATGGCTTTGACCACGACCAGAGTATGGCTCTGTCGGACGCCTACCGGGTGGGCCACCAGAACTATTACGAAAATTATCACCGGGTGGAAGAGCTGGGCGACACAATTGAGCGGGTTGAAGACCTGATGCCGTACCTGCTTCAGCTCACGACCACGCCGCCACGCCCGTTCACCATCACCAGCAACACGCAACTGCGACGGCTGCGCCGCCTCACCAGCAACGACAGCCTGGAAATCGGCGATACGTCCCCGGCAGGGTTCTCCCAAAACCACTAACTGCCCGGCATATTGCCCGCGGTCAGTCCCGCCACGCTCTCCCGGAGCGCCGCCATCGCCTCCGCCACCGACTGGTCCCGGTTGAATATTGCGGTGCCGGCAACCAGGATGCCGGCGCCGGCGGCGACAGAATCGCGGGCCGTATCGTCGGCCTTCACGCCGCCATCGACCTCCAGTTGCACGGAGTAACCGTTGTCGGCGATGGTGCGATAAAGACGACGCAATTTTCCCAGCGCCCGCGGTATGAAGGACTGCCCTCCGAACCCCGGGTTGACGGTCATCACCAGCACAATATCAAGGTCGGGAAGCACCTCCTCCACCGCGGCGACAGGCGTTGCCGGATTGATTGCAACACCCACCTGGCAACCCTGTTCCTTGATGTATCCAATGGTTCGGTGCAGGTGCGTGCACGCCTCGGCATGCACCAGGACCTGATCGCTGATGTTCTTGACCAGGCCGGGCAGCAGCCGGTCAGGCTCATGGACCATGAGGTGGATATTCAGAGGCAGGGACGTGGCGCCGCGAATGGCGTCCACCACCACTTCGCCAAAGGAGATGTTGGGGACGAAGCGGCCATCCATCACGTCCACATGGATCAGATCAGCGCCGGCCGCCTCAGCATCCGCCACCTGCTGAGCCAGTCGGCCAAAGTCTGCGGCGAGAACCGAAGGGGCGATCTGGACGTGCGCGGCAGTGGAGGTCACGGGGTCTCCGCGTCCAGCAGGATTTGTTTGGCGCGGGCGAGGCCATCGGCAACGCGATTGGGAGCCGTGCCGCCCGGGTTGTCCCGCGCGGCGACCGATGCCGCAGCGGTGATGGCGTACACTCCCTCGTCGAACTGAGCCGCGAAACGCCGGTACTCGGCTAACGGCAAATCGGACAGGACCAGTCCTTCCGCTTCGCAGTGCTGGCACAGGCGGCGCATGACGCCATGGGCATCGCGGAAGGGCACCCCCTTGCCCACCAGGTAGTCCGCCAGGTCAGTGGCGAGCATGTAGCTCTCGCCGGCCAGGGATTCGACACGCTCGGTGTTCAACTCCATCCCCGGGAGCATATCGGCAAAGACGGACAGGGTGGACAGCAGCGTATCGACCGTATCGAAGAAACCCTCTTTGTCCTCCTGCAGATCCCGATTGTAGGTCAGCGGCAGGCCCTTCAGAACGGTCAGGATGCCCATCAGGTTGCCGTACACGCGACCTGTTTTGCCTCTGGCAATTTCGGCAAAATCGGGGTTTCGCTTCTGGGGCATGATGCTGCTACCGGTGGTGAACTCATCCGCCAACCGTGCGAAGTCGAACTCGCGACTGGACCAGATGACGATCTCCTCTGACAGGCGCGAAACATGCATCATGGCGATGGCGGCCGCAGCGTGGAACTCGGCCAGAAAATCCCGGTCGGCCACTGCATCCATGCTGTTCGGGCTGATCTCCGAAAATCCCAGAGCCGAGGCGACGGCGTCGCGGTCCGTCGGGTAAGGCACCCCGGCCAGCGCGCCGCTGCCTAACGGAAGCACGTCCATGCGAGCGGCGCAATCGGCAAACCGACCGGCGTCGCGCTGCAACATCTCGAAGTAGGCCAGCATGTGGTGGGCGAACAGGACCGGCTGCGCCCGCTGCAAATGGGTGTATCCCGGCATCACCACGTCGACGTAACGCTCCGCGAGAGCAACCAGGGAGCGCTGGACTGAGCGCAATCCTGCCACCGTGTCGTCAATGGCAGCGCGGGTGTACAGGCGCATGTCCAGGGCGATCTGGTCGTTGCGCGAACGCCCGGTGTGCAGCCGTCCTCCGGCCGGACCGATCAGGTCGGTCAGCCGGCGCTCGATGTTCATGTGAAGGTCTTCCAGGGCGGGATCCCACGGAAAATCGCCCCGCTCGATTTCCTCCTGCACTGTGGAAAGGCCGTCAACTATCGCGTCGGCGTCTTCCCGGGCGATGATGCCCTGCTTGGCCAGCATGGCGGCGTGCGCCTTGGAGCCGGCGATATCCTGCCGGTAAAGCCTGCGATCGTAGTGTATGGAGACGGTGTAGTCGCTGTGATCCTGCATTAGCGTACGAACCGTCTACGCGACGACGGTAAGGCGATAGCCCTAGGCGTCCAGGTACGCAAAGCTTGCGGCAAGGTTCTCGAAAACGTGGTCATGCGGCGGGATTTCCATGATCGCGGGCCCGTCATACGCTTTGCTCTGCAGGATGCGGCGCATGGCTCGACAGTCGAGGTCACCGTCGTCCACGCTTGCAATGGCGACGCCGTCGAGGGCCTGCTTGAAGTGCACGATCTTGATGTAGTCGGCGGGCAGGTTGGCCAGCTCGTCCAGTGGATTGCTATCCGGGTGGCGGCGCAGTTGGTTGGTGGGGTCGGGACACAGACCGAGGTACTGCCCTTCTTCCTCGGTCAATTGGGCTCGCGCCTCGCTTACCAACAGGGCCATGGAGCGCAGCGGCTGTCCCGAATTTTCCATGGAGAAGACAACGCCTTGACGAGCAGCCTCACGCACCAGCGGAACGATCCGACCAGCGGCTTGGGCGACATCCGCCGGCTCCTCCCACGGGGTATCGGACGTGCCGGGATCCACGGTGCGCAGGTGGGGCGAACCGCCGCCAACCAGGCGGGCCGCTTCCAACTGGGACTGGTAGAGACCGCCTTGGGGATCGACCTCGGTGGTTATACAGGGTAGCGCGACGGCCAGGTCGAAGCTCAGTTCCGGGAACCGTACCACGACATCCGCGAGGGCGGTCAGGTTCGGCCGCCAATCCTGACCCTCGCCAGATTCGGCGGCGCCGAGACAGGTCTGCCGCAGTTCGACGTGCCGCGCCCCGTGGTCTTGCGCGGTGGAGATGAGATCACTGAGGTCGATGTCGTCAAGCTGGTTTCGCCACGAATTGGTTATCGCCCCGTAAATCATCGCAGACCTCCTGCCGCTGGACGGCATAGCATCGCCGGAAACTATACCGCAGCACGGACGGACGCTCAACTGCGCTATGCTAGAATTGCGTCATACGTTCCAAACGAGGAGAATCCCAATGACCAAACTGTACAGCGAACGATGCACCGCCTGCCGCCGTGACTCCCCCCACGTCACGGACACTGAAATCGCGGAATTGCATCCGGCCGTGGGCGATTGGTCCTTGATAGACGAGTCCGGTATCCCGAAGCTGGACCGGCAGTTCCGGTTCCATAATTTCGTGGAGGCGCTGGAATTCACCAACGCCTTGGGCGAGTTGGCAGAATCCGAAGGCCACCACCCCAGGCTGACCACCGAATGGGGACGGGTCAGCGTGACTTGGTGGACGCACAAGATCCGCAACCTCCATCGCAACGATTTCATCATGGCCGCGAAAACGGACCAACTGTACGCCGAGCGCGCGCCGGTGGAAGGCTAACGCCGCGAATGGATTTGAACACGCGGAAGGAGCGCTTTTCGCTGGCATACATCAACGCGGTGGCGACCTATGCCGATTGTGAAGTGATTGAACCGAAAGTGGATCGGGGCAGCGTAGATTGGATTTTGAACAGGGCTACAATCGAGGAGATCATCGGATCCAGGCCAAGGCTACATCCCGGAACGTTATAGGGCGCGACGGCCGGCAGCTGCGCTCTCCGCTGCCGATACGCGATTACGATAGCCTGCGCAACTTCACGCGCCCGATCATCCTGATACTGGTCCTGCTGCCGGATGACGAAACGCAGTGGTTGACGCAGACTGATGCTGAACTTTGCTTGCGCTATTGTGCCTACTGGCTGTCCCTTGAAGGGAGGCCGGAAGTAGGAAACTCCAGCAGCGTAACGGTTCACATTCCGACAACCAACGTTTTCAGCAGTTCCCAACTGGCTGACCTGATGGACAAGGCATTAAGCGGTTAAACATTGTGAAAGTGCAAATCAGGGACAAAGAAGCATTGAAATCCTTGACCACCGCAAACTTGCGGGCGTATCTGGAGTCGCAGGGGTGGGGAAACGATCGCCCATGGGGACAGTGGGGTACGATTCTCAGCAAGGAACAAAAAGGCAAACTGTGGGAGATTGTGATCCCGCTCCGGGGTGAGGGCTACGGTTACGCCGAGTTTATGGAGTTGATGGTTGCGACGCTGGCGGACGCCGAGGATAGGTCGCAGCTGGACGTGTTTTATGACTTGGGAGGCGCGGAAAGTAAAATAGTGTCACAGGACGGTTCCAACGGAAGCGAAGCTATCGCCAATGTCTGGCGTGTTGGGGCTGACAAAGGCGATTACACCGACCATTTTGTGACCGGCGGATATGTGGCGGCAGGCTGGATACCTGGTACCGACCTCACCAAGATCACTGAGATGGATGAATTTAAGCGCCTCATTCAAGATGACATCCCCGAGGCTGCGCCCAAAAAGGTTGCCGCTGCCGCAGGCGGAATCTGTAAGTTTATGGTAGACATCAAACCCGGCGATTACATCATCACGCCAACGAAAGAGCATACTCTGCAACGCTATGGTCGGGTCGAATCCGGTGTGTACTACTGTCCTGAACCTGACGATGGCTGCCCATTCCCGCACCGTCGCAAAGTTGACTGGGCTGACCAACCAGTAAACATAGCTGATTTTTCACAACCGCTTCATAATGCGTTGAAATTTGGCGTACTGGCGGTGTTCAAAGTCCACCACCATGAAGAATTTTTGACCGTTATCGGCCCGCACCGTAAGATGCTGGACGATCTCCTGAAAATGGACGAGACAGAATTTGAGATGCTCGTCAGCACCGCCTTGAAGCACAGGGGTTGGCGGATTGCAAAGTAATCGGCCAGCCAATAAGGAGCCACCCCTATGCGAGTTGTTTATTCCCTGCGATCCCGTGACCTGAACGCCGTGGCCGCCGAGGCTGCGTGGGCGGAGTCCATGGGATACGACGGCGTTTCCACCAATGAGACGGCCCACGATCCTTTCCTGCCGCTGGCCGTGGCAGCGACATCCACCAGTCGCGTGACCCTGGAGACCCACGTCGCCATCGCTTTTCCCAGGTCTCCCATGGTGGTGGCTTATACCGCCCGGGACCTGCAGGGCAATAGCGGCGGGCGTTTCCGCCTGGGTCTGGGAACGCAGGTGAAAGGCCACATCGAGCGGAGGTTCTCCACCCGGTGGACTGGGTCTGCCGGGCCCCGCCTGCGGGAGTACGTGCAATCGCTGCATGCCATCTGGAACTGCTGGGACACCGGCAGCAACCTGGAATACGCCGGGGATTTCTACCAGTTCTCGCTGATGACGCCATTCTTCAGTCCTGGGCCCAGCGAGTATGCCCATCCCGAGGTGTACACCGCGGCCGTCAATGGGTACAACTGTCTCGTGGCCGGAGAGTGCAGCGACGGGCTCATGCTGCACAGTCTGGTATCGCCGGAATACGTGCGTCAGGTCGTGCAGCCCAACGTGGCAGAGGGCGCACGACGCGCCGGCCGCAATGCTGAGGATGTTTCCGTGGTCGGCGGAGGGTTCATCGTCACCGGACCCAACCGGGCCGCCATCGCCGACGCCGCCGAGGAGACCAAGCGTCGCATCGCCTTCTATTCGTCCACGCGAACTTACTTCCCGGTGCTGGAATGCCACGGCTTCGAGGACATCGGCAAGGAGCTGCACGTCATGTCGCGCGAGGGCAAATGGAGCGAAATGGGAGACCTGGTCACCGACGAGATGCTCAACGCCTTCGCCATCATCGGCGAGTACGACGAAATCCCCGGCATGTTCAAGGAGCGGTACGGCGGGCTGGTAGACGAGATGCACTTCTCCATTCAGACGGCTAATGACGCTGAACAGGGACAGCTGCGGCGCATCGTCCGAGAGTTGCAGGAACAGTAGGCGTTTTCAATGTGCGGGGCGCCGTCGGTTCCGTCCCTGGATCCCGCGCGGTTCAAGCTGGGCAGCGAGTCGGACCTGGCCTATGCGCTAAAGTGGGAAGCCTGGGAATGGCTTTACTCTGATGCGCGATGCCGATGCATCGGCCTAGAAGTCCGGCTGCAGGGCCCCTGGGGCAAGGTTGTCGACCTCGTCGGTGTCGGGCCGGGCAACGCCATATACGTGGTGGAAGTGAAGGCATCCCGGGCGGACTTCGCCCGGGACAACCACACCGAAGCAGACATCGACCGTCTGCGGCGGCGCCAGGATGCTCTTCGTCGGCGCATCGAATTGACTCACTCCCCCGGTTACCGATCATCTAACGGCGACGAATCCCGGCTGGAACAGGAGGCGGAGCGATTGCGGGAACGGTTGGCGACCGTCTCGACGAAGTTTCACAACCCGCGCTTCCTGGCAATCGCGGACTACCATTACATCATGGCTCCACGGGGTGTGGTACTGACGGAGATGATCCCGCCCGGTTGGGGTTTGCTGGAACCCGGCCCCATCGAAATCTCGCAAGCGCCAGCCAAGGCAATCCGCAAGAACACGGGCATCGTTTCGAACGTGCTTCGCGCCATCGCCCGCGCGAATACTACCGCGATGATGCGAGCGCGCGGCGTCATCTTCGGTGCGGACGGCGCGGCGTTTCCCCGCTCAAACGACGACAAGCAAAGTTCCAACGCTCCGCTGGCGTCAATCTCGCGCACGCCTGACAACCGGCTACCGGAGGAGATATATGGCAGAAATCACGATTGATCCGAACACCACCGCACTGCTGATCCAGGATATGCAGAACGAGTTGGTCAAGGGCGGCGTCATGCCCGTTCAACCTCTGTCAGGAGCCGAGATAATTGACAACAGCGTCCGACTGTTGGAAAAGGCGAGGGCAGCTGGGATGGCCGTGATCTACGTGGTCGTGAACCGCCGGGCCGACCGCCGCGACGCCCCGCGGCCGCCTTTCGGGGCGCCCGCCAGCGCCGCCGATGCCGGTCCCCGCCTGACTGTCGGTACTCATGATGCCGAGGTGGTCGAAGAACTGGCCCCACGGCCTGAAGACCCGGTCGTGATCAAGCACACCACGAGCCCGTTCAACACCACCAACATTGAGGTCTACCTCCGTCGGTTTGGGATAACGACGCTGATCCTGACGGGCTATTCGACCACCGGAGTGGTGGAAGGCTCGCTTCGGGACGCCAGGGACAAAGATTACGATTGCGTCGTGGTGCGGGACTGTTGCGCTGCCGGCACCGCCGCCGAGCACGACGTGTGCATGGACATCATCTTCCCACGCATGGCCTGGGTTGCAACGGCTGACGAGGTGATAGCCGCGATAGCTGCCTGAGTTGTCCGGGTGCGATGCGATCTATTCCGTGGGCGAATCGCGGTCAGCCAATGCGTACCAGTACACTTGCCCGCTGTCGATTGTGTCCTGAATGCGGTAGTCGTTACGAACGCTGGCGATGCTCGCGTGGGCAGGTCGGCCGGTGAAGCGGGCCAGGAATCCGGCGTTTCTGATGGAGCGACGGGTATCGCGCTCGTCCCCGGTATTCGAAGCTTCCACCGCAATGTAGTGGATATTGCCGTCCGCGTCGGCGGCTTCTATGACCAAATCGGCGCGGCGGAAACTTTGCAGTTGGGACGTGGCTATACCGGATGTATCCGAGGCGCGGAGCAATTCCCGCAGGTCATCCCTGCTCAATACGCGCATCATCTGGAACCCCATATGCTCGGCGATGTCAGGGGCCTCGCCAATGGCGGTGTTCCGGGCATATTCGCCACGCATATTCGAGATGTCATCCTCGATCCTGGAAAACCGCCGGTCGGCTCGCTCCATGAAACCTTCCACACGGTCGTTGAATTGCCGCTGCTCTTCGTTGAACTGCCGCTGCTCGTCAATGAACTGCTCGGTTTTGGCCGCGAACTGGTCGAACCGCGCCGGCAGGTTCATCAGCTCCTCGGTGAGAATTTCCCTCCGAACCGCCTCTTTCCACTCCGGGTTTTCCCGCAGTGCGCGCAGCAAATCCTCAGCTGTATTGATCGTGACCACGCCAGTTACCTTACCAGTCCATTATACGGCCTTCGGTCGACGCCTAGCGGTTCAGCAGCCACCACTCATCGCTGCCAAGCCCGAACTCAATACGCCGAAACCCCTCGGCGAAGGGCACACCACAACGCTCTCCTTGTAGCCGAGAGCCTTCCGTCATGCGGTCGAGGCGCTGGGAGCGGGTACGGGCGCTGATCTGTGACGCGTGTTGACTCAGGGCTTCGGCTTTGCGCCGGATGTGCTCTTCGGTGATGGAGATGAAGGTGTCGGGCCGCTCGGACCCCCACAACAGCGCCTCCCGGACCCGATGAGGTTCCAATCCTTCTCCCTCGATCTGCTCCGGAAAATCCTGCCAACTCCACGCGTAGGAGTAAGCAGCGTCCAATGCCGCCTGTCCGCTGTGACGGTGATCGCGGTGGGTGTGCGAAGTAACGCGGTAGGGGTCGATTCCGAAAATCACCTCCGGCTTGTGCCGTCGGATCTCGCGCACGACCTGCCCACGGTAGGCGTGGGTGTCCTCCAGTTCACCGTCGCCGTAGCGAAGGAACACCACCTCAGACACTCCGAGCACGCTGGCGGCGTTCTGCTGCTCGATTTCCCGCGTCGCGGCCAGCGATTCGGGCGTGAACGATCGGTCACCTGTACCCTTGTTGCCGTTGGTGCACATCAGGATGACCACCTTGGTCCCGGACTCGGCAATCCACTTGGCCATGGTCGCGCCGCAGCCGCCTTCAGCGTCGTCAGGATGAGGCGTCACCACCAGGGCGCTGCGCGGCGCTTCGGTCATCACTCGCGGCTCGGGAGCATACTCCTGATTGGGGTAGCCCCAGCCGTCGATTCCGTGTGGTCTGCTGGTCATAGAGGCACTCCGTCGTCGTGAAATGGGTAGGGGCGAATGATCATTCGCCCCTGATTGGTCTGGATTAGAGAATTTCGGTGCGGATTGCGCTGGGCCTATCCGCCGAGGTGGAATACGACCATCTTGAGCTCGGTCATTTCCTCTATGGCGTAGGCAGGGCCCTCTTTCCCCATCCCGCTGTCCTTGAGTCCGCCGTAAGGCATTACGTCGGCACGCCACTGCGGCGAGGAATTGATGTGCAGGTTGCCGGAGTGGACTTCCTGGGCAAACTTCATGGCCCAGTCCACATTCTGCGTGAAAATACCCGCAGACAGGCCGAAACGGGTATCATTGGCTTTGGCGATGGCGTCGTCAATGTCGTCGAAAGCGCTGACCGCAACGGCCGGCCCGAACAGCTCCTCACGCGAAATGAGCATCTCGGGGCGGGCGTCTGCCACCACGGTGGCAGAGTGCAGGGTTCCCTCACGGTCACCGCCGGCGATGACGCGGGCGCCCTGGCCCACAGCCTCGGCGATCCAATTCTCGACGCGAACGGCATCGGTTTCGCGGATCATCGGCCCCATCTTCACGTCTTCGTCGAATGGGTTGCCGACGCTGAATTCCTGGGTGGGCTTGACCAGCGCGTCGAGGAGGTCCGCATAGATGGTGCGAGCGGCGAAAACACGCTGGGTCGAGATGCAGACCTGCCCGGCGTTGGCGAACCCGCTGGAGACTGTGGCCGCCGCGACCTTCTCAATGTCCGCGTCGGACATGATTATCAAGGGGCTGTTGGATCCCAGCTCCATCGTGACCTTCTTGATGCCGGCGTTGCGACAAATCTGGTCGCCAACTTCCATGCTGCCGGTAAAGGTGATCTTGCGGACATCCGACGAGCCGGTGATGGCGTCGCCGATTTCGGCTCCGGAACCGGTGATGGTCTGAATCGCTTCCTCGGGAAGACCGGCTTCCAGCAGTATCTCGGTGAGCTTCAGGGCGGACAGCGGCGTGTCCCCGGCCGGCTTGAGGATGACAGCGTTGCCACCGGCCAGCGCGGGTCCCACCTTGTGGCACACGAGGTTCAGTGGGAAGTTAAACGGCGCTATGGCAGCCACCACCCCCACGGGCACGCGAATCGTGAACCCAAACTGGTTTACTATCCCGGGCGCGGAATCCAGGGGCACAGTTTCTCCATGCAAGCGCTTGGCTTCTTCGGCAGAAAGGGTGATCGTCTGTACGGCACGCTGGACCTCTGCACGACCTTCAGCAATGACCTTCCCCTCTTCTCGAGTTATGGTCTCCGCCAGGTCGTCGGCCCGCTCTTCCATCAGATCGGCGGCGCGCTTGAGGATTGTGTAGCGCCGATGAGCCGGCAATTTGGCCATCACCGCGGCGCCACGGACTGCGCTGGCGATGGCGGCCTGCACGTCGGCAGCGGTCCCGCGCGGAACCGTGTCAAACGCAGCTTGGTCGAAAGGATTGATTACGGGCATCTTCTCATCGCGGTCGACCCACTCGCCGCAGATGTACATGCGCATGGTGAAACTCCTAGGACGGGAACCGAAACAACTCCGCCCACGCACGACGCGAGGCGGCGGCGATCATTGTACTACACGGGCCGCAGCCGGATTATTCCGCTTCGGTCCTGGCCTCGTGTTCGCCAAGGACAATGCTGCGCCCGGTGTTGGTCACCTTGTAGTGGCCGGACAGGCCGGGTATTCGCTCCAACCAACGGAACTTGGTCCGCGCGGCGTTGCGCAGCGTCTGCACGAAACTGTGCGGAATGGACCAGCCGGCCAGGGTAAAAAGATGCTCCAGGCCGTCGGGATCGACGCTGGCTATGTTCAGGTAGCGATGCGCCGCTTCGGCGGCGACCACCACCCGACGCATGTCTCCCAGCGGATTGACCCGCTGGCAAAAGGCGATGTACTCGTGCTCCGAAGGCGTCATTGACCCCGCAGACACCGGGGGCGCCGAGACGGGTTCGCCATTTGACGAAGCGGCAGGCGCCGGAGCCATTTGGACGACAGTGGCCGCGGGTACCACTTGGGGAGCCCCGTTGCTTTCAGCAGTGCCGATCGGAGTTCGCGGTGGCTCGGCGACATGCTGAGCCGAACCGTTGCTCGCGGAATGGCCGTTGGAATGCGGTGACGGGTCTACCGTTTTGGCCGTGACCCCATCCGTAGCGACGCCGTTGGACCCCGTGAGTTGCGGCATAAATGAATACAGGACTTCACGAACAAGCCCCGCATCGTCCGACTCAATGCAGATCTCACCGCCCGCTGGCAAGCTGATGCTGAGCTTATTCATCCCACCCACTCGACGACGCATTCGCGCCACGTTCAATAGTAAAGTAACTCCGGGAGTGATGGCAAGGCAGCACGTCGGCGAGGTTCTACCAAACCATCATCCCCACGCCCGCACCAGCAGACCGCCCGCAGCGAGGAAATTCAGGAACCTAAAATCGTCGGTGAACGTGGTAACGAATACGGCTGAGGATACGGCAGGATCGATGCCCAGCCGGAGGGAACCAAAAGCACGCCGGCCCTGGCCGGGGGGACGATACAAGACAGAATGGGGCGATGATTTCGGGTCGCTCCGGCAGTTCATGGGGTCCTTCGGCCACCGACACCGTGGACCTCGGTCTGTTCAGATAGTCTGTTTCAGACGGACCGCCAGCGATCTGGTCAGACCCGGCACGGCCGCGATCTCCTCGACGCTGGCCTCCTTGATGCCCTGGAGCGATCCAAACCGGCGCAGCAGCATGCGCTTCCGCTTGGGACCAATGCCGGTCACCATGTCGATGGGCGATTTCAGGCTGCTCTTCGAGCGGAGATTGCGGTGGAAACTTATGGCGAACCGGTGGGCTTCGTCACGGAGGCGCTGCATGAGGTAGAGCGCTTGTGAGTCCCGGGGCAGGACGATGGGCTCAGGGGTATGCGGCACAAATATTTCCTCGTTCTCTTTGGCTAACGAGCACAACGGGATCTGCTCCAGGCCCAGGTGGAGCATCACTTCCTGAGCAGCCGAGAGGTGACCCTTGCCTCCATCGATAACCACGAGGTCGGGAATCACACCCCAGTTGTCGACCTTGCCGTCCGGATCGGGGTTGGCGATGGCCTGGCTGAGGCGTTTGAAACGACGGGTCAGCATCTCCTTCATGCTGGCGTAGTCGTCCACACCGTCCACGGCCTTGATCTTGAACCGGCGATAATCACGGGTGCGGGGTTTGCCGTCATCGAAAACCACCATGCTGCCCACCAGGTTGCTCCCCTGGATGTGCGAAATGTCGTAGCACTCCATGCGTCTCGGAGCGGTGGGCAGACTGAGTTCCTCCTCCAGCTCACCCAAGGCGCCCTGGATGGCGTCGGAGCGGTTCAGCCACTTGACGCGATGCTGGGCCAGACCCTCCACGGCGTTCGCGGCGACCACATCCATCAGCTTGCGGTTCTCCCCGCGCTGGGGGCGATAGAGCCGCACCGCGCCCTCGCGGCGGCTGCGCAGAAAGTCCTGCAGGAGCTGGGAATCCTCGGCGGGCGGGTCGTGCTGCACCAGGACAATGGGGGGCACTTCCAGTGCGGTGGCATAGAATTGCTGCACGAACTGGGCGATGATCTCGCCGGGTTCGCCGTCCTGGGGACCTTCCATGAAGAAATGATCCCGGCCGATGAGCTTTCCGCGACGGATGAAGAACACCTCCACCCAGGTCTCGTTGGCCGCGACGGAGATCGCGATAGCATCGAGGTCCGTAGAACGTCCCGAATCCACCTTGACGGTGCGCTCCTCCTCGAACTTCTGAATGGCGGCCATCTGATCGCGGAGCGCGGCAGCCCGCTCGAATTCCAGATCCTCGGCGGCCGCCTCCATCTTGTCCCGAAGCTGACCCGTGACGGTTTCGGTGTTGCCCTCCAGGAACAGGATCACCTGTTTGACTACTTCTGCGTACTCATCCTGGGTGGCGAGCCCGGCGCAGGGGCCAACGCAGCGGTGAATGTAGTATTCCAGGCAAGGGCGCGGGTCGGTTCCCGTGATCCGCTTCGTGCAGGAACGGTAGGGGAAAAGCTTCTTGACCAGGTCCATGGATTGGCGGACGCTGCCCGCACTGGCGAAGGGCCCGAAATAGCGCGCGCCATCCTTGTGGACTCCCCGGGTGATGTACACGCGGGGGAAGTCCTCGGCAAGGTCTACTTTCAGATAGGGGTAGGTCTTGTCGTCCTTGAGACGGACGTTGAAATAGGGCCGGTGGCGCTTGATGAGGGTGTTCTCAAGTATGAGAGCCTCGGCCTCGGTGTCCGTAACGATGTATTCGAAATCGGCCAGCTCGCTGACCATGCGCCTGGTCTTGCGATCCAGTCCGGCGGGAGAACCGAAATAGGACCGGAGCCGATTGCGCAGTACGGCGGCCTTACCGACGTAGATGACCGCCCCGGCGGCGTTCTTCATCAGGTAAACGCCGGGACGTTCGGGCGTCACCAACACGCGGTGGTCGAATTCCTGACGAACCACGGTCCGAACCCTGCTTCATGCGCCAGGCCTAAAGCACAAAAGATGCGGCCACCAGCACAACCACCAGCACGCTGGAAAATATTCCGATGCGCCTGAGTTCTGAACTCACGTGGTTGTACGCCGCCGGGCGATCAAACCGTCGCCCGCGGGCTGCGGAAGCCGGCCTCCCAATTGCAGTCGCAGGCCGGGGCTGACGCTGGGCCGGAGCCGTGGCAGTCGCGGCTGGAGCGGGACGATCCGGTTCCGCTTCAGCCACCGCCGTAGCCGTCGGGGACGCGGCCGCGGGATTGCGCACCGGAGCCGCACGGTTCGATCCGCCACGACGACGGCGCAGGTTGTTCTGTCGGGACGCCACCCGTTTGCCCTTGCTCGGCATCACCCACCTCCTTCGCGCTACGACCCGGCTAACGGCGTCGTCGGCGCGCCATTGCTGTATTTGTTATATCACCCAATCGCGAACGATCAGATTGGGCCTGAGTCCATGATACCAGCACAGACCGGACACAAGCTCGATAAGCGCTGCGGTTATGTCTATCCCAGGTGGGCTCTCACCCCGGCGATCGGGCGGTTACTCGATTGATATTCCGAGTTCGGCCTGCATGTCCGCCACGGCCTGGTTGCGGGTCTTTCGCTGCCACTGGGGACGGGCATTGATGGGTTCGTTGATGATTTCCGGATCGATCTTCAGCGCGACGAACACCGGCCCCGGCAAGCTGAGGATCTCTTCGATCTGGCTGGCGAAGTCCTCAAGGTTGTCGATGGCATAGGTGGCCGGATAGCCGCAACCCTGGGCAACCACGTCATATTCCATCTGCTCGGCGTTGGGAACCGGCTGGCCACCGGTGGTGGCGTACACGCCGTTGTCCAGCATGAAATGGTAGAGGTTGGACGGCGCCTTCTCGGCGATGGTGGGCAGCGCGCCCATCCCCATCAACACGTCGCCCTCGGAGTCGAACAGCACCACGCGCTGGTCGGGAATGGCGAGGGCGAGCCCCAGGGCGAATGACGCGTGGCCGCCCATGGCAGGGTCCCCCAGGGGAAGGTCGCGATCGGGCTGGTCGCTCAACTCGACCCAGAACCGGCCACCGCGGCCGGGTATCACCACGGCGTCGCCACGATGTTTGTTGAAGATTTCCAGCATTTCCGCCGTTTTCATCATGATGGTCACATCCGTTATTCGCGTCGATCAGCGACTGACGTTGAAGCCGTGGTATTCGTCGCCGACAAGAACGGCGACGGGACGCTTGTTTCTTTGCGCCTCGTCAAAGGCGATCGATATGCGGTCAGCATCCTCATCAGATTCAACCAGGTAGTAGTTGATGTTGAACGCATGGAGGAACCGTTCGGTATAGAAGGCAGCGGTGTCGTTGATGATGCCGTGGCGGGTCCAGCCCCGGTATCCGACCATCATCACCACCGGCACGTTCATGCCCAGGCCCCAACCCCGAAGCGAGTCGCCCGACTCCATCATCCCGGTATTCTGGATCAGGATGACCGGCTTCTTGCCGCCGGCGGCTAGGCCGGCTGCGGTGGAGAAAGCGTGCCCCTCGCGGCTGACGGTCACCAGGTCCAGGCTGGGTTCCTCGCTCATAAGCACGTAGAGGAAGTTGGTCTCGCTGTCTGGAAGCCAGACCACGTGGGTAGCGCCGTTCTTCTTCAACTCCGCCAGGATGCGGGCGGGACTCAATTCGGCCATGTGTGATACCTGCCTCGAGATGTTTGGGACAAACGGGAACGCCGGGTTGCCCCCAACAGGTATACCCGGCGCAGTATTGGGCGTCAACCGGGCTGGCCGGCAAGTTTTGTGAAGTCGCACCGCAGCGTCCATTTGAGCGGCCGCAAGGCGTGTCGCCGCGCGCCCTATGCTATACTCGCGCCAAACCGGAATGCCTGTAATTGGGGCCGGTCACAGCCCTGTAGAGGTGTCAATTATGCAGTGGGCTTCTGCACTTTCTCAACAGAACAGCCTGCGCGCCGCCCTTTCGGAATGCGCGGCGTCCATACGGGCGAGCATGGGCGATACGGCGGCAGACCTGGCGGTGGTTTTTGCGTCGTCGGAGTACGCTTCGGACTACGCGAACCTTCCTGAATTAGTGGCCGAGCTGCTGGGACACCAGGCGTTGGTGCTGGGTTGTTCCGGCGGCGGTATTATCGGCGGCGGCAACGAGGTTGAGCAGGAACCCGCGGTGTCGATGACCGCCGCCAGCCTGCCCGGGGTCAACATCCACCCGATCCGGCTGGAAGGCGACAATCTGCCCAGCTTGGACGCGCCACCGGACGAATGGCACACCGCCCTGGGGGTAGATCCCGCCGACCAGCCACAGTTCGTGCTGCTGGCGGATCCGATGTCCTTCCCCGCGCAGAACCTCCTGCTGGGGATGGACTACGCCTACCCTGCCGCCGCGAAGATCGGCGGGCTGGCCAGCGCGGCGCAGGGAGCGCGGCAGAACGGGCTGTTCCTGGGGCGCGATTACCACGATTCGGGTGCGGTCGGGGTGGCGCTGTCGGGCAACATCGTCGTCGAAACGGTGGTAGCCCAGGGTTGCCGGCCCATTGGCGCCCCCATGCACATCACCCGCAGCGACCGCAACTTCCTGGTGGAGCTGGATGGACAGCAGCCGCTTGACGTGCTGCGCAACCTCTTCCAGGGGGCTGACCAACGAGACCGCGACCTGATGCAACACTCGCTGTTCCTGGGCGTGGTGATGGACGCGCTAATCGACGAGCCCCAGCAGGGCGATTTCCTGATCCGCAACGTGATGGGAATGGACCAGCGGAGCGGAGTGTTGGCCATCGGTGAAATGCTGAAGGAAGGCCAGTTGGTGCAATTCCACCTGCGGGACGCCGAGACCTCGGCCGACGACTTGTCCGCGGTGTTGGAACGCTATGCGGTGGACAATCGGGAGAACCCGGCTCACGGTGCGCTGCTGTTTTCCTGCTTGGGAAGGGGCAAGTACCTGTACGGCCGTTCCAATCACGACACCGAGGTGTTCCACGAAAAGGTCGGCGCGGCAGTCCCGCTGGGTGGTTTCTTCTGCAACGGAGAAATCGGGCCGGTGAGCGGGACCACCTTCCTCCACGGCTACACCAGCAGTTTCGGCATTTTCCGCCCACGCGCGTAGGGGGTCACGGCGATGGCGGCAACCGTCAAGGCCGGAATATCAGCTTCGCTGACCGGCCAATTCGCAACGCAGGGCCAGCAGGCGTTGGCCGGCCTTTCCGCCTGGGTTGAGTATGTCAACGGTCAGGGCGGACTCACGGCGGGCGGCGAAAAGCGCCAGGTGACGCTGGTCAGCTACGACGACGGCAGCGCGGCGGACGCGACGCGACGGGCCACGGAACAGCTCATCACCGACGACAAGGTTGACCTGCTGTTCGGGCCGTACTCCGCTGGCCTGACCACGGCGGCCGTCGAGGTCGCAGAGTCCCACGGAAAGGTGGTTTGGAACCACGGCGGCGCCGGCGACGCGCACTACGCCCGGGGGTTTCGCAAGGTGATCAGCATCCTGACGCCCGCCGACCAGTACCTGGTCGGAGCGCCGGAGTTGGTCCGCCAGGCAAACTCCAACGCCAGCAAGCTGGTGATACTGCGGATCGACACCGGCGCTTTCGCTCGGCTTGTGGCGCGGGGCGCCGAATCGGCGGCTCACGCGCTGGGATTCACCACGGTGCTGGACCTGCGCTACCGACCGACGCAGGTGAGTTTCACTGAAATTGCCCGCCATGTGGCGGAGCAGGAGCCGGACCTGGTGGTAAGCGTCGGCCGCATTCGCCACGACTTGGGTACGGCCCGGGCGCTGGCCAGGCTCCCGAACCGGAGCAACATCGGGCTGGCTGTGGTGATAGCCGCTCCCATAGCCGGGTTTGAGGAAGCTCTGGGCGGTAGCGCGGACGGATTCGTCGGTCCCAGCCAATGGGAACCGGCCTTCAGCATCCCCACTCCGGACGTGGGGCCGGATGCCGCCGCCGCGCTCAGGATACTGAACGACGCCGCCGAGAGTTCGGGCGTGCCCATCGACTATCCCATGGCTCAGGCCATGGCGGCGGGTCTGGTCGCCGAGCGCTGCGCGGCCATAGCGGGCGAGCTGGACGACGACGCGCTGCTGGCAGCGGCGGTGGACGCAGACTTCAGTACGTTCTATGGCCGTTTCAAGATCGACGACGCAGGCCGACAGATCGGCAGGTCGGTCGCATTGATTCAGCGCCAGAACGGCCGCAAGGTCGTGGTATGGCCGCAGGAATTGGCTGACGGAGAACTGCAGTACCCGTTCTGAATCGATGAAGCCGCCGGGATCGAACGCTCCCGGCGGCCTCTTGCGTCAGGGGGCTGGTCTTTTAGTCCGGCCGCTGGATGATTTCCAGGCTGACCTTGTCCGGCGCCTCGACGAACATCACCTGGGACCCGGACGGCATGGTCCACGGATCGCAGATAATGTTGGCGCCATTGGCCTTGAACCGCTCGAATGCCTCCTGGATGTTGTCGGTCTGGAAGCCGAAGTGGTCCAGCCCGAAACGCGGGTGGGTTGACCCGGGAACGGCGTTCTCGCCCTCGGCCTCGCCGGAAACGGTGAGCAGGGGCTGGCCGTTCAACTCCAGGGTGTGGGAGATCGTGTTGGACAGCGGCCTGGTCGAAACGATTTCCGCGCCGAAGTTGTCGACGTAGAACTTGGCGGCGTTGTCAGGGTCTTCGCTCCGCAGGTGCAGGTGGTTACAAACAAAAGCCATAATTGCTTTCCTCCTTGAACTGTGGTGACTGAAAATTTCCCAGCCGGCTGATCACCTCAGGTAATCGGCAATCTGCTGGTCGTAATCATCCTTCCGTGTGACCTGGGCTATCAGATCGGCCGAGGCGCATTGATCGCGCAGGTCGCCTGGAGCCACGCCGTCGCGCAGGGCCTTCATCACATCGTACACGGCCTTGATCGACGCCTGGAAGGAAAGGTGTCCCTGCAGAGCCACGCGCACGCCGTTCTGGCCGAGCCACGCCTTGTCGGACAATTCACCGCCGGCTCCGCCCAGCAGCAGCGGGATGTTCAGTTCAGCGTTCACCGCTTCGACCTGCTCCCTGGTGCTGGCGCCGGCCAGGAAGATGGCGTCAACGCCGGCGGCCTCATAGGCCTTGACCCGACGGATGCACTCGTCGAGCCCTTCGCTCAGGCTGCTGGTCCGCCCGGCGACCACCGTGTTGGGGTCGTTGCGTCCGGAGAGCGCGGCTTTCATCTTGCCCACGCCTTCTTCCAGCGATATGTAGCGAGGGCCGTCGCCGAACTGCATCGGCAGCACCGTATCCTCGATGGTGAGGGCTGCCACGCCGGAGGCCTCCAGCTCTTCGACCGTGCGCTTCACGCTCAGGGCGTTGCCGTAGCCATGGTCGGCGTCAACCATCAGCGGCAGCGTTCCGGCGCGGCAGATGCGGTATATCTGCTGGGCAAACTCGCTGAGGGTGAGCACCACGTAGTCAGGTGCGCCGAGCACCGTGCCGCTGGCGATGGAGCCGGCGAACATTCCGACCTCGAAGCCCAGGTCCTCGGCGACACGGGCCGAAATCGGGTCAAACACGGAGCCGGGATGCACGCAAACATCGCCGGCCAGAACGGCTCGATACCGCTCCCGTCGCTTGGTGTAATCCATAAGCTCTTGGCTCCTTTGGTTGCGCGGTTAAGGGTGACCGGTGACGGTGTGCTAACATCCGCCGCGTGTATTCTAACCAATTCGTGCGGGGGCGCAACATGCGGTTTCGACTACGCAGAGCTGTCAGCATTGGCCGGCGATAGCACGGCGCCCGCGATGGCATGACTGAGATAATCGGCGTCGACTTCAGCGGCCACCGGGACGACCGGAACACGTGGATGGCAGCTGGAAAGCTCACCCCCGCAGGCGCGCTGATGTTGGACAGCGTGCTGCCGGTGCGGCGCGAAGACCTTTACGACTTCCTGGGAGAGATCCCGACTCCGGCGGTGGCGGCGCTGGATTTCCCGTTCGGCGTGCCCCGGGCTTTTGCCGAGTTTCTATCGGGCGAGGCTGCGTATGCGGATATGACCAATGTCTGGCAGACGATTGCCAGCCTGACATCGGCCGAGTTCGTCACGAAACGGGACCAATTCGTGGGACAACGGCCCGACCTGCCGCTTTCCCAACGGGAACCCAGGCGCGCCGGCGACCTGGCCCATCACCGCGAAAGCTATTCACCCCTGCATACCGTCAACCCGAACATGCTACCTATGACCTATAAAGGCATTTGCATGCTGCAGCGGTGGCACGTAGAGCGCCCAGGCCGCTGGCACGTGCCGCCGCTGGAGCCCGCAGGCTTCGCATCAGACAGAGTGACGCTTTTGGAGCTTATGCCCGGGGCTCTGCTCAAATCCATTGGGTTGCCGTACAAGGGTTACAAGAGTGGGCGCGCCGCGCTGGAACGCCGTGACGACATTTTGAGCAAGCTGGCTCAGGCATCCGGTGTCGACCTGCCTAATCTGGACCGCCTGCGAATGGCATGCCGGGCAAACGACGACTGCCTTGACGCCGTAGTTGCAGCGGTAGGCGCGTCAGCATGGGCAAAGGACTCATCCCGATTTCACCATCCCGGCGAGAATGAACTAAATGAAGCCGAACTGGAAGGGTGGATCTACGTACCGAAACGCGACAGGCTCGAAAGGTCAGGCTGACTCGCGACCGCGCAGAAGCAGCACCAGCCCGATGGCTAGGGCCGCGCCGGTCAACTGCATCACGATAAAGATCGGGGCAGAGGCAGGGCAGATCCCGGCGAAGGTATCCGAAAACATGCGGGCAACCGTCACCGCAGGGTTGGCGAAGCTGGTGGACGATGTGAAAAAGTACGCCGCCCCGATGTAAGCGCCCACCGCCACGGGGATGGCTGCCGCCCGGTGCCTGGGGATCAGGAATATGACGAAGAGCAGTCCCAGGGTGGCAATGGCCTCCGCGAGCCACAGGTCGGGACCGCTGCGTACCTTTGTCGACCAGGTGACCGGGGGCAGCGCAAACATCAAGTTGGCCAGTATCGCCCCGGTGATGCCGCCGACAACCTGGGTGACCACATAAGCGAGACCCTCGGGAACCGGCCGCCGGTGCAGGACCACGTCGACCACAGTCACCGCGGGATTGAAGTGCGCGCCGGAAACTGGCCCGAAAGCCCAGATGAGCGCCATCAGGGCAAAGGCGGTGGCGACAGCGTTTTCAAACAGCTGCAATCCCACGTCGCCGGGACTGAGTCGCTGCGCGGCGATGCCGCTGCCGATCACCGCCATCAGCAGAAATGCGGTTCCCACCGCCTCCGCAACGAGCCGTCGACCTAACGCGGGCAATGACGGCCTCCTCGGGAGCCAACGGTCAGCAGGCATAGAAAAAGGGCGGAAACTCCGCCCTTCGCATCGGCCTGTGCCTGCGCCACGTAGGCATAGTAGATCATAGTGGAGAGTCTACCGTCGGGTAGCCCGACGGTCAACGGCGCGCGTTGACGCTCCGGGGCGACGGTTACTATAATCCGGAGCATCAACAGCCAACGCACGAGGTACTGGCAGCAATGAACCTGAAGACTGGACAACGTTACGTGGGCCCCGGCGGCGCTGAGATGATCGTCAGCAAGGCCAGCGGAGAGGGCGACCTTACCGATGGGGACATTCCCCTTCAGATCAAGGGGGCCAGCGTGGATTTCGGTGGCGCGGCCACCGCCGAGGACGCCCCGGAGGTGACCATGGGCAAACGGCTGACCTCCCCTGACGGGAGCGTGTCCGTGTTGATCACCAAGGCGGGCAAGTGCGACCTGCGCCTGAACGGCGAGGCGATGGAGTTGCAGGAGGCCAAGCAACTGCCCTCGTCGGATTGACGTGCGGCAGCACGGCGAAATGAAAAGGGGGCGGGTGACTGACCCGCCCCTTTCGAGTCTCCACGCTCTACAACTGCCCGAAAATCGAACCAGCATCCTACAGGAAGTGCGGGATGACGTACTTCCCGAAGAGGCGGATGCTGTTCATGATCTTGCTGTGCGGCAGATTGCCCATCTGCATGAAGCACAGGATCTGGTCGACTCCGGCTTCCTGGTACTTCTCGAGCGTCTTGATGACCGTTTCCGGCGATCCCATGGCGAATGCGCCCGACTCGATGTGGTCGTCGGCGGTCTTGTCGACGCGCTCCTCCTGGACGGCGTTCACGGCGAACCGGTAGCTCTCCGGCACGTCGCGGCCGGCCCAGGGCGCATAGAGCTCCTCGGCTTTGCCAACAAACCACTCGCCTTCGCGAGCGGCGGACTCGTAGGCTTCCTCGTCGGTCTCCGCGACGTGGACCATGCACAGGGCCGCGATGTTCTCGTTGGCCTGGCGGCCGATGGGGTTGGCGCTCTTGGCCGCATCGCGGTAGATCTGCACCCTTTCCACCAGCTGCTCGTGGCCCCCAAGGTTGAAGCAGAGCACGCCCACGCCCATGGACCCAGCCTCGCCGAAGGACGTCGGCTGGCTGCACGCCATCCAGAGCGGGGGGTGCGGGTCCTGCACCGGCTTGGGAATCACCGAGCGCGGCGGGATGTTGTAGAACTCGCCCGAATGCGTGAACGGGTCCTCGGTCCACATGCGTGGGATCATCTCAATGGCCTCGCGCCACTGGGCCTTGGTGGTCTCCGGGTCGACCTCGAAACCGTCCATTTCGATGAGCGTGGTGGAGCGGCCGGTTCCCAGGTCCATGCGTCCGTCGCTGACGATGTCCAGCACGGCGGCGCGCTCGGCTACCCGCACCGGGTGGTTGTACGCGCCGGGCAGCAGGGCGACGGCATGGCCGATACGGATGCGCTTGGTGCGCTGGGAGATGGCCCCGTACAGCACCTCGGGCGCGGAACAGTGGGAGAACTCCCGCAGGAAGTGGTGCTCCACCGTCCAGAAGTAGTCGAAGCCAACGTCGTCGGCCAGCTCAACCTGGGCCATGACCTGCTTGTACCGTTCGGCCTCAATACCGGGGTAATGGGGCTCGGGAACCTGAATTTCGTACATCAATCCGAATTTCATAGCGTGCGCTCCTTGTGAAGGGTGTGAGTGCTTGAGAGATTGTCGGCTGGTTTGCTAGTCGGTAATCTTGTTGCCGCCGGCCCAAACGGGAATATCGTCAAGGGTAATGCGGGGAGTAATTTGGGCGCCGATGGTTGCGCCGTGCTTGCGTTCCGCGATCCACACGTCGTGAACGTCCTGCATATCCATCCAGAAACGCGGCGTAGTACCGAAGTAGCGTCCCAGACGCAAGGCAAGCTCCGCCGTCACGCCGCTGCGCTGCGCCAGAAGCTCTTCCGTAGCGCCGGCGGGCAGAGCCAGCGCGGCGTCAAACTCGGTGGGAGACAATGCCAGTTCCGCCAGCTCTGCAGACAGGATCGCCCCCGGATGAGTGGGCGGGGTTTCGCTTTCGCTGCTCATGCCGCCTCCGTCAGTGATAATCCACTATTTCCACATCGTAGGCATCGCCATCGTACCAGCGAAAGCAGATGCGCCATTGACGGTTAATTCTGATGCTGTAATGGCCATCGCGGTCGCCAGACAGCGCTTCCAGGCGATTGCCGCGCCGCGAGTTCATTGTCGTAACGATCTGGCGGCATCCAGTTCAACGAGCCTATCGTACGCTCGCTCAGCAAACCCATGGTAGGCCAGCACTCTCTCGCCCTGGAACAATCGATCAGTGTCCCGGTCGCGAAAGTTCTGGATCATTGGCTGCCGACTGATATATCGCCATAGTCAGACTTCTTGTAGGGGTATTCGCTGGCTCCGGGAAGCGGAATGATCTGATCAATGATTTCAGTGCCATGTTTGCGCTCGGCGATCTTCAGGTCGTATTGCGCTTGGATACCCAGCCAGAACTCAGCGTCACCGCACATATAGTGCGACAGCCGCAGGGCCAGCTCCGGGGTCATACTGGCCCGTTCCGCCACCAGTGCAGCGGTAGTACCGGCCGGCACGGCCAGGGCGGCGTCGAGCTCGGCGGCAGACATCCGCCATTCCTCCAGATCCTCGGCAATATACACGCCGGGGTGGATGGGAGGCATACCGTCCTTGAAAGGCGGATTCTTTTCGATAATCATGCTCGGCTCCGCTGCCTTCGGGATGGCGGCGTAACACCGCCGTAAGGCAGACGACGTTCTTGTACGGTGGACTGCGCCGATGACTGGTGAGGAGCATAGTCCAGTTGGTCGGACAGCTGCTTGAAATCTACAATCAATCGGTTGATATCCCGACGGCCAACAGCACTGGAGTTCAGTTTTTGCAGTTCCGCTTCCAAGTCTGCTGCTTCACGGCGTGTTGAAACCGTAGTGAACCACTGTAGTTTGGGTTCTCTACCCTTGGTGCTTTGGGTCATGTTGTTGCGATGCTCGTGCAACCGTTCGTGTATTTCCCGAGTCTGTCCCACGTAATACTCCCCATTGTTCATTAGGAGTACGTAGACGAAAAACCGGTCAGCATCTTTATCTGCTGGAAATTCGCGGTCGTCACGCTGGGCGGTGTTCGAGCGAGAGCGTGAAGACACCCATGTGCCAGCAGTCTGCCGATAGCAGGCCAGGCAGACATCATACTCAGCATCCTTGTATTTTCCGCGCGCAGGACACTGGTTAATCGTCCCCGCTTCATGCCCGGCGTAATGGGTGGAGCAAAGCAAATAGTTTCTGCGGATTGTTTCGTTACAGTCCCAGAACTGGCATTGGCTGCGGGTGGTCATTCGGGTTCTCCATCCGGCTGGAGCGGATCATCGCCCCAGCCGATTTTTACTGTGGCGCCGATGAGATCGCTTACGGCACCAGCATCGCCCGTGTGATCTCGGTCTGGCGCTGGCTCCACTCGGCGGCAGCGAATGCCTCGTTGACGTCGGCCAGCGGGAAGGTGTGGGATACGAGCTTGTTGAAGGGCAGTCGGTCCTGGTTCCGGACCAGGAAATCCAGAAGCTCGGGCAGCAGCGACGGCCGGTACATCAGGCTGCCCACGATGTTCTTGCCCTGGAGCAGCTTGGATGGGTCTATGGACGTTTCCTGCCCGCGCACGATGTCGCCAATTTCCACGAAGGTGCCGCCATTGGACAGCATGTCGATGCCTTCCCGCAGCAGCTCGGCCCGGCCCACCAACTCCATCACTACGTCGGCGCCGCGCCCTCGCGTCAGCTCGCGGACCCGGCGCACGCGGGTTTCAGGCGTGTTGAATTCCTCGATATTGATGGTGTGGTCGGCGCCGAATTCCTCCGCCAGCTCCAGGCGGTTCTCCAGTCGGTCCAGCACGATGACCCGGTCGGCTCCGCGCTCCTTGGCCATGGCAGTGGCGTGGATGCCCAGGCCGCCGGCGCCCATGATGACCACCGACTGGCCGTGGCTCATCCCGGCGCGCTCCAAACCGGTAGTCACCGTGCCCATGGCGCAGTTAACCGGCCCCAACAGGTTGTCGGGAAGCTCGTCGGGCACGCGGAAGAAAGGATGGCGCGGTGGCAGGTAGAGAAAGTCACCGTAAGTGCCGGTGAAGTAGGGCCAGTTGCCGGCGGCGGGGTACTGGCGGTTGGCGCACCAGTTGGTGTTGCCCCGCAGGCACATGTGGCAGTGGTAGCAGGGGAACACCGCGGCGTAAACCACCCGGTCGCCCTCGTTCACGTCAGTTCCCCAATAGTCGGTCGTAACACCATCGCCCAGGTGTTCGATGACGCCGGTCCCCTCGTGGCCCATGACACGGCCGGTCGGGGGCAGCGGGTTGTGCTCCTGGGTCTGGTCGCCGCGCCAGGTGTGCAGGTCGGAGCCGCAGATGCCGGCCTGGGTCATGCGCAGCAGGACTGCCCCGGGTTCAGGTTCTGGAACGTCGTACTCTTCAATCTCAAAGGGCTTGCCGTATTCCTTGACGACAACGATGCGTCCTTTCATGGTGGTCCCTCCGTGTGCAATGGTGCAGTTGGCCGGTATCCTAGCACAACGTCCCGTGACCGGTAAGGCAACCTGCCCGAGGCGGAGCCCGTCGCCTGACGCTGTGATACACTGCACGCCATCACGCAGGCAACGGATAACGCATGTGCACGTGGGTTGACCGATGAAAATTGCTATTGGCTCCGACCACGCCGGGTTTGAATACAAAGGCAAACTACTGGCGCTCCTAGCGTACCTTGGCCACGAGGCGATCGATTTCGGAGCGTACTCGGAAGAGTCCAGCGACTACCCCAAATGGATTCGGCCGGTCGCAGAAGCGGTAGCCCGCGGCGAGGTGGACCGCGGAATCGTGCTGGGCGGCTCCGGAAACGGCGAGGCCATAGTCGCCAACCGGGTTGCTGGCGTGCGCTGTACCCTATGCTGGAACGCGGAATCGGCGCGGTACGGCCGGGAACACAACGATTCGAACGTATTGTCCATGGGACAGCGGATGGTGTCCTGGGAGACCGCACGCGAGATCGTCGACGTGTGGCTGACCACCGAATTCGAAGGTGGGCGGCACCTGCGCCGCATCAACCAGATCGACGATGAGCCGCAGCAGTTGACTTCATAGCCAATTTCCGAGGCGAAGAACCCATGTGGGCGGGGCGACCAGCCAGCGGGTTGGGAACCGAGGCGCCGGTGGATAATCCCGTATCAGAGCAAGTTTTCTTCGATGCCGACCGGGTTTTGGTGTCCGATTACCGCTTGCGATTCCCCTATCGAACCGACTCGGAGGGCCGGGTTCGGTTTCCGACCAGGACTGTAGAGATGTTCAGAATCCGCGCTGCGGCGGTGGACGAGGCAATGATGGCCTCCGAAACGGGTTTGAACAATTTCCTGAAAATCGTAGGAGGCATAATCAAGTGGCCGGCGGTTCTGGGCGCCATCGGAATTTCCATTATTTCGCTATGGCGTATTCTCTTCTTGGTGCTAGATCACTACGGGATTACCCAACCGTCAAAGTTCAATCCTCCATATTCGGGTGACAGTCCGGTATTTCCCGCCGTGAATGCCTTCTTCGATGCCCTCGGGGAAAAGCATAAAGGTCTTCGCGAGGCCTATCCTGTCGAATATTGGACCGCCATCGTACTCATATTGGTAGGACTGGGGGTCGTGGCATGGATGGGAGACAAGGTAACGAACTTGCGCCCGGTCAGAGCGACCAGGTATCGCGTCGGTCTTGACGTGGTTGACCGGAGGGGCGAGAGCGAGCGGCTTTATTTCGGCGAATACGAAGAGCCGACCGAGGCGCAAAGGATAGTGTCGGCGATTGAGCACGCCAAGGTCGCCATCGCGGCCCGTGAGAGTGCCCCCGGCTAAACGGCGCCGGGACGGCCAAGCGCGACCCGGCGAACAGTCAAGGCGTCTGCTCCCTTCATGCCTACCGACTTTGTCATCGCGAGGAGCGTAGCGACGTGGCAATCCGGCCGCTTGAGTGGCCCTCCCTTCGGCGAGGAGATTGCCACGCTTCGCTCACAATGACAGTTTGAACAAAAGTGGGTACGCGTGAGGTCTGCTGCCTGGCCTTGTGCCGCTATGGCGCAAGGGCGTCCGCGACCCCAATCATACTGTCCCGGCTCACCAGGCTGGCCAGTTCTTCCTCGCTCATCCCCTCGGTTCCCGCGGGCCGGCGCGGCAAAACGAGATAGCGCATGTCGGCGGTGCTATCCAACACGGTGACCTGGACGCCATCGGCCAACTTAGTCCCAAACTCGGCCATCACTCCGCGCGGGTCGCTGACGGCCCGGGCACGATAGGCCAGGCTCTTGTACCAGTCAGGCGGACGGCCCAGCAGCATCCGGGGGTAGCAGGAACACAGGGTACAGACCACCATGTGGTGAACGTCGTGCGTGTTCTCGACGACCGCCAAGTGCGGGGTCTCCGCGGGAATCTCGATGCCCATCTCGCCCAGTGCGGATCGCGAATCTGCCAGCAGGCGCGCCTTGAAACCCTCGTCCACCCAGGCTTTAGCAACGACGCGGGCACCGTCGGCCGGCGTGCGACCGTCCATCAGGCTCACCTGGCGCTGGACCTCCTCCGGAGTGAGCAGGCCCTTCTCCGCGAGCAGGGCTTCGATCGCCACCGAGCGCAGCGCGACCTCGCTCATGGGCTCGTCATGAATGTGGTCAACAACGTGGGTTGCGGTCATGTTTCTCTCCCTAATTGTGGCAGCCCCGCGCCTCGATATCCCAAACCGTCTCCACCACTCCGTCGCGTATCCCAATGAAACGGTCCCATCGGCTCACCATGGCGTCCTGCTGCCCAGGCAGCAACAGAACCTGATCGCCAACTGCAAGTTCGGCTCCGTCCCCCACCTGGAACACGGTGCGGTCGGTGTCCATATCGACGGCTATAACCCCTGGCCGACCTTCCACACGCGGCAACCCCTTCATACCGCCTACTGCTCGGGCCCCGGCGTCGCCAATCGCCGTTCCCGGGCGTGGAACGCTGATGATGGAAGACAGCACCTTGCCGGCCAATCGAAAATCTTCCATGTATTCGTACGAGGTTTCCATCACCAGGTAGGAGCCACCCTGGATCTCGGTGACCTCGGGCATATCCCCGGCGATGTCATAGCTCCAGGTCTCGCCCGTCGATACGATTTCGACCGGCAGTCCGTCGGCGATCATGGCTTCCCTGAGATCCAGAACCGGCTGGATGAGGCGGTGGGCTTCGGTGGCCCGGTCCTCGCGGTCGGACGAGGTTTCGGACATCATCTGGTGACTCATCACGCCTTTCAGGGAGAGCCCGGGCAGCGAATCGATCAACCGGGCCAAGGATATGCCGCCCTCCACTCCCTGCACCCCGCACCGGAGCAGTCCGGTTTCCTGCTCGATGACCACCCCCAAGTTCACGCCCTGCTCAGAGGCGGCCTGGGAGAGGTCGTGGGCGTTGGCTTCGTTTTCACACGCCACCAAGATTTCGGCCTGATCCGCGAGGGCGCAGAGCCGGGCGATCTTTGGGGGCGCAACCACCTCGCTGGTAACAAACACGCTGGGGACGCCACCCTGAACCATCACCTCAGCCTCGGCAACCTTCGCGGCACACACCCCGCCGACGGTGCCGCCACGCTGGATTTGACGCAGAGCGATGGCAGGGCTCTTGTGGTTCTTGCTGTGCCCACGCAGTTTGCTGTGGCGTTCCTCGTAGAAGTCGGCAATCACATCCATGTTGTGATCCAGCGCATCCATATCCAGGATCAGGCATGGAGTATCCAGCTGCCCAATCGGAGTGCCGGGTTGGGGTTCATATGTTTGCGGCATGGAGGTACCTCCGAGGTTCCTGCATATCTCATTCAGGCCTGTGCAACAATGTCATTGCGAGCGTAGCGTGGCAATCCCGTCGGGGCAACGGCCGGCTCCGCGGGAACGGAATTGGCCGCGTCGCTGCGCACCTTGCAATGGCAATCTCATAGAAACTACCCCAGCTGTCCCCGGCCGGCAACGCGCCAATACCCAACCAGCTTGCCGTCCCGCACGGCGCGGATGTAGTCGTATTGGTTGACACAGAGGGCCAGGTTGTGCGGAACCAGGTGTACTTTGTCGTTGGGCATCAGCTGCTCGGTGGCCGGCCCTTCCAAATCGAGGATGCCGTGCTCGGCGCTAAACCTGCTGGCGACAGCGCCCTCGAATCCTTCCAGAACGGGCACGCCGAAATCAGGCCCCGTGGTCTTGTGCCCGGCGTCCACAACGGCCCGGCCCGCCACTGGATGGCCCATGACGGTAGCCAGGACCCTGGCCGCCGGCTGCAACTCCGGTCGGATTTGCAAGGTCTCCATATCCATCAGAGGGTACACGCCGGCCTGGACTTCGGTGATGCCCGGCATGTGGGAGACCACGTCATAGTTGTAGGTGCTGCCCGCACTCACCGTCACGACCTCAATGCCGGCCTTTTCGAGTTCGCTCCGCGTGTCCAGGACCGGCTGCAAACGACGATGTGTTTCGGCCTGCAGTTCGGCACGGTCCGTTATGGGCAACGGGCCCTCGTAGGTCATTATCCCCTGAAAGGACAATCCGGGTGCGCTTGTGACTGCTCCCGCTAAGTCAACCGCATCCTGCACGGAGGCGACACCACCGAATCCGTATCCGGTGTCCATGTCCACCAACACGCCCAAAGTGCCGCCGGCGGCCAGCGCGGCCTCGGCCAGGTCCTGGACGTTGCCGGGGTTGTCGACAGCGATGCTCAGCGTGATCCGACCGGCCAGCGCGACCAGCCGACTGATTTTGGCGGCGGTTACCACCCGGCCCGCAATTAGTATGTCGTCAATCGAGCGGTGAGCCGAGGCAGCCCCATTGCCCGTAGAAGCGTCTTCGTTGGCGGCGGCAAATGCCTCGGCTTCCGCCAGGGAACTGACCGCTACGCCGCCGGCGCCGCCAGCGGCTGACGGTTGGAAATGTGCAATTTCGGGGCAGCCGTGACAGGAGACATGAGGTCGAATCATGACGCTGCCGTTGCGTGCGCCGCCGACCGCATCGTGCACGAGCGCGATGTTCTGCTCCATTGCCCCCAGATCAACTACCAGAGCGGGTGTATCCAGTTCGTCGGCGGGGGAGCCAATGGGCTGAAATATCGGTCGTTCCACGGTTCAAATACCTCTCAATTGCGGCGCTGGCCGGCAAGATAGCACAAATCAACCGGGTTCCAGCCAATGCTGGTACACGTCCACCAGCAAAGTGTCGGCCGGATTTCCGGCGTAGTCGGGCCAGAGATCGGTCTGGCGCAGGCGAATGCGGTAGAGGGGTTGGCGGGGCAGGCCGTCACCCCCGTGGGCCAGCGTCTCAGGGTTGGGAAAGACCCCGCAAAGCGCGTCGACTGTACCTGTGTGTCCCTGGATGTAAGCCGGCGTGCGGAAGTGGTGCGTCGGGTATCCGGTGCGGACGCGGACGGCGGCGCCGTCGGGGTAGAGAATGGTTTCGGCGGGGCTGGTCATTGCAGTACCGTTACCGTAGATTAGCCGGGATCACAGGTTCATCAATAGCAGCGCGTAGGGTTTTGGCAATTTGGACGACGCGATAAACATCCTCGGCTTTGCCGGGATCGGCGCCGGACAGCACAGTTATGAGTTGTTCGGCGAGCTCTTTTATCGTCCTCTGGACTTCGTTGCAGCGTTGGCACACCGTTTGCAATCGTGCCTGGTCCCGGCCGATTTCGGCTTCCTGCTCCTTGATTTGCTGAATTTTCTCAGCGGCCTCTTTCTGCACCTTGCCTGCTTTTACTTGCCGGAATACTCCAAAGGCGATGATGCCCGGGGCAGCGACAATACCGCCGAGGACGGCGGTTCCGCCGGCAATACCCAGTCCGCCGGCGGCCAAGGCACCACCACCGAGCCAAGCTAGTGTAGCACTGCTAGCGGCAGCACCGCTCAGCCCACCGATTGCTGCTCCAGTCGATGCAGTGCCAAACGCTGCAACTGCCCCGTATGCGCCCAAAGCCGTCAATGTGCCTGCTCCTACTCCACCAACTAAACTGACACCAGTGCCGCCCAGAGTTCTGAGGATGTCGCCATAGGCTTGGTCCAACCGTTCCAAATCTTGAAGGCTGATTTCAGCGTCGCTGATGATGTTGGGGCTAACCAGCCGGGCTTTCCTGATGAATTCTATCGCCTCGCGGACAGCGCGCATCCCGGTTGTCCGGTGCTGGCCCAATTCCTGCAAACGCTTTTCCGTCCCAGCATGATAAGCCTGATAGCGTTCGTATTTCACCTTGTAGGCGTTGTAGGCAACTTGGTATTCGGCTTTCGCCTTCTTGATTTTACTTTGTGCATTGAGGGTCATGCCGCCGCCCGCCAGGAGGGCAGCACCACCGATGGCAATGGGTATGATGAGCGGCAAGGGCATTGCAGATTTCCTTACAGCGGGTGCAATCGGCTTCCAGCGTCAGATTTCTATGACGTAATCTGGGTCGTGAAACTGCTGCTTGAAGGTTTCAAAGTCATCCAGTGGATTGTCCTGGATGATGCCGAGGATGCCGGCGAGGGCGACATTCAGCTGGTGGTTGTCGCCATTGTCCACAGCGTGGCGCAGCAGGTCGAAAAATTCGCACAACGCGACGCGGCGTTCGGCAAACCGATGGCTGAAATAGGCGAGGATGGTTTCTTTCTCGGCCGTGAGACGTGCAATTAGAACTTCGCGGTTGGCGGCGATGGCTTGGCGCCTAGTTTGCTCTTCCTGTATGGTACGGAAGTAGCCTGCAATGCCGGAGATAGTCGGCGGAATGACTTGAGACGCAACGAATGCGAAAGCAGGGTTGACCATGGTAAGACTTCCTTTGAATCATTTTAACATGGAGGTACACCAATTCTTGACGTTTCTATATCTTCGATAACCGAAACGTCCCACAAACAACCACTAGCAACGACCCAAGTGTAATACCAATATGATTCCGCTACGAGAAAAAGCCAACCGTCCGCAGTTGCTCGCTGGGCCATGGCCTCTAGGTGGGGTGCAATGATGATCCCTTGATATCGTTCTGTCACACTATCCCACGGTATTCCGCGCACCTGCGGTTCAGCAGGAGTTGGACGATGCTCTGAGTATCGGTCATTGAACGACCTGAACTCTGTTTCGTTGGATATGACGAGGATGTTGCAGGTATCCGCCACGACGATTTCGTTGGCATAATTGAACTGGTGCGGATAGTGAGCAGACCCGAAACCACAAGGATTTTCACGCCACCGCTCGTACTGATCAACGAGCCAAGCATCCCCGACAGACACCCATAGGCCGTTTGGCCTGCCCTTGTTGCCAGGATTCGGAGTATCGCGTGGGCACACCAATGGCTTGTCGGAGTAATGGATCACCGGGCTGGGGATAGCCATTACAGGCCCTGCGCCCGCAGTTCGGAGGCCTTGGCGTCGATTTCCTCTGCGGTGAGAATGCCCTTTTCGATGAGCAGGGTCTCCAGGGCCGCGGTCCACTTTTCGTAGTAGGACAGCGCCTCGTAGCGTTCCGGCGGAAGGCTTTCGATGGCGCGGCGCATTTCGTCGGTGGTTCGGATGCCCTGGGCTCCCAACACTTGATGCACGGCGTCGACGCGGCGCTCCCAGTCGCTGTATTCGTGCTCGGAGCGATCGATGGGTGTGTCGTCGGGCCAGCCGCCGCGATCATGCGCCGCACGCCCGGAATGGTCAATGGCCATGGTTAGGCTCCGTTTTCCCACATAGTCGCAACGTCCGCCGAACGCATGAAACGAACGCCGGGGAAGGTCTTGATGTACTCAATCAGGCGTTCCAGCATGAGCAGCCGCCCGGGGCGGCCGATGTACTGGGGGTGCATCGTGAGGTTGAAGCAGCGGCCGTAGCGATATATCCCGCGGAACTCCGCCGCCCAACTCTCGAACACCTCGTCGGGATTGCGCATCGGCCCCAAGCGGTTGGCCGAGGGGGCGTAGGCGAAGTGCGGAGCGTCATCGAGGAGCCAGTGGATGGGCAGCTCTACCAGATTGCGCGGCGGGTCACCGCCTTGCACCAAGTACGGCGCGTCGTCACCCATGAGACTGCTGTCGTACTGGAAGTTGTGCTTGGCGAGCAGGTCCAGCGAGACCGGGCTGAGTTCCCAACTGGGAGAGCGATAGCCTACCGGCGCCTCGCCCGTGAGCTCGCCCAGGATGCTGATGCCCTTGAGCAGCACCTCTTCTTCCTTGTCCGGCGTCATCGTGGCCGGCGGCTCGTGAATGTATCCGTGGTGCGCCACCTCGTGCCCGCGAGCGGCGACCTCGCGTACCAGGTCGGGATGGGTTTCGGCCACGTAACCGGGAATGTAGAAGCTGCCCGGTATGCCCTGGGCGTCCAGCATGTCCAGGATGCGCGGCGTGGCCACGCTGGGGCCGTATTCCGCCATGGACAGCAGGCTGGGGTAATTGATGAAATCAGGGTTGCGATTCAGCCAGGAGGTGATGCCGTCCACATCGAACGTGATGAGGGCGACGCAGCGGATGTCCTCGGGCCAGATGCCGGCCATCGTGTTCCTCCTGTGAATTCCATGCGCGTTGAGCCAGCCGGTTCGACCGGTCACAATCGGCAGGCGGGCTACTGGGAGGGGATAGTATCGAAACCCGTATACGGTCGCAATGCCTCCGGAATGACCACTGAGCCGTCGGGCTGCTGGTTGTTTTCCAGGATAGCGATAATCACCCGCGGCAATGCAAGACCCGACCCGTTCAGGGTGTGCACGAATCGCGGCCGTTCTCCGACTCCCGGGCGGTAGCGCACGTTGGCGCGCCGGGCCTGGAAGTCGGTGCAGTTGGAGCAGGACGACACTTCCAGCCACTCCTGCGATCCAGCGGCCCATACCTCGATATCGTAGGACTTGGCCGACGGGAAGGAGATGTCGCCGGCGCACAGCTGCAAAATGCGGTAGGGCAGGTTCAGACGCTGGCACACCGTCTCCGCGTTCGCCAGCAGGGCTTCAAGTTCATCGAACGAGGTTTCCGGTTCGACGAACTTGTACATTTCCACCTTGTTGAACTGGTGGACCCGCTTGATGCCCCTGGTGTCGCGGCCGGCGGCCGCCTTTTCGCGTCGAAAGCACGGGGTGTGCGCCACGTAATACAGCGGCAACTCGTCAGCGGTGAGGATTTCATCCCGGTGCAGGTTGGTGACGGGTACCTCCGCAGTCGGGATGAGCCAGAGGTCGTCCTCGTCGTCGTGGTAAAGGTTATCGGCAAAGAGCGGCAGGTTGCCGGAGCCTTCCATGATCTCGCGGCGCACCAGGATGGGCAGGGCGACTTCGGTGTAGCCGTGCTCGCTGCTGTGCAGGTCCAGCATCCACGAGATGATGGCCCGCTCCAACCGCGCGCCGTATCCGTTCAGCGTGTAGAACCGGCTGCCGGAGAGCTTGACGCCACGCTGAAAGTCGATGATGCCCAGGTTCTCCGCCAGATCCCAGTGCGGCTGGGCCTCAAATTGTAGGGTGGCCGGCTCCCCCCAGTGGCGCAACACCACATTGGCGGTCTCATCGATGCCTTCCGGCGTGCTGGCATCCGGCAGGTTGGGCAACGCCAGCATGGCGTCGTTGATCCGTGCGTCGAGATCCCGTACAAGGTCTTCAAGTTCACTGATGCGGCGGCCGACGTCGCGCATCTCCGCCACGATACTCTCGTCGGGTTGGCCGCCTTGAGAACGGGCTTGGCCGATCTCGCGGGAAACCGCGTTTCGGCGGGCGCGAAGTTCGTCGCCGTCGGTGATCGCGCTCCGCCTCTGGGCGTCCATAGCCAGGATCTCGTCGAGGCAGTCTTCGTCCTCGGCGCGGCGAATCAACGCGGCGCGAACGGCATCAGTATCGCTACGGATTTGTTCAAGGGAAAGCATACGTGTCTAACTACGCCAACTCGAAAATCAGCTCCCCAACGGCAAAGGTGAAACCTGGGAGCACATCCTCGCCGTTCAGCGTCTCCGGGTTTTGCAACAGTTCGGGTTCGTCGGCGCCAGCGCGGTAGACGCGGACGGCGCGTTCGAGTGGGTCGATGAGCCAGCAGAGCTTTGCGCCGTTCTCCATGTACTCCTGCATTTTGTTGAGCAGTTCGGTCAGATCAGAAGGACGCGATTGTGAAGTGGAGCGAACTTCCACGACGAAATCAGGGCAATAGGGCCGCGCCCGTGGCGCCTCCGACGGTGGTGGCAGAACTTTTTCTCGCGGACTCCACGCAGCGTCCGGGCACCGCACGGCGCCATTATCCAGCCGGTAAGCACTGGAGGGCCCGGTGGCAGTGCCCGGACGACCTGATGCGGTATTCCATACGTACAAAGCGCCGAAGGATTCACCCTCGTGTTCGTTGGAAGGGGCATAGGTAGGCGCCATGATTTCAAGCACCCCGTCGGAAGTAAGTTCCATGCGCCATGGATAGTCCTGGTTGGCGATGCAGATTTCCCAGAACCAATCTTCGCAGGCGTCGGGGCCGGCGGATATTACCGCGTCCGGCAACCGCAGTCTGACGAGGAGTAGACCAGCATCCCCCAAATTGGAGACCGATAGCGCAGCTTGTTCCAGCGTTGCATCAGAGGCGTTTAGCAAAGCGGTAGCGGTCATGGTGATCACCCGGTAGTATCGTCTGACGTTGCCGCGTTACCTCCGCCATCGGAGAGGGAGCGCATCTGCGGAAATAGTAGCACATCACGTATCGTAGACTGGCCGGTCAGCAGCATGACCAGGCGGTCGATGCCGATGCCGAGACCGCCGGTGGGCGGCATGCCGTACTCCAGGGCGATCAGGAAGTCGTCGTCGGTTCGATCGGCTTCCTCGTCTCCGTAAGCATCGCGCTGGTGTTCCTGCGCTGCGAACCTGGCCCGTTGCACTTCGGGGTCGTTCAGCTCGGTATAGGAGTTGGCAATCTCCATGCCCGCGGCGAACGCCTCGAATCGTTCGACGTATCCGGGCTTCTCCGGGTGCCCCTTGGCCAGAGGCGACATGTCCTCCGGATAGTCGATGAGGAACGACGGCTGTATCAGGTGAGGCTCGACGTACACCGACAGCATCTTGTCGATGAGACGTCCGCGCGCCTCGCGGGGACCGGGTTCCAGTCCCAATTCGACGCATTTACCGGTCAGCGACTCGGCATCAGGGTAATCCTCGATGTCCACCCCGCTGCGTCGCTGGAGCTCTTCGCGCAGTGACACGCGCGGCCAAGGCGGCGTAAAGTCGATCACGTCGTCGCCCATCGTAATCCGCATGGATCCGTGGACATCCTCAGCCAGGGACGACACCAGGGACTCGACCATCTCCATCACCGCGTTGTAGTCCGCATAGGCCTCGTAAGATTCGAGCAGCGTGAATTCAGGGTTGTGGTCCTGATCAATACCTTCGTTGCGGAAGACGCGCCCGATCTCGTAGACCTTGTCCAGTCCGCCTACGATGAGACGCTTGAGATACAACTCGGTGGCTATCCGCAGGTATAGCTGCTCGTCCAGCGCGTTGTGGTGGGTGACGAACGGGCGGGCGTGGGCGCCGGCGGCGATCGGCACCAGTATGGGCGTGTCAACCTCTACGAAGCCGCGACCGTCCAGGAACCGGCGTATTCCGCCGATGATGCGGCTGCGCTGCACGAAGGTGGGGGCGACTTCGGGGTTTGCAATCAGGTCCAGATAGCGTTGACGGTAACGGGTTTCCACATCCCTCAAGCCGTGCCATTTTTCGGGCAAAGGACGCATTCCCTTGGCCAGGATGGTCAGAGCGTGCGCTTCGATGGTGGGCTGGCCGGTGCGGGTCCGCATCATGTCGCCGTCCACCCCGAGGAAGTCGCCGAGGTCCAGGTCCTGCAGGACGGTGTATTCGTCACCCAGGACGTTCTGCCGCAGCATCGCCTGGACCATCCCCGACGAGTCGCGCAGATCCAGAAATGCCGCCCGTCCCATCACGCGCATCGATACGATGCGTCCGGCAACGCTGATTCCGTTGGCGCTATCGGATGTTTGATCCTCCTCGGCCGCTTCGAAGAGCTTGATCGCCTCGTCGGCTGTGCAGCTGCGCTGGAAACGCGGCGGATAGGGATCCACGCCGCGCTGCCTGATGCGCTGCAACTTCGCCCGGCGGCTGTCCAGGTTGGCCTGCAGGCTACCAGGGTTTTCGGACGCTGCGTCCTGGTTGGTTTCGGGTGACTGGCTCATGGTCGTCGGGCGCGGTTGAAAGGGGCAGCATTTGGGGCTGTGGCACGTGGATCGGACAAATGGATTTATGATCGCGCGGCATCTTGGAAAGTTTGCGCCCTGCTGGCGAAAAGGATCCCGGCCGCCGTGATGCGCCGACCGGAGATATCAGCGGGCCAAAGGAGGCTTTACAAAGAACCGGGGAGAGGCCGGGCCAGCCTGCTCCCTTGTACTGGATTGTATGTCGGGGGTCTGCACTTGTAAAGCGAAACCGGCACAACTTTGCGGCCGCGCGCGATGACAATCACAAAGGCGAACGTTTAGAATCCGGGGCGATTCAGTCGCGCCATAGACGGCCACCATAACCATACAGTCAGGGAAAGAAATCGAGTGAGGTGATTTGATGATCCAGAGAATGATCGGAGCGGCGCTGTTCAACGCCGAGACATACGAGGAAATCGAAGCCGATCCGGGGGCAATCGGGCAGGCCATACTGGTAGTGCTCCTGGTCACCTTGTGTGGAGCGGTAGGCGGGATCATCGGCGGTCTGTTGGGCGATGCCTCTGCTCTGAGGATTGTGCTGGGCGTGATTGCGGGCCTGGTGTTCGGCATCGTGCGCTGGGCGATCTGGGTCTCCGTGCTGGCTCTGGTGGGCGGAATGATGCTCCGCACCGGAAGCACGCATACCAGTTGGGCGGAAATTGGCCGTGTGGTCGGGTTCGCATATACGCCGGGCGTGCTATCGATCTTCAGCTTCGTGCCGTTCATCGGTTGGCTGTTCCCGGTGGTCGCGTGGGTCTGGACTTTGGCCGCGGTGACCATGGCGGTGCGACAGGCGCTGGACTTCGAGTCAACCGGCCGGGCGATTGCAGTCGTACTGCTGTCAGCGGTTATCGGTTTCATCCCGTGGATCATCATCGTTATCGTCCAGGCGGCAATCCTGGGGGCCGAGGGCGTCGAGGAAGCCAGCGGCCTGCTATCGCTGGTGGGAATGGCATAGAGACCAACCGCCAACAGGACCGATCATGCGTGACAAGTGGGCAATTCGCGAAGCGGTGTGGACTGCGCTGGAAACGGCGCGCGTCGTGAGGGGACGGTCGGTACACGACCGTATTCCGAACTTTATCGGCAGCGAGGCGGCGGCCGAACTGGCGTCCGAGCTGCCCGAATGGGTAGCCGCTCGCGCCATCAAGAGCAACCCCGACCAGGCACAGCGGCCGCTCCGTCGAATGGCGCTGGAGCAGGGCAAGCTACTGTATATGGCGGTGCCCAGGCTCAGGGACGAGCGGGTGTTCATCGAACTCGACCCATCCCGTCCCGAAGTCGAGCCAGCAAAGGCGTCCACCATCTCGGGAGCGTTCGAGGTGGGCCGCCCGGTTTACGTGCATGAGATGCAGCCCATTGACTTGGTGATTTCGGGGTCCGTGGCAGTCAACAGCCGGGGGGTGCGAATAGGCAAAGGAGGCGGATTCGCGGACCTGGAGTACGGCCTCGCGTCCGCGGCCGGCGTGGTCAAACCAGGAACACCAGTGATCAGCACGGTCCACCCCATGCAACTGCTGGACGAAGACCTGCCCTGGACCCAACACGACGTACCGCTGGACATCGTAGTGACCACCGAAACGGTCATCCGATGTGGCAGTGGCGAGGAACCGTTACCGCGACCCCAGGGCATTTACTGGGAAGACCTCAACGAGCGGAAGATCCGGTCCATCCCCCTGCTGGTGAAGTTGCGGCAGGAAAACGCGCCCGGCAATTGACGCGCGGAGACCGGTGGTCATGGCAAACAGAAGGGGCGGCCAATCGGCCGCCCCCACTTTGTAGGTCTGCTCGTCAGCGGGATGTGACTAGGATTCCAGCTTGACCGGGTTCCGAAGCACGCCAATACCGCTGATATCGATCTCGCAGATGGCGCCGTCGGCCATGTCCGACGTGGTGCCGGGAGTGCCGGTGAAAATGCAGTCGCCGGCCTCCAGCGTGACGTACTTGGTGATGAACTCGATCATGGTCGGCACGTCGAAGATGAGATGCGCCGTGGTCTCGTTCTGCTCTTCGTTGCCGTTGACGCGGGTGCGGAGGTGCTGAGCCGCCGGGTCCGCGTCGGTATCGATCCAGGGGCCCATGGGGGAGAAGGTGTCGGCGGACTTGGCGCGCCACCAGTCAGAGTTGTTCTCCCGGCGGTCCTTCTGCTGCCAGTCGCGCGCCGAGACGTCGTTGCCGCAGGTGTAGCCCAGGACGTGGTTCAGCGCGTCGTCCTTGGCGACGTTGCGGCACTTGTCTTTGATGACCACAACCATCTCGCCCTCCGCGTCGAAGCGCTGCACTTCCTTCGGGCGGATAATGGCATCCTCGGGTCCGATGACGCTGGTGGGGGTCTTGTGGAAGATCATGGGATATTCAGGAGCGGGTCGGTCGCCGATGTGACTGGTGTAGTTGAGGCCCATCGCCAGGATTTTTCCCGGCATCACCGGAGACAACAGCTTGACGTCGGAAAGCGAGTGAACGTGATCAGTCAGCTTGATTTCGGCGTCGAAAATGCTGCCGTCAATTGCGGTTACGTTGTCGCCGTCAACGACGCCGAAATGCTCGGATCCGTGGGCGATGTAGCGAGCGATTTTCATGGTGGGAGTGCCTCCATTGGGATGTGGTGAGCTTATTGGCGTGCGATATTGTACCAAACGAGGCCGGTTGCTCAGTGTTCGATCACCAACTTGCCGAAGAAGTCCCGGTCGTGCATCACCTGGTGGGCCTCAGCAACGCCGTCCATTGGGAAGGTGCGCCCGACGATCCCGCGGAGGGCGCCCTGGTTCACCATCTTCATGGCGTCGGCCATGGTCCGGCGGCTGCGGCCACCGCTGCCCATGAGATGCAAAGGTCGCCCGTGGAGGATGGACAGGTCCATGGGCGTCTGGCTGCCGGAGGTCACGCCGGTGATTACCAGCCTGCCCTCGTGTTTCAGGCTCAGCATATTCTCTTGCCAAACGTCCGCTCCCACGCAGTCGTACACGACGTCCACCCCCTGCCCGTCGGTCAGATCCTTGACGCGCTCGCTGACGCTGTCCACCTCGCGGTAGTTGATGACCTCGTCGGCGCCCCACTTCTTGGCTTCTTCCAGCTTCCAGTCGCTGCCGGCGGTGGTGATCACTCGGCAGCCCATCATCTTGGCGATCTGGATACCCATGCTGCCCACGCCGGAGCCGGCGGCCTGCACGAGCACATCGTCCCAGGGTTGCAACTTGGCCTGGGTGATGAGGCAGTGCCACGAGGTGTGCAGGGCAATGGGCAACGCCGCCGCTTCCGAAAACGACATTTCATCGGGGATGGTATAGGCGTTCACCGCCGGCGCAACCACGTACTCGGCGTGTCCTCCGTCCAGGTCGACTCCGATGCGCTGCTGTCGTCCGCACCATTGATCATGACCGGCGGCGCAGTGCTCGCACAGGTTGTGTCCCCCGCACTTGACCCGGTTGTCGATCAGGATGCGGTCGCCGATCTGGAGATCAGTGCCGGAGTCGGGGCTGATCTGTGCCACCTCTCCAGCCAAATCGCAGCCCAGGATGTGCGGAAACCGACGGCAGTTGCCCGCGCGCAGGTTCAGGTCCAGGTGGTTGAGCGCGCTTGCGCCAACCCGGATCAGTATCTCGCCGGGACTGATTTCAGGATCGGGCCGGTCGCCGTGCACCAGCACGTCGGTGCCGCCGGTTTCGTTGATGTAAACGGCTTTCATGGTAGGTTCCCTCCGGTTGGCAATGGCAACGCCGGCAGTGTAATGAGAGCACACGCAAGGAGCAAATACGGTTTTGCGGGACTTGCCGATTGAGTTATATTGGTTTCAAAGGGAGATGGGGCAAATGGGCAAACCACCTTTCATCCACCGCGTAAAGTTGCGCAATTACAAAAGCATCGCCCGTTGCGACGTGGAGTTGGGGCCATTAACGATCTTGGTGGGTCCCAATGGCTCCGGCAAAAGTAACTTCATGGACGCGCTGCGGTTACTCTATCGCGCCCTAATTTGGCCGCTCGATGAACTCATGAGTCAGCGTGGAGGATTTCGTGAAGTCGTTCGTCGATCAGGAGACCGCGCGGTGAGTTTTTCTGTCGAGGTAGACTTCAATCTACCGGGTGGAGCTGGTGATGGGAGGTATGGCTTCGAGTTGACTTCGCGAAGGGGCGGAGGGGTTGAAGTAGTCACCGAATTTTGTGAATTTCAGCCAGAGGGCCGGCGGGGAGACCCATATCGATTTCTGACCAAGAATAGCAAAATCATAGAATGTAACATCGAAGGCAGGCAGCCTAAACTGAAGCCAAAGTGAAACCCGCATCATTTGTAGGTAGAATTGGTGGCAATTGAGGCAGTAGGCTGGGAAATGGCAGGCAGGGGGTTGAAGTTGGGAATGGATGAGATGGGAGCGCTGCTGGTGCGGTGGCGCATGGACGAGGCTGAGGTACGACGGCGGATGTATCGGGCGTCGACACCCCGGGAGCGGGAGCGGTGGCACGCGGTGTGGCTGCTGACCCAGGGTTGGACGGCGGCGGCAGTAGGTCGAGCCCTGGAGCGGGATGGCCACACCATAGGTCAATGGGCCAGGGCCTTCGCCGAGGGTGGTCCCAAGGCGCTGGTTTTTGAACAGACTGGTGGTTCCCCCCCGCGTTGGACGTGGAGCAACGAGGCGAGCTGAAAGAGGCGGTGCAGGAGTTGCCGTCGCAGTCGGGCATCGGAGTATCCAACTGGAGCTGGAGGGCGGTGCGCCGGTTTGTGGAAGACCGCTTCGGGTTGGCGCTGAGCCGGAGCAGTTGTCTCAACTATCTGCACCGGCTGGGGTTTGTGCTGAAGCGGCCCAAGAAGCGGTTGCTCAAAGCGGACCCGGTGCGGCGGGAAGCTTTCGTGGGGGAGTATGCGACGCTGACTGTGGCGGCGGCACGGACGGGCACCAAGATATTCTTCGCCGATGAGGCCCACTTTCAGGCCGATGCTGATCTACGGGGCAAGTGGGTGCTGAAAGGCGAGCCGGCGCTGGTGGAATCCAGCAGCCCGCGCCGGGGGGAGAAAGTCAGCTACTACTCAGCGGTGTGTCTGGAGACGGGAGAGGTGGAGGTGATGGAACTGGAGGGCAACAGCAACGCCGCCACCTCTACCGAATTCCTGCGGCAACTGCGGGCGCGACACACCCAACCGCTGACGGTGATTTGGGACAACTCTCCGGCTCATCGGGGCGACGCTATCAGAGCTTATCTCACCACGCCCGATTTACGCCTGCGCTTGGTGAACCTGCCCAGCTACAGTCCAGACTTCAACGCTGATGAAGCCATCTGGGGATGGGCGCGTCAGGAAGCCACCGCCAACCAGTGCCTGGGAACCCGTGCCGCAGTCCGAGAGAAGGTGGGCGGCTTTTTCACCGATCTGACCCAGCGACGGGAAGAAGTCAAACAT
>DAOUIF010000071.1:0-7743 GCA_034423575.1 Dehalococcoidia bacterium | reverse complement strand
TGGAATTCGACGTCCCCAGCTACCGGACTGACGCAGCACAGCAACGGGGCGAGACTGCTGCGGCCGAAGCCAACGCTGCCCCGGCCAAGGAGGTGAACCGGCAAAACTAATCGACGGCAATCCGGCAAGTCTAGTTGACGCGGGACACCAGATCGCTTCGTCGGCGTTGAAGTCCGGGCTGTAGCCCGGCAGGTTCACCAGCCTCAGCCTGAGATCGGGGGTCCTGAGGTGCTCCCGCAGCTCCTCGCCGCGGTGCGCTGGCGCGTTGTCCCAGATGACCTGCAGCGACCCAGGGTGCTTTGCCTTCGGTTGCCTCAGGAAGGCAACCGAGGTCCCCGCGTTGCTGTTCCCCTCCAGTTCCATCCATTCCACCTTGCCCGTCTCCAGGCACACCGCCGAATAATAGCTGGCCTTCTCGCCACGACGCGGACTGGTCGAGTCCACCAACGCCGGTTCGCCCTTCAGCACTCACTTGCCCCGCAGTTCTGAGTCCGCTCGGAAGTGGGCCTCGTCGACGAAGAATATCTTGGCTCCGGCGCCTTGGGCCTCCTCTCTCAGGGCGGCATACTCCACCACGAAGGCCGCCCGCTTGGCCTGGTTCGCCTTGACTAACCGCTTCTAGGGACGCTTGAAGGCAAATCCCAGCCGGTGCAGGTAGTTCAGACAGCTGCTACGGCACAGGCTCAAGCCGAAGCGCTCCCAGACAAAATGTCGGACCCCTTTCCAATACCAGTTGGCCAATTCGATGCCCGATGCGGTGGGCAGTTGCTGCACCGCCCTTTTCAACTCCGCTTGTTGCGCCGCGTCAAGGGCGGGGGGGAACCACCAGTCTGCTCAAATATCAGGGCTGCCGGCCCGCCCTCGCCGAAGGCCGACGCCCATCGTCCGATGGTGTGGGGGTCTCGCTCCAGCGCCTCGGCGGTGGCTGCGGCAGTCCAGCCTTGGGCCAGCAGTAGGATGGCGTACCATCGCTCCCGCTCATGGGGCGTCGGCGCCAGTATCATCCGCCGCCGCAGGTCCTTGACTCCCATCTCCCATTGTTCCAGAGACCAGTTTATTTCCCTCACGCTCATCATCAACCCCTCGTAACTCCCGAGACCAACTAACCCAACTGGCCCCCAATGTACCCGATGCCTCTGCGCATTTCACCTTGGCTTCAGTTTAGAAAACGAAGCTCCGTGGCCAAGTCACCTACCGCGACCACACGGTGCCCGTTCCGGCGGAGGCCGTGGACGAAAAGTTCGTACAGAACCTGGGCGCATTAATCCGTCGACTCTCAGCCGCAGAACCGGCGAGACGAGTGCCGTCGCCACAGGAATGCCGGTTCTGCGACATCACGGGCGTCGATTGCCCAGTGCGTGCGGAAGACACCTCCGAGGCCGAGGTTGGAGAAACCGTCGATTTCTGAGCACGCAACATGTTTCATTGCCGGACCGAGCAGCTCGTGGGACAATCCCCAAGGCCCAGTGGGTCCAATTGCCCTCAGCAGCCAGCACTCATAGTCCTGAAACCCACATGCGGCCCCTCCGACGGCCTCCCGAATTGACTCCCCGTTCCCCACACGAGGCGAGAAGTGAAAATCACACGGTATCCGGAAGAATTCGGATCACACCGCTACCGGCTTACGGTCGAGTTCACGGGTCAAGAGCCCGAACTTAACGGCGGCAACTTGGTCGTCGTCTTGTTCAACCCCGCGACCATCAGAAAGGAAGATGACCTCTTGGTCAAAAGCCAGACCAGACGACGACTCATCAACCTCGCCAAGGACGGCCAGTACCGCAAAATGACCGAACTGGAACTCTTCGCCTACCGGTCTCGCAAAAAGAAAGACCTTGTCAGCGTTGTCGAGGAACACGGCGTCGACCCAGTCGGTCCAGAGAATGACCAAGTCATTTGCGAAACCATCCAGGAAGCAGACAAACTCATCGTTGCCTGGGGAAAGGTGCCTGACCATCCGGTTTTTGCCAGGAGACTCCAAGAGGTTGCAGCCCTGTTGAGCCAGTCGGGAAAGCCGCTGTACTGCGTCGGTAAGAACAAAGACGGCTCACCAAAGCACCCGGCTCGCGGAACGTTCAACGTCCAGCTGTGGCCGTAAGTAGCCGGACCTGAGGCAACACCGCTATCCCAAATCACGCTCTGGCTGCTTACCTCGAATGCAACCACTCGGTCAACGACGAACCTCCGAGGGAGTGGGGTCGTAGGACGAGAAAACACGTCTGGATCACGCTTCCGCCAAGTATTTGGCCATCCCCCGCGCAACCGGCGCAACCAGCTCCACATGGAGTAGCGACGGGCACCCAGGTGTTGCGTTGACGCGAGCCACCCAACGCTTCACAATCAGCTGGCAGCCATCCAACGGGTTCCCGTGAGTACCCAAAGGACGCATCCGACATGGAGATACGCAAAGAAACCTTTCCGATATTGATCAGCTTCAGCGCAAACCTGAGCGGGCAAGACGCGGCCGTGGTCGAGCAGATTGAACAGGCGATCAAAGCCCTGTCGGACGAAGGAATAACTGTCTGGACATCCCATCCCGTGGCGGCCATGGCCCATGGCATAGCCAACGCCGTAAACAATCCGGCACCGGACGTGGACCCGGCCGTCTCCGTCCTCGATTACCTGAACGACACCGCGCCAGCGCCCATCAACACCGCTTGGCAGGCACCTTTTCTCGAAGCGACTCGGAGCGCCAGCTCCCAATACTTCGAGAACGCCCGTCTGCACTTCGCGCGCGGAAATTACCTGTCGGCCACTGAGGACCTTTGCAGCGCCGTGAGCTGTAGCGTCATCGGGCATGCCGCTGTCCGCGGCTGGCCCCACGCCAACGCCGATGACGACCTGAACACAGTGTTCGGCTTGGCTTTGGGAAATCTTCCCCAAGCGACGCAGCCCTTGCACACGCAGCTGGAATCTATGTCGGACACCGGCCACGCGTTGAACAGCAACTACGCCGCGACCATGGGCATGCCCGACGCCGTCCGCCACAAGTATTTCCAAGAGAACAGTTATGCGCCCGGCATGGTCATGTCCTTCGCCCAAAGCGCCATTCAGTTGGCCGACCAGCTGGCCGCCTCTGTGCCATGACGCCCACCGAACGCCGGACGGCAAGCCAGAACCTCTTGGCAAGGTCGGACGATGAGTTCAACAACGGCGGCGACACGATGATCGCCGCCGAATTGCTGTGGGGCGCAGTGGCTCAGCAACTCTTGGCTGAAGGGGCCGTGCAACAGCCGCCGGAACAGATCAGCAGCCATTCTTTCTACGGGCGCATGGCAACAGAGCTGGCAGCACAGGACCCGTCAAAACAGTGCCGATCAGAATTTGCCGCCGCGGACCAGTTGCACCGCTACTTCTATCACCGGAACCTCAAAGCCAATGAGCTGGCCAGCCGGCGAGCCGCGGCAAAACGCCTCGTCGCCAACTGCGACCAATATGTACAGTTCAAAATCCGGTAGGTGACAGAAATCTCAGCACCAGCAAAGAAGCATCCTGCTCCGACATAGCGGAAACACCGCAGGCCAGCAGGGACACCAACCGCCACAGATGACGGAGCGGGCGGTCTTGTTTCCGGTCCGCCACTTCCGTCCCGACGGCGTCGCAAGGCGCTATTTTCGCGTCAGTAGCGGAACTTCCGCTTCCCCGGCCACGGAAACGCGCCAGGGGACGTTTCCGGCCGAAACTGCGGAATTCCAGCACCGTTTGGCCAGGTGACGGCAGCCCGTGCAAGGCAGTACCGTCCACGAGGTTTACCTTGGTCTCTTGGCTGTGGTGACGCCAGCTGGCACCGACGACGGGGCGGCCGGTTTCGGTTCCGGCTCCAGATGCCGCAAATTTCTGCGTCAGAGCCGCCCGGACGGCCCTAGCGGCAGCACCGCCGAGCCTCTCTACCGCTCGCCCCGGAGCGACCCTCTCATCTTCCCAATTGCCGTCAGCTGAGCGAGGCAACAACCCCAAATTTCACGCTCCGGTGCTACAATCGACCCGAGCAATTCCCCAGCCGTTGGAACCGCTCCCAAGCAGGATGGCCACTAACCAGTTGACGCGGCCTGCAACCTGACCTCTCGGAGAGCTGCCGATGACGAGTGCCCGATACCCAAATGTCGATGCGCTCCGTATGGGACTCGACATTTACCGCCACGAGATGAGTGAATTCGTCGCTCGAGTTCTGCGGCAGAAACCGGGTTCACGCTTGGAACAGACGGTCGCTGCCTCGCTCAATGACCGGCAGAGGCAGGACTTCACCAACAAGATGCAGGAGAATGGCGGCGACGTTCCCCGCGCCATCGAGGTCGGGTTCATCCCCAACTTGGTGGAACGGAACTGGTCCGATCTGTTCCAGCACCAATTCACCAAGGCGAACACCAACAGGAACATCCTGAGAACCGTCCGTGACATCCGCAACGACGTGGCCCACGACACTACCGGACAGGACATCCCGACCGACAAAGCCGAAGCCAACCTTTACTTCATCAGCGAGGCGCTTGCCGCCATCAATTGCCCGGACCAAGCCCAAGAGGTCCTGAACATCCGAGCCCTGATATGGGACCCCGCTCCTTTGCGACAGAGCCAACCGGAACCAGAGATGCCAGCTGACTCCACCGGTAGGAGCGCCGTGAATGCGCGGTCGCCTAATACCCGCGCCAGCGCCGGACACTGGCGACATCCAAACCTGAGCGAAGCCGCCGCCGTGCTGACCCAGTGCGGCTACACCTGCTCATCGCCTGCCATCGGGATGAGAGGAGTCGACTTGGTGGCGCGCCGCAACGACGGAGAACCGTCCATCAACGTCCGATGCCCCGGCCGACTGGACATACGCAAGCGGCAACTGGGCCAGGGCCTCCACGTCGTTTTCCCCGACCAAGACGGCGTTTGGTATCTCGTGCCCCACGACCGACTGGTAAACATCGCCGGGCAAAACACTCCGTGGCTGGACGCACCAGCGTGGCGAGTCCACGGGTGGTACAGCAGCCGCAGCCCGTCGCGACGACTACGCGCCGCGCTGAGCGGCTTCGCCCTTAATTCCACCTGAGTCTGGCGAACAATCGCATCCGGAAGTCCCGGATGCCCTCGAGCCATCGAGAGCCTCTACTCTCCCCCAGAACGAAGGCACCCGCCAGTGACGCAGACTTTTCCGAGACTGCCACAATGGAACCCGTCGCCGACCAACGGCGCCGCCGGCCGCCACCGACGACGGTGCGGACGGTTTTGTCTCCGACGCCAGAAAACCCCTAATTTCCATGCCACAGCCGCGCAGGGCGCGATTTCCAGTCTGCCAAGCAGAAGAGCGCACGGCGCGGTGGCCAAAACAGGCCAATCAGCCATCGGACGTCGATTTCCGCCAACGCGCCAACGCCCACCAGGGCGAGGATGGCGATAATGACGGACATCCGGAAAAGCCGGATGCAGACGTCCCACAACAGCGGCACCACCAACCCAGCCGCCAGGCCATAAGGGGGCAGGTACACCGCTGCCAGCAGGCTGCCGGCCACGACGCATTGGCGGCGCGACAGACGGCCCACCAGGCCACCCTGAACGCCAGCTGCAGGATTTAGGCCGTCAGGCCGAGATGGTAATCGAACACCTGGAGACCGCAGACTGCGCCGTCGACTTACATCTTGCAGTCGCAGCCCAATCTCGGGTCGGGAAAGCCGTTGCAATCAAAAGGGTGGGAATCCGCATCATGCCGATGCGAAAGCCGCCTTCCGAGAGGAAGGCGGCGTCGGGTTGCGGGACTTGGCGAGGTTCCTACGTCGGAAGCTGAGCCACGAAACCGGCAGCTACGATGCGTCCTCCGCCGCCTCTTCCGTGGAGCCCTTGGCCCTCCCCATATAGCCGGCAACCTGGTCCCGCATGGCACGCAGCTTGAACTGGTACACGGTGCCGGCCTCCAGGCCGTCGAAGGTGACGTACTCACTCTCGCCACTCACGGTCGAAGTGGCGTCGGTCCAGTCACCCCAGGCGCCGCCCTTGGGCCGGAACCGGTACTGGTAGCCTGTGATGGCGTCATCGTCGGGAGAATCCCAGACCAGATGGATCTTGTCGGTGCCGTCCGCCACTGTTCGCAAGTCGGCAGGCGCAGAGGCGCGGTTGCTGGCGGCGGAAACGGTCTTGAGGTAATCCCCGGCGCCGTGCTCGTTCACGGCACGCAGCCGGATGCGGTAGCGCACGTCGTTGTCGGTGTCCTCGATGAATGCGTTGACGCCGTGGCGTGAGACACCTTCCAGGTCGTACCAGTCGCCCCAGGGAGTGCCGCCGGCCCTGACCTGGACCTGCCAGCCGTCAATGTTGGCCTCGTTCGCGTGGGTGAAGATGATCTCGATGTTGCCGTCGTGTCGCTCCGCGGAAAGGCTCGAGGGCGCCGCCGGCGGGTTTCCCGCGGCGCTCACCGCCCCGTAGCCCAGGAATGCTGCCGCCAGGGCGAATACGCCAATTGCGGCAATCACCCACTCCACGCGTCGCAGTCTGATTGTTCTCATTCGGATAACCTCCATGGTGGCCTCGTGGGCCAAAGTCTTTCCGAAAAGCATACGAATACCGATTCGCCAAAGGCAAAAACCTGCCCGGGAGCGCGGTCCGCGCCGGGGACGGAAAGGCCACCGCAAATGCGAAAATTGTCCAGCCCGCCAGTGAGACGCCGGGTCAATCCGCTGACTTGCCGTTGCTCCAGCGGCAGCAACCGGCGAGCTCTGGAGCGTGGAAATTACCGGAGGCGTTCTCCGCCCTGGGAGGTTTATCGCCGCTCGGGGATTTTTGCGCCCATCCCGGGCTTCAGACGCCCTGGGCAGCCAGGCCCAAAACAGCCCCGCCGGCCACCTGACGACGAATTCCGCGCCGGGCCACGCGGTCAGCAGGGCAGGCTAACGAAGTCCACCGCCCGTCATCATGTGGCGGTCATCGCTGCCTCGTCGGTCGGAACGCCGCCCGTCAGGAAGTCGCGGACGACTCCTCACTCGGCGTCTCCCCTGCGGGCATCCAGTAGCCCACCCGGGACTCGGTGAAGATGTAGGTGGGGGTGTTGGCGTCGTCGCCCAGCTTGGCCCGCAGCTTGTTCACGATGTTGCGCATGGGGCTCAGGCCGCCGCTGCCCTTGCCGGCCCAGACCCGCTCCAGCAGGTGCTCGTAGGTCAGCACCCGCCCGGCGTTGGCCGCCAGTTCCGCCAGCAACCGGTACTCCAGGGGCAGCAGGGGCACCGGACTGCCGCCCAGGGTCACCCGGCGGGCTGCGTGGTCGATGAACAGGTCTCCATAGGCGTAGGATTCCGGCGTCCGGGACACCTCCCGCCGGCGCAGGGCCGCCCGGATGCGGGCCGCCAACTCCGTGGGCGAGAAGGGCTTGACCATGTAGTCCACCGCCCCGGCGTCCAGGGCCCGGGAGACCAGCTCCTCCCGGCCGTAGGCCGACAGGAAGATCACCGGCACGTCGGCAATCTTCAGGAGGCCCTGCATCAGCTCGATGCCGCCGGTGTCGGGCAGCATCAGGTCCAGCAGGGCCAGTTGGGGTCCTTCCTGCTCCATGAGGCGCAGGGCCTCCTCCGGGTCCCCGGTGACCACCGGCCGGTAGCCCGCCGCCGCCAGGGTGTCGCGGATGTGGCGCAATTCCTGGGGGTCGTCGTCCACCGCCAGCACCCGTATCAGTTCTTCGGACTCCTCCGTTCCCGGCCGCGAGGAGCGCGCCGGGCTTGACAGGCCGTTCCCGGCTTCCCCCACCGCAGGCAGGGTGAAGGTGAAGCTGGCGCCCAGGCC
>DAOUIF010000070.1:0-84721 GCA_034423575.1 Dehalococcoidia bacterium | reverse complement strand
AAGCACCGCAAACTGTCGTGGGAAGAAACCAGCAGCCGCCGCCCTGAATACGAGGCCAACGCCGCCTACGCTGCCAAGTTGGACGCGCTCCACACTTGAATTGAGGAGCAGGTTGCGACGGTGCACCAAGAGCGTCGGCTGCTGGTTTCTTCCCACGACAGTTTGCGGTGCTTTGCGCACCGGTACGGCTTCCAAGTCGTGGGAGCGGTCATACCGGCTTCCGGCCAAGAAGAACTCTCCGCCCAGGAGATAGCGGAATTGGTGGAACACATTCAGGAGGCACGCGTCCCTGCGATTTTCTGCGAGGGCATATTTGCTCCTCGACTGTCTCAGCGGATTGCTGAAGAAACCGGCGTACGAATAGTTTCGGCCCTGAGTACCAGCTCCCTGGCAGCGGCAGGCAGCCCGGCGGGCGCCTACCTCTGGTTCATGCGCTACAACGTCGGAGTTATCGTGGGGGCGCTGCAGTAGCCATGGACGCGGATGGATCGCCTCCCCGCCCGGCCTTCGAGGATCTGACTGTCCACGTCAATGGGCTGCTGGTGCTGGACCGGATCAGTTTCGAGGTCGGCTCCGCATGCCTGGTGCGCGTGTTGGGTCCCAATGGACCGGGGAAGAGCACCCTGTTCAACACCATTGCGTCGCTGATACGTCCCACCTCCAGCCGGGTGCTGATCAACGGCCGCTCGCCTGACGAAGAGCGGGGCCAGGTGGCCTACATGACGCAATACGAACGGATCAACACCCGCATCCCAATGAGCGCGTGGGAAGTGGTGATGCAGGGCCGGGTGCGGGAGATCGGCTGGTTCCGCTGGCCCGGCCGTTCCGACCGGGAGATCGTCCGACGGGCCCTGGAAACGGTGGAGATGTCCGCCTTCCGCAACGCCCAGATTACCGAGATGTCCGGCGGGCAGCGCAAGCGGGTCTTCATCGCCCGCGCCCTGGCTCAGGGTGCCAGCATCCTGCTGCTGGACGAGCCCTTCTCCGGAGTGGACATCCCCTCTCAGTCCGCCCTGCTGGACGTATTGTTCAGGCTCCGGGACGACGGCCACACTATATTGATGTCGTCTCATGACATCATCCAGATGTTCGAAATTTGCGATGATTTCCTGCCACTGAACTGCGAACCGGAGGTGTTGGAGCGTATCAATCTGCGCCGGGAGCAATACCAGCCTCCTTACCCGGTCGGGACGTGATCGGGCCGGCTGTACCTCTCCAATCGCGATGCTCGGGCAGGGCCGGCCATGGACGCCATAATCGAAGGACTGTGGGGGCCTTTACCGTACAGTTTCATGCAGCGAGCGCTGGTCGTGTCCCTGCTGGTGGGTGTGATGTGTCCAGTGCTGGGCGTCTACATGGTGACCCGAGGTCTGGGCTTCGTGGGCGACGCGCTGCCTCACTCGGTGTTGCCGGGTATGGTGGCGGCTTTCATGCTGGGATTCAGCCCGTTTGCCGGCACGATTCCGGTGGCCATTGTCGTGGCCCTGCTCATCGGCTGCCTGGTCAAGCGAATTGGCGTCGGCGAAGAAACCTCGGTAGGGATCACCTTTGCCGGGCTGTTCGCTTTGGGATTGGTCATGCTCACCGCCGCGCACGGGCTGCCCGTGAACCTGGAGGACATTCTCCTGGGCCAGGTTCTCGCAGTGTCGCAAACTGACGTCTACATCACCCTAGCCCTGGTGGGAGCGGTCCTGGCCCTGGTCTTTATCATCCGCAAAGAGCTCCTTTTCGCCAACTTCGACCCCACCGGTGCGCTGGTCATGGGGTTGCCCACCAACCTGCTGGAGTACACGCTGCCGGTCCTGCTGGCGGTGGTTACCGTGATTTCGCTCCAGGCCGTGGGCATCGTGCTGGTGGTATCCATGCTGATAACGCCGGCAGCCACCTCGCTGCTGCTGGTGCGGAACTTCTACCGGGCACTGCTGCAGGGAGTGGCATTGGGAGTTGCCGCCGCCTTCAGTGGGCTGTACATATCCTTCTACTTCAACCTGCCTTCCGGCCCGGTAATGGCCCTGCTGACCACCATCTTTTTCATAACCGCGCTATCCGTCATCGGGCGGACCGGTTGCCTGCGATTTCCCGCGCGTCAAGATCCGTTGCAGTTGCCACGGGCGAACGCGGACGCAGCCACGCCGAGAGGAACCCTCTCCGGGGAGACACGGCAGCCACCACCAACAGCAAGCCCACCGAGACCACCACGATCATGGGTCCGGTGGGGAGATCGAAGTAGTAGGAACAATACAGACCGACCACGACCGCGACCAGGGCGCAACCGACGCTGGCTGCCATGATGGAGGACAATCGTCGCGCCAGGATGGCCCCGGTAACCGAAGGCACCACCAACAACGACATCACCATCACGTTGCCCACGGTTTTGATCGCGGCAACCGTTGTCAGCGCCACCAACATCGGCAGCATGTATTCCAAAAAGCGCACCGGCACGCCCGCGGCTTCCGCCACCGCGGGATCGTAGGTGGTGAAAACCAACTCCTTGTAAAAAGCCCAAACCACCCCCATCACCCCGACCGCCAGGATCCCCACTGTAAGGACGTCCATCCACGATGCCCCCAGCACATTGCCAAAAAGGATACCGAGCAGATCCCCGGCCAAGCTGTGCAACGAGTTGATGATAATCACGCCGACCGCGAAGCCGCCGGCAAACATCACGCCGATAATCGCATCGATCCGGATACCCGAGCGTCGGGACAGGACTGATATCACCAACGAAGCCGGCACCGCCCACACGAGCGCACCGAGGAATATGTTGGCGCCAAAAACGAAGGCGACGCCCATTCCGGTGAGCGACGAATGGGCGATCGCGTCGCCCATAAAAGCCATTCCCCGCAATACTACGAACGTGCCGACAATGCCGCATGCGGTGGCCGCCAGTGCAGACACGAACAGCGCGCGCTGCATGAACCCATACTGCATCGGCTCGAGGATCAGGTCGAGCACAGTGACCTCCGGTGGGCCAGCTGCGCCGGCCGGTTCTCTTTATCCTTGGGATAGCGTCGCAAACCGGATGCCTGGATGGGTTGACTACAGTTTGCCGGCAGCCCGCAGTTCACCGCGGACTTTGGCGACGCCGCCGAACTTGAGCCGCAGCAGGCCTTTCACGTCTTCCCAGGCGGTCCGGATGATGCGCACGCGTGTGTCCGGATCGTCGGTCCAGCGTACCGGTATCTCCCGAATGCGGAAACCGCACTTTTGGGCCAGGATCAGCAACTCCGAATCAAAAAACCAGCCGTTGTCCAGCACCAGCGGAGCCAGATCGTGGGCGACCCTGCGGCTGACCGCCTTGAACCCACATTGCGCGTCGCGAAACGGCGTGAAAAACATGGAGCGGAACAGCAGGCTGTACCCCCTCGATGTTATCTCCCGCTTCAGGGTTCGCCCGACCACCAGCGAATCGGGCAAAAGACGTGACCCGATCGCCACGTGATAATCGTCTTCGGCAACTGCTGCCACCAGTTCCGGCAGGTGCGCCAGGTCGGTGGATAGGTCAACATCCATATAGACCATGACATCCGCGGCGCTTTCGGTCCACGCGCGCCGCAACGCCCGGCCTCGACCACGCTCGGTGAGGCTGATGAACCGAACCTCCGGGAAACGGTCAGCGAGAGCGGCAGCGGCCTCTAATGTGCCGTCCGTCGAGCCATTGTCGGCGACCACTATGTTCCACGAGTACCCACCCATGGTGGATGTCATGAACTCGTGCAGTCGACCGACGCTCCCGGGAAGTGCGCGTTCTTCGTTCAGACAGGGTATGATCACATCAATGCTGTGCCGCATAATTGAGACATTATAGCAATAAGCCGCCGGCCCACGATCAGGGAAACGTTGGCGTACCGTGCGGGCGAAATTGACAAGTATCGAAGCCTAATGCTATATTCCCGACGATTAACAGACGGCGTTATCGTGTTCGCGATTAACGATGTCGAATGCGGCACGACGAGTTTGTGGCCCACAATTTCGGTGACAACCTATAGCGCCTCCCGCCAGAAAGTGGGACGGTGTTTTTTTGGCCGTATCCCGAAAAGTGTGTGCCGAACCGGGTTCTGACCGGCCGTAAATTCGCCGATTACAGCCGTTGCGGAGGAAGCTCCAAATGCTAATGAACGACTTCGTCGTCAGGTTCGCGGGTGAAGGCGGACAGGGCGTCGTCACTTCGGCCGAGGGATTGGCCCAGGCATCCACGCAAGTTGGGTACCATGCCCTGACCTACGCGACGTTCCCGTCGCAAATTCTGGGCGGCCCGACCTGGACACAGGCGCGGATTTGCACCGAACCCATCCTCAGCTCAGGCGACCAGGTTGATGTCCTGGTCGCGTTCAACGAGGAAGCGTACGAAACCCACGCTGAAGAGGTTCGGGACGGCGGCGTCATCATTTACAACGCCGACGACTTCACCATGACCGACCCTCGCTCTTTCGGCTTGGCGGTTGACACCCTGGCCCGCTCGACCGGTAATAACCGAGCGGCAAACATGGTCGTCATCGGGGCGTTGGCCCAACTGGTGCACATGCCGCAGGATTACCTGGAGGACTTCGTCGAGGCGCGGTTCCGACGAGGTCGAGACAATGACGACGAGATCATCTCTTCGAACATTGAGGCCATGCGCCTGGGGCGCCAGAACGCAGCCGAAAGCGGCTTCGTTCTGGGCGACTTGGCCCCGCCGAATCCGCCGGACTACCAGCAGCTCATGCTCAAGGGCAACGAAGCGATCGCCTTGGGCGCGACGCACGCAGGGCTCAAATTCTATGCCGGCTACCCAATTTCGCCGGCTACTACCATCCTCCTTTGGATGGAGCGCAACTTGGTTGGCGAGGACAAGTTCGCGTACCAGGTTTCGTCGGAGATCGAAGCGATCACCGCCATCCTGGGCGCGGGATACGCCGGCAAGAAAGCCATGACCGCCACGGCTGGTCCGGGGGTCTCGCTTATGAGCGAGGGCTTGGGTCTGGCGTGGATGGCCGAGATCCCGCTGGTCGTGGTCGACGTGCAGCGCGGCGGCCCGGCGACGGGGCTGCCCACCAAGACGGAGCAGTCCGACCTGATGGGATGCCTCTTCCCCGCCCACGGCGACGTCCGCATGCCGATCATCGCGCCCGGCTCCGTGGAAGAGTGTTTCTATGGAGCGGTGCAGGCCATCAACTGGGCCGAACGGTATCAGGGTCCGGTCATCCTGATGAGCGAAATGTCCATGGCCGAGCGGGTGCAGAACATTCCACGGCCCGACTTGAGCAAGGTCCCGGTGGAAGAGCGCCTGTCCTACGAAGGCGGCAACGGTTACCACCGCTATTCCGGTCACGAGCTCTCGCCCATGCCGCTCCCTGGCGGGCCGGGCGCATACGTGGCCAACGGCAGCGAGCACGACGAGATGGGCGACACCACTCACCTGCCCAGTCGCCACATCCAGATGACCGAGCGTCGCTTCAGCAAGCTGAGGCTCCTCGAAGAGGACCAATACGAAAGCGACAACACCCAGGCCAAGATTGCATTGATGCCCTGGGGCGGATCCAAGGGGCCGGTGCGAGAGGCCTACGACGCGCTGCGGGCGGAAGGGATCGACATCGCTTGGTATTACACCATGTTCCTGCACCCGATCCCGCCGAAGTTGCGTGATGAGCTGCGCGCCAAGGAATTGGTGATCGTTCCTGAACTGAACTACCAGGGCCAATGGGCCAACATACTGCGGTTCCACCGGGTTGCGTCGACTCCCATCACGCAATACACCGGCTTGCCCTTCAAGGTTAGTGATCTGGTGACGCAGGTGAAAGAGATCATGGCGGAACACATGGAGGAAGCACGGGCATGAGCAAGAAGAACCCGGAATATGACTTCAAATGGTGCCCCGGCTGCGGGGACTTCGGCGTGCGCCGCGCGCTGGAGTTTGCCATGATCAACCGGCTGGAAGAGACCGGCCTGCCCATCGAGAATAACGTCGTCGTAGCTGGCATCGGGTGCAGTGGGAACCTCGTTCACCTGCTCGAGGGCGAACAGCCCTATGGCATCCACGGCATCCACGGCCGGACGCTGCCCGTGGCCATGGGGGTCAAGATGGCCCGGCCCGAGCTTAACGTGATTATCGTGGCCGGAGACGGCGACTTTCTGAGCATCGGCGGTGAGCACATCGCGCCGCAGGCAGCGCGGAACGTGAACGTGACCGCCGTCATCATGGATAACGGGGTGTACGGCCTGACCAAGGGCCAGAGTTCACCCACTACCGAGATGGGCGCCGTCACCAGCAGCACCCCATTCGGCAAGGTGGAAGAAGACCTGGATCCCCTGGAGTTGTACCTCACCCTCGGCGTTTCGTACATCGCATCCGGTTTCTCCGGCCAACCTCGTGTCTTGGCGCGCCTGATCAACGAAGGCATGAACCACGACGGCATGGCTATGATCCACGTGCAGTCACCCTGCGTGACTTACAACGACACCTTCCAGCTGATCAAAGGCAACGCCAGGGAAGGCATCGCACCGGCCTTGTGGGACATTCCTGAAGACCACGACCCGTCCAGCAAACAGGCGGCTTACGACCTCGTGCAACAGGGTGGCCTGCCCGTGGGCGTCATTTACAAGGACGAGACCCGGGCATCGCTTGAGGGCAACATGGAGACCATTCGGGCCAAGGCGCGCGAGCGTTCCGTGGAGCAATTGATGAACGCTTACGCGTTCTAAACCTCCCTCCACACCCAGTCCGATAAACACAGCCGGGGCCCGTTGGGCCCCGGCTTGAATGTTTGGCCTCAGGGTCGGTTCCGCGCGATTACGGCGATGGCCACCGGATGGGCAGCTTCGGTCAGTAGGATTGGGCGGGGTTCGCGGCTCCCGGTATGGCGTCCGGGTTGTCCGCCTGCATCGACTGGTACTTGGACGGACACTTGACGAGGATGTTGTCGGTCGCGAAAACCCCCGCGTCGCCGTCGTAGTGGCCTTCCAGAATGATTTCCGAGTGCGGATTGAAGAATAGGTCCGGCAGGACGCCCACGTAGCTGGCCTCCATCTGCGGACTGCCCAGCGCGATGCCCGGCACGTCGACCTGCTTGTCGCCCAGGCTGAAACGCGACAGCGTCGAACCATCCTCCCGGCGGAATGTGTCGGGTGCCAAAGCCCCGGCTACCCTCAGCGTCTGGCCGTCGTGGAGCTTGGTATCCTCCACAAACTCGCTAACGGTGACGAAATACAACGTGTTGCCGGGAAAGGCGGCATACACCATATAGGCGACCGCCAGGGCGATAACGCCACCCAATATGAGAAGACGCGTGCGATGGTTGCGCCACGCGGAACGTTCCGATTCCACCTCCGACGCGTGATCGGCAACCGCGACGGGGCCCGTGTATGGATCAGTTTGCATGAAAGCTCGAAGCCCAACTGGTTTACAGGTCAATCCTATTATACCTACTCGTTCCGGTCTCCCTGGTCTAGCTCGTGTTCACCGGCGGGTTCGATGGCTTGCTCAAGTTCCCGCAGCTCCCTTTGGACCGATTGGCGCCGCCAGGACATGTACGCAGCGTAGATGAAGAACACCGCCCACACAACGGCGAAAGCGGCGAACAGAAATGGCAGATTATCGGGAGGCACAGTCATTCTACTCGTAGTTTCCTTGGCGGCGAATCGCGGAAACCGTGTCCTCCGTGCCCCGCAGAGCCACCCGTTCCAGCAGCAGATACGAGAACAGGGCCAGCGCCGCGATCATCGAGAAGATCAGAATCCGCGCCATGATCGGCTCCAGGGCGTCATCAGCCGCCTCCGGACCGATCACCTGCACGGGGTGGATCGAACGCCACCACTGGACAGAGTAGTACACGATGGGAACATCGACAAAACCGATGATGCCAACCACCGCAGACCACGCGCGCCCCTGCTGAGGCGTAGGCGCATAGTGCCGGATCATCAGGTACCCAACGTAGATCAGCCATAGGATCAGCGTGGTGGTCAGCCTCGGCTCCCAGGTCCACCAGACGCCCCACACCGGTCGGGCCCAGATCACTCCGGTGACCAGTGCCAGGGTGACGAACACCACGCCCACTTCCGCCGCGGCATGAGCGACGCGGTCCCACATCTCCCCCCGGCGGATCAGATACCCGACGCCAGCCACGGCGCACACCAGGAACCCCAGGAATGACAGGATTGAGATGGGGACGTGGATGTAGAAGATGCGCTGGATATGTCCCAGCACCTGATCGGTCGGCGCGACGACGAATATAAGATACCCGTCGACGATGGTCAGAACTGCGGTCAGAACCAGCAGCCATGAACGGGGATCGCGGAGGTAGGATCGGATCGGGTTATGGGTAGGGCTGCGGCCCGTTATCGCGGCCAAACTGTGCTATCCCTCGAAAACATACCCGAATATCCACGGGCATATTACCAAAAAGAGCGCATCGAAGACCACCAGCGACGGTAGCCACCGCGTCCAGACCGGAAGCATCGGCCCCCCTTGAAACACCAGCGCGGTGGCCTCGACAGCGGCTATTATGACCGGCACGATCACCGGGAAAAAGAGGACGGGTAGCATGATTTCACGGGATCGCGTTTGGGCCGCGATGGCGGAAAAAAACGTGCCGACTGTAGCGAAACCGACGGTCGCAAGCAGGATTATCAATCCCAGTGTCGGCGATAGCGCCGGCAAGTCCAGCATGACCGCAAACACCGGCAACAGGACGGCCTCGATAACCAGCATGAACGCCAGCGTGCCGAGCATCTTCCCCAGGAAAACGGCATCGCGGCTCACCGGCGACGCCAGCAACCCGTCCAGCGCGCCCTGGTCCAATTCCCTAGCGAAGGTACGGTTCATCGCCAATACCGCGACGAACCCGTACACCACCCAGAGCAGACCCGGCGCCGCCGGTGCAAGGCTGCCCGGCGTTCGGTTCAATCCGAAATTGAACACGACCACCACGATCAGCCCGAATATCAGCGCCGAGACGAGGGTGTCGCGGGAACGATACTCGAGCCGGACGTCCTTCCACGCTATCGCCAGTGTCGCGCTGAGCAGTTGCATGAACGAGGATGCGGTCAGGCCGACTCAGCCGTCAACAGCGCCGGACGTTGGAACCGCGAGCGCCTCGCCGGCATCCCGATTCGAAGACATCTCTTCCACCATTCTCCCCCGCTCGAGTCTGAAGACGCGGTCGGCCCAGGCTTGCCCGATCTCCGCGCTATGGGTGGTCAACAGGGTGGTCTTGCCCGAAGCCGACCAGTCGCCCAGCAATGCTCCCAGCGACGCCACTGAATCGGTATCGAGACCCGACTCGGGTTCGTCCATCAGCAGGACCTTCGGTTGGTGCAGGATCGCGCGGGCAACCGACAGGCGCTTTTGCATCCCATGGGACAACGTGCGCACGCGGCGGTCCGCCCGGTCCGCGAGGTTCAATTGGACCAGGACGCTGTCGATGCGGCGCTGCGGACGATTGATCCCGTAAAGTTTCGCGTAGAAGAGCAGATTTTCGCGGCTGGTCAGGTCGTTGTAGAGCAGGGTCTGGTGGCCGACGAACCCGACCTGCGTGCGCGCTCGTCCGCCGGAGCGCCGCATTCTCAGGCCCGCGATCGACACATCGCCATCATCGGGACGGGAGAGGCCGGCCAGGATGCGAAGCAGCGTGGTCTTGCCGGCCCCGTTGGGTCCGAAAAGCGCCGCCGTATGGCCCCACGCGATGGATACGTCGACACTGCGCAGGACGCTCCGATCACCGTAGTCCTTGCGTAATCCGGCAGCCGAGATGGCCAACGGGGCGGAAGATGCCTGGCTCATCCGAACGAATCAGCGGTGATGCTCAAATCGTTCCCGCAGGACCTTTTTGTCAAACTTGCCCACGCTGGTTTTGGGTATCTCCTCGATGAAAATCACGTCATCTGGAAGCCACCACCGGGCGAAATCCGGTCGAATGAAGTCCAGGATGGTGTCCCTGGTCAGGGGACCCGACGCTTCGGAACGGGCAACCACACATGCCAGCGGCCGTTCCTGCCACTGTGGATCGGGAATCGCGATCACGGCGGCCTCCAGCACGTCAGGGTGGGCCATGATCGCCGACTCCAGGTCAACCGACGAAATCCACTCTCCGCCGCTTTTCACCATGTCCTTCACCCGATCGACGATCTGGATGTAACCGTTGGCGTCAATGGTGGCTATATCGCCGCTGTGGTACCAGCCGTCGATAAAGGTTTCCTGGCTGCGCTCGTCGTCTATGTATTGGTCCGCAACCCACGGCCCGCGGAACCAAAGTTCTCCACGCTGTTCGCCATCCCACGCCAGGTCATTGCCGTCCTCATCCGCCAGCTTCATATCGATGCCGGGGGCGATGACGCCCTGGCTGGCATTGAGTTCCAGCCGTTCCTGATCGGGAAGTTCGTCAAGCCAGCTGCGCCGCCGGTTTACGGAGATTAGCGGGGCGGCCTCGGTCATGCCGTAGGCGTGGACGATTTCGACCCCCAGTCGATCCCGGTAAGCCTGTAAGACCGCCAATGGGACTGCAGAGCCTCCACTGACAACCTGCCTCAACGATGACAGGTCGTATTCGACCCCCGATCGCTGGAGGTAGTCGAGCACGCCGATCCAGATGGTCGGCACGCCGGCGCTGATGGTCGCACGCTCCTGCTCGATCATCTCGCAGATCACGCGCGGGTCCGGCCTTACACCCGGGAAAATCTGGGAAGCGCCGAACATGGTGGACGCGTAGGGGAATCCCCAGCAGTTGGCATGGAACATCGGCACGAGGGCCATTATCCGGTCGCGTTCCGAAACGGCCAGCATATCGGCCGTCGCGGCGGTCAGAGAATGGAGATAAACGGCCCGGTGCGAGTAGGCCACACCCTTGGGCAGGCCCGTCGTCGCGGATGTATAGCACAATCCCATGGTCGAGTACTCGTCAACATCCACCGGACGGTACTCGGGCGACGCCGCGTCCAGAAGGGTTTCGTAGCACACCGCGTTGGGCAGCGTCGTGGACATTTCGTCCGTTCCCCCGAGGATAACGAAATGCCGCACAGAGGTCAGCCGGTCGGCGATTGCCTCAATCACGGGCGCGAGGTCAGGGTCGATCAACAGAACCTTGTCGCCGGCATGGTTGATGATGTACGCCATGTCGTCGGGAGCCAATCGTATGTTGATCGTATGGGTGACGGCGCCGATGGTGGCCGGCGCGAAATAAGCCTCCAGGTGGCGATAGGTGTTCCACGCAAAAGTACCCACTCGATCGCCACGGCCAATCCCCAACTCTCGTAAGGCGTTGCCCAGTCGCGCGGTGCGCGTGAACATCTCGCCGTAGGTATAGCGGTGAGTACCCTCGCCTACGCGAGTAACGATTTCCTTATGAGGGAAGTGGGTAGCTGCGTGCTCCAAAATGCGGTTAGCCAGCAATTCGTAGCGCATCGTCATGGCGGATCTCCTGTGACTGGCCTCATTGTGCTCATGATATCGAAAATGAACTGGATGATATGAGGCCGTTCGGATACCAGACCATTATCTCAAACAAAGGTCGAAACCCGCGTCGTCCTGCTCGCGGCTACGGGTGCTTGATGCTCACGCCGCCGTCGATGGCCCAGGTCTGTCCGGTTACATACGAGGCGGCCGGCGAGGCGAGATACACGGCCAGGTATCCAACCTCAATAAGCCTGCCAACCCTCGCCAGGGGGACGGTGTCGCCGGCCGATGCGTCCCGGGCAGCGAAGGCCTCCTTGGACATCTGCTCTGGGTCGGGAAAGCTTCCCGGGGCGATGGCGTTGCACCGGATGCCGAAAGGCGCCCACTCCTGGGCCACGCACTCGGTGAACCGCATCAAACCGGCCTTCGCGGCGTCGTAGGCCGCCGACATCGGGCGGCCGCGGAAGGACGCCCAACCGCTGATGTTGATGACGTTGCCTTGTCTCCGCTCCAGCATGTGGGGTCCCACGGCGCGGCAACCCTGAAAAGCTTCGGTCAGGTTGATGTCGACGATGCTGTGCCATTCGGTTTCCGTCATGCCGGGAATATCGCTGCCGGGGAGTTGCGCGACCGGTTTACGAATTGCGTCACCCACGCAATTGATCAAAGTGTCAATGTGCCCGAATTCGTCAATTGTGCGTGCGACGATGGCGTCAGTATCCGCCGCGGCGGTCGCGTCGCCGGTAAGCGGCAGACACGTGCCGCCCATACCCCTGATCTCCTCTGCAACCCGATTCACGCCGGTGGAGGTCAGTCCTGTAACGGCTACGTCCGCACCGCCCTGTGCGAACGCCAGGGCGATGCCCTTTCCGATGCCCCTGCCAGCGCCGACCAGCAGTACTTTCTGGCCGCTCACGTCGAAGATATCCAAACTCATGAAAGCACTCCTGATGGCTTAAACACGCCTCGGTGACCGTCGCAGCAATTTGGCGGTTTATGGTGCCATAATGACGGATGTGCGGCAACCGTGGGCCAACTGTCATTTGCCTGGCTGCGTCTGCAGCGAACCGGCGGGACTCGCGCGGGGCAAAGCGATTGGTCGGCCGAAACCTGGCACGCTGCGCGGCGATATGAACCCGGAGCAGAAAACCCGCTCGCGCCCTCCGGCGTGGCGAATGACGATGGCGATGGGGTAAAATCGTGCAACGCGTTTTTTAGCCGGTTTCGAGGTGCCAGACATGCCCAGGGACAGCAATCGGGTTGTGTACCCGCCGGAAGGGTGGACGAACTCGCTGGCCGCCGAATACATCGGTCCCGACCAGTTCGGCAACGGCGAAGTCTATGACGCTCAACTCGACGGGGCTCCGCTGATCCGCCTGATCTACGACGAGCGTGACGAGGAGATTACCGTCCGGTGCTTGCGCTGTGAGCAGCAATCCCAGGCCGCCGGTCGTTTCACCGCATACCCCATGGTGGGTATCATCAGCATCAACGCCACCGCCCTGCTCGTGCCCATGAACACACCGCGCATCATGAGGCACCTGGCGGACCGACACGAAGAAACCCTCGACGGAATGGACGATTTCGATTTCTTCAATTGCCTGCTGGACATTTGCGGCCTGTAACGGGAAACAGGGCGAACTAGGGTCCGATCATCGGGAGGTAACGCCTTGCAGTATGACTACATCATCGTCGGCGGTGGCTCGGCAGGATGCGCATTGGCATCGCGTCTAACGGAAGACGCGAACGTGTCTGTCCTGCTCCTCGAGGCCGGCCCTGACTACCCGGACTTCGAACACCTCCCGATTGATCTCAAAGACGGCAATAACGTATGGCGCTCCGCCTACGGCCCGCACAGTTGGGGTTACCTGGCCAGGGGGACGCCCCAACAGGAAGAGCCGATCATCATCCCCCGGGGCAAGGCCATGGGCGGCTCGTCCAGTATCAACGGCCAGGTGCTGTTCCGCGGCGTGCCCGAGGATTACGACAACTGGGCGATCTGGGGGAACGACGAGTGGTCTTTCACCAAAGTGCTGCCCTATTTTCGCCGGCTGGAAAACGACCTCGACTTCGGTGGCGACGATTTCCACGGCAATTCCGGCCCGATCCCCGTTCGCCGGTACAAGCGACACGAATGGCTGCCCGTTGCGGAAGCGTTTTACGACACTGTGCGCGCACTGGGTTTCCCGGAAGATCCGGACCAGAACCACCCCGACTCCGTCGGCGTCGCGGCGCGCCCGCTGAACAACATCGACGGCGTGCGGATGAGCACTTCGTTAACTTACCTGTCCCTGGCCCGGCACCGCATGAACCTGACGGTGCGGGGCAACGTGGTGACCCGGCGGATCCTATTCGAAGGCAAGACCGCCATCGGCGTGGAGGCGGAGAGCGGCGGTGAGGTTTTCGAGGTCTACGGCGACCAGATCATCCTCAGCGCCGGCGCCATCGGGTCTCCCCAGATCCTGTTGCTATCAGGCGTGGGTCCGGCCGACCACCTCCAGGAAATGGGGATACCACTGGTGCACGAACTCACCGGAATTGGCGAGAACCTGCGGGACCATCCGGCTGTGTTCAGCCTGTTCCGCGGGGTCGGCGACCCACCGGATCTGGACGCCCCCAGCATCCAGGTCGCGTTGCGCTACAGCCCGGAGGGAACGGGAACCCGGGGGGACATCCAGCTTTCTCCGCTTCTGATGACCAGCGAGCATCGCCCGGCCAGCGTAAACATTGAGAGCGATGACTTCCACTTCGGGTTCAGCGCCGCCTTACAGAACGCGGCCACGGCCGGTCGCCTGCGGCTGACCTCCACCGACCCTCACGTCCAACCGGACCTTTTCTACGACTATCTGTCAGACCCGGTGGACCGCCAGCGCCTGCGCGCCGCGGTGCGGCTGGGCCTGCGCATCGCCGAAGAGCCAACCTTCAGCGGATTTGTCGCCGAGCGACTGTCGCCTACGGACGAGGACCTGGCCTCGGACGCGGCTCTGGATCAGTGGATGTTGCGCAACGCCTACACGCAGCACCACTCTTCGGGTACCTGCAAGATGGGTCCCGGTTCGGACCTCGATGCGGTGGTTGACCAGTATTGCCGAATCTATGGCATGCAAAACATCCGGGTGGTCGACGCGTCGGTGATGCCCGACGTGATTCGCGCCAACACGAATGCCACAACGATCATGATCGCAGAGCGCGTCGCGGACTTCATCAAAGAAGGCAAGTAGCGTCCCCCTTGCGGGACGAGCGTTCGCACCACGATTACCGCAAAGGCAACCAAAGCAGTAGAGGACGGCACCAAGCGATGACTACTTCGGCAACTCGGATTGAACGCGACTCTATGGGTGAAATGGAAGTCCCCACGAACGCCCTTTACGGCGCATCCACGATGCGAGCGGTCCTGAACTTCCCCATCAGCGACCTGCGTTTCCCCAGGCAATTCATAAGAGCCCTCGGGCTCATCAAACTGGCGGCAGCCCAGACCAATATGGATCTGGGCGTCCTGGATCCTGCGGTCGGCAATGCCATCGTCCAGGCGGCCCAGGAGGTCGCGGACGGCGAACACGACGACCATTTCGTCCTGGACATCTTTCAGACCGGATCGGGCACTTCGACCAACACCAACGCCAACGAGGTGATCGCCAACCGGGCCTCTCAAATCCTGGGCGGTGACCTCGGATCGCGGTTGGTGCACCCAAACGACAATGTCAACCTGGGGCAATCGTCCAATGACGTGATCCCCACCGCGATTCACCTGGCGGCGCTGCTGGGCATGAAAGAAGACCTGGAGCCGGCCCTGGAATCGCTACAATCAGCTTTGCAGGCAAAAGCCGATGAGTTCTGGCCGATCATCAAGACGGGACGTACCCATCTGCAAGACGCAACACCCGTTCGCCTGGGCCAGGAGTTCGGCGGCTACGCCGGGCAAGCTGAATACAGCGTGACCAGGGTGCGAAGGGCCCAGGAAGCATTGGCGGAAGTCGCTCTCGGCGGGACTGCGGTCGGGACCGGGGTGAACACCCATCCGGAATTCTCCCGGAGAACCTGCGCCCGGTTGGCCGAAATGACCGGTGTCTCCATCCGTGAAACGGGCAACCACTTCCAGGCACAGTCGGCCCTGGACGGCATCGTGGAGGCGAGCGGGCAGCTGAAAACCGTAGCTATCAGCCTGCATAAGATCGCCAACGACATCCGGTTCCTGGGGTGCGGTCCGCGCGCGGGCCTGGGCGAAATCAACGTGCCTGAGGTGCAACCCGGGAGCAGCATCATGCCGGGCAAGGTCAATCCGGTGATCTCGGAATCGGTGATCCAGGTCGCAGCGCACGTGGTGGGCAACGACGCAGCGGTTGCCCTCGCCGGAGCCGGCGGTTATTTCGAACTGAACACGATGATGCCGTTGGCAGCGTACAACCTCCTGCAGTCGGTGTCGTTGTTGGCCGCTTCGGCCGGCAATTTCGCGGACCAGTGCGTAGTCGGGATTACCGCTACGGATACGGGCCCCGCCATGGTGGAAAAGGGTCTGATGCTGGGCACGGCGTTGGCCCCGTCCATCGGCTATGACGCCGCGGCGGGTATTGCCAAGAAGGCCGCCGAAACGGGACGCACCATCCGGGAGGTCGCCCGGAGCGACACCTCCCTCAGCGAAGCGGAACTGGACGCGCTGCTCAACCCGGAAGATATGACCAAACCGAGCCTCGAAGTTCGGGGCGGCGGCGGATAAAATCGTCAAAATCAGGATTTGCTGGATTTTGGGATTCTCAAGGTTGAGCAGGTGGCGGTGAGCATGACCGCAATCCTGAAAATCCCATAATCTAGTGAATCCTGATTGTGACGACTTTCGAAAGACCTGAAACTCGGCGGGTTTCAGATTGACAAATCTGTTCCAAATCGGATACGATATCAGCACTTTCAATAATATGCGCAGAACGCTGATATCCCTGATTTTTTGAAACTCCGCCTGCTCCCTCAGTTCTAACTGGCCAATTGATGCGGCTTGCCGGGACCGGCTGGCCGCGTCTCCGTGTCTGCTCGCGAACGTCAGAGGAGCAGGCAAAATTTCGTTAACCACCCACTGCGCACCCGTCAGGAGGGTTGTTTCATGGTCTTGACCCGCAAACGCTCAGGCAGGAACGAACGCGGATTGACCGCTCGCGATGTGAAAACCTATTCGGACTCCAGCATCGCGAACGTTCTGGACGTGCCCAACCTCATCAGAAGCCAGATCGAATCATTTGAATGGTTCAAAGACAAGGGGCTGGCCGAAGTTTTCCGGGATTGCTCGCCGATTGTGGCCGGAGTCACCCGCAGATTTGCAAGTGGGGAGTCCGCACGTCGCGCTGAGCGCTATGAGTTGTACTTCGGAGACCACTATTTCGATCCCGCACCCTTTACCCCTCAAGAATGCAGGGAACGCGAAATCACGTACACCCAGCCTCTGTACGTCGACGCATGGCTCCTCGACCAAGAAACCGGAGAGGTTAAAGCTACCGCTCGCCGAGACCCTTTCACCGGCGATGAAATTCCAGAGGGGAAGGGAATTTTCTTCGGCGACGTGCCCATGATGACTGACACCGGCACGTTCATCATCAACGGCGCCGAACGGGTCCTCGTCAGCCAGCTGCAACGCGCGCCCGGTGTGTACTTTGAACGCGAGCCTTCTCAGGATCCGGCCTGTCCCGAGTGCGGAAAACTGGAAAACTGGTACTACAAGGCACGAATTTCGGCCAGCCGCGGCGCCCGCATCGAGTTGTCCACCTGGACGCATTATTACGCCCGTCGTCGCAACCTGCCGGAAACCATCACGGTCAGTGTGGACCGACGTCGCCGAATGGGGGTATCGACATTCCTGTACGCCTTGGGCATCGTCAGCGCCGAAGAAATGCGCGCCCTCTTTGAGGCGGTAGACAACCACGAATGCCGCCGGTTCGTCGCCGGCGCCGAGCCTGCCGAAGACCGCGATTACAACCCGCGCGACGAGGAACTCCAGTCGCTGTGGGACCGGATGCACCCTGACCGCGAGTTCGACCGCCAGCAGGCCTATCGCATCGGTCTGGCCCAGCGGAACCTGTACAAGTGGCTGCGGCCCGGAGAACCGGCCGTCCAGGTGGACGCGGCGTGCACCTTCGTGCTGAACCACTTCTACGACGGCCGGCGGTTCGACCTGGGCGAGGTGGGCCGCATCAAGGTCGATCAGCGCCTTGGCCGATCCAACTCCCAGATCCTTACCGGGCACCACAAGAACATCCTGGAACTCGTCCGCGACCGGGCCCGCGACGGCGACGGAGCCACCCCGGCGGAGATCTTCGCGGCGTCGGGCCGCGAACACCGCATCCTGTCCGACCGCGACGTCGACGCCTTGATCAACTACGGCTACCTGGGCCGGCGGGCTGATCGACGGATCGTACCCATCGACCTGTTCGAGGGCCAATCGGACGATGAGCAGACCGTACACGTCGAAACCTACGACGCCGCCAATGCCGGCACTCTCCTGTCTCTCATTGGCACCCAGGAAGATGGTACTCGCACCGTGCGGGTCCAACAGCAGGTCACGGAAACCCTCGGAGACCCGGTGGCCATTGCCACCCAGCCGATTTTCGGCGGTGCGACGTCCGATGACGCGATCACCCGTGGTGAAGTCTCCATCATGAAAAACCGCTTTTTGGCCGCCGACAGCATCGTCGAGGCGGGCCAGTTGATTTACGCCGAGCGCGTCAGCCAGGGGCCGATCCAGTCGTGGCGGCTCACTCCTGTGCGTGCCCGTGCTTCCCGCATGGTCGGCGTAGTGACCGAGGTGAATTGCGGTCCCAACGGCAACATGCACAAGGTCCGCTTCAACTTGCCGGGCATCGAGCTGGACGAGCGTCGGGTGCTCGACCTGATGGACATAATAGACACGCTGGAAGCCCTGATCACGCAACACGTCGCCAATGGCGAGCCCCGGGACAACATCGATCACCTGGGCAACCGACGGGTGCGGGTGGCCGGCGAGCTCATGCGCGACCAGGTGCGGATTGGCCTGCTCCGTATGCACCGAATGTTCCAGGATCGGGTCGGGCGTTTGGAAAAACCAGAGGACGCGGTTCCCGCCAAGTTGGTCAACGTTCGGCCGGTGACCGGCGCCATCCGGGAGTTCTTCGGCGGCGACAAGCTGTCGCAGTTCATGGACCAGACCAACCCATTGGCGGAACTGACTCACAAACGCCGGCTCTCCGCGTTGGGTCGCGGCGGTCTTACTCGCGAGCGTGCCGGTTTCGACGTGCGGGACGTACACGCGTCTCACTACGGCCGGATCTGCCCGATTGAGACCCCGGAAGGGGCCAACATCGGCCTCCTCAGCAGTCTGGCAGCCTACGCCCGCATCGACCGGCTGGGGTTCATTGAGACCCCGTATTGGCCCGTCATCAAGCAGCTGTGGCTCGGCGACTGCCGCACGCCCGGCTTGCCCGGATATTTCGACCCCATCGGCCACCGCGTAGCCTCGGACGTAAAGACCCGAAAGGGCGAGATCATAGTCAAAGCGGGGGACACGATCACGGATCAGCAATGGCGTCGGCTCCGGCGGCTGTCCGGCGACCTGGCCATCGACGTGGCCCCCTTCGTGGATACCCGGTCCGAGAGCGTGCAGTACCTGACAGCGGACCTTGAAGAGCAGTACCGTATCGCACAGGCCAACTCCGGATTTGACGATCTGTATCAATTCACCGACGAGTTGGTCGAGGTGCGTGAGGGCGACAACTACCGCCTGGCGCCGCCGGCCTCGGTGGAATACGCCGACGTGTCGCCCCTCCAGATTATGAGCGTTTCGGCTGCGTTGATCCCGTTCCTGGAACACGACGACGCAAACCGCGCCCTGATGGGCTGCAACATGCAGAGGCAGGCGGTTCCGCTGCTCCAACCGCAGGCGCCCATCGTCGGCACCGGCATCGAAAGTCGCGTCGCGCGCGACAGCGGCCAGGTCTTGTTGTCCCGCGCCCGGGGGTCCGTAGTGTCCGTAAACGGTCGCGAGATCGTCGTCGTAGATGAAGCAGGCGGCGAGCACGCACACCGGCTGATCAAATTCGCACGGACCAACCAGGGTACCTGCCTGAACCAGCGACCCGTTGTGCAGAAGGGCGACTACGTCAACGTGGGCGACACGCTGGCCGACAGTTCCTCCACCGATGGCGGCGAATTGGCTCTGGGTCAGAACGTGCTGGTGGCGTTCATGTCTTGGGAAGGATACAACTATGAGGACGCCATCATCATCAGCGAGCGCCTGGTCAAGGATGACCAGTTCACTTCGGTTCACATTGAGAAGTACGAGGTCGAAAGCAGGTCAACCAAGCTGGGTGACGAAGAAATCACCCGTGATATTCCCAACGTGGGTGAAGGCAACCTGAGGGACCTGGACGAGCGTGGAATCATCAGGATCGGCGCGGACGTCGGACCCGGCGACATTCTCGTCGGCAAGGTCACTCCCAAAGGCGAAACCGAAATGACGGCCGAGGAACGCCTGCTGCGCGCCATCTTCGGCGAAAAATCCAAGGATGTCCGCGACACGTCCCTGCGGGTCCCCCATGGCCAGCGGGGAAAGGTCATCGGCGTGAAAGCTCTGAGCCGTGAAAAACGCGGCGACGAGCAGCCCGGAGACCAGTTGCCGCCGGACGTCAACGAGGCAATTCGCGTCTGGGTCGCGCAGACCCGCAAAATCTCTGTCGGCGACAAGATGGCAGGACGCCACGGCAACAAGGGCGTCGTTTCACGCATCCTTCCCGAAGAGGACATGCCCTTCCTGCCCGATGGTACGCCGGTCGACATCATTCTCAACCCCATCGGCGTGCCCTCGCGCATGAATCTGGGCCAAGTGCTGGAAAGCCACCTCGGCTGGGCCGCACGGAGTCTGAACTTCCAGGCTCTGACCCCCGTATTCGAAGGCGCGGACGACAACAACATCGAAGACTCCCTGGCGCGCTGGTGGTTCGCCGAGCAGGCCAAGGCTGCTGATAACAGCGCCGAACCTGAAGGCGAAATCGACCTCAGGAAAGTTTACGCCTGGTTGCGTGAACAGGGCTTTGATCCGGAAGCCATCTACGACGAGTCCCAGCACGGCAAGGCGCGGGAGGCGTGCCTGTACCTGTGGCTCAGGGACGTGGCTGGCGAAAACCCGGACGGTCTCAGTCTGGTCGAACTGCATCAGATGGCGCTGGACGTTCACCGTGACCAGCTGATTTCACCGCCCACTTTTGCCAAGTTCCAACTGTACGACGGCAGGTCCGGCGAGCCTTTCGACCAGCCCGTCGCAGTGGGAAGCATCTACATGCTCAAACTGATCCACCTGGTAGAGGACAAGATCCATGCCAGGTCCACCGGTCCTTACTCAATGATCACCCAGCAGCCTCTGGGCGGTAAAGCCCAATTCGGCGGACAGCGTTTCGGTGAGATGGAGGTTTGGGCCCTGGAAGCCTACTCGGCCGCGCACAACCTCCAGGAGGTACTGACAATCAAATCCGACGACGTCACCGGTCGGGTAAATACTTACGAATCCATCGTCAAGGGCAACCCTATCACCCAGCCTGGTATCCCCGAATCCTTCAACGTCCTGCTCAAAGAGCTCCAAAGCCTGGGGCTGAACGTGAGACTTGAGGACGAAGAGGAGCAGGAAGACGGCAGCCTGGGTCTGCCCGGCGAAGACGACTATCTTTTCACCGCGGAGGTCAACTAGATTATGGTCAGAATGCTGGACAACCGCGAAGCCACATCATCCGATTTCAACGCGATACGCATTTCCATCGCCTCGCCCGAACAGATCACCGGGTGGTCTTCAGGGGAGGTGCAAAAGGGAGAAACCATCAACTACCGGACGCAGCGGCCGGAAAAAGACGGACTGTTCTGCGAGCGGATTTTTGGTCCCACCAAGGACTGGGAATGTCAGTGCGGCAAGTACAAGCGCCAGAAGTACAAGGGCGTGGTATGCGATCGCTGTGGAGTTGAAGTCACGCGGGCGAACGTTCGCCGTCAGAGATTGGGCCACATCGCCCTCGCCGCCCCGGTGGCCAACATCTGGTTCGTCAAGAACACGCCCAGCGTGATGAGCCTGGCGCTTGACCTGAAACTGTCCGACCTCACCCGCGTCCTGTATTACTCGGCCTACGTGATCAACCAGGTCGATATCGACCTCATGCGGGAGCAATTGCAGCGACACAGCACCGAGGTCGACGAACTGCGCGATGGCCCGTTGGCCGTTGCCTACGGCGCCTGGCAGCGCATCGCCGACCGCGTGGGAGACTGGGCGCTGGAAGGCAGCCTGCACGAGGCCGTATCGATTATCACTGACCCGGCCGAAACTCTGCCCGTGGCGGTTGCTGCAGCCAGATCCGCCCTGGATCGTCTGTCCGGGGTTCAGGAATCCGACGAAGGGGATTTCGCTGTCGAGCTGCAATCCTTGCTGGCGCTAGCCGGAGAAGGCGTGAAAGGCGAGAGGTCAACTTACGCAGTCGGACGATTGCTGTTGGCCGAAGGGGTCATCGACTCCCCGGACAAGCTCGCCATGGCCGCTATCGAAGGCGACCAGGTCGCGGTGGCAATCTCTACCCTGCACCACGGAAGCATGCCCATCGTCGATGCCGTGGCACAGCAGTCTGCGCACGCTAAAGCCGTAGTCGACGCCTTCAACGCCTGGCGCAGCGACCCGAGCGAAGAGTTGCAGGACGACCTGGTCGACGCCGTGGAACGCCTCCGCGATGATATCGCCATCGCCTACGACGAGGCGCTGGTCCCCGCCGTCAGCGGCGTGGCCGCCGCTGTAATCGGTGTCGGATCCGCGTCCTTCGGGCTCACCGCCCAGCAGCCGCTCTCGGATGACCTGGCGGAGATCGAACACGCGTTGGCGACCGTCGAACAGGCGGTTCGCAGCTGGAACTACCGCCGCTCGGACGATAACCCGGAAGGACGTGGCTGGAACCTGCCGGCATTCAACGCGCTGCTGGACCGTTTGCAGGCCGACAGCGCCGACATGAAAGTAATCGGCGAATTGGAAGACCGCATCGAATTCATCCAGTCCGACATCACTCCGGACGATCAGCAAAAGGAAATCTCGCTGTGGCGGCGGCAACTGCCGGTGCTCCGGGATCTCATCGGCGTGGTGGACGACTACCTGCTACGGGCCGTGTCCGAACGGCGCAAGGAAGCGGTGGACCTGGTTCAGGCCATGCGCTGGCTTCGTTGGGACCCGTCCCAGCGACCGCGCAGCATGGATGTGGACTGGCTATGGGACGAGTTGAAACTGCCCGCCGCAGCGCGAAATGAGACCGAACTGCCGGACGAGTTCTACATCGCACGCAGCGGCTCCCCGGGCCTCCATCTCACCACCCTGTCCACCAGCCGTTACGACCGATTGAAGCCCTTCTGGGGCGAGGCGTTCGACGCCGAGATGGGCGCCGAGCCAATTCTGGAATTTCTGAAGCTGCTGGACTTGGATCTGGACCAGGAACGGTACTATACCGAGCTGGAAATGCGGGCCACCTCCTCGCAAATCCGCACCAAGGCCGGCAAGCGCATGCGCCTGCTGGAAACCTTCCGACGAAGCGAAAACCGGATGCAGGACATGATCATGACCGTGCTGCCGGTGCTCCCCCCGGAACTGCGGCCCATGGTGCAGTTGGACGGCGGCCGGTTCGCCACCAGCGACCTCAATGACCTGTACCGGCGGGTGTTGTCTCGCAACCATCGACTCAAGCGGTTCGCCAGCATGCGGGCTCCGGGTCTCATGATCCGAAACGAAAAGCGGATGCTGCAGGAAGCCGTCGACTCGCTGATCGACAACGGCCGTCAGGGCAAGGCTGTCAAGGGGAAGCGCGACCACGCGCTCAAATCCCTCAGCGACCTTCTCAAGGGCAAACAGGGCCGGTTCCGGCAGAACCTGCTCGGCAAGCGCGTGGACTACTCCGGTCGTTCCGTGATCGTAGTCGGCCCCGAGCTGAAGATGGACGAGTGCGGCCTGCCCAAGCGGATGGCGCTCGAGTTGTTCAAGCCATTCGTGATGCACCGTCTGGTGCTGAGCGCCCTGGCCCCCAACATCAAGGCCGCCAAGCGGATGGTCGAGAGATCCTCGCCCGAGGTTTGGCACATTCTTGAAGACGTCATCAAGGACCGCCCGGTGATGTTGAACCGCGCGCCCACCCTGCACCGATTGGGCATCCAGGCCTTCAAGCCGGTGCTGATCGAGGGCAGCGCCATCCAGCTGCACCCTCTCGTCTGCTCCGCATTCAACGCGGACTTCGACGGCGACCAGATGGCGGTACACGTACCGCTGTCGGCCATGGCGGTTCACGAAACCGGCTCAGTCATGTTGAGCACCAACAACATGCTGTCTCCGGCTTCGGGCGACCCGCTGGTCGCCCCCACCCTCGACATGGTGATGGGTTGCTACTACCTGACCGAACTGGTACCGGACGCCAGGGGCGCGGGCGGCGTGTTTTACGATATCGACGAAGCGCGCATCGCTTATTCCGACGGACAGCTCGACCTCCGTGCCCCGATCACGGTCCTGAAGGTGTCAGGCGCCGAGGGCAAGCTCGACACCACCATGGGTCGCCTCATCTTCAACGAGACGATACCGGACGTGCTGGGATACAAGAACCAGTTGATGGACCGGGGCGCCATCAAAGACCTCACGTCGGAACTCTACCGCAACCTGTCCAACGAGGACACTGCGAAAGCCCTGGACCGCATCAAGGAGATGGGCTTCTACTACGCGACCAAATCCGGCATCACCATCGCTATCAACGACATCCAGGTGTCGGAGCGGAAGCGGGACATCCTCGATTCGGCGGGCCAGAAGGTGGCCGAGCACGAGGACAACTTCATGATGGGCATGATGACGGAGGAGGAAAAATACGAGCGCATCATCGACACCTGGACCGAGGCATCAGACGACATGCAGCAGGTGGTGGAGTCCGAGATGGCAAACTACGGCGGCGTCGCCGTCATGGCCAAGTCGGGCGCCAAGGGCAACATCTCGCAGATCAAGCAGATGGCAGGGATGCGCGGCTTGATGAGCGACCCGGAAGGGCGAATCATCGAGCGTCCGGTCAAGTCCAGCTTCCGTGAGGGGTTGACCGCTCTGGAGTATTTCATCTCCACCCACGGCGCGCGCAAGGGTCTCACCGACACCGCGCTGCGTACCGCGGACAGCGGCTACCTGACCCGGCGCCTGGTGGACGTTTCCCAGGAGGTGATCGTCCAGGAGTCGGACTGCGAGTTCGCGGAACCGTTCTATGTGGAGCCGCGACCCAACGATCCGACTCTGTCCAACCTGCCGGAACGCATCGTCGGCCGCATGGCTGGAGACGTTATCGCCGATTCGGTAAGCGGTGAGATCATCGTCGACCGGAACGAAATGATCGACGAGGAAGTGGCAGCCGCCATCCGTGATGCCGGTATCGATCGCGTGCCGGTGCGGTCACCCTTGACCTGCCAGACCCGGCGCGGTATCTGCCAGATGTGCTACGGGCGTCTTCCTGCCACGGGTCAGCTCGTAGAGATCGGGCAGGCCGTGGGTGTCATCGCCGCCCAGAGCATCGGCGAGCCGGGCACCCAGTTGACCATGCGGACCTTCCACACTGGAGGTATCGCCGGCTCCGACATCACCACGGGCCTGCCCCGGGTGCAGGAGTTGTTCGAAGTGCGGCCGCCAAAGGGTGCGGGTGTGCTCACACACATCGACGGCGCCATCTCCATAGAGGAAGATCCCAATGGATCACGGCGCATCCGGGTCACTTACGACGAAGAGGAACGCCACGACTACGCTCTGCCGGCCGGAGCCATACGGTTGGTGGAGCGGGGCGAGCCGGTGGAAGAGGGCAAGCTGCTTGCTGTCGTCTTGAACACGGAACCGACCATCGCTGCCGACAGTGACGGCGAGCCGAGCACCGCGCTGGCCAACACCGACGTGGTGATCGAAATCCGCTCCGATTTCCAGGGTGAGGCCGAGGTTAGCGCCAACGGAATCACCGTCGTGTGGCGCGAGGAAGAGTCCCGCGTGTACGACGTCAGCTCGCAGATGACGCTGAAAGTCACCGACGGTCAGCAGGTCATGGCCGGGGACGCGTTGGTCGACGGACCGTTGGATCTGCGCGAACTGCTCGACATCCGGGGGCTGGAAGGCCTGCAACACTACCTCGTAGACGAGGTGCAGGAGGTCTATCGTTCCCAGGGCGTGAGCATCCACGACAAGCACATCGAAGTCATCCTCCGACAGATGCTGAGGCGGGTGCAGGTCGAAACGGCCGGCGACACCGAGTTCATCCCCGGTGACGTGGTGGACAAGTTCCGTTTCCAGGACCAGAACGCTCAGGTGTTGGCCGAGGGCGGCGAACCGGCGACGGCCAAGACGCTGCTGCTCGGGGTATCCAAGGCTGCTCTGACTACCGACAGCTTCCTGTCCAAAGCCTCTTTCCAGGAAACCACCAAGGTCCTCACCATGGCGGCAGTCGCCAGCGACCGGGACTGGCTGCGTGGTCTCAAGGAAAACGTGATCATCGGCCGCCTCATCCCGGCACGGCTCGACTCCCTGCTAAATGCGGAGCACGAGTTTGCGCTTCGCGAGGCCATGGACGAATTCGCCGGCGAATTGGCCCCGTCGTGGCTCTCCGGGGACGGAGATATCCCCGAAGAGTTGGCAGGCCTCGACGGCGCCCACGAGCTGATCGACGAGGAACTGATCGCTGGACAGACCCTGCCGCAATTTGGCGGCGCTGGTATCGGCGACGCCGGCTTCCAGATCCGGACTGCGGAAGAGGAGGACGAACTGGTGCGGCGAGCCCAATCGCTGACGGACAACGACTCCGAAATCGATCGGGAAGTGGAATTGACCGCGTCGAGGATTTTCTCGCCCTTCGAGGAGGACGACGAAGATATCCCGCGCCTGTAATCGACCCATCACCCAAGGTTACCAATTAGGGGCGAATCAAGATTCGCCCCTAAGTCATGATGCAGGAGACCCCGTCAAACATGGACCTGTCTGTCAATCTGGCGCCGCGCAATCCCGAGGGATTGCCGCTGGCAAACCCCGTGATGATCGCGTCAGGTACCTTCGGATATGACGGCTACGGGCGTGGCCTCTCCCCGGACGCGCCCTTGGCTTCGCTGGGGGCGGTGTTGCCCAAGACCTTCACACGAAGCGCGCGCCTCGGAAACCCGGAACCCCGGTGGTATCCCGCGTCGTTCCGAGAAGGTTTGGGGGCTGGCGAGACCACCTTGCTGAACTCGGTAGGCTTGACCAATCCCGGAATTGAAGTCGGTATGACGGATCTGGCTCCAACATGGATTCAGTCGAAAGCGAACTTCGTCATCAGTATCGCAGGAGACTCCCCCAATCAGTGGGAGGAGATGGCCGCTTGCACCCGTGGGGTCAAGGGGTTTTCGGCTATCGAGCTGAATTTGAGCTGCCCAAACGTGGATGACGGGGCCATGTTCAGTTACTACCCGCATCTGACGGAGGCTGCCGTCACCGGCGTCCGTCGCCAGACGGAACTCCCGATCCTGGCCAAACTGTCCCCCAACGTGCCCGACATCACTGAGATCGCCCATGCCGCGGTGGAGGCCGGCGCCGACGCGCTGACCATCTGTAATACCGTTCCCGCGATGCACGTCGACGTTGAGACGGGCCGGGCCGTGTTGGGCACCGGGTACGGGGGGTTATCCGGGCCGGCGTTGCGGCCGATCGCCATGGCCCTGGTCCACAAAGCGGCTCAGGCGGTGGACGTCCCGATCATAGGTGTAGGCGGGATCATGACCGGGCGGCACGCTGCCGAGTACCTGATGGCGGGCGCCACCGCGGTTCAAATCGGAAGCGCAAACCTCGCGGATCTGAACGCCCCTTTCCGCATATTGGCCGAACTCGAAGAATTACTCACCCGCTGGGAAATCCAGAGTGTGGGCGATATCATCGGCACGGCCTGGTGGGGCGATCCCCCGACGTCTTCCGGTTAGTTCCTCTACCAGGCAGAGCGAAGCACAGCCTCCAACTCATCGGCCCCGTTCACCGGGCGCACGTTGCGATGCAGCCCGAAATCGGTGAGGGCGTCCTCGGCGATCTGCGGAATGCCGTCTGCCGGAACCCCAACGTCGCGCAGCCGCACCGGCATCCCGACTGCTTCAAAAAACCCGGTTACCGCCGCCGCTGCTGATTCTGCCGCATCCTGATCGCCGTCGCCGGGCTCGCGTACTCCCAGGGCATCCGCGATCCGCGCCTGACCGGCGGTGTTGAAATCGCGGTTGAACCGCATCCCGGGCCCGGTGGTGATGGAATACGCAGCTCCGTGGTCGCATTCCGCGTAGCGCGTGTCCAGACTGTGCGCCAGTGCGCTCACCACGCCCAGCGCCGACCCGCTGGCTCCGGTGTCCCAGGCGCGGTTGTACATGAAAGACGCCACGCACAGGTTGACGCGCGCGGTTGCATCATCATCAGATTTCCGAACCAGCGGAAGGTTCTCCACGAGCAGCCCCAGTGAGGACAGCAGGTCCGCTGCGGCCATTGCGTTGACCCGCGGCGCCTGCAGCGCGCTGATCACCCCGCTGAACAGGGAACCCGACGCGCTGATGCACAGGCTCGCGGGAGCGGTCAGCAGGGCGTCGGAATCCCAGATGACCGCGGTGGGACGGGTCTTGGGATCGAACATCTCCAGGCGGTGGCCCGTGTCGGCGTCGATGACGGCGGTGCCGGCCCGCGCGGCGGCGGTAGTGGGAGTGGTCAGCACCAGGATGTTGGGGATCTTGGGCGCCATCAATCGCGGACTTACCGGAGGCTGGCCCTCGGGATATTTGGTGGCGTGATCGCGAGGGTGCCCACCTTCCGCCAGCATGATGATGATGGCCCTGGCGGTCACCACCGCGCTGCCACCGCCGACCGCGATGATTAAATCCGCTCTCGCATCCCGAGCCATCGCAGCGCCTTGCATCACCGATGGGACGGGCGAGCCTGTCTGCACGCCGTCGAATATTCCGGCCGGTTCTTTGCCCAGGGCCTGGCTTACGCGATGCAACAGATCCGTGCGGGTCGCAACCGATCGGCCGCAAACCACGAAAGGCCTGACCGCTCCGGTGCGCTGCACCGCCGCCGAAAGGTTGGACAAAGCGTCGTCGCCGGCGAAAACGCGTACCGGGTGGGCTACGTGTCGAAACTGCGAAACCGTTGTCATGAATTGACCTTGCAAAAAAGATTGACGCCGGAAGCATACTGGCGAAGATGAGCCAGTGTACTACCTGGGTTCCGGGACGGCCACGCGGGTCTGATAAAATCGACTGCGTAGCATGTTGAACCGCCGCTCGACATCAACCTCCAATTCACTGCCGGCTCGCCTCGCCCGATACCGGAGCCAGGCGGTGCGGCTGCAGGAATCCGCTCACGTCGCCCTGCAGCGGGGCCAGTGGAGCCAGGCCGAAGATCTGATATGGGGCAGCCTGGTCGCCGCATCGCGAGGTGTGGCGTTATGGTACGGGGAGGACGCGGCGGACGACGCTAAACTACGGGAATTCGTGCGACGGGTCGGACAGGAAGAGAAAGACCGGTACATCCGCGACGCTTTTGACCACCTGTCGGCCCTCGCCGAGGCCGCCGAGCGGGTGCGTGACAGGCGAAGTCGGGTGGACTATCTGATCCTCGCCATGGACGACCTCGATGAAGGCATTGACAGGCTGGTCGCCCGAATACCCGGCGGCGACGCGTTGCCCTCTGCCGACCCCGACGACGATGTCGTGGACTTGGGGGGCTGAACCTTGGCCGTCAGCCGTCTGCTCCAGGTTTTGCCGCCGGGCCCGGCGTTGCACCGCAACGCCGGCGGATCACCGTCGCGAGAGGTAGGTACCGTCGCGATTGAAACCCACGGGTGCAAGCTGAACCAGGCGGACAGCGCGGTGCTGGCGCGGGAGTTTGCGAGTGCCGGCTACCGGCTGGTGGACAACCGCCACGACGCCGACATCATCGTCGTGAACACCTGCACGGTAACCGCCACCGCAGACTCCAAGGCGCGTCAGGCTTTGCGCGCCGCTCACCGGGCCAACCCTGAAGCAGTGATAGTTGCCGCCGGCTGTTACCCGGAACGGGCGGAGGAGGAACTGCGTGGCATTCCGGAGGTGTCCCTGGTGGTGGGGAACCGGTCCAAACCGGATCTGGTGGCGATGGCGGTATCCGCGCGCGAAAAGCGGCCCAGTGACGCGGTGACCGCCGGGTTCCGTGACGATGATCCTGGTCCGGCCGGAATTCTCCGTCGCAGTCGGGCGATGGTCAAAATCCAGGAGGGCTGCGACCAGGTCTGCGCGTATTGCATCGTGCCGAAAGTGAGGGGCCGTGAGCGCAGCGTCCCACCCGCCCAAATCATTGATGCGATAGGGACGTACGTCGCCACCGGATTCAAGGAAGTGACACTGACGGGCACGCAATTGGGCACCTACGGTTTCGACCTCGAAGGCGTGGATTTGCCGGGTTTGCTCGACCGAATATTGGGGGAGACCGACCTTTTGCGGCTCCGCGTTTCCTCGCTGCAAGCGCATGAAATCAGCACGGATTTGCTGGCGCGGTGGCACAACCCCCGCTTGTGCCCGCACTTCCACGTCCCCCTCCAGAGCGGCAGCGATCACGTGCTCAAAGCCATGCGCCGCCGGTACGACACCGACAGGTTCCGCCGCGCCATCACGTCCATCCGGGAGCGTGTATCTGACGCCGGCATCACTACGGACGTAATCGCCGGCTTCCCAGGAGAAACCGAAAAGCATCACGCCACAGGTCTATCTCTAATGCACGAGCTGAAGTTCGCGGACGTCCACGTTTTCCCATACTCCCGTCGTCCCGGCACCTCAGCTCACCGCATGTCGGACCAGGTCGCTCCGCCGGACAGGCGCCGCCGTGCCGCGGAGTTGACGGCTGCGGCCACGGTTGGGTTCCGGGAGTTCCGCGACCGGATGCGGGGGACAGTTCGGCCCGCGTTGTGGGAAACCGCCAAGCCTGTCGGTGGCGGTACCATGCTCTGGAGCGGGCTCACCGATAACTACGTCCGTGTGGCGGCTCAAGGCGGCCCGGAATTGGAGAATACCATAACTCCGGCGAGGCTCGAAGAACTCACTGGCAAAGCGGTGGCGGCGGCAGTAGTTCAAATCTGATCCCGGGCGACGACGACGGGCTGCCGGCCATCATGTCCCAGCCGACCATTGTGGACATACCCTTACGGGTTAATGTCTGACTACCGGCAGTAGGCCCAGGCCGGCTGGTCGCTGATGCAATCAATCCGTTCGCTGCGACCTTTGCAGTGGCTTTGTTCACCCGTCCATGCCGGCGTCGCCGAGGGTTGGGCCCGATCTCCACAGCAATTAACCGAGCGGCCGCCGAAAGGAAAATTCGACGATAACCTACACTAAACGTTGACCGGTCGGCGGTCCTATCAGTAGGTGAATGGGTGACAGAGGACGTAATCCTGCAAGTGTGTGATTTACAGACCCACTTTTTCACGCGCACCGGCGTGGTGAAAGCGGTTGACGGCATCAGCTTCGAGTTGAAGCGCGGCGAGACCCTGGGCATCGTGAGGGAGTCGGGCTCCAGCAAGAGCATGACCGCCTGGTCGATACTGGGAATGGTCCCCCATCCGGGCCGGATAGTTGGGGCAAGCATCAACTACCTGGGCGAAAACCTGCTGGAAAAAGCCCCGGCGAAATGCGCGATATCCGCGGCACGGGTATCTGCATGGTCATGCAGGACCCGCTGACATCCTTAAACCCGGTACTCACCGTAGGCGACCAACTGGTGGAAACGTTGCGCCTCGAATACAACGAACCGCGCCGGTCACTGCGTGATCGCGCGATCCGGCTTCTGGAGAACGTACGCATCCCTGCCGCGGAAGACCGGCTCACCGATTTTCCGCACCAGATGAGCGGCGGGATGCGTCAGCGCGTGGTTGGAGCTATCTCCATTGCTCGCGCCCCAAACCTGCTGATCGCCGACGAGCCGACCACCTCGCTCGACGAGACCATCCAGTTGCAGTACCTCCGACCCCTGAAGGACACCCAGGAACAAGCGGGCGCGGCGATAATTTTCATCACCCACGACTTCGGTATCCTGGGGCGGATGTGCGACCGCGTGGCCGTCATGTATGCCGGGAGCATCGTCGAACAGTCCGATGTCGAAGACATGCTCGACCGACCGGCCCATCCCGACACCGATGCCTTGCTCGAATCGGTTCCAGATCTCGACACCGACGTCGACATGCTTCCATCAATTGAGGGCCAGCCGCCATCCCTGGATGCGCTCCCCGAGGGTTGTTCGTTCGCGCCGCGCTGTCCTCACGCCTGGGAGCGTTGTTAGGAATACCCACTGAAATTCACGGTGGCGCCGGACCATGTGTCGCGTTGCTGGAGGGCGGAATAATGGTCACGACTGCTGCCGGAACTGCGCGAGCCGCCATTGGCAACAGCGAACAGCCCCTGGTGCGGCTGGAGGGAATACGTCGCCACTTCCCGGTGTACCGCGGCAACGTGCTCCGACGGCGGGCGGGAACGGTGAAAGCCGTTGACGGCATCTCGATCAACATCAGGCCAGGTGAAACCTACGGTCTGGTCGGCGAATCCGGCTGCGCGAAGACCACCACCAGCCGTATGCTGCTGATGGCCGACACACCCACTGAGGGCAGCATCTATTTCGATGACCGCCCGATGCGCCAATTCTCTGGCGCAGAGCGGCGCAACTTCAAAGCCTCGGTGCGGGCTGTGTTCCAGGACCCGTGGAGCTCTCTGAACCCCAGGATGCGGGTTTACCAGATCGTGTCGGAGCCGCTGATCACGCACCAAAGGCTTAGCCGTTCTGCGGTGCGCGCCCAGGTTCAGGAACTGTTGCAGGTGGTTGGGCTGCACCCGTTCCACGCCGAGCGCTACCCTCACGAGTTCTCCGGTGGGCAACGCCAACGGATTGCCATCGCCCGGGCGTTGTCGACATGGCCCAAGCCGATCGTGCTTGACGAGCCGGCATCCGCCCTGGACGTAACGATACGTGCGCAGAAATTGAATTTGTTGAAGGAACTCCAGTCCACCTACGAGCTCAGCTACCTCCTTATCGCCCACAATCTGGCCGCCGTGCGCTACATGAGCCACATGGTTGGAGTGATGTACTTGGGCAAAATAGTCGAGGGAAGCGCCGCCCATCGAGCTGTTCACCAGTGCCCAGCATCCGTACACTCGCATCCTCATCTCGGCTTCGCTGCCGGCTCACCCTCGGCGCCAGCGCGAGGAGATAGTGCTGACCGGAGAGGTCCCGTCGGCGTTGAATCCTCCTTCCGGATGCACCTTCTACCCACGTTGCCCATTTGCGATGGAGCGCTGCTCGATCGACGTGCCATTCTTGACGGAATACACGCCGGGTCACGCTACGGCATGCCACTTGTACGACGAAGGAGACACCGACACCTGCTAGCGCAACCATCGGAACCACACCCATTGACGCAACCGGCGCCGGTTCGGGTTTCCCGGAACCGGCGCTGGGTTGTTGAGCGGAGTCAAACGTCGGGGCTTCCCGCCTCTCTCCGATTCGTTGCTATCGGATTTCATGCCGGACCAACCGACGCCCCCGCAATATGACGAGGTTTAACATATTTGAAACGCGGATACCCGCGTTGAGTGGAGTATAATTATCCGACGAATTCGCCGATCCATTGGACTGGATTGCGAATACCGCAACATAGCGGGAGCAGGTAATTGATTCAGGCAAGCGAGCTGGCCCACCCGATCCGGTTGGTGCGCGGGATGTTCTACGGGTGGTGGCTGGCCGTCATCGGCGCGGTGATAATGGTCATCGGCACCGTGCCACTGTTCCAGGCACTTTCGTTGTGGCTGCCTGTCTTATCGCAGAACTTCGGTTGGACGCCTTTCCAATTGTCCTGGGCATTCACTTTGACCCGGGTGGAAGGGACGGTGATGGGTCCGATAGCCGGCTGGGGCGTGGACAAGCTGGGCCCGCGCAGGATGGTCGCCATCGGCCTGGTGATTTTCGCCGCCGGTTTCGTGATTTTCAGCCGAACCGACAGCCTCTGGATGTTCTATCTCGCGTTTGTGGTGGTCAGCCTGGGAGCGGGTTTGGGCTCCTGGCTGCCGGCCAACACCGCGCTGAACAACTGGTTCCGGCTGCGGCGTTCAACCGCGATGTCCATACCCATGCTGGGCTTCGGCATCGGCGGTGTCTTCGTCGTGCCGTTGATGGCATGGCTCATGGGTTGGGATGTCAAGGCCGGCGTGGAAATACCGGGCCGTCTCGGATGGCAGAATACGGCTCTCTTGATAGGCGCCATCGGCCTGGTGGCGTCGGTGCCCCTGGCCTTGCTGGTGCGCAACCGACCGGAGGACTACGGCCAGCATCCCGACGGTATCGATCCGGAAACGGCCGCGTCGGCCGGCCGACAGCGTACCGCTAACGGCGGGTCCGTGGCGCCCGACTATTCCTGGCAGGAAGCGATCCGGACTCGCGCCTTCTGGTTGATAACCATGGGGCACGCCAGCTCGTCCATCATCATTATCAGCGTGATGTTCTATCTCGGCCTGCTGATGGTGGAACGCGGATTTGGGCTGGGGCAAATCAGCGGGGTCATTTCGGCGCAAACTGCGGTGTCCACGGCATTCATTTTGGTCGGCGGAGTGATCGGAGATCGTGTCCCTATCCGGTTGGCCATTTTCGGTTTCTCTTTCCTGCAGTCCATCGCCATGGTAATCCTGTTGACTGCGGAAACATTGCCCATGTTTTACCTGTTCACTGTGCTGATGGGTATCGGGTTCGGAGGCCGGACGCCGCTGACCACGGCCATACGAGGTGTGTATTTCGGGCGCAGCAGTTTCGCCCGTATTACCGGCATATCGATGATACCCATGAACATCATGTTCATCGTGGTGGTGCCCTATGTCGCCTGGATGGAGGAATTCATCACCGGCAGTTACACGATGCCTCTGGCTTCCATCGCGGCGGTGAGCGCGGCGGGCTCCATCATGTTCCTGTTCCTCGGCAATCCGCGCCTGTCGCCATCGCAGCGACGCCGGGCCGACGTGCAAAGGTTGGTGACGCAGGGCGCAACCGGCGGGTCCAACAGCTGACCCGTCCCGTTTCCGCGCTCGCAGCGGCTCATTCGCGGTGCCGGCGAGCAAACCGCAGCGATATCCATAGCTGAGCATAAGACCGACGTTGCTCGCGCTAAGGTCCTCAGTCAAGTCGCATTACGGTTGGTGGGTGGCCGGATGCGGCGCTGTCATCCTGCTGGTCGCTGGCGATATCCTGGCCAAGGATTTCGCGGCGATGCTGCACGAGCAACCGCTCCGGGCACCGCGATTTACGCTGATCTGGACGATTGTTGCCGCGGGTCAGGCCAGCACCCTTCTGCTTCCTGTAGCTGGGCTGGCGGTGGACCGGTTCGGCCCGCGTCCCATGGCGCTGACGGGCATAACGCTGTGCGGAGCAGCTTGCATCGCAGCGGCGGCATTGCCCCACGGCCTCGTGCAAGTGATCTTGTACCCGGTGTTCCTGCTCGGCGTGCTGATCGGAACGTACACGCCGGCTATAGTGGCCATCAATCGCTGGTTCCATGACAGAAAAGCCCTGGCGATTGCGGTGACATTTTTCGCCGTGGGCGCCATTGAATTGCTGCTGTCGAAGGCGGTGCCGCTGCCGGAAGGCAGTGCTACCGTCATGTCTTTTGGGTTGCTCGTACTCATCCTGGGGCTGCCGGCCGCGGCCATACTGAGAGTTCCCGCGGGAATCGCTGAGCGCGCTGGAGACGGCGACCATATCAGCGGCGCCGGGAATCCTCGGTGGGATGACGGCGAGCCAACCGTCGACTACGGGTGGAGAGAAGCGATAAAGACGCGGGATTTCTGGTTGCTGGTGGTGGGCGCGGCCGGCGTGGGCACGGTTGATCAGTTGATCAGGACGTTGATTTTCTCGGTCGCGGACAACCGCTTCCATGTCGAAGGCTCGTACGAGACGTTTGAAGGTTTGCACGGGATCGTCGCGGTCCCGTTCATCTTGGTTGGCGCGATAGTCAGCATGAAAGTGGGGCTGCGCTCGGCGTTGCTGGCATTCGCTGCACTGCATCTGGCCGCGCTCGTGGTGATCCTGATCGCAAACGGCATGGGGTGGTTGTACGCGGGGATTCTGATATTGTCGGCCGGCCACGGCGGAGGCATCGCCCTCGGCGTGTCAGCGGTCGGGACCTATTTCGGTAGGCGGCGCTTCGCAACCATTCTGGGCACTCGCGGATTGGTGGTCGGGGCGATCCAGGGCGGCATATTCGGCCTGATATTCGCGACCCGTCCTTGGTTGAACTTTATGGGGGTGTCAATAGACGGCATTTGGGTGCTGGTCGCGGCACTCATCCCAGCGGCCGCCGGAGTCGCGGCCTACTGGAAGTTGGGCGATCCCAAGCCCGCTCTGTCGCAGATTCAACAGGTTGCGGGCGACTAGCCTGACGGCGGGCGGAACCGGTCCATAACCTCGCCGGCGAACAGCGCCAGGGTCTCCGACGGCGCGGGGTTAGGGAATACGACGAAAAAGTACCGAATCCCGAACTCGACATACTCGCCGATGCGGTCACAGATCTCCTCTGGCGTGCCGGAAAGGGTGTTACGCAACCGATCCGCCTGATACGCCGTTGCAGTCATCCCGGCCTCCTCCGCCAATCGTGCCACCAGCAGCGCGTATTCCCGCGGCGTGGGCGCAATGATGCAATCGGCGTTGTGGGTCAGTTCGATGGCGGCGGGATCGCGGCCGACGGCCTCGGCGGCCCGGTGAATGATGCCGGCGTACTGGCGGTGCTGATCCACCGTGTCGTTGGAGCCAACATTGGCGATGTCGGCAGTGCGGCCAATGGTGGGGAGAACGTAGCGGGGGCCGTGGCCGCCAACGAGGATCGGGAGCGAAGGTCGCTGACTGGGCTGAGGTTCGACGGACGCCCCGGACACCCGATAATGGGATCCGTCAAAATGCACCGACCGCTCCGTCCACAGTCGCCTGATTATGGTCAGCGACTCTTCGAGCATTTCGCAGCGCTCCCGGGTGGACGGAAACGGCAGGCCGCTGTTCTCGGTGTCGCTGCGGCTGCCGCCGACGCCGATGCCCAGGGTGATTCGTCCGCCGCTGATAACGTCCAGCGTCGCCACCATCTTCGCGGTCAACACGGGATGACGGTATTGATTCGCCAACACCATGGGCACGGCTCGAATCCGTTCCGTTTGGGTCAGCAGCGCCGTAAGCGTAGTCCAGCATTCCAAGGCGTCCACGGTAAGGAGGTCAAACAGGCTTGCCGAGTAATATCCCAGGCGATCTGCCTCCTGCCAGACGCGCAGTAGGTCATCGTACGAATAGCGATACTGGTTGACCCGGACGTTGAATTTGACTAGCGATTGGTTCGCTGTCGCAGTCATGGCATGGCCTGAATGAACGTAGGGGCGAATTGTCGTTCGCCCCTACGCGGTGTGCCCATTTGAACGGGGCTACTTGGCGCCGTTGCCATTCTTGAAGTGCGGAATGACTTCCTTACCGAACTTCTCTATGGAGGCCATCACCTTCTCGTGGGGAATGGTCTCGGTCTGCATGATCAGCATGACCTGGTCGACGCCGATGTCCTCGTACATCTGGCAGGTCTTGATGCAGGACTCGGGGTTTCCAGCGATGATGACGCCGCGATCCGACAGGGTCTTGCCGTCCAGCTGAGCGATGGCGGCCCGGGCGGCGCCGGGGCCCGCGTCCAGCGACAGGCCAACATCCTGGGCCAACTGCTGGTGCTCCTCGTCGGACTGCCGGAGCCAGCGGCTGAAGTCGGCGGACAGGTGGTCGGGGACGCCGCCCCAGGCTTCCAGCAGTTCTTCGTACGCGCCGATGCGACCGGCGATGTAGGGCTTATCCGGGCCGAAGAAGGTCTTCATCGACTCGGCCGCCAACTCCTTGGCGTAATCGTCATCTTCGTCGCAGAAGCCGTGAACGTTGTTGCCCCAGAATTCCGTGACGAACTCGCCGACGGGTTCGCAGTCCTTGAGGGCGTCGCGGTAGATCTGCACCTTCTCCTTCAAGACCTCAACCGCATACGACGCGGACGACAGGACGCCGATGCCCTTCTGGGCGGCCAGGCGGAAGCTGTCCTCCGAGGTGCACGCCAGGTACAGGCGCGGGTGCGGCTGCTGGAAGGGCTTGGGGAGGACCCGACGCTTGGGCACGCTCCAGTTCTCGCCTTCGTACTCGTACTCGTCCGAGGTCCAGATCTTGGGCAGCATGCTGATGGATTCGTTCCAGAGGTTACGAGTCTCCCGGGGGTCGATGCCCAAGCCGGTCTGCTCGTAGGCGTTGGACCGGCCCGTCCCGACCTCGATCCGGCCGTCGGTCAACTGGTCCAGCAACGCCACGCGCTCGGCGACGCGAACCGGGTGGTGATAGGGCAGGATGCACACGCCGTACCCGATGCGGATCTGCTTGGTGATGCGGCTCAGGGCGCCGAATATGGCATCCTGGGACGGTGAACCCGAGAATCCGGTCAGGAAGTGATGCTCCACGAACCACAAGTTGTCGAACCCCATCTGGTCGGCCAACTCACACTGTTCGAGGGTCTCCTTGTAGAGCGCGTTCCAGTCGATCTCGGTGCCCTGGAAGGGGCGCTGGCATTCGTAAAGCAAGCCGAACTGCATGGCAAATCTCCTGTGCTGCGGAAACGCGGGGCAGCCCGCTTCCGATTAGTCGCCGTGGGGTTTGCTACGAAAGGCCACCCCGGGCGCTTGCCGAGTGTTGGCGGCAGTATAGCGCAATTGATACCGGATGGCGAACGCCGAAGGTTGGGCCACCGCCGCCGGGTCGCTCAGCGAGAGGCAAGCCAGGCCTGGTAATTTTCCCGCATGTAACCGAGATGTTCCGGAATGTGGACGGCGTACACGTCGAGCCAATCGTCCAGGGTCATGTCCCCGTTTTCGGGGTGGTAGCAGGTGTGCGCCCAGGTCGGTTCCGGCAGCGTCTTTATGAGGTCGTAGGTCTGTTGGCGCAGGATCCTGAAAAGCTCTATCGCCGCATCCGCGGAGCGGTCGGTATAGCCCAGGGCGGCAGCCCATCCGTTCTCATCGTAGGCCATCAGCGGTTCGCCTGGCTCAGCGATCAGCCGGCGGCAGCGAATGTAGCTGTTGACCTCACTGTCCGTGATATGGACCAGGTTCTCGTGGATGCTCCAGCAGCCATGTTCGTCCCGAAAGCGCCACATCTCTTTCGGGAACTCCTCCAGCCCAGCCATGAGGGTTTCATAAGCCGACCCGTAGGTGATGATCTTTGCGGAGCGTGTCGCGGGCGACATGTCTCCCTCGCCCATATCGGATCCGGCGGGGTCACGATGTTGCGGGAAAACTTACGCTCCGGGAAGACGGTAAGTTACCGTCTTGCCGCAGGCCTCATCGATTTCTTCGGGAGTTATCAACTGCACTGTCGTGATGTTCAGGGCGCCGCCAGCGCCTATGGTCATCGACACTGCGGCGGCCGTCGCAGTATCGGGGAGGTCGAAGGTCATGTAAAGATCTGAACCGCCGAGGGCATAGTAGAAAGATTCCAATGCCCCACCTTGCTCGTTTGCCAGCGCTTCGAAAACCTGGCGGCGCGAGGTTCCTCCCTCTTTCAACAAACCCTGGAAACCCTCGGTGGTATAGTTCGCCTGAAAAAGATACTTGGGCATTGCCGCGTCTCCCTGTGCTTTGTGCTAGTCGATGGAGGCATTGCCTCCCAAATCGGCGAAAAGTCTATCACAAGTGTGCTGAGGTGGCCGAGATTGTCCCGGCCCTTGCCGGCGGCGGCGATTGGGGCGATAATCCGCCACAAGCAATGATCCAGGAGCGTTTACCAGGAGGTGGAACCCCATGAAGTACGACGTAATCATCATCGGGGCAGGGTCCGCCGGCTGCACCATGGCGGCAAGGCTCACTGAGGACCCTGACCGATCGGTTCTCCTTCTCGAAGCCGGTCCAGACTACCCCGATTTCGAACTGTATCCGGACGATCTCAAATATGGTTACGACCAGACCGCCTCGGCGGTGAACGCTCCGCACAACTGGACTTTCTGGGCCCAGAACCCCGGTCAGGCCAACCCGATGCCCGTGCCCCGCGGCAGGGTCGTCGGCGGTTCGTCGGCCATCAATGGCCAGGTGCTGCTCCGCGGCGTCCCCGAGGACTACGACGCCTGGGCGGCCCTGGGCAACGACGAGTGGAAGTTCACCGACTGCCTGCCCTACTTCAGGAAAATGGAAACTGACGTCGATATCAGCGACGATTTCCACGGTAACACCGGACCCATACCGGTCCGACGGCACAGGCAGGAAGACTGGCTGCCGGCCCAGGTTGCCTTCTGGAACGCCTGCCGCGACGCGGGCCATCCCCACGACCCGGACATGAACCATCCGGAGTCGGGTGGGGTCGGCCCAGTGCCCATGAACAACCCCAACGGCGTGCGCATGAGCACGTCCATCACTTACCTTCGCGAGGCCAGGCATCGCCTGAACCTGACCATCCGTCCCAACGTCACCTGTCGCCGGATCCTGTTGGAGGGCAAGAGGGCGGTGGGAGTGGAAGTGGAAAGCGGTGGCGAAGTGTTCACGGCTGAAGCTAACGACATCATCCTGAGTTCTGGCGCGATCGCATCACCCCAACTACTGCTATTGTCGGGCGTCGGGCCTGCCGACCACCTGCGGGAAATGGGAATCCCCGTGGTGCATGAACTGCCGGGCGTCGGACAGAACCTGCGCGACCATCCCAACATACGCGTGCCGGTCAAGGTGAAAGACGATTTCCCGCTGGACCCGGCGGCCCCGCGCACCCAGGTGTGCCTCCGCTACACGGCAAGCGGCAGCCATCTGCGCAACGACATCCAGATCATGCAGTCCTCCTTTTCGTCGCCCATCGCCGGTGACCCATTGGAGGCTGAGGGCATTCGATTCACCTGCATCCTGGAACTGGCGGTGGGCTCGGGTCACCTGCAACTGGCCAGCACCGACCCGCAAGATCAGCCCGCCTTGAACTACAACTACTTCCAGGAGGAGTTCGACCTGTCACGGATGCGCGAGGCGGTCCGTGTCTGCGTCAACCTGCTGGAAAGCGATCATTACAAGGACGTCGCCGACGAACTGCTGGACCCGTTGCCCTCGGATCTGGAAAGCGACGAAGCGCTGAACGACTGGTTGAAGCGCGTCGTAAGCACGTCCCAGCACATCTCCGGAACATGCAAGATCGGATCGGCCGACGATCCCATGGCGGTGGTCGACCAGCATTGCCGGGTGCACGGCATGGAGAACCTCCATGTGGCCGACGCATCGGTGATGCCCGACTGCATCCGCGCCAACACCAATTGCACCACAATCATGATTGCCGAGCGGAAGTCTGACTGGTTCCGCGCCGGAGAATGAGCTCGATCCGACATAGGGAGAAATTCCGATGACCACCACGACTCGCGAAGTGCACGTTTATACCAACCCTGGTTGATTCAGCTGCCGGACCCTGGAGGAATTCCTGGCGTCCAACGGTGTTCAGTATGAACACCACGACCTGCTAACCGACGAGCCCGCCCGTGAGGACCTGAAATCCCGTGGTGTGCTGTCCGCTCCCGTCACCATCATTGACGGGACGGAAGTAATCATCGGGTACTACCCCAAAAAGCTGATCCCGGCGTTGGGGCTGGACGATGCCCCCATCGACCTGTCGGGCAAGACGGCGTGGCTGGCGGACAAGTACCGCCGGATCCTGGAAGCCGCCGTCCGCGCGACCCTGGAACTGTCCGCAGAGCAACTGGCGCAGCCGGTGCAGTGGCGGCCGGAAATGCTCCGGGACACTCTCGTGCACATCGTGTCGTTCCCGGAACTGGCGTACACGAGCCACACCCGGGGCTCCATGAGTTCCGACGACATGCGCGCCTGTCGCGAAAGCCTGGCGCACCTGCAAAAGCCACAGGAAATCGCGGACTACGCCTGCGGCGTGGCTGATGATCTCGTCGCGTTCCTGAACAGCGACGACACCGAGGGCTTTGATCGGGTCGTGCCGGCGCATTACGGCGGCGAGGTCACGGTTCTGGAGCTGCTCAACATAATCCTCAGCCACAGCACCCATCACCTCAAGCAGGTTTACTGGTTCATGGACGACCAGCTGGGTCAACCGGCCCAGACCCCTGCGACCGAAGAGGATATGGAGGGCATCTTCACGCCAGCACAACTGATCTAAGGGCCAATGGGAGGAGGGCATCATGGCCGAGTCGCTCATATCGCTGGACGAAACCCGGCAAGCACGGGTGCTTGTCGCCGGCTGGCGACGGCAGTGGTCCGATGGCGGCAACATCTCCAGCGGTATGCCCCGCTGGTTGATCGACAAGCTGTCGGCCCGGCGCATCGGCCGGATGACCGAAGAGATTTCACGGATGTGCTTCCCCTTCCAGATCGCGGGAACCCACGACCTGTACCGGCCCCGGGCCGCTTTCGACGACGGTCTCCCCAGTCGTCCGATGCAATGGGACAACGGGTTCTGGGACGCCGGAGACGGCGTGGTCATCTTCCTGGGGGTCGAACCCTGGTACCGGATCGATCTGTATGGGGATGCGTTTTTCGAAGCCGCGGCGGCGTTGGGGAACCCCAAGATAGCCGCCGTGGAAGGCTATAACGGCCCCGCGCCGCCGGAATTGGAACGCCGGGTGTCGTGCGTGTACAGCAGGGCATCCATGGCCGACGAGTTGCGCCAGCACGGAATGCTGTTCTCCAGCTACGGATCCCAGCAACGGCAGGGGCCCACCGTGGGCATGGCTTTAGTCAGCATTGCCCACTATCAGCATCCGGACGTCGAGATGGTGCGGGTCGGCGCCATGGCGCCCATGTTCCCGTTCAGCGGAAGCGGCGGCGGTCAATTGGGGATCACTACCGACCACCGGGCCTTCTATGACATCATGCGTCGGCTGCGCGCCTTGTACTCGCTGGACATCGATTTGTCGGACCTGCGCCCCCGGTACGAAGAGGAGGCGACGCGTCTGCTGGAATCCTTGGATCGGGTTGCCCAGCGCAACGACGAGGCGCGGCGGTACATCGACCGGGTGCGCAACGACTACCAGTTCCAGCCTTTCGAAGAACCGGTGGAGCTGGATCCGAGCATCGAAGGCACGCTTGCTGATATCCTGGGGCAGTTCGACCTGCCTGGTTCCGACGACGACACGCCCGAACGTTGATCCCCGGCGCGGGTACTCAGTCAAACCAAAAGGGGCGGGTGACAGACCCGCCCCTCGAAGTTTCGCCATTCTTGCGATTCTAGTCGATGACCAGGACCGTATTCTCGCGGCCCTCGCGGCGCATCTCGGCCAGCCCCTCCTCGGCGGTGTCAAACTTGTCGTAGTAGAACTCGATGCCATTGCCGTCCGGGTCCTCGAAATACACGCTTCCGGTCATTCCGTGGTCGGTGGTGCGGTCGACCTTGACGTCGTGCTCCAGCAGCGTGTGGTACAGGTCGCGCAGGGAGTCGAAATCTTCCACCTGCACGGCGAAGTGGTTGAGGCCGATGTGGCCCTTGCCCACCGACGGCGAGTCCTCAGATGCCTGGAACAAGGCCAGGTCGTGATGGATTTCGCCGCAGGTCAGGAAGGTCGCGGTGGGACGCTGGACAGCGATCTCGAACCCGAGGATTTCGGTGTAGAACTTGGTGGACGCTTCCACGTCCGAAACGTTGATGACCAGGTGACCAACTTGCTTGGGCTTTACCATTATTCCCTCCTTGAGTGACGAAATTAGGGCGCCTGTTGCCGCGCAATATACGATAGTTGTGGGGATGCGGCAAGTGGACGGAACGGCCCCGGATTTACGCATCTTCAGGCTCAAATCCGAGGCTGTTCAGATCTCGTTCATTCGCCGCACCATGGGCCGATACATCCAGCCGGCGAGCGAAATGACCAGCAGCACGACGGCCCCGCTGGTGATCGCGGCAGACCAACCGTACAGCTGCGCCAGCCAGGTCAAAGGCCACGCTCCCAGGAAGTGGAATACGGGGGCGAGTTGCATCATCGCCATCATCCGGCCGCGCATATCCGGAGCCGTCGTCAGTTGCATCATCGAACTGGACACCGGCCAGAAACCTCCGATGCTGGTGGAACCCACCAGGGCAACCAGCATACACGCGGCCCAGAACCACTGCGACCAGGCCATGGCTATCAGCCCGATGCAGCAGATCACGAGCTGCAAGTACATCAAGAGTCCCTTGTTCTTGCTGTCGCCCCAGCTGGCAACCACCATGGATCCCATGAACGCTCCGGCGCCCCGGCACACCATAAATACCCCTGTTTGGAAGGCGTTCAGGCGCAGGAATTCGGTGGTGAAAGCAGGTACTACTTGCATGTAAGCCATTCCGAAAAAGCCAAAGGTCGCTGACAGGAAGATCAGCACCGCTGCCATGGGGGTCCGAATTGCGTGGGACAATCCACCCACAAAGTCGCTGATGGGCGAGGAATTCCGCCGGGTCATGGAGGCGGGGCGAGCCACCATCATCAGGAACCCGATGCCCACCAGATAACTAACCCCGTTGATCATGATCCCGGCCCAGGTGTCGATGTACTGGATCGCCCAACCACCGACCAGGGGGCCCAACATATTGCCGATCTGGCCCACTGAGGTGTGCAAGGCCACCGCGTTCATCATATCTCCGCGGGGAACCAAGTCCGCCGCGAGCGCGAAACGGGCGGGCATCTGCACGGCCATCAGGCCGCCCAGGATGAACACAACGGCGTACACGTGCCAGATCTGGGCCAGGCCGGTCAACGCCAAAAAGGCTAGGGTCAGCGTCACGATGGCGTTGCCCAGGACACAGCAGATCAGGAACAGTTTCCTGTCAACCCGGTCGGCGAGCACGCCACCCACGAAGGTGAAGACCAGGTTGGAAACGCCGAAGAGGCTGACCGCCAGACCCAGCGCAGTCTTCTCACCGCCGAGGTCAATGATCAGGAAGCCGATGCCGAGGAACTGGATGCCCTGGCCGAAGGACTGCACCCCGATATTCAGAAAGAACCACCGGAAGTCCCGGTGGCGGAGAGCGGAAAACGCGCGCAGCCGTCCGGCGACGGCAACGGAGGCCATGGGCTACTGCCCGCCAACTCCGGACCTTGTAGCCGAGAGCAACCGATCCACCAACCCGTGGAAATCCGCTACCTCAAAATCGGGAAGATAGGCCGACACTTCGTTCGGCAGGTGGTAACGGTTCACGTAACCGGCACGAAATCCCGACGCCCGGGCACCAGTGACGTCAAACGAATGGGAGGATACCATCATAATCTCGCCCGGCGCCTTGTCCAGGATGCGTGCGGCGGTCCGGTACACTGCCGGGTGGGGCTTGAAGACGCCGGCTTTCTCTACGGAAATGACGTCATCGAAGGGGATCCCCACGTTATTCGCGGCCATACGCTCCAGGTACGACTGCTCGCCGTTGGACAGCACCACGAGCCCAAATCGCCTGCTCTCGACCAGCTTTTGCAGACCGTGCACAGCGTCGTCGAATGGGCTCAGGTCTTCGTAGACCCCCATGAAGCAGTCCACGTCTGCGGGCTCAAAGGCCACACCGTGGAGGCGTAAACAATAGACGAAGGACCGCCGGCAGGTTTCCAGGTACCCACTGTGACCCAGCATGTAAAGATTGTCCTGGTACTGCTCGATGCGCTGCCGCCCGCGCCAGTCGTCCCAGAACTTTTCCGGCGTGACCGAAGAACCGTGTTCCACGAGAAAGCGTCCGGCAGGCCCGGACAAACTGCCGCCCAGGTCAAGCACGGTTCCGAAGATATCGAAGACGAGCGTGTCGACCTGGGCGAGGGGGTTGTCGGTCATGCGGGGGTCCTCGCAGGGTCAGGCAGGCTTGATGTTGTCGATGTTGGTCTGGTCGACGTTAATCTGGCGCTTCACACTGTCGAAGTAGACGATCAGCCAAGTCGCGGGACCGATCGTCCGCTTTTCCCGCACTTCTCCCACGTCTCCCGTGGTTATGCTGCGCACGGAGGAACCCACTGGGGAGGCCATCACCTCGCGGACTTCAAAATCGGCGATAGCTTCTACTTTCATGCCCTTTTCATACAGGTCAAAACTCATTCTGGCACCTCCTCGGGGAAATCCGGCTCACTCTAATCGAGGGGTCAACTGGCATCGCAGTGTACGGCCCGCCGTAGGCGGAGTCAACGAGAAGCGCAGGTGATGAACACTGGCCGACCCGCGGCCTCCTGGCCCGCTAGACGACATAAGCAGCGCACGGTATTATTTTCGGGACATTCGATTTCCCCACACGCTTTGGAGGTACACGAGACCCATGAAAATCGTAAAGATGTCGGCAGTAGAGAGGACCGAGGGAACCGCCCCTCTGTTTACCGGCCCCGTAGGTCGGCAGGCCATCCTGGACCCGGACGACAGCAACAACTTCAACTTCGGTATAGTTCACTTCGGTGCTGGCGTGCGCAACAAGTTCCACACCCACAGCGGCGACCAGATCCTCATTGTCACCGAAGGCACGGGCATCGTGGCCACTCGGGACGAGGAAGTAACAGTAACCGAGGGCGACGTGGCCATCATCCCCGCTGGTGAAGACCACTGGCACGGATCCCGCGAGACTGCCATGTCCCACATCACCATCACCGTGAAAGGAAGCCAAACGCAGCAGAACGAAGACTAATCCAGGTCTGCGGCCACGACGGCTAATAATTGGGGGGCGACCCGCTGGGTTGCCCCCCAATCTTTGTAGATGTCCCTCTCGATCAGTGTTGCCGGTGTCCGTGGCCATCATCGTGGCCGTGATCGTCATGGTGTCCATGGTCGCCATGATCCCCATGACCATCGTGACCGCCGTGGCCGTGATCGTCATGATGGTCTTCCACCGGCGCCAATTGCGGCAACCGCACCACGGCCAGGATCACCGCGGCAGCGAGGTAAAGGGCCGCCGTGTAGTAGAACAGGTAGGTGTAGTCGATCCCGTACAGCCAGCCGGCGATCAACGGTGAAGCCGCGCTCAGGATGAAGCGGGAGGTCGACAGCAGTCCCAGCGTCGTGGCCGCCGTCCCCTCGCGCACGATGTCCATGGCGGCCGCGGTGAGAATCGGCTGATCGCTGTAGAGGAACATCCCCAGCGCCGCCAGCAGCACGGTCATGACCGCCAGGTTGGTGCTGAAGGGCACCATGATTAGGGTGACCACCGCCAGGAAAATCATGCCCGGGATCAGCACCATCTTGCGGCCCAGGCGGTCGGATATGTAACCCATCACCGGGCTGGCAAAGATGCCCACCAGCACTAGCAGCGCGATCAGCGAACCGCGGATGAAAACGCCCTCAAAAACTCCGCCCTCCGGGTCTACGGTCAACCCCAGGTGGTCGGCCAGGTAGAGGGGCAACACGGTGACAAAACCGATGTATGCCATCCCGCGCAGGCCGGCCACGGTGGTGATGCCCCAAATACGGGGGTTCCTGACCAGCAGTTTGGTCTCTTCGATCTGCGACCGCATGGTGAATGTGGGGGCTGACTCTGCGGCCACCTGAGCGCGATGGCCGATGTCGCGGAATGCCCAGAAAACTAGGAACGCCAGGAAGATCGGTACCGCCGCGTAGATGGTGATAATCGACTGCCAGGTCATCGTGACCAGAAGCAAACCGGTCAGCGCCGGCCCCAGTACGTCGCCCACGTTGCCACCCACACCGTGGAAAGACAGCACCGACGCTCGTCGGTGGGCGAAGTGCGAGGACAACGCGGCCATCGCGGGCAGGTGCCACACCGAAGCGGCGATGGCGACAATGGCCATGCCTATTATCAGCAGCGCGTACCCTACGGGATTCAGAGCGCCGCCACCGGTGGCTGCGTCTGCGGTCTGACTGGTGACCAGCCACGCGCTGCCCGGCACCTGCCAGCCGGCAGCCGCCATCAACAGCCATCCAACCCCGAACAGGGCCATGCAGACCGCCATCACCCAGCCCCAATACCGCCTCAGCGCGTCCGTCAGCACGCCGCCGGGCAGCGCGACCACTCCGGACGCAATCTCCCGGGTGGTCTGGATACTCGTGGCCGCGATGATGCTGCCGCCGAGGAGCAGGTCGCGAACCTCGGGAAGCACGACGATGAAGCTCTGGGCGATCCAGTGGAACACGCCGTGGCCGCTGGTCAGGCCGCCGATGATGAACGCCGCCCCCCTCCGAAAACCGGTTCGGCCCTCCACTACCGAAGGCACCGCGTGATGATGATGTGCATGCGCCATAGTGACCTCCTGTGGCCAACGAGTTGGGAGGTTATTCCAGGGAACCACCGGCGCTTCGCGGCAACTGCGAGAGCCCACCCGAAACGGCCGGTGACCGGCTGATGCGATCGCGGATCTTGGACCAGGCGAGAACCGCCACGAACAATGCCGCCGATAGCAGCACCACGCTGGCGCCTGACGACACGTCGACGAAATAACTGATGTAGATGCCCAGCACGGAGCACATTATACCGATGCCGGTGGACAGCAGCGTCATCTTGAGAAAACTGTTGGTCAACAGCCGGGCAACTATCGGCGGGATCACCACCGCCGCGGCGATCATGGTGACGCCCAGCACTTGCATCGAAACGACGATCGTTCCGGCCAGCAGCAGCGCGAACAGGGTGTCCACCCAGCCCGTCGGCACGCCGTAGAACTGCGCGACGTCAGAATCGAATGTCGCGAACAGGAAGAGCTTGTAGCCCACGAAGAACACCAGCGTTACGATGGCAGTCACCACAGCGATGGCGACCAGGTCTTCGCGGTCCACGGCCAGCACACTGCCCCACAACGACGCCTCGAAGTCCCTGGTGAAACTGCCGAAACGACTGATGATAGCGATGCCCAGGGCAAAGCTCGCGGTGGTGACAATGCCGATGGCGGCGTCAGACCCAATCGGGTTGCGGCGGGTAGTCCACGCCACCAAGACTGCCGACAGGAAGCCCCACACCGTAGCGCCAACGAAAAAGTTGATCGACATAATCCAGCTGACGACCGCGCCGCCGAATATGGCGTGCGACAGCCCGTGGCCGATGTACGACATCCCACGCAACACTATATAGACGCCCATGAGTCCGCACAGGCCGCCAATCAGGCATGCGGCGATGATCGCCCGCACGAAAAAGCTGAATTCAAAGGGTTCCAATAGCATCGTTCTGTGTGAGCCCCGGTAGGCAGGTCAGCGTACCTTCACGCTGACCAACGGTCTCCTGCCCTCACCGGAATAGTCTGGAACCGCCCGCAACATTGCCGGGCGTTAGTCATCGGCGTTCTCGTGGTGGTGATGCGCCGGAACGTTGCCGTCCGACGGATGCGTGTGCGCCAGGACCGGTTCCGTGTGGCTATCGTCGCTCACGGTGGCCAGGTGCTCGCCGCCATTGCGCTCGATCCAGAAGTGCGCAGCCTCGGCCACCATGGTCATGCCGTGGTACTGGATCACCGGCATCTCGGCGCCATACACCTCGCGGAGGATGTGAGGGGTTATCACCTCTTGGGGTGGCCCATCGGCGACGATGGTACCGTTGAGGCAAACTATCCGCGGCAGGTGGACGGCCACAGTGTTTATCTGGTGGGTCGAGATGATGATCGTGACGCCGGCATGGTTGAGATCATGCAGCAGGTGCATCACGTCGTCCCGGGTTTTTACGTCCACGCCGGAAGTCGGCTCATCGAGCAGGAGCAACTCGGGGTTGCTCACCAAAGCGCGGGCCAGGAAAACACGCTGCTGCTGACCACCGGACAGCTGCCGGATATGCCGCTTGGCCAGGCCGGCGATGCGGAGACGCTCCATCACGTCATACGCCAATTCCCTCTCCTGCCGACGGAACCAGGGAAACAACGAGTTTGACATGGTTCGGCCCATCATCACCGTTTCCTCGACGGTAACCGGGAAGTTCCAGTCAATGGTGTCCACCTGCGGCACGTAGCCCGCCCGGCGCCGCTGCTTGTGAACCGGTTTGTCATTAACGCGAACCTCACCGGTTTGCGCCTTGACTGCGCCCAGGATTGCGCGCAGTAGCGTGGTTTTTCCTGACCCACTGGGTCCGAGCAGGCCGACGAAGTCTCCGGGCAGCACGCGGAGGCTCACGTCCTGCAGGACGCGGGAGCCGTTGTATCCGGCGGTCACTCCGGCGAGTTCCACCACGGGTCGAGCTTCGGGGTCGGGCCGGTGGAGGTGCTCCAATTCTGGCGGGTGCAGCATGGCAGGGAACCTGATCCGGATGTCTCGTGGTTACGGGATTACTGAGGATAGACGGCATTGGACGCGCCGTCAAAGACCGGGGATATGTCCACGTCGTCCAACGCGGATGCATCGCCCCCCAGAGCCGGTATCATGATACGCAGATTGGCCACCTCCAGGCCGAGGTAGCTGTGGTCGGGGTCACCGGGTACGCCGGGAAGGTCGTCATCGGAGAGTTCGTCGATATATTTGGCCCCGGACTCGGCGGCGATGGTCTGCATAACGTCGCTGGGGAACACCTCCGAGCCGAACACGGCGGGGATGCCTTCCTCCCTGATCTGGGTGATGAGGTCGGCGACGTCCCGAGCCGACGGTTCGGAGAAGTCGGACGGTTGGACGGCTCCTATTACGGTCAGGCCGTAACGGTCGGCGAAGTACGCCCATGAGTCGTGGTAGGTGAGCAGTTTGCGGTTCGCCGCCGGGATGGTGGGGATCATGGTCTTTATGGCTTCGTCCAGCGTCGCGATGCGCCCGGCGAAACCATCATAGTTGGCCCGGTAGTAATCAGCGTTGCCCGGGTCCCTGGCTGCCAGGTTGTCCCGGACGATCTCGGCGTAGCGCAGGGTCAGGATGGGGTCAGGCCACAGGTGGGGATTGGGATGCCCGTTCGCTTCGGGGAAGGAGAAGTCGAACTGCCACTGGCCGCGGGTGATGGTCTGCTCGCCAAGGCTGACGATGGATGCGCCAGGCTTGAGGTTGGCCTTCGCCATTTCCAGGGTGGGTTCCTCCAGGAACAGGCCGTTCAGGAAAATCAGGTCGGCACCAGAGAGGGTGACTGCTACTGCGGGTGCGGGCTCGAAGGTGTGGGAGTTCATGCCCTCCGGCACGACGCCCTGCAGATTGATGCGGGTCCCGCCAATGTTCTCCACAATGCTGGTGATGGGTGACACGGTGGCTACCACATTGAGTGGACTGGACCCTGATTGGATTGGAGCCGAAGCCGGCGCCGCGGCCGGCTGCTGACCAGCGCAGGCGATGGCGGCTACGGCTGCCAAAATGGCAAATAAGGATATGCAATATTTTGTAACAAACAACATTTGTGCTCCTGTTGGACAACGAACGGTGAGTGATTCGGGACAAGGTCGGTCGGGATCCGTGGGTCAGCCGGGCGGCTGACAGGTGGAGCAGGAACCGCCGATGGTGATGTTGTCCAGGTCGGGCGTGAACCCGAATTCCTGCTGCAACCGCTGGCTGAACTCAGCCAGGTAATCGGGGCTCAACGTCTGCACGGAGTCGCATTCGGAACAGACCATGTGGTTGTGACGATTGTGATGATCGGACAGTTCGAAGTGGAGCTTGTTTCCGATCACCACCTCGGTCACAACGCCGAGGCGCTTGAGCAATTGCAATGTGCGATAGATAGTAGCCAGATCCACATAGGGATGCTGTTCCTTGGCCAGATTCCACACCTCGTCGGCGCCTACATGGCCGGGACGGGCAGCAACGATGTCCATTACGGACAGCCGTTGCGGGGTCATCCTGTAGCCCTCGGAGCGTAGGCGCGCTATTGCAGATTCGTGTCCAGACATGTGCCATCCACCGTTGTTGCAATGATTTGCGGTGGCGCATTATAGCATCGCACCCGTCCGTGTCAACCGTTTTGGTCCGGGGGCTCACCCTCCAACGCGCCCACTGCGGCTACCTGCATCGTGCTAGAATTCGCCCATGGAGGAAGCGAGATCTGCCCAGCGCGTAGGCGAGGTGACGGCGTCCCAAACGCAGCGCATTGAGGCGCAATGCTACCAGGCGTATGCGGCGCCACCATCGGGTTCGTTGGTGCGGGTCGGGTCGTTGCCCATCTACGCGGTGGTCCTGGATATCAGGCACGAACCGGTGGATCCAACTCGCCCCCTGGCGCCCCGCGGGGCGGATTTGGAAACGGAGGGCGAGCTCTTCGCCGCCAACCCACAACTGAGCGCCATCCTGACCACGCGATTCACCGCTTCAATCGTGGGTTATCGAGATGGCGCCGCCATCCGTGCCGGGCTGCCGAGCCTGCCGCCGGACCTCCACTCATTCGTTTTCGTGGGCGACGATGCCGATCTTTCGGTTTTCGGTGGCGATTTCGCGTGGCTGCGGCTGCTGCTGGAGGAAGGTTCCGCGGCCGCAGACGCCGCCATCGCGAACCTGCTGCGCCAAACCGCCAACACCCGGACCGACTCCCGGAGGTTCCTGCTCGGAGCCGGCAAGGCGCTGGCCGCCGAGCTGTCCGGCGAGCCCCGTCGCATGCGAGCCCTGTTGCGTGAGGTCGGCGCATGACGTTGGCCGATGGCTTGGGGAGCAATGGCATGGGTCCACCGCGAGTCCGCCGGCTGGGGCAAGTCGTCGGCGGTTCGCTGTCCCGCGGCTTGGATGTCCGCCTGGATTCCGCCGACGCTGGCGTCGAAGAAGTCGCGGTGGGATCCTTTGTGACCATCCAGGGCCGCCGTCAACGCTATTTCGCCGTGGTCACCGACGTGGAATTGCGAGCAGTGGACGACGCAGTGCGGCATTTCCCGCCCGCGTATTCGCCAATGGACACCGACGCCGGCGGGTTCGCGGCTGAAGTTATCGCAGGTACCGTGGCATACGGGCAGCTGTCTGTCATGCCCAGCATGGCTGTTCCTCTCCAAAGCTCAACCCAAGGGATTGCCGAACAAGCGAAAACCATACCGGAGCATTTCGCTCCGGTCTATGCGGCGACACAGGCGGACATCGATGCGGTGTTTCGCGCCCGAGAGGGAGACTTCGCGTTGGGCTCGCCACAGGGCATGGAATCGTCACTGGTCCGGCTGGACCTGGCAGCCCTGGCCAACCGGTCCGTGGGCGTATTCGGCGCTTCCGGAACCGGAAAGACATTTTTGGCGCGAATGTTGTTGGCCGGTCTGGTGAAACAAACTCCGGCGGTCTCGCTGGTGTTCGACATGGAGAGCGAATACGGGTGGCAGGGTCAGGACAACGACCGCGGGCGCCAGGTGAAGGGTCTTAAGCAGCTCTTTCCCTCCCGGGTTATCACCTTCACGCTGGACGAAGCCAGCAGTCGCCGCCGTGGGTTGATGCCCGACGGCGTTGTGAAGATCGGGTTCGACGAGGTTGAGCCTGCGGACATCGAGGTTCTTCGGGATTCCCTCAACCTGTCGGAGGTGGCGGCTTCCACCTCTTGGAACGTGGCCAGGCATTTCCGGGAGAACTGGCTCCGAGAATTCATCCGGCTCAGCGCCGCTGAAGTCGGGGATCTCGCCGCTGTGATCGGCGTCAACCTGTCGGCGCTGCAGACCCTGCACCGTCGTTTGCTGTCCTGGGAACGGTTCGAATTTCTCGCGGACATGGGCCAGGGGAGCGCCAGCGCCGGCGGCATCATTGAACAGTTGGAACGCGGCAACCACGTGGTGCTGGAGTTTGGAAAGTACGGCCGCAACACCGCCGCGTACGTGCTTGTTAGCAATTTGCTAACCCGCCGCATCCACGAAACCTGGGTCCGTCGCAAAGAATTGGCCGATGGCGGTCATGGCGACGAGCCCCGTCCCCTGGTGATCTTCGTAGAAGAGGCCCACAAATTCCTCACTCCCGACGTCGCCTCCCAAACCATATTCGGCGCCATCGCCCGCGAGTTGCGAAAATACAATGTGACCCTGATGATCGTGGACCAGCGACCCAGCGGCATCGACTCCGAAGTGATGAGTCAACTGGGTACGCGACTATCCTGTGCTTTGAACGACGATCGCGACATGAACGCCGTGTTGATGGGGGCCCGCGACGCCGGGCGGCTTCGGAATGTGCTGTCACGATTGGACAGCAAGCAGCAAGCCCTGGTCTTCGGCCACGCGGTGCCGATGCCGGTGGTCGTCCGCCCTCGCGACTACGACGAGTCGTTCTACTCTGAAATGGGAACCGCCCCCGGCGCTACTGTGATCAGCGTCCTGGGGGAAACGGATGCGAAACGGATCCAACGGGAGATAGACGAACTCTTTCCACCGGAATGAATGCGCTTGCATCGCTCGCACGTTCCACAGTTGAAGTATGCAAGTAATTGAGACATGTGCTGGCATGGCATCGACGTGCGCCGACGCCCCGAGACCTTTGGGCCTGGTGCCCACCATGGGCGCGCTGCACGAGGGGCACCTGTCACTCGTGCGGCAGGCCCGGGCGGACAGCGAGACCATGGCCGCGTCGATCTTCGTCAACCCGACCCAGTTCGGCCCCAACGAGGACTTCGCGCGTTACCCGCGCAGCTTGGAAAGGGACCTAGAGTTGTTGGAGGCGGAAGGCACCGACCTGGTGTTCGTCCCGCCGCCGAACGAAGTTTATCCCGACGGTTTCGACACCTGGGTTGAGCCGGGTTCGGTAGCCGAGGGCATGGAGGGCGCGGCGCGGCCGGGCCACTTCCGAGGCGTCGCCACGGTGGTCGCCAAACTGTTCACAATCACCCGCCCGGACCGCGCCTACTTCGGCCAAAAAGACGGCCAGCAAGTGGCGGTCATCCGCAAGATGAACGCGGACTTGAACCTGGGCGTGGGCGTGGTGACCATGCCCACCGTGCGCGAACCGGACGGCCTCGCGCTGAGCAGCCGCAACGCCTACCTGACCCCGGAAGAGCGAGAAACCGCGCCGGCAGTTTACCGCGCGTTGTGCGCCGCAGAGGATGTGTGGCGCCGGGGTGAGAGAGATGCGGGAAGGATCCAGCGCGCCGCCACCAACATCCTGAGTCGTGAGCCCCTGATCGACGCCGTGGATTACATCAGCATCGTGGACGCTGCCACCATGCAACCGCTCACAGCCGTCCCCGACGAAGAGCCAGTGATGATCGCAGTCGCGGTGCGGCTTGGATCAATTCGCTTGATCGATAACCTGGTTTTGGAGTAAGCGCAAGAACGCGCCGCCGGAACTACCGTCCCGGCGGTTGTATAGTATCGGTTGCGCGAGGGTTTAAGACTGCGTCAGCTCCCGCACCGTTTCCGTGAGCGCCGGGATAACCTTCTCCCAATCGCCGACCACGCCGTAGCGCGCTTCCTTGAAGATGTTGGCGTCGGCGTCCTTGTTGATGGCGACTATGGCCTTGGAGCCGCTGCACCCGGCCATGTGCTGGCTGGCGCCGGAAATCGCCACGGTGATGTAGAGGTCGGGCGTGATGGTCTTGCCGGTGAGGCCAACCTGGTAGTTGGCGGGAACCCATCCGGAGTCAACGGCGGCGCGGGACGCTCCCACGGCGCCGCCCAGCAGACTGGCCAGTTGCTCCAATTGCGAAAAGGGTTCGGGGCCACCGAGACCGCGACCGCCCGACACAACGATGCGGGCGTCCTCCAGCTTGATTCCCGCAGCTTCTTCTTTCGCCACGTCGACCACCCGCGTCTTGGCAGCGGAGGGGTCGATGTCCACCGGGAAGGCTACCACTTGGCCAGCGCGTTCGGCGTCCGCGTCCAGGGGTTCGTAGGTCTTGGGCCGTATGGCCGCTATCTGCGGGGTCTGCGTGCAGCTGACCACGGCGATGGCGCTGCCTCCGTACACCGGACGGTTGGCCAGCAGGCGACCCGTGCCAGCGTCGGCGGACACCTCAAGGCAGTCTTGCGCGAGCCCCACTCCCAGGCGGAAGGCCAGCCGGGGCGCCAGTTCGCGGCCCTCGTTGTTCCGCGCGATGAGTATGATACCGGGGTTGGCTTCGTTGGCCACCGTCTGCATCGCCGACAGGTACAGGTCGGGATGATAGTCGGCGAGAGCGGGGTTGGTCACCGCGTAAGCTCTGTCGGCGCCGTGCGCGATGGCCTGCTGCGGCGCATCGGCGACGTCGCCGCCGATCACTGCGATAGCCAGTTCCTGATTCAGGGCGTCGGCAAGGGAACGGCCGGCGGCGAGCAACTCGTGGGCGGTTGACGCCAGTTGCCCGTCGGGGGCGTCGCCGAAAACAAGGATGCCGGTTGCGTCTGCCATTTTTCGCTCCGTGGGTGGAACCCGAAAGTAACGCGGGTCTCGGGCCCGCCGGGGTTTCGGACGTAGGTTAGATTAGGCGATCCTCGCGAAGCCGCAGCGCCAACTTGCGGGCGGAATCCATATCGTCATCGCCCTCGATGATCTCGCAGTCCTGGTCCCGCTCCGGCACGAACAGATCGTGCAACGTCAGGCGTGGCTCGAGCTGCGCGTCGTCAATGTCCAGATCACCAGTGGTCCATACCGTGGGCCGTTTGCGCGTGGCCGCCATGATGCCCCGCAGAGTGGGGTAACGGGGCTGACCCAACTCGTTGCTGACAGTGACCAGCGCGGGCAAATTGGCCTCGACGACTTCGAAGCCGTCAGGGGCAAGACGCTCGACGACTACCTTGCTGTCCTGCACATCCACTTTCTTACCCAGGGTGATGCAGGCCATACCGAGAGTCTCAGCGACGCCCAACGGCACTTGGGCGTTATCCCAATCGGACGCCTGTCGGCCGCAGATGATCAGGTCAAAGCCGCCTAGCTTCTGGATGGCGGCAGTGAGCAACTGCACCGTGAAGAAGGAATCCACCGAGTTGGCGAAGGCATCGTCCTGAAGAAGCACCAGCTCGTCAGCGCCCATGGACAGGGGCTTCTTCATCACGTCCAGGGCAAATGTGGTGCCGGAGGAAATGACGGTGATGTTGGCGCCCTGCTCGTCCTTGATTTGCAGGGCGGCCTCCACGGCGTTTTCGTCGAAGCCGTTCACCACGGGCGGGATGTTCGCCGGCGGGACCACCTGCCGGGCGTCGGGGTCAATTCGGAAGGCGGCGGCGGGCATTTCCGGGTCGACGACCTGTTTGGCCAGGACGCAAATGTTTACGGGCATCAGGAACGCACTCTCCTGTCGCAATACGAAAATGGGCTATGTGAAAGTTATCACTAGCCTATGGGGGTGTCAAACGCACCCGGTGTCATTGCGAGCGCAGCGCGGCGATCACGTTACCGGAGCTGGATTGCCAGATTGGTCAAAGATCGGGCTGCGCTGCTAGCAATGACAGGATGAGGCCGCTAAATTTCGCGGAACTCCGGTTCGGCCGGCTCGATATAGAAGTTGTTGGACCAGAGGTCGTCGATGATCGCCTGATCGCCCTGGGTGATGGGGGGCGTGTCAACGGCCTCGGAATACTCCTTCAGCTCCTCCAGCGTCGTGAAGTTCGGCAGCACGCTGGTGATGGTAGGTTGGTGGAGCACAAACTGGATGGCGGCCTGGCTCATAGTGCGCCCGACCTCTTCGCCGGCCAGGAACTTGACCTGGTCCACCTTGATCAATGCTTCGCTCAGCCACTGGTGCCGGCGATACGAGCGGTGGTCGTTTTCGTCGAATTCCGGAGGCTCGTCGTAGCGGCCGGTCAACGCCTCCGATGCGTGGGGCACACGCGACAGCAGGCCAACCTGCTCCTTCTCCGCGATGGGAAAGAAGTCCTTGGCCGGGTCCTGCTCCAGGATGCTGTATATGATCTGGCAACTGCTGACGTGGCGCTCCTCCATACTCGCTTGGCCCTCCTCGAACCAGCCGATGTCGGGCCCCAGGGCCGAGCCGTAATACCGGATCTTGCCCTCGTGCTTCAGTTCCTCGAGGGTCTCGAATACCTCGTCCTTTTCGATGGCCTCAATGCGCGGGTTGTGAAGTTGGTAGAGGTCGATGTAATCGGTCTTCAGGCGGCGCAGCGACTGCTCGCAAGCGAAGCGGATGAACTCCGGCTCGAACTTCTGCGGACGCTCCTGGTGCCCGATGCGCGGCGTGGTCTGATCGTAGATGTCATAGCCAAACTTGGTAGCGATAATCATCTCGTGCCGGCGATGGCTCATGAACTTGGCGAGAACCTCTTCGCCGTAACCGTCGCCGTACGTGTCGGCCGTGTCGAAGAAATTGATCCCGAGTTCCAGAGCTTCTTCAAGCAACTGGCGGCGTGTCTCCTCGGGAATGCGTCCCCACCAGTTGGTGGCTACGGTCCAAACGCCGAAGCCGACCTCGGATAGCATCAAGTCAGTGCGGGGAAGTTGGCGGTATTTCATGGTCTCATCACCCTTGCGTCGCGTCGCTCAGCCAGCGGCTCATGCCTTCGATGAATTCGTCCCTTATTGTACTGGACGATCCGCAGAATTCCGCGATCAATTGCTCTTTAAAGGCCTGCGGGTCGTCGCCGGACGGGACGATGAACGAGTCCAACGGGTCGCAGGCTATCGTCATGTCATGGCCTTCAACGAACGTCCGGTTGACCGGCATTCCCAGGCGCTCAGCAGCGCTCGGCCAAGTACCGTCGACGTTCATCCATCTCGCATCGGTTCTCAGGCGAATGTAGGTGTGCACATCCGGCACAGGTTCGCTGGCGACGAGCGACCGGAGCGCTTCTGGGAAGTGGGAAGTGTTTTCCCGAGTAAACCGGTGAGTGCACATTACGATTCGCGAGTCCATGCCCAACTCGCCGAAGATGCCGGCCAACAGGTAGTGCTTCCCGGAACAGGTGCCACGCCATTCGCGGACGATAGCCTCCGGCTCCCGCGTACTGGCGCGCTGGTAGGGCATGTCACGCACGAGGGCGAAGGCCGACGCAGCAGTTAGCTTGTCATCCGCAGCCATCAACCCCTGCACACGGGCAGCTTGTTCCAGGGATTTCGCAAGAGTGGCCATAGATTTTGAAAGTCAGGGAGTGCGGCTCGACGGAGGGCGGAATGTGGATTGCGCAGTCCGGCTAATTCTCGCCGCGGAAAGTCCTGATAACTTCAATCAAAAGACTCCGCCGGAGGCAATTTGTCAGTAGGATACTCCATCAGGGCTCGCGCTGCGTTGCGGCCCAATTCATCCACGCTGAGCGGGTTATAGGCTCGCACGGATCACCGCTCACATCTGGAACTATTCCGGCAAATTATCCAAAAGCAATGCCTCTTGCGGGAGTGGTGCGCGGTCGACTACTTCGTCGACACCATCGAACCGGTACGTATCTTGATGATCAAGTCGCAAACTGTAAACCCGGCCTCGTCGGCCATTCGCATGAAATCGCAGTGGCTCCACTTTGAACGGTGGCTGTTGACCATGTCGGTAATTTTTGCCAGCAGCAAGCCTTCAGGTTTCAACACCCTTTTGGCCTGGGTCAAAAACGGTGGGTAGAGGTAGCTGAGACTCCAGTCCTGTTCCTTGCCGCACGCAACCGTGGCACCGAAATCTTCATCGAACTTCTTGGTGCTCTTGTCGCGCCCTTGCGGGCCGACGTGAGGCGGATCGTACACTACGGTTCCGAAAGAAGCGTCCGGCACCCCTGCCATGACGCGATTGTCGCCCACGATCATGGGGTTGAATTTTGGGTTGATGTCCATTGACACCACATTTCGCGAAGAGGCTTTCCAAAAGCGTCCCCTGTTGTACGTGGCGTCGAGTATGGGCTCGGGGGCGATTGATGCGTAGAAACGCAGCATATTCTCAATCAGGTCGCCATCATTACCTTCCCAGACGCTGCTTATGGGTTGGTACCCCTGGATGATGTCCAATTCTTTCTGTACCAAATCGGTCAACTCCGTTGGAACGGCGCTCGGTCCCGATTCGTCATTTGACGGGCCAGCACCAGACGAGTCCCAAAGTTAGAGTGACTACGGTTTAGCGGACCTGTTCGTCGCCCGTCAACGGCTCGATGTCAGCAAATCTTCGCCGACGCTAAGCCGTCACCAGCCCCAGGCTCCCCCGCACCGCTTCCACCATCTCGTCGAAGCGGGCGTCATCCATCACCGGCTTGGCGTCCCCCAAGCGGACGGTGGGGATAACGTCTACCCAGGATTTGCAGCCGCCGTACTCGGGAATGAACGGTGCCGTGGTCGGGTTTTCCATCTCGTAGACGCGCAGCAGCATGATGGTTAGCGGCACCATGGGCTTCCAGTGCAGGCGCGACTGGGCGTAGGTATCCGTCCAGATGTGGTGCGGCGCCAGGTCCTCGACCTTGCCCTGCTGGTCGATCTCGATCAACTCGTGGACGCGGGCCCAGTGGGTGAAGGTGACCGCATCCTTGTCGTCCGGGTCGTCGGCCAACAGTTGCCGCAGGCCGGGTTGGTGGCTGTCCTTGAGCAGGTCTTCCTTTTGGTGCAGGTACGTCGGGTAGAGCAGGAACTCGGGATGCACCACGCGGAAGTCCTTGCTCTCCTCGTGGATGCCACCCTTGCGCAGCATCATGATCTGGTCGCCGTCGGCCAGGGCCTTCACGGTTATCGCCCACTCTTTCAGGGCCAACTGGCACGTAGCAGGTGTGGTCATGGCCTCAACCTCCGGTAAACTCGCGGAAACGGACAATGTGATGGTGGGGCGGTGGCTAATGGCCACGGCTGCAGAACTCATCCCAGCCGGGCACGTCTTCACCGGTGACATACAGCCAGTAGTAGGTGCCGATGTCGCCCATGTACTTGAACTGCTTGCGCACGTCCTTGATGGTGGCCTCGAAGTCGCTGTGGGAGCGCAGGTAATTGCGGATGTCGCCGCCGAACTCTTCCTCGAGCTCGATGAGTTTCTGGGCGTTGTGGACGGTGGCGACGATCTTGCGACGGTTGCGGATGATGGCGGTGTCAGCGGCCAGCGTGTCGATGGCTGATTCGTCCATTGCGGCCACTGTTGCCACATCGAACCCCTGGAAACCGGCCTTGAAGCCCGGCCACTTGGTGTTGACCACCTTCCATGACATGCCGCTCTGGAAAACGGCCTTGGTCATAACCTCCAGGTAGTCGTTCAGGCTCCGGGGTTCGATCTGTTCGGGAGCTTCAGGATACTGCCGTTCCTCTTGGGTAGTCATAACGTGCTCCTGAATGAAACGGCGCGAGGCCCGGCTGCGTCCGTTTCGTCGCCATCACACCGAGGCTTGAGTGGCGCCGGGCGTGGATGGGACGTCGATACGAAGCAGCCGGCTCAGGTTGGCCGTGGTTACCTCCGCGACCTCCTCCACCGAGATGCCCTTGACGGTCGCCAGGCATTGGGCTACGTCTGCCAGGTGGCGCGGTTCCGTCCGGTTGTGGCGGTACTTCTTGAACGGCTGCGGGTAAGCGTCGGTCTCGAGGACGATGCTTTCCAAAGGAATATCGCGGGCAACCTCGCGCAGCTCGGGCAGACGGGTCAGCGGGCGCGCCAGCGAGATGAAGAAGCCGCAATCGATAGCCTCCCGCGCCGTTTCAGCATCCCCCTGGAAGTAGTGCATGGCCCCACCGACCAATCCCGCATTCTCCTCGCGCAGCACCTTGAAAACCGCCGGATGCGACTCGCGCGAGTGGAAGATAATGGGTAACCCGAGGCTCTTGGCCAGGTGGATGTGGGCACGAAACACCTGGTCCTGCACCTCATGGTCAGGCGAAGTGGGCAGGTAATCCAGGCCAACTTCCGAAATGCACACCACCCGCGGGTTGTCCCGGGCCAGCGACTCCAGGCGGCTGTATGCTTCGTCGCTCACCGGATCGTCGGCTTGCATTGGGTGAATCCCCACCCCGGCGTAGAACATCGGGTGTTCGTCCGCCAATGCAATGCACCGCTCGGTCGATTCGATAGTGGTGCCGGCCAGCAGGACGTATCCCACACCGACATCGCTCGCTCGCTCCAGTATGCCGGGGATCTCCTCCGGCACGTATTGGTCCAGGTGAGTGTGCGCGTCACAGAAGATGGGGGTTGCTGGCATCACTTTGTTTCCGAGCCCGGCTTGGGCGCCCTCACTGCGGAAAGTATAGCATTTGGCGGTTCGGCCCGCGCGCCCGGGCATACAATGGGAATGGGCGCACTCTATGGGCTTACTCAGCGTGCCCGTCGCCGCCGGGAGGTCAACACCGGGAGGTCAACACCGGGAGGTCAACAATGGGGAGATTCAATTGGGGCCCGGACGGCCCGCCTGACGAAGCCTACTCCCGGGTTACCGAACCCGAGCGGTTCCTGGCTCTGGTCGGTTGGACGTTGGAGCTGCTGTCCAGGATAGAGGCACAATACGACGTCGTGCGTGAGGAAGGTTACGGCCTTGATTCTGAGCTGGAACGCATGGCCGTTACGCAACCAACGGTCAGGTTGACACCGGCAAAGGACGAAGCCGCGCCGGTGTCGATCGCGTTCACCCACTACGAGCATGCCGCAGTTCACGTCCGTTTCGGGCGTTTCCGCGTTGAGCCTTTTCCCGATTGCGGTTGCGACGCGTGCGACGAAACCGGCGAGGAAAACTTCGAACTCCTCGAGAATATGCTGGCAGCAGTCGTGGCCGGGCAATTCAAAGAGTGGTTCAGACTGCAATCAGACGGCAGCGGCACCCTGGGCTACGAATTCTGGTCGTCCGAGTCGCATGATGGGTACCGGAAAGGCTGGAGAACGGTTAGACCGACGAATGTCCCGCACTTTTCCGAGGGACATGATTGGACTGCTGAATGGCAACGTTGGCCGCGGCGGGGGTGATTGGCGTTGCGGTGGCGCCCGCACCGCATAAGACCGCTCGGCGCAGCGACGGTCGCCGGGCCGTGTACTGTCCGATACCCAGAGTCCGCTGGTGACTTGGGAGTTCTGAAGACCTTCAAGCATATCCAGTTCGTCATGGCGAGGCGACGCGGTAGCCGCGTCGCCTGAACCATCGCCCATCTATCGACGAGACTGCCGCACTGCGGTCGGATTGACCCGTCGGACGAAAGCAGGTACGGGCACGGAAGCCCGCGTTGACAGAACCAGCGCCCTGGTCTACGATAATTGTTGACCTTAACGGTCGGGAATTATCGAAACATCCGCCGGCGCGCCGCTAGCCGTCGTCGGCTTGGGAGGAAGTGAGCCCGATGACCACCCAGGCTCAGCGCGTTATTTCTCGGGACACCACGTCCGAGGAGTTGGACTCCGACTACCAGTGGGGTTTCACCATTGACATTGAGCAGGAGGCCATCCCCAAGGGCCTCAGCGAGGATGTGGTGCGCCTCATCTCGGCCAAGAAAAACGAGCCCGAATGGATGCTGGACTGGCGTCTCAAGGCCTTCCGGTTCTGGTCTCGGCAGACGTACACCGAGCCCAAATGGGCCAACGTCCAGTACCCGCCCATCGACTTCCAGGACATCCACTACTACGCGGCGCCCAAGTCCGCGGGCGACGGTCCGCAAAGCCTGGACGAAGTCGACCCCGAGGTTCTCGAAGCCTTCGACAAACTGGGCATCCCCCTGGAAGAGCAGGCGCGGTTGGCCGGTGTTGCGGTTGATGCGGTGCTTGACAGCGTGTCGGTTGCCACCACCTATCAGGAGCAACTGGAGAAGGCCGGCGTCATCTTCTGCTCAATGAGCGAAGCCATCCAGAACCACCCTGACCTGGTGCAGAAGTACCTCGGTTCGGTGGTCCCCTACGCCGACAACTTCTACGCGACTCTGAACTCGGCAGTGTTCTCTGACGGTTCCTTCGCGTACATCCCGCCCGGTGTGCGGTGTCCCATCGAGTTGATGACGTATTTCCGGATCAACCAGGCGGACAGCGGGCAGTTCGAACGGACGCTCATCGTCGCCGACGAAGGCGCGTACGTCAGCTACCTGGAGGGTTGCACCGCGCCCATGCGGAAATCCAACCAGTTGCACGCAGCGGTTGTCGAACTGGTGGCTATGGAGGGCGCCGAGATCAAGTACAGCACCCTGCAGAACTGGTACCCGGGCGACCGCAACGGCGAGGGCGGCGTCTACAACTTCGTTACCAAGCGCGGCAAGTGCGCCGGCGCCAACTCCAAGATCTCCTGGACACAGGTGGAAACCGGCTCGGCGATCACCTGGAAGTACCCCAGCGTCATCCTTCAGGGTGACAATTCCGTCGGCGAGTTCTACTCCGTAGCCCTGGTGAACAACTGGCAGCAGGCCGACACCGGCACCAAGATGATTCATATGGGCAAGAACACCCGCAGCACCATCGTCGCCAAGGGCATCTCCGCCGGCCAGGGTCAGCAGACCTATCGTGGCCTCGTCAAGATAAATCCCTCGGCCAACGGCGCGAGGAACTTCACCCAGTGCGACTCCCTCCTGGTCGGCGACAAATGCGGCGCGCACACCGTGCCGTACATCGAGGTCAAGAATCCCACCGCCCAGATGGAGCACGAAGCCACCACGTCCAAGGTATCGGATGACCAGCTTTTTTACCTGCAGCAGCGGGGTATCGGCGTTGAGGACGCGCACTTCATGATCATCAACGGGTTCTGCCGCGGCATTTTCCAGGAACTCCCCTTTGAGTTCGCCATGGAGGCCTCCCAGCTGCTCAAGGTCAGCCTGGAAGGCACAGTAGGTTAAAACCGGCCGCCCCGCTCGGACCCGATTTGCCTCCGCTACAAAGGACTTCTAAAGCCAAGATGAGCACCGCCAACGAATCGGTTTCACCTATCCTTGAGGTCAAGGACCTCCAGGTGTCCATTGACGATCAGGAAATCCTTCGGGGAGTGAACCTCACGGTGCGTCCCGGAGAGGTGCATGCCATCATGGGGCCCAACGGCTCTGGCAAGAGCACCCTGGCGAACACCCTCGCCGGCCGGCCGGAATATACGGTCACCAGCGGCACAGCCGAGTACAAGGGCATGGACCTGCTGGGAATGGAACCGGAGGACCGGGCTCGCGAAGGCGTGTTCCTCGCCTTCCAGTATCCGGTGGAACTGCCCGGCGTGCGCGCGTGGCAATTCCTCAAAGCCGCGGTGGACGCCAAGCTAGTCCATTCTGGTGAGGAGGAGATGGGCGCCCGCGAATTCGACCGCCTGCTGCGCACCAAGGTCGCCGAGGTCGAAATCGATCCCGAATTGGTGCGGCGTTCGGTGAACGAGGGCTTCTCCGGCGGCGAAAAGAAGCGCAACGAAGTTCTGCAAATGGCGCTGTTGGAGCCGACCCTGTCGCTGCTGGACGAGACCGACTCCGGGCTGGACATCGACGCCCTGCGCATCGTGGCCGACGGCGTGAACCGTCTCCGCCGTCCCGACAACGCGGCGGTGGTGGTGACCCATTACCAGCGTATCCTGAATTACATAACCCCCGACCAGGTGCATGTGTTGGTCGACGGCCGCATCGTCCTCAGCGGTGGCCCGGAATTGGCCGAGCAACTGGAAGCCCGGGGCTACGACTGGGTCCGCGAAGAAGCGGACGCGGCCGTCTAACGGCCACATTTCCCCTTTCTCTTCCAACCCTTCCGCGACGGACCTACTATCGCATGACGTCCCCGAATAACCCGACCGGGTCAGTCCTAACGGATGTGGACTGGAACCAATTGTCGCGCCCAACCCATCACTATGTTGCTGCCAGCTACGAGTTAATTGGCAAAGCCCGCGAATACCTTGGCCAAGGCGATTTGAGACAGGCATCCGAAAAGGGCTGGGGTTCCGCCGCACAGATCGTCAAAGCGGTGGCGGAAAATTGGAAAGACGCCGGCGTGGTGCACGGTCGGCACCAGGATCTAAGAACTCTGGTCGCAGGTCTGGCAACGGCAGAGCAGGATCCGGGCTTGGACATGTCGTTCCACGCGGCTCAAGACCTGGACGAAAATTTCTACGAAAACAATTTGCCGCCGTACATAGTGGATTTGAACTTGAGGCAGGTTGACGATTTCATTTCTAGGATAGCGCCCCAACTCCGACGGCCACAGCCGCCGCGAGGTTTCCGCCAGGGTCTCTAACCGGTCTACAAAAAGCGGCCAACCACGAGCGTACCACATGACCACAGTCACGCCCACACCTGAATCGGAAACTTACCCGCACTACGCGAGCGCGTATGCATCTCAGAACCGGTCCGACGTGCCTGCGCTGAGCCGGCTGCGGCAGCGCGGCTGGGACGCGTTCAACCGCTTGGGCCTGCCCACCGCCAGGCGCGGCAACGAGCCCTGGAAGTACACCAACGCCGGCCCCATCGCCCGCGAAACCTTCTTGTTTGCCGATCTCACCTCAGGCGGTGAAACCGGTCCGACCCGGGCGGACGTTCTATCCGTCGCGCCGTGGCGGCCGGACTGGCGTACCCTGGTGGTAGTGGATGGAGCCCACGCTCCGAGCCTGTCATCCGGAGACAGCGATGGCGCGGCGATTGCTACTGGCCTGGCCGACGCGATCCGATCCGATCCGGAGTTGGGCACGAGCGTGTTGGCTTGTCTCGCGACCCCTGAAGACGACGGGTTCGCTGCGCTCAACACAGCGTTTATTGGCAATGGCGTGGGAATATCAATCCCAGCAGGAGCGGACGCCGGCGTCATCAACGTCGTGTACCTGACGACTGCTCGCGAGCAACCGCGCGCCACCCACCCGCGCCTGGTAATCTCCGCCGCTCCAAATTCCCGCGCCACCGTCATCGAGACCTTCGTGGGACCCGACGCGCGCTACCTGACCAACACCGTCATGGAAGCCTCAGTGGGTGAAGGAGCCAACGTCGAACATTATCGCCTGCTGCTTGAAGGCCATGAGGCATACCACGTCGGCGTGAGCCGGGTACTGCAGCAGAAAGACTCGGCGTTCTCCTCAACGGCGATCGCCCAGGGGGCCGCAATCGGGCGCAACGACTTCGGCGTGACCCTCGCCGGAACCGGTGCCGAGTGCACGCTTAACGGGCTGTACCTCACCACGGGCAACCAGCACATCGACAATTACATCAACATCGACCACGCTGAGCCCTACGGCACCAGCCGGCTCTTCTACAAGGGCATCCTGGACGGACGCTCGCGGGCCGTGTTCGGCGGCAATGTCACCGTGCGGAAGGACGCCCAAAAAACCGACGCACAGCAGACCGACAAGAACCTGCTCCTGTCCGAGGAAGCCGAGGTGGACAGCAAGCCCAGCCTCCTCATCTACGCCGACGACGTGAAATGCGGACACGGCGCGACCGCGGGGCACGTTGACGCCGACACCGTGTTTTACATGCGCAGTCGGGGCCTCGATCTGCCCACCGCCAGCCGTATCCTGATCCACGCCTTTGCCAGCGAAATCATCGACATGGTGGCCTTGGAACCGTTGCGGGAATACCTCGATGAGCGGTTCCGAGACGCCATCCCATCTGCGAATATCGCCCTGCCCATCGGAGGCCGCCCGTGACCGCCGCCACTGGCAACGCCCACGCTTCCCCCGCCAGCCCGTTGACCAACGACGAAGTGGCGCTAATTCGCCGCGACTTTCCGGTCCTGGATCAGCTCATTAATGGCAAACCCCTGGTTTACCTGGACAATGCGGCCACGACGCAAAAGCCGCGAGCGGTAATCGATTCCATCAGCAACTACTACCTGAACAACAACTCCAACGTGCACCGGGGCGTGCACACCCTGAGCCAGCGGGCCACCGACGATTATGAACGTGGGCGCGAGGCGATTCGCCGTTTTATGAACGCCCCCGATGCCGACGAGATAATCTATGTTCGCGGCGCCACGGAAGGACTGAACCTGGTTGCCAGCAGTTACGGCCGCAAGTTCTTCAAGGCCGGGGACGAGGTCATCATCACCGGCATGGAGCACCACTCCAACATCGTGCCCTGGCAGATTCTGGGCAAGGAGATCGGGATTCGCCTGCGGGTTATTCCTTTCACCGATCAGGGCGAGTTGTTGATGGACGAGTACGAGAGCATGCTGAACGAGCGCACTCGTTTGGTGTCGGTGGTACACCAGTCCAACGCGCTGGGAACCATAAATCCCGTGCCGTCCATAGTCGAGCTGGCCCACGCCCGTGGCATTCCCGTCATGGTCGATGCCGCGCAATCGATCCCGCACATGCCAATTGACGTGCAGGCCCTGGGCGCCGACTTTCTGACCTTCTCCGGCCACAAGATGTACGGGCCCACGGGCATCGGGGTGCTGTGGGGCCGCGCTGACCTGCTCAACGAGATGCCGCCCTACCAGTCCGGCGGCGAGATGATCCGCTCAGTTACCTACGAGGAAACCATTTACAACGTGATCCCGCACAAGTTCGAGGCCGGCACCCCCGACATCGCTGGCGCCATCGGCCTCGGCGCGGCGGTCGAGTACCTCGAAGCCATCGGCATGGGCCGCATCGCCGCCTACGAGCAGGCGTTGATGCGCTACGGCGCCGAGCGTCTCTCCGAGATCGAGGGCGTCAGGCTAATCGGCACCGCCGAAAACCGGGGAGGCGTCCTCTCGTTCTACATGGAAGCCGCCCACGCCCACGACATTGGTACCATCCTGGACGCCGAGGGCATAGCGGTGCGCACCGGTCACCACTGCGCCCAACCGGTGATGGCTCGCTATGAAATCCCGGCGACGGTGCGGGCGTCCCTGTCCTTCTACAACACCACCGAGGAAATTGACGCTCTGATCAAGGGCATCGATCGAGTCATAGAGGTTTTCGGCTGATGGCATCCGACCTGAGCGATCTCTACCAGGAGATTCTTCTCGAACACAACCGCCGGCCCCGCAATTTCCGTATCCTCGAGGACGCAACGCACCATGCGGACGGGTTCAATCCGCTGTGTGGCGACGAAATCTCCCTGCAACTCCGCATAGATGAGGAGACCGTTGGCGACGTGGGCTTTCAGGGGCACGGGTGCGCCATCAGCCGGGCTTCTGCTTCCCTCCTGACGCAAGCGGTGAAGGGCGGTTCAACCGCCGATGCCATTGCCATGTTCGATGAATTTCATCGCATGCTCACGGAACCTGACGCGAAGCTCGACTACGATCTGCTGGGCGACCTGGAAATGCTCGGAGGCGTGATTGCGTATCCCACGCGCATCAAGTGCGCCATCCTGGCCTGGCACACGCTGAAAGCGGCGATGGACGGCGAGGGCGTCGCCACCACCGAGTAGACGGATCCCCTCGGCGGGCCCCGATGGCTTCCCTGCCCGACAACCCCGACGCGCTGTATGGCGACGTCATCATGGACCACTACCGCAGCCCGCGTCATCGCGCGCTTCTACCCAACGCCGACGTCGAAGCCGAGGAGTTCAACCCCTTTTGCGGAGACCGGGCTACGCTCCAATTGCGTCTTAGTTCGTCACACGGACACCGAGCGTCGATCCAGGAGGTGAGCGCCCTGGCCGAGGGCTGCAGCATCATCCAGGCTTCGGCATCGCTGTTGGCCGACAACGTGCGGGGCCGCACCGTCGAGCAGGCGGCGGACCTGTCCCAGTTGTTCCGGGACTTGATGCAAGGTAAACCCCTGCCACCGGTTGCATTGTCCGAGCTCGGCGATCTAGAAGCCCTGGAAGTGGTCCGGCAATACCCAGTGCGCGTCAAGTGCGCGCTCCTGCCGTGGGTCGCCCTGGAAGAAGGGCTTCGTCGATTGAGCCGGCGCGAAACCGCTGGAGGCTAGTTCGCGGATGGCGGGCTTGAGGCCGCCACCTCCGACAGCACCGCCAGCAGCCGATAACCGTACTTGGGCAGCTCGGCCGGCGGCTCCGGCTCGCCCGGGAAGAGGTCGTACATCTCCGCGCGCAGGCGGTATTCGAAGCCGTGGCCCCGTGGGAATTCCTCAATCACCCCGTAGTATGGCTCCCCGTTGACCACTATGCACGCAGCGCTGATGGGGGCGTCCTCATAGCAGCCGACCCGCCAGGGGCCCACGTCGATCTCTTCTACCGTGCTCTGCGCGGGAGATTGTTCGATGATTTCCAGCAACCGGCGGGACCCGTCATCGAATTTTTCGAGCCGGATGCGGTAATCAAAGCCGGGCTCGAAATCGAAACCGTCGATAGAATCGCGAATGGGCCGGCCATCGACCAACAGGCACCGCTCGTCGGATTTCGGGCATTGAACCCGGGTTGGCGCTACCGTTGCCTCGGTGATGGAGCCCACCGCTCTGGTTTTCGAGAGCACTTCCAGCAGACGATACCCGTAGCGCCCCGCGTCCTGGGGAGGCTCCTTTTCGCCGGGGAACGCATCGTATCGCTCGATGCGCAGGTGATATTCGTATCCCGCCTCGTGGTTGAACCCTTCTATCTCGTTGTAGAAGAACCCACCGTCCACTATCAGGCACATGCGCCGGAACGGTCCGTAACACTCCCGGCGCGCCGGTCCGACGGTTACTTCCAGCCGGGCGGATGATGTGCTCGAATCGACGGTGGGCTTCGCCCGAGCGGAAGAACTGTCGCGCTCGTCGTCTATCGCCCGGGGATCGACGGTATTACGGTCACTCTCGCCGGCGCAGGCCAACGTCAACAGGAGCAATATGACAGCGACCGCCGCAATCGCATTGCGACGCGCCGCCGGAATCATTTGCCCTGCAATCCTCGCAGGTAAGCGATATGACCGACGTGCTGGTACATTTCGCCGATGATCTGGCGGAACATCGCGCCCAGCGACATCTCGGGCCGGCGCTCGCGCGGGACTCGTTCCATATCCTCGGGAGTCAGCGTGTTCAGATAGGTTAGCGTGGCCTGTCGCACTGCCGCGCGGTACCGCAGGAATTCGGCCAAATCTACGCTGGGAAAGTTGTTCACCTGCTCCGGGGTGTGCCCGAAACCGTTGTCTCGGGTGGGCAGGCCGAACTTCTCGTGCCAACCCTCGGTCTCCCAAAGTTCAGTCTCGAACTGCGCGAAGAACTGGATCCACATGTCCTCGACGCGGACCATGTGCCACAGGATCCAGCCGATGGAGTTGGCGTCGGCGGCCGGTTGCCAAGCGAGTTCGTCCGGACCCAACCCATCCAGGGCCTCCAGCAGGAAGCCATTTTCCTTGTCAAGCGCGTCAGTTATGAATTCGTTTAGCGTCATGGCAACTTCTCCCGGTGGATCACGGTGCTGGCGGGGCCGGGGTACGGGCCGCCATTTCCCGATCCAGTAGCAACAATGCGTCGCTCCGCCCGGCTACCTTGTCCAGCGAGGCAATGACGTCGCGGGCAGTTTTCTCCTCCTCCACCTGCTCGTTAACGAACCATTGCAGCATCACCTGGCTGGCGAAATCGGCGGAGTCAGCGGCAACAGAGTACAGCTGATTGATCAACTGAGAAACGTGCTGCTCGTGTTCGAGGGTTTGTCGCATCACGTCCTCTACGGAATTGAATTCTATCGGCGGCTGCTCAATGGGCAGCAGCGTTACCCGCCCGTCCCGGTCCTCAATGTAAGTCAGGAACCGCATGGCGTGGTCGTATTCCTCCTGGCTCTGGATGCGCATCCAGTGAGCGAAACCAGGAAGGTCGATGGAATCGCAAAACGTAGACATCGAAAGGTAAAGATACGACGAGTAGAACTCCGCGTTGATGTGGCGATTGAACGCCTCCTGCAGGGCGGTGCTGACGGCCATGTTGGTACTCCGTGTGTCAAACCTTTAGGGGTTGATGTTAGGGCTGCCACCCAGCGCTCAGTCGTGCAGAAAGCTCAACACCGTGTCGAAAAACGCTTCGGGGCGCTCCACTTGCGGTATGTGGCCGCACTCCGAAATCACAGTAAGCGTCGCGTTGGGCAGCAGATCGCGGAACGCTTCCCCGTATTGAGGAGGGATCACCCGGTCGGAGTCCCCCCAGACGATCAGGGTGGGCATCACGATACGATGCGCCCGTTTGGTTAGCCCGCGCTCCGGGATCGGCCACGTGAATTTGGCCACCGATTGCAGGGTTTGGATTCGGTCCAGCGTGTGCTCCAACCGGGCTTCCGGCTCCGTGGGTTGCGCTACGTAAGCGTGGGCCAATTCACCCTCGGGATCGTGCCACAGCATCTCGCGCCGTTCTTCCGGCGTAAGGATGAAAAAGTCGGCGACCGGCGCATCCTCTATCCAAAGCCCCAGCGAGTTGACCAGCACCAGCCGGGAGATGCGGTCCGGACGATGCGCCGCCAGCTCGGCCGCGCAAAACCCTCCATATGAGTGCCCGATCAGATGGCACCGTTCGATCCCCAAGGCGTCGAGAAACTCTTCGAAGAACTGCACCAAGTCCCAGAGGTCGTCCAAATGGTTGAGCCCGGTGGACTTGGCGACCCCCGGGTGCGCTGGAGCGTAAACGTGGTAGTCCTCCGCCAGGCGATCCAGGTAGTCCGGCCATCCCACGTACCCGCCCGCTCCGTGCAGGTAGACCAGCGGGTCCCCCGATCCGCCTTCCGCGACCTGGACATTGAACATCCCGCCGCGAACCGACACCATACGCTCAGTGTGAGCAACCATTGGCGAAATACCTCAACCGCGATTTAGACTTCGCAGACGTTCGGAATTCAGGTTCCGCGCAAGCCGTTTGCAACGAGCCGGCACATCCTCCCGGAGCCCGAATATCATGCTGCTAATACCATACCATAACCGTCCGACTTGCCCGCCAGCGGGCGATGCGTTGAGGCCCGACGGCAGGTCATCGGCTCATTCCGCGTTGACGCCCATCGATACTTGCGGCACAATAATTCGCGCCATGAAACTCCACGAATATCAAGCCAAGGCAATATTCGCCCGCTACGGTATTGCGGTACCCGATGGTAGCTTAGCGAGCACCCCGGAAGAAGCAGCGGCAGCAACTGCGTCGTTTGGCGGGCGAGCCGCCGTAAAAGCCCAGGTCCACGCCGGGGGGCGCGGGCTGGCCGGCGGGGTCAGGGTGGTGAGCAGCCCGGACGAGGCCGACAACTTTGCCGCCGGCCTGCTGGGTTCCCGCCTCGTTACCAACCAGACCGACCCCAGCGGAGTGCCGGTGGAGTCCGTACTCGTGGAGGCTATGGCCGACATCGGCAGCGAAATGTACGTTGCTGTGACCATGGACCGTGACCATCGTGGACCGGTTTTGATTGCCAGCGCCGGCGGCGGGACGTCCATCGAACAACTGGCGGCCGAAGACCCCGATGCCATCATCACCGAACCGGTCGATCCCGTGCTGGGACTCATGCCCTTCCAGTGCCGCCGGGTGGCCACGCGGCTGGGACTCAGTGGCACTGCATTGCGGGAAGCGGCTAGCGTACTCTCGTGTCTCTACCGCATCTTCGTCGAAAATGACTGTTCGTTGGTAGAGGTGAACCCCCTGATCGTAACCGGGAACGGATCCATAATGGCCCTGGACGCCAAGATGGACCTCGAGGACGACGCGCTTTTCCGCCACGCAGACTTGCAACAACTGCGCGACCGCAACCAGGAAGATCCTCTGGAAGCTGAAGCCGCTGACGACGACATCGCTTACGTGAGCCTCGACGGGTCCGTAGGCTGCCTGGTCAATGGGGCCGGCCTGGCCATGGCAACGCTGGACGTCGCCAACGCCGCCGGCGCGGCGCCCGCCAACTTCCTGGATGTCGGCGGGGGCGCTACCGAGGAGAAAGTCGCCAAGGCGGTGAGCATTATCCTCTCCGATCCTAAAGTTGATCGTGTGCTGGTCAACGTATTCGGCGGCATCCTGCGCTGCGACGTAGCGGCCCGCGGCATAACCATGGCGTACGAAAGGCTCCAGGCGCAACAACCGCTGGTCGTGCGCATGCTGGGCACCAACCTCGAAGAGGGGAAATCTATTCTCGCTGGGTCAGGACTCAACGTAACGTTTGCGGACACGTTGACCGAAGTCACGGCGGCTCTGTCGACCCCTCCAGCGGGCGAGTAGTCTCATGGGAATCCTGCTGAACGAACGGTCCCGCGTGTTGGTTCAGGGTATCACGGGTCGCGAGGGCAGCTTTCACGCCCGGGCCTGCAAGGCCTACGGAACCCAACTCGTCGCCGGCGTCACTCCCGGCAGAGGCGGACAGATGTTTGACGATTCTGTCCCCGTGTTTGATTCCGTAGGCGAAGCCGTAGACGCCACCCAGGCGAACGTCGCCCTGATCTTTGTGCCGCCGCCTTTCGCTGCGGATGCGATCGCCGAATCGGTTGATACCGGCATCCCTTTGATCGCCTGTATCACCGAGGGAATTCCGGTGCACGACATGGTCGGGCTGTACCGGTATGTGACAGCCAGCCCCACTCGTCTGATCGGGCCTAATTGCCCGGGGATGATCAATCCTGGGGCCCTCTGCAAAGTGGGCATAATGCCGGGCAACATACACATGCCAGGGCGGGTGGGTGTTGTCTCCCGCAGCGGCACGCTCACCTATGAGGCTGTCGGCCAGCTCACCGGCCAGGAGATCGGCCAATCGTCGTGCGTCGGCATCGGCGGCGACCCGATCATCGGCAGCAGTTTCGTTGACATACTTCGACTTTATAACGACGATCCCGACACCGACCTGGTGGTCTTCATCGGTGAGATCGGCGGCAACATGGAGCAGGAAGCCGCCGAGTACATCGGCTCTTCCGAGTTCACGAAACCGATCTGCTCACTGATCGTTGGCGCAACCGCCCCTTCCGGCAAACGCATGGGCCACGCCGGGGCGATCATCACCGGCGAATCCGCCACCGCAGAATCGAAAATCCGTGCGTTGGAAAGGGCTGGAGCACGCATAATCCCCACTCCCGCGGAGATCGGAGATACAGTGTCCTCCGCGCTCACCGAAACCGGCCTGACGTCTTAACCGAGCCGGTTGGTCCGGCCGCTCGAAATCGGGCGTGGCCGCGGCGACGCCAAGGCTACATGCTTCAACTCACGTGCTCCTTAAACCGCTTGTTAACTGGGCGCATTACCGATTTCGATCCATCCCGCGCGCTTGACGCTCACAAACTCGCCGTGTAGGATAGGAGTGCCAGGCGTTTCATTTCCTATCCATCACCAACGTCCCGATGCGGACCGACCCTGGCAAGCCGGTGACCGATTTCCCAAAACGGCCGGCGTTGTTCCCGATCAGGAAAACCGCAAGGTTCTGACGAGGGAACCCAGAAATGTTTCACAGGACCCAAAAAGTGATCCTGCATGTGGCGTGGCACGGGATTGGCCGCAACCCGTATGCCAACTAAATACATCTTCGTAACCGGCGGAGTGGTAAGCTCCATCGGCAAAGGCATCTGCGTCGCTTCGATCGGGCGAATTTTGAAAAGCCAGGGCCTCTCGGTCACCGTCATCAAACTGGATCCGTACCTGAATGTCGATCCGGGCACCATGTCTCCCTACCAGCACGGCGAGGTCTTTGTCACCAAGGACGGTGGCGAAACCGATCTGGACCTGGGGCATTACGAGAGGTTTATCGACGTCGAACTGACCCGCGACAGCAACGTAACTGCGGGGCAAACCTACCTCGAACTCATCACCCGTGAGCGTCGCGGCGATTTCCTCGGCGGCACCATTCAGACGGTGCCGCATCTGACCAACGAAATCAAGGACCGGCTGATCGGCTTGGCGGAAAAATCTAACGCCGATGTGGTGGTCGTCGAGGTCGGTGGCACCGTGGGGGATATCGAGGGTCTCCCGTTCCTAGAAGCCATCCGGCAGATGCGCAACACCGTGGGACGCAGCAACGTTTTCTACATGCACCTGACCCTGCTCCCGTACATCTCGGCTTCCGAAGAATTGAAAACCAAGCCAACCCAGCACAGCGTAAAGGAATTGCGAAGCATCGGAATACAGCCCGACGCCCTGGTGTGCCGCTCGGATGCCGATATCACCCGCGGGATACGAGACAAACTGTCCCTGTTCTGCGACGTCGCCACCGAGGCCGTGTTCCCCATGCCTACGGTCAGCAACGTCTACGAAGTGCCATTGGTTATGGACCACTTTGGCGTGGGCCGTTGCTTGTCGGAATCTCTGGGCTTGAACGGTGAAACCCATCTGGATGATTGGTGCGCCCTGGTCGACCGGATGAACGACGCTACTGGTGCGGTTCCCATCGCCGTGGTGGGCAAATACGTTGAATATCCCGATTCGTACATGTCCGTGCGCGAAGCATTGAGACACGCCGCGGCATCGTGCGGACTGCGGGCAGACGTTCGATGGGTCCACTCAGAGGCCATCGAGCGCGACGGCCCGGATGCCCACCTGGGTGAAGTTTCCGGCATCGTGGTGCCGGGCGGGTTCGGCCCTCGGGGGGTAGAGGGCATGATCGACACCAGCCGTTACGCGAGGAACAAGCACGTCCCCTACCTCGGTTTGTGCCTGGGCATGCAGGTCATGGTCATCGATTGGGCACGCAACGTAACGGGCCTCAAGCACGCCAATTCATCGGAGCTCGATCCCGACTGTGAGCATCCTGTTATCGACATTATGCACGGCCAGCGCGTCATAACCGATCTGGGCGGCACCATGCGCCTGGGCCACTATCCCTGCCGCCCGCAGGACAACACCAGGATGGCCGGCGCTTACGCTCGCGCCGAAATCAAGGAACGCCATCGGCATCGTTATGAGGTAAACAACACCTATCGGGAACCCCTGGAAGCATCGGGTATGGTAATGAGCGGATTGTCTCCGGACGGGGAATTGGTCGAGGCCACCGAAGTGCCCGACCATCCCTTCATGGTTGGTGTGCAATTTCACCCCGAGTTCCAATCGCGGCCGAACCGGCCCCATCCCCTGTTCAGCGCGCTCATCGAACAGGCGCAACAGACGGTACGAGAAGGACGACAATTGCCTTTCCGGCGAGCCGGGGGATGGTCATTCTCTTCAGACTAGATACCGCCGCGGATCGTAAGCTCGCAAATCTACATCTCAATCCACGCTCCGGCGCACGCCGGTTCCCCGGTCCCAAACTCTTGAATTCGGCACGGCGCCGCGTGACCTGGCGACAATTGGTCGTCGAGGTGACGAGCGTGCCGCTACGACATCGGCAACAGCACTTTCTCCCGGGCTCGAGGAGGATGCACCAATGAAACTGTTTTTGGATACCGCCAACATCGACGAGATCCGCATGGGCGCCGAATTGGGCGTCATATCCGGGGTCACCACCAATCCTTCACTGGCCGCCAAGGAAGGCATCGGCGGCGCGGCCGGGTACCGGGCGGCGGTCCAGGAAATTGCCGACATCATCGATGGCCCGATCTCCGTGGAAGTAGTGAGCACCGATGCCCCGGGCATGATCGCGGAGGGCCGCGACATTGCGGAGTGGATCCCCAATCCCTGGGTCAAAATCCCCAGCACCGAAGAGGGTTTCAAAGCCATCAGCGTGCTGGCCCGGGACGGAATACAGGTCAACCAAACCCTGGTTTTCACCGTCAATCAGGCACTGCTCGGAGCCAACGCCGGGAGCACCGTGGTGAGCCCCTTCGTGGGACGGCTCGACGACATCGGCCAGGATGGCATGTCTCTCGTACAGGACATCGTGGCCGTGTACCGCCAGCAAGCCGTGGAGACCAGGGTAATGGCCGCAAGCATTCGAGGCGCACGACATTGCGTGACTGCGGCGGCGGCCGGGGCGGATATCGCCACCATACCCTACAACGTGTTGACGCACATGATAAAACACCCCCTCACCGACGCCGGCCTGTCGCGTTTCCTACAGGACTGGCAGCAAGCTTCCGGAGGCTGACAAGATGGTCCGCGCCCGTACTGGCAACCCGACCGCACCCCGACGACGACGACGCACTCCGGCCAACGATGACGCCGTCGTTGCGCAGGCCGAGCCCGTCGCTGCAGAAGACGGGCCTGACGGAGGTCTGTCGTATCCCAACGGATCCCACCCCGGCCGCTATGTCGACGTCGCTGAACTGAGCGCCATGTCCCGCGAAGAACTCCTGGACTTGGCGCCCGACGTGGGATTGAGGGACGATGGAGCATTGGCCGACCTGAACCGGGACGCGCTGCTCAACCGGGTCCGGCACTCGGCGGCCAACCGCAACCTGTTGACCGCATCGGGCATCCTTGAAGTGATGGACGCCGGCCACGGACTGCTGCGTTCGTTGCAATACCCTCCGGTGTCTGGCGACGTGTTTGTTGGGCAGTCGCAGATCCGCAGGTTCAACCTGAAGACTGGCGACACGGTCACCGGATTGGTTCGGCCGCCCAAAGAAGGCGAGCGCCGTTACGGCCTCACCCGCGCCACCAGCATCAACCTGCTCGATCCCGAGGACCAGAAGCCGGCCTCCCGTCGGATCTTCGAATCCCTCACACCCATCTTCCCCGACGACCACATCGTGCTCGAACACCCTCAGGGCGGCCTGTCTTCGCGCATGATCGACCTGTTCGCACCCATCGGATTGGGCCAGCGCGGCCTGGTGGTGTCTCCCCCCAAGGCCGGGAAGACCACGGTTCTGCGCCAGATCGCGGCGGCCATCACCGAAAACCGGCCCGAAGTCATCCTGATGGTGGTGCTCATCGGCGAGCGCCCGGAAGAAGTCACCGAGATGCGCCGCGCAGTCAAGGGCGACGTATTCGCTTCGACTTTCGACGAGTCGGTGGAAGAGCAATGCCGGGTCGCGGAACTGGCCGTCGAGCGCGCCAAGCGCATGACCGAATCTGGCCGCGACGTGGTCATCCTGCTCGACAGCATCACCCGCCTGACCCGCGCTTACAACCTGGCCCTGCCCACCTCCGGTCGCACGCTGTCCGGCGGTATCGACCCGGCCGCCCTGTACCCGGCCAAGCGGTTCATCGGCGCCGCCCGCAACCTCGAAGAAGGTGGTTCGCTCACCATTATCGCAACCTGCCTCCTCGACACCGGCAGCCGCATGGACGAGGTGATCTACGAGGAGTTCAAGGGGACTGGCAACATGGAGTTGCACCTCGACCGCAGGCTCGCCGACCAGCGCTACTTCCCGGCCATCGACGTGGTGCGCAGCGGCACCCGCCGGGAGGAACTGCTCTACGACCAGGAAGCCATGCCGCAGATCTGGCTGCTGCGCCGCATGGTAACGCTGGCCTCCGGCGGCGACCAGGCCAACATGGGCGATGCCACTAAGCGCGTGCTCGAACGCCTGGCCCGCACCCGCTCAAACAGCGAGTTCCTCACCAACCTGACCAAAGACTCCTGACACCCTAGCAGCCAGCGGGCGAAGGACAAAAATCCAGGAGGCGGGTTTCAAGCCCGCCTCCCTTTTTTGACGCTATTGGTCCGTACCGTCTCCGCCGCCGGCCGCACCGCCACCTCCACGCCGCCGCATCACGTAGGTCACTGCCGCGCCAATCACGGCCAGGACCACCACCACTGCGACCACTATCAACGCGATGGCCAGGCCGCTCAGGTCCCCGCCGCTCGGTTCCTCTTCAGCCACCGGCCGGTCCCGCGTCTCGCTGTCCCCGGTTGCCACCGCCGCCACGATGGTGGAAGTCAGGGCTCCCTGGTCAATGGTCGGAGGAGGCGGGACCGGAGTGGCGGTGGGTTCGGGGGTCGCCGTGGGTTCCGGCGTCGGTGTCGGCGTCGGTGGAATCGGCGTGGGAGTCGGCGCCGGGTTCTGTATGACGACCCGTGCGGCTGGCGTTCCGATTGCGTACCCCGCCGCGGGTGAGATGCTTACAGTCAGCGAACCGGAATCACTATCCTGGCTCTCCGATGTATCCACGGAATATACGCACTCTGTGCCGCCGGTTATCGCGCACTCGCCGCTGCCGTCGGGTGCGAAACCTCCATCAGTCTCGTGGGTCAGGCTGACGGTGACCGTTGCGGTATGGGAGAGGGTAATGCGGAACCCGGCCGGCTCGCCGGCCACTACGGACCCGGTATCCGGCGCCGTTTCGATGCTGGCGACCAGCGGTTCGGTGGACCCGGTTGCCGGCCTCGACCATTCGCTCCGCCCCGCGCCATTGTTGGCGCGCACCCGCACCTGGTATTCAGCGCCCTGGGTCAGGCCGGCTATGGTATGACTGGTGCCGGCGCCGCCGTAACCGGCGTCGGCGTAACTTCGGCCGCCGGCAAGGCGGTACTCAACGTCGTAGTCGGTGATGGGACTGCCGCCGTCGTCGAACGGTTCTGCCCAGGTTACGATGAGGCCGAAGGGCCCGTCAGCGGCAATCGCGGGTGCGGCCGGAGCATCAGGGGCGAACGTTGGCGGCACGTAGCGCTCGGGCAGCAGCGTTACGGTTTCCACCACGCCGGGCAACCGGTCGCGGCCCTGGTACACCTGCAGCGTGGCCGGGTAGTCTCGCCGCGCGGCCAAATCCCGGTGATAGTCCACGGGTATCACGGTGGTGCCTGTGAACTCGCCCGACCCGTCAGACGCGAAGCTGGCTCTGCCGTCGAACCCCAGGCTCGGTCCGTTGCGGAGCTGCACCGAGTAACCACCAATGAACCGGTCCAGCCCGGACAACCTTACGGTGATGGGCTGGCCGATTGCGACCCGGGACGGGTCGATTGCCAGCTTGCCCGGGGTCACCACAAGGTCCAGGTCCAGCGTCAGGTCGTGCAGGGGATAACCGTTGATCTTAACCAGTGGGCGGATACTCTCGCCGCCCTCTGCCCGCGAGGGCACGCGATACTCGAAATCCCAGGTGCCGCTAGACGTGTATATGGTCTTTGCAATGCGTCCGTTGACCTCCACCGTAATGGATGGGGGATCGTAATACCCCCGTTCCGCCGGGAAGTCTTTGCCCCGGAAAACGATGTAATCGCCGGGGGACACCTCGCCTTCGTCGGGGTCAACGGTCAACGTGGGCTTGGTGACCCTGACAGTGGCCGAGGCCGTGACGCCGGTGCTGTCGGTAATCTCCAGCTTTTCCTCGCCGTCGGAATTCAACAGCTTGCTGATGAGGTCGCTGTTGATGTCGCCGTTTTCGTTGACCAGGGCCACCGCCGCTAGGAAACGGCCGCCCCGAATCACCTCGGGGCAATCATTCCTGGAGCGAACGTCGTCCTGTCCGTCATCCAGGAAGGCCAGCCGGATACCGCCCAGCGTCACCTCGCAGACCTCATTGCCCGCCAGGTCGTTGGAACGAACGGTGAACCGTTCGCCCAGGCCGAGACCACTGTCGGGAGTAACCGACAGATCGGCGTCCCTGATGGTGACGTTGACGGTAACCAGTTCGGAGCTGCCGTCCAGCCGCGCCGCGATGGTGACCCGGCCGCTGTGCCGGGGCGGCAGGGTCACGCGCAGGGTATCGCCCGACGCGCTCCACTGACTGCGATTGAGGATCTGGCCGGCGACCAGCACCTCGTCCACCCGGGAACCGCTCCCGCCCACGATGCGGAGGGTGACCTCGCCGCCGGGGGATACCTCCGAACTGCCCGTTAGCTCCAGGCCGGCCGTTATGATGACAGGCAGGGAAGTGTTGTTGAATACGCCGCCGCCGTCCCGCGCGCAAATCTGATGCCTGCCGGCGGATCGAAACAGGTTTGAACCGACCTCCACATTAGCCCGGAAGCGGTGGTTGGAACCCACGTCGGCGGAACCGATGCGCGTCCACGCACCACCGCCGGCCGTTGAGCAGTCTGCCGAACCGTCGCTGCGCACTGCGTAAAGATCAACGGTGAGGCCGTCGCTGAAACCCAACCCCTCGAACCGTATGGTTTCGCCGTATCCTACCTCGTCGTCACCGTCTACTTCCAAGCTGGCGTCCACAGCCACCGTACCCCGAAAAGTCGGGCCGTTCTCCCATTGAATCGTCACTTCGTAGGGGTCATCAGAATCAGCCGGCACGTTGGGCAGTCTCAAATTGTTGAGCACGATGGTCACCGGCAAGCCGGTTTCGTCGCAAACGTCATCATCCGAGCCGGCTTCCCAGCCGCCGCAGCCCGGCAGAACGATTTCGTGGGGTTCGTCGTCGTTGCGGCTGACGTCGGCCCAACGCAGTTCGTATCTCCGCGCCGCGCGCAAGGAGACGTCATCCTCATCAAACCCGGAGGGAATGCCAATCTCTTCCGATAGGGTGATGGTGATTTCGTCGTGCCAGTTTTCGCCGCCAGTGGGGTCGCACCCCCTGGGCTCGAACCGCAGGGTAAGGTCTACGCTCGCGCCGGGAGTCTTCTCGTCGTCCTGGTCAATATTCAGGTCCGTTTCTGGATTACATGGAGTAGTAGCGCTGACGGTTTGGCCGGTTCCAGAGTCCGACCACTCGCCAGTCCCTTCATCGTTCTTGGCCCGCACTTGCACCTGACAGGCAGTGTCGGACTGGAGGCCGGAGATGATGGTTGACGTGCCGGTGATATTGTTGCCCCAAGGGCCGAAACTACCGCTAGTACCGGCGCGATACTGCACTTCGTAACCGCTGATGTCCGGCCCGGTATTTTTGGGAGCAGTCCAGTTTATTGCCAGCGTAGTATCGCCGTCGTCATCCGCAGCGCTGACGGTTGGGGCGGCTGGCTTGGTAGGCGGTTCAGCCACATCGGTTACATTGATAGTAACCCCGATGGTATCGTCAATGACGTCGTCGTTTTCACCTTGCACGTTTTTTTGGTCTGAAACTTGGAGCGTCACGTTGTACGACGTAGTTCCGCTTTCATAATTCAGGTTTGTGTTCTGTCCTACGGAAATCCGGCGGGTGCTGCCGTCAAAATGAAAACTATTTTTGTCAGACCCAGCGAGCGTGTAAGTGAGCCTATCGTTATTGGGGTCCGTAGCTGCTGGCAGAGGCTCTCCTATCGCAGTAGGAGCCTGGCTGTTCTCTAGTACTTCCAGGGTAAGATCGTTTCCAGGAGAAAATGTCGGGTCGCTATTGGGGGTTTGAGCCGCCGGTACCGCTCCCGCCGGTTCGGCGCTGATGGCCAGAATCGCGAGCGTCACCAGCGCGCAAATCCCCAACGCCAATACCGGCCAGCGACGCCTAAAAGTCGTTGCCACGGTCCCAGCGGTATGGGTATTGGTGTGCGTGGTGCTCTGCATGGCGCTCCTTTGCTCCATTCGCGAGGCGAATTCCCAGGGGCCCGTAATAACGGGTCAACCATTGTATGCCAGATACATGATATACCGCGCTGACTCTGCTACGACGGCGGCCCGGAAACGGCTTTATAATGGTTTCCATACCAGAGGCGAAACCATGACCACGCCGACGAAACCGTACACCGGCATGCGCGTATCCGTCGCCGAGTTCCTGGAGCTGGAGCTCCCCGAACCCGATGACAAGCTCAAGATGGAGCTGGACGACGGAGTGCTCTACATCATGCCCAGACCCAGGATAAGACACCAGTCGGCGCAAACCTTACTCGCTCACTACTTCCTGCTTCATTTTGACGGTTTTGCGGAGCCGCCGGGAGAGGTGCACACCGACGTCGTTGTGGGTCTGCCGTCGGAGTTGCCGCGGCTGTTCGCGCCTGACTTGACTGTCCTCCTGCGGAACAACGAAGCCCTCGTAGGCGACCTGATGGTGGATGGAGTTCCGGACATCGTGATCGAAATCCTGTCCACCGACCGCAACCGCGACCTGGTGCGCAAGCGTCAGGTGTACGAGGAGGCCGGCATCCCCGAGTACTGGATAATGGACGAACTCCACCAAACCGCCTTGCAACTGGAATTGCGCGACGGCCAGTACGTGGAGCGGGCCGCGCTGACCGCCGAAGATACGCTGACCACGCCCCGGCTGCCCGGCCTCGTCATCCCGCTTACCGACGCGTTTCGACGGCCCGGGCAGCCGGTCCGGTAACTTGGTAGCGCCATGCCCCCCCGCGCCGGCAACATACTCATAGTCGACGATGAAGCTGGATCCGCGATCGTTCGGGCGGTGCGCCGCCGCCTCGAAGACGAAGGATGGGGCACCACCGTGGTCGGCAAGGACGAGCACGTCTCGGCCGACGAGATGATGTGGGCGGCGTTGGACGCAATAGACCAGCATCTGCCGGACGGCGTGATCCTGGATGTCCGCCTCGGCGAATACCGTGACGACCAGTTCAAAGGCTTGGACATCCTGAAACGAATCGTGGGCCAACACCCCCGCCTCCCCGTCCTCATGTTCACCCAGTACAGTCAGGGTGTTGAGCGCGACACCGTGGCCCGCAGCGCCCTTCAGGTCGAGGCTCCCGTCGAGTTCATCGACAAGCTGGCCTCGCCCGAGGAGGTTGCGCTCCGAATTCGCCGGTTGGTCGGAGCTGAGCCGCGCTCCATCTCCATCGGCGATCGCATCGTGGTCGACGCCGACGCCCGCGCGGTATTGGTTCGCGATGCAAATGGTCAGGCGTCTCCGGTCGCGGATGTTTCCGGCCGTCGGTTTGACATCCTGCGCGAACTGGCTGAAGCCTGGTACCGCAGCCCCGGGAACATGGTCCCATTCGACCGCCTGGAGCGTTACCTGGACGGAGACGATACCCGCGCTTCTTTACGGGTCCGCGTGCGCGAGATCAAGGTGTCTTTGGGCCGGGCGCTGGGCATGTCATTGGGCGCCAACGATTTCATCGTCAGCGTGCGGGACCGCGGCTACCGCTTGCTGCCCCCACGCGACTAAGGCGATCCCGTGGCGGTCCTGACCCGGCGCCGACTCTCCTTTCATCCGTGGCCCGCCATGGTTGGCATCGGTCTGTCCGGCCTGGGTCTGGCCCTGATGGTTGCTTCGCTATTCCTGCCCCCGGCCCGAATGTTCAGTGAGCCCTGGGCAATTGAGCCGCTGTCGTACATCGGCATCGCCGGCGTGGTGGTCGGACTGGCCATCGCGGTGAGCGTTTACGTCGTATCCAGCATGCGGCACCGCCACGCCAACGGACTCAACGGCGCGGATGACTGGAACAAGCTGACCGAACAGCATTTCGAAACCTTCCAGCACGACCTGGGCCGCCCCATGCGTCGCATCCTGGGCAAATGCCGCGAAGTCCGCGGCGTGTTGGCGGCCACCGGGGAGGACGTGTCGACCGTGATCCACGAACTCCTGGATGAGATCGAGGAACAGGCGCCGTCGTTCCGGCTCATGATGGGCAACATACAGGTGATGATCAACCTGGAGACGCCGGAGGCACCCATCGAACGGTATCCCGTCGAACCCTCCGCCGTGGTCAGCCGCATCGTGGAGCGTTACACCGGTCAGGCCGCCGAGCAGGGCAAGGACATCGCGTGGTGGTCGGAGCCCGAGGATTTTGGCCTCGTTTATTCCGACGCGGCCGCTCTGGAGCACATCATCGCCAACCTGGTGGACAACGGCCTCCGCTACGGTGGAGACTACATTGAAATCATGGTCACCCGCGATTCCTACAACTTCCAGGTGCGGGTGGCCGATGATGGTCCGGGCATCCCGGTTCACTACCGCACCCACCTCTTCGACCGGGGATGGACACCGCAGCTGGGCCGTAGTGAAGAAAAGACCTCGTCCGGCCTTGGCTTGTACATCAGCCGTACCCTGGCCCTGCGATACGGCGGAGACCTCGCTGTGGAGTCGACACTTTCGGGCGCGGAGGGCGCCCAAACTGTGTTTACGCTGACGCTTCCCGTCGGCGCTCCGGACGCCTAGCGCTGCGCGCCATTTGCGGATCGTCATACGTTGCGGCAGCAGATCGTAGCCGTCACCGCCGCTATCCTGCTGGTGGTTTTGTTCGTTGCGCTCTGGCTATCGAATTTGCCGGGCCTGCCTGCTGTTCCTTACCGGACAGCACGGCCTCAACCCACAGCCACCCCGACCCAGGCGCCGCCCGCGCCCATCGTGATAATCGCTACACCCACCCTATCGCCCACTCTCACCCCTACGGTCC
>DAOUIF010000069.1:0-58507 GCA_034423575.1 Dehalococcoidia bacterium | reverse complement strand
CCCGGGCGCTGCCCCCGCCCCAGCAACTTCGGGCAACGGTGACTGACGCGGCATCCAATCGCGATTACGCGAATTGGCCGGGGCGGTAAATGTGCCGCCCCGGTGTTAGTTAACCGCCCTGTGCTATCATCCGGGCAGAGGCCGATATGACCTTGCCAACGAAAATAGAGAAGGCCATCTCTCCCCAAACCGATGCTCACGCCGCATCGATCCAGCCTGTCGCTGATGCGATAGGAGGGGCGCTCGACGCCCGCTGCGTGGTCCTCTATGGCTCCCGCGCGCGCGGCGACCACCGCGCCGACAGTGACATTGACCTGGCAATAATTGCTGCCGAGGCCGAACTCACGCCCCAACAGCGGTACGATTTGCGTGAATGCGCCCGTGCCGCCGCGCTATCCGCCGCACCTTCCCACATCAAACACATCGACGTCATCGTTTGGACCGAGACCGAGTACCGGACCAAGAAACGTTCCGTCAACCATGTCGCCGGCCGCGCCTGGCGAGAGGGCCTCGTACTGTACGGCGCTCACGAGACCCTGCCGGGGGAGGAGATAGTGTCGGAGTTGGATAACGCGCGCGAGTTGATGCGCATGGCCCGGGGGCAGATTCGCGCGCTGTTCGCCATGGCGTATGATGACGAAACTTTCATCGAAAACATTTTTGGCTTCCACGCTCAGCGCGGCGCCGAACTCGCGTTCAAGGCGTGGATCACGTTGCTGGGGCAGCGTTACGAACGAACCCACAACGTCGCGGACCTGCTGGCTATTCTGGCGAGCAATGGGGTCAGCGAGGCGCAGCCGTACGCGCACCTGGCCACTCTAACGCCCTACGCCGTCAAGTATGTCTACGAAGAAATTGAAAACCCGACGATGGACCGACAATACATCGCCAACGAGGTCAACACGCTGGCAGACCTGGTGGCTTTCCTGTTGCAACAAGCTGAAACGGCAGACGATGCCGGGGAGTAGCGGGATAGCAAACACGGTTCGCCGGCGTTATCATGTCGCCAAATAGACTGTATCCGACTCGCTCCCGTCCTCTCGGGAAAAGAGCTGTGGTCGGCAAGGAGGCATCAACATGGCAGACGGAATCACTATCCTGGTAGGCACTGCCGGGCAGGGCGTTATGCGCAGCACCGACAGCGGCGAGTCGTGGCGTCGCGTGGGCATCACGCAGGGCATACACTCGGACGCGGTGGTACGTTGCCTGACCCCCATTCCCGGCACGACGTCCAGCGTGCTGGCCGGATGCGACAAAGGCATTATCCGCAGCGACGACAACGGCGACACCTGGCACGCGGTCAGCACACCCATGAACGGCACCGCCGTCTGGGCCATCGCCTTCGACCCTTCCAACCCGCAGGTGGGGTTCGCCGGCACTGGGACCCCGAACCCTTGCCAGATCTACCGCACGCACGATGGAGGCGCCACCTGGGAGCACCGTCCCTGCGAAGTGGCCGCCGAGTGCCCGGCTGTGGGTGTGCCGCGGGTTACCGGCATCGCCATCGACCCGACCAACGGCAACAGCATTTGGGTGGGTATCGAGGTTGACGGGCTGCGCCACAGCTCCGACGGAGGCGACACCTGGGAGACCGTGCCGCACCAGGAGATCCCCAACATGGACATCCATAACGTCACCGTGACGGCCGGCCCGCCTCACCGGGTGGTGGTGATGGTGAACGACGACGTGTTCCTGAGCGACGATGACGGCGGCTCGTGGCGGAACCTGGACGTGCGTCAAAACTTCCCCCTGGGATACCCGCGCGGCATCAAGGTGAAGGCCGACGACCCCCAGACCATCTTCACCACGTTCGGCGATACCACCCCCGGGTCCACCGGCGCAGTCATGCGATCCAACGACGCCGGAGCGACGTGGAACAGCCTGGACCTGCCAGTGGAGCCCAACACGGCGATGTGGGTGGTGAACTCCCAGGCGCAGAACCCCGACTTCCTGCTGGCCGGCAGCCGGTATGGGTATCTGTACCAGTCGGCAGACGCCGGCGCGACGTGGAGCAAGTTCAACCGCGAGTTCAGCGAGATCTCCTCGGTGATGTGGTTCCCCAACTGAACGGTCGCGGATTTCTGAAGGTTGGAGCGGGTCCGCGGTTGATGCGGGCCCGCTCTCTTTTTTGTAAGTGACGAAACCTGCAAGATCAGCCTCGTGACGTGGGAAATGGGTTGCCGTGATACACTTACGCTGCCTACAAACCAACCCGTCAAACCCGTGGAGGCGAAGCACCATGCCCATGGATGTAGCTACTAAAATTGCTTTGATCAAACGGCTGGCCGGAGACATCCACGGCCGCCTGTCCGCCAGCTCCGCCGAAGAGCTCAATGCCCAGTCCGCATGCTCCGAATGGGACGTGGGTACCGTGGCGGCTCACCTGGCCGGCGGCGCCGTCCGGCAGCAGGAAGCCATGCAGCGGGGCTTGGCCGGTGCGGGCGGACCGCCCGAAGGCGAGAGCATTCTACCAACCCCGGATCAGGTGCAGGCCTCCAACGCCACCAGCAATGTGCAGACGCGACACGATTGGGGTGAGGACCTGTTGGACGTATTCCGTCAGAACTACGAAGACCTCGACGAGATGCTGCAGGGCTGGTCTGACTGGAACATCGGCTGCTGGCACCGCCGGCGCGGCACCATTTCCGCCGAGAGTTATGTCGACCTGAGGATCCAGGAGTTGGTGATCCACGACTGGGACATGCGTGCCGGTGACACCGGGGAAGGGAACCTGGACCCCGACGGGATCGTCGCCCTGCTTCCCGCGTCTGAGATGTGGTACCAACTGTGCTTCCGTCCCACCGCTCCGCTCACCACGCCGGCCGTCTACCGGTTCGAAATCGGGGGCGGCGCCGAAGGGGCCACCCTTGCGCACGATGTGGTGGTAACCGGCGTCGCTTACACCGTTTCGGAGTGCTCCCCGGACAACCAGCCCGAACTGACCATCCGGGCCGACGCCAACGCCTATCTGCTATGCCTCTACAACCGGGTGGACTGGAACACGGCCAAACGCGCCGGACGCGTGCGGGTCTCTCAAACCGCCGATACCATCGCCCACGTATCATTAAGAAACCTCGGCCGTTGGTTCGGCGGGCTATAACGTTTCAATCCTTCGGATGGACCCTATAGGGTGATTGCAGGTACTGGATACAATGACTTCCTATGACGAAGCGGTGATACGGCAGGAGGTAACGGTCATCGGGACACTGGCCCGAAGACTGCACGAATTCCTCAACGGCTTGTCACCGAATGACCTGCGCCGCCACTCGGCGTGCGACGCCTGGACCGTGCGCGATGTGGCCGGCCACCTGACCAACCGGGCCGAACGGCAAATAGCCAGCATGACCCGCGGGAGAGCGGGCGATTCCAGACCACCGGCCGGCTTCGTCGCACCCACGGACAACATGACGATGTCCGCCGAGAATGCCGACGCTGATATCGCCTACTCCATCTCGTTGGGCGACGACTTGCTGCCCACTTTCGAGCGCAACTATAGGCAACTGCACATGCTGCTGGACGGTTTTGCCGGCGACGACTGGCGATGCGATTGCTGGCACCCGCGTCGCGGCACCATGACGGCCCGCGAATACGTCAGCCAGCGCATCCAGGAGTTGGCGGTGCACGACTGGGACATCCGCAGCGCCTTCGACCCGCAGGCTGCTCTGCATCCGGACGCGATTCCGGTGCTGCTGGGTATGTCCGAGCGGTGGCTCCGGTCGGCCTACAACCCGGGAGACGACCCACCGTCCGGCGAAACCCGCTACCACTTCGCGTTGTCCGATGCCGCGCCGATCGACGTGGTGGTACAACCCGATGGCGTGCAGGTCGGCCCGGGCCTCCACCCCAGCCCGGACGACATTGACATGGTCGTCGCCTGCAACGCCAATACCTACCTGCTGCTGGCATACGGGCGCATCGACGTGGACACCGCGGCTAACAACCTGGTCGCCATCGGAGAGGAAGGGCTCCTGGAGCGCTTCGCACGGTGGATGGTGGGGTTCTAACGGCGCGCCACCCTCACAGCATCGCAATCGAAGGGGCCGGGTGTCATGGCAGACGGCACGGTCCAGGGCGACCGCCCGCGCATCTGCCTCACCGGCGCCACCGGTTACGTCGGCGGGAGGCTGCTGACCGTGCTGCAACGCGACGGCTGCAGGGTCCGTTGCGTGGCGCGGCGACCGGAAGCCTTGGCGCGCCGGCTGTCCGATACCACAGAGGCAGTGCAGGGCGACCTGCTGGATCGCGCCTCACTGGTGGACGCGATGCGGGGCCAGGACGTGGCATTTTACCTGGTGCATTCCATGGGTTCCTCGGGAGATTTCGCCGAGGAGGAGCGGCAGTGCGCGCAAAACTTCGCTGAAGCCGCTAGCGCAGCCGGTATCCGCCGAATCATTTACCTGGGCGGTCTCGGCTCCGACGGGCCCAATATTTCGGACCACCTGAGCAGCCGGCGCCAAGTTGGCGACATCCTGAGGGAGTCCGGAGCGCAGGTCATCGAGTTTCGCGCCTCCATCGTCATCGGTTCGGGCAGTGTTTCCTTTGAGATGGTGCGCGCCCTGGTGGAAAGACTGCCGGTCATGATCACGCCACGGTGGGTTTCGGTCGCCGCGCAGCCGATCGCGATCAACGACCTGTTGGAATATCTGCGCCACGCCATTACCCTCCCGGCGAGCGGGCACCACGTATTCGAGATCGGCGGCGCGGACGTGGTTTCTTACGGCGAGTTGATGCGAGAGTACGCCCGGTTGCGGGGGCTGCGCCGCGTGATGCTGCCGATGCCGGTGCTTACGCCTCGCCTGTCCAGCCTTTGGTTGGGGCTGGTCACGCCGCTGTACGCGCGGGTCGGCCGCAAGCTCATCGACAGCCTGCGCAACGCCAGCGTGGTAACTGATCCGTCCGGGTCCGAAGCATTTCCGATCCGTCCCACGGGCATCAGGGACGCCATCGCCGCGGCGATGCGCAACGAAGACCAAGAGGTCGCCCAAACCCGTTGGTCCGATGCGCTGTCATCCTCGGGCCAAGCGCAGACATGGGGCGGCGTCCGTTTCGGGACGCGCCTGGTGGACCGACGATCAGCACGTGTATCCGTCGCGCCGGAGAAAGCGTTTACGCCAATTCGGCGCATCGGCGGCAACACCGGCTGGTATTTCGGCAACTGGCTGTGGCGCGTGCGGGGTTTCATCGACCTCCTGGTCGGAGGCGTTGGCGTGCGCCGGGGCCGGCGCGACCCGTCGGAAATCGCCGTGGGCGACGCCGTGGACTGGTGGCGCGTCGAGCGCTACGAGCCTGGCCGCATGGTCCGGTTCTGCGCGGAAATGAAGCTGCCCGGCCGGGCGTGGCTGCAATTCGAGGTCACGCCGGCGGACGACGGCCGGGGATCGGTGATACACCAGACCGCCGAGTTCGACCCGGTGGGGCTGGGCGGGTTGGTCTACTGGTATGCGCTCTGGCCGGCACACGCGGCGGTGTTCCGTGGGATGATTCGGGGAATTGCTAGGGCGACGGACCGGGCGAACGCAGAGTAGGATCCTATGCTGTGTGTAGCTCTATCGGCCGTGTCACTTACGCTTCAAAAATATCCCGCACCGGGCAGGTGAAGCCCGGCAGCACGTCGCCGCCGTCCAGCGTGTCGGCCTCCATGAACGTTCGCGTTGGGCCGGACTGAGGCAGCGCCGTAACCGTCCGCGCCTCCGGGTCGGTTATCCAGACCAGACGGACGCCATGGCGCAACCACATCTGCGCCTTATCGAACACGGGAACCGGCCGGTCGTCATGATCAACTCGCCTTTCACCCCTTCGCTGTGCAGTCTCAGCAGGTCGTCGGCGGTGAGCAGTTGCGGTTTGGTCGTCGTCATAGCCTTGCCCCTTCAAAATGAAACGGTCATGTCCGGCGAGGATGACGCGATTATACCAACCGTACCGCAGTGAACCCGTAGAAGCATGTCACTGGACCGCCAGACCCGGGCCAATACGATTCCCTGTGCTAAAATCCGCCCGATTGCGCAACCCTCAATCCCCTCATCCCTTAGGAGCGACCACAGTTATGCAGTACGACTACATCGTGGTCGGCGGCGGTTCCGCCGGCTGTGTGATGGCCACCCGACTTTCCGAGATGACCGACAAGTCCGTGATCCTGCTGGAGGCCGGCCCCGACTACCCCGACTTCGAGCACCTGCCCGAGGACCTGAAACAGGGCAACAACACCTGGCTTTCCGCCTATGGGCCGCACAGCTGGGACTTGCGCGGGCGAGCCACTCCGTTGCAGGACGAGCCGATGATCATCCCGCGCGGCAAAGCCATGGGCGGGTCGTCGTCGATCAACGGCCAGGTCGTGTTCCGCGGCATTCCCGAGGACTACGACCTGTGGGCGGAATGGGGCAACGACGAGTGGAAGTTCACCGACTGCCTGCCCTTCTTCCGCAAGATGGAGAACGACTGGGACTACAGCGGCGACGACTTCCACGGCTCCGAGGGCCCGCTGCCGGTGCGCCGTCCCAAACGGCAGGACTGGCTGCCCTTCAACACGGCCTTCTACGACGCCTGCGTCCGCCTGGGTATTCCCGAGCATCCCGACCAGAACGCGCCCGACTGCTACACCGCCGTGTCGCCGCGACCAATGAACAACATCGACGGCGTGCGGATGAGCACGTCGCTGACTTTCCTGAGCACGGCCCGACACCGGCTCAACCTGACGGTGCGGGGCAACATCCACGCCCGGCGCGTCGTGCTGGACGGGAACAAGGCCGTGGGCGTCGAGGTGGAGAGCGGCGGCGAGATTTTCACCGTCGAGGGCAAGGAGATCGTGCTATGCAGCGGCACCATCGGTTCGGCGCAGATACTGCTCCTGTCCGGTATCGGTCCCGCCGAGCACCTGCGGGAGATGAGCATTCCGGTGAACCATGAGCTGCCCGGCGTCGGCATGAACTTCCGCGACCACCCCGCCGCCTACATCCTGTTCCGCGGCGAGGGCGAGGAGCCGGACACCTTCGCCCCCAACATCCAGGTGGGCCTGCGCTGGAGCGCCGACGACTCGCCAACCAAGGCCGACTTCCAGATCACGCCCACGCTGATGACCAGCGAGCACCGGCCTTCCAGCATCAGCTACGACGGTTCCGGATTCCACTTCGGCCTGAGCGTGGGCCTGCAAAACGCGGTAGGGTTCGGGCGTCTCTCGCTCCAATCCACCGATCCGGCGGTGCAACCGGACCTGGACTACCAGCTGTTCAGCGACCCCTACGACCGGCAGCGCATGCGCCAGGCCATCCGCAAGGCCCTGGAGATCGCCGGGGAGTCGCCGTTCAAGGAATTCATCGTGGAGCGGCTGAACCCGGTGGACGCCGACCTCGTCAGCGACGACGCGCTGGACAACTGGATCCTGCGCAACGCCTACACCCAGCACCACATCGCCGGCACCTGCAAGATGGGCCCAGCCAGCGACCCCATGGCGGTGGTGAGCCAGCACGGCCAGGTCCACGGCATCGAGGGCCTGCGCGTGGCCGACGCCTCGGTCATGCCCGACGTGATCCGCGCCAACACCAACGCCACCACCATCATGATCAGCGAGCGGGTTTCGGAGTTCATCAAGGCGGGTGTGTGAACCTCCTCGGTGTATCGATACTGAAGGCCTCCGCATGACCAGCTATCATGGCGGCGCATTCTTCGAGGCCATTGGTAACGAGTTCGATCGTCTCGATGGGATTGATGAAGTCATTAGCGCCGACGTGCTGGATGCCTGGTTTCCCCCGTCACCCAAAGTTTCTGGCATTTTGAACCGTCACCTGGACTGGGCCGTGCGGACGTCTCCCCCTACCGGGAGCGAAGGGCTGATCAACCGAATTGCGGAGGTCCGTGGAGTCGCCAAAGAGTCGGTGCTGCCCGGAGCCGGTTCATCCAGCCTCATTTTCCTGGCCTTCAGGGAATGGTTGAACGCCGAATCCCGGATACTGCTGCTGGAGCCCACCTACGGCGAGTACGCTCACGTCTCCGAAAATGTGGTCGGGTGCCGTATTGACCGCTTGACGTTAAGTCCTGACGATGGCTTTCGCGTGGACGTTGCGCGGCTCGAAGAGCAGCTCAGCCGCGGATACGACCTGACGGTCATCGTGAACCCGAACAACCCCACCGGAAGGCACATCCCTCGGCAGGGTCTGATTGATGTCCTGTCTCGGGTGCCGCCTCGGACGCTGGTGTGGATCGACGAAACCTACGTAGACTACGTTGATTCCGGAGAATCCCTGGAGCAATTCGCCGCGACAAGCCGGAACGTGATTGTCTGCAAGTCAATGTCCAAGGTCTATGCACTCAGCGGCCTCCGTGTGGGATACCTTTGCGGCCCTCCCGGTTTGCTTGATCCCTTACGGATGCTGACGCCACCGTGGGCAGTGGGATTGCCCGGACAGATCGCGGCGGTGACGGCCTTGCAGGAGGCGGAATATTACCGCCAGCGCTACAACGAAACCCACCGTCTTCGGGAACGGCTGCGAGACAGCCTGTTGGAGTTGGCTGAATTCACGATTGTTCCCGGCGTTGCCAACTATCTTCTCTGCCAACTGCCGGAGGGTGGTCCAACGGCCGGCGCGTTCATCTCCCGCTGCCGGCGCGAGAAACTCTTCTTGCGGGATGCATCGGCAACGGCTCCCAGCCTGGACAACCTCTGGTTTCGCATCGCAGTGAAGGATGCTGAGACCAACCGGCGCATGACTGAGATCATGAGCCAGTCGCTGGGCTGAACGCATCTCCCGCCATCGTCCCAGGAAATTGTTGGCGCTCGGCAACAACATAAGACAGTATCTCCGGCCAGCGGCGCTAGCATTGGCGATGGCGATCATCTTTGCCGTGGTCGCTGTGGCGATTTTCGCACCGTTGCAAGGCGCCGCGCCGTCCCAGGGGCCGCCCCCTCCGGTGACGCCGCCGCCCGTGCCGACGCCCACGCCGGTGGTTCTGGGAGTCCCGGCGAAGGTGGAAGCCACGCCCACCGGCCAATCCGGCGAGGTTTTCGTGGTATGGAAGCCCGCGCTGAACGCCACCGTCCACTGGGTATGGTCCGCCAAGTGGGACAACACCGGGGGCAAATGGACCCGGGGCGAAGATGGTTCCGTGGTAGTAACCGGCCTGGAAGCCGATCAGGATCACTGGTTCAGGGTCATTGCCGGCCGGGAAATCCCCGGCAAACCCACCGAATGGTCCAGATGGAGCAATTGGGCCAAAGCCACACCCGAGGAGCAACGGTTCACCATTCAGCTGGTCTGCATCAACGTCGTGCGCAAGCCCTGTCAGGAGCTTGCGGCAACGGACGCATCCCCGCAGTTTGGCGGGCTAATTCAGCGGGTCAAACATCGCACCGGCGGCCGCGTGGCGTTCCAGCTCACTTCCTACCCCGAACTCGGACTGTCCGACACCGAGTCCGTAGATCTGCTCAAGAACGGCGTTCTGGACATGGCGGAAATCTATCCCGCACACGTTTCCGGGGACCTGGCCATAATCGAGGCGGTTAACCTTTGGGGTCTCTATCCCGACCTGGAAACTCAGTTCGTCGCGGTCGACAACAGTCGCGATACCGTCCGCGCCGTGATTGAGCGCGCCACCAACGGCGTGGTCATCACCGAGCACTACACGGACAGCAACTACATTTTCTCCTCTCGCCCCTTGGATTCCCTGGATGATTTCAAGGGCTTGCGGACGCGCAGTTATCGCCCCCCGCTGACCGAGTTGCTGGAAGCCATTGGCGCCGAGCCTCATTTCGTCGATTATTTCGACGTGTACGACGCGCTGGAACATGGGCTAGTCAATGCCGCCATCTCCTGCGGGACTTGCGGCTTAAAACAGGGCTGGTACGAGGTTGCCGATTATCTCTACGGCCCAATCAACGGCTCATCCAGCGTTACCTGGATCGTTATGAACCGTGACCGCTGGGACGAAATTCCGCCAAAGTTCCAGGCCATCATTACCGAAGAGGGCAATCGCCATTGGGAATACGTGAGAGATCTAGCCGTTGGCGAATGGGAGGGAGACGCCATCGACGAAAATATTGAAGACGGCATGATCCACGCCCCGCTGTCTCCTGAAATCCACGAGGCCATGTTCCGGGCCAACCTCAACAACGTGTTGCCCCGCTGGACGGAGCGGGCCGGCGGCCCTTGTTCCGAACCTGTCCGCATTTTCAACGAGATCATCGGCCCCATCATCGATGTCCAAATCTACGCCGACGGCTCCGTCGCATATCCAGTTCCGCCAAAGCCAAAGGCCATACCGTGCGGTTCCGAGCCTGTCACCATCAAGGTCACCGAAACCCCTAACGGTCCCGAAGCCATGTCCGTCACGCCGTGCGACGGTCCGACGGACCCGTTCTTTTCGGTGGCTCACGGCAGTGGCAGCCCTCACGGCGGCGGCAGCCCCACTGGCGCATCCTGCAGTGAGCAGCCGGGCATCAACTTCAACACGACTCCACTGGTGTCCAGCGGCCACAATTTCAAGATACCGATAGCCTGCATCGACAGCTCGTCGATGGATTGCGAGTTGGCGGCAGGCGCCTACGACCATATTTGGGACATTGGCTTTGTCGAGCGTATCAAGCGCCGCACCGAAGGCCAGGTGCAATTTGAGGTCACGTCGTTCTCTGACCTGGGAGTTTCCGGCGCGAACTCGCTGCGTCTTATTGAGGACGGCACGCTGCCAGCGGCGCAGATCCATCCCGTTTACATCAGGGGCGACCATCCCATCGTGGACGTCAGCGGTCTGTGGGGCCTGCACTTTGATCAGGCGACCAACCTCGCCGTTATTGAGGCAATACAGCCCGCAATGGCCGAACTGATCGAGGCCAATGGCGGCGTCCAGGTCGCCTACATGATGAGTGGCGACTACTATCTGTTCTCCCGGAAGGAAGTCCACGATGATCCGCGCGACTGGCAGGGATTCAAAGTGTTCAGTCATGACGATGTCCTCAGCGACCTGCTATCGGGCATGGGCGCTGCGCCGCAACACCTCGCTTTCTCTGACGCGTACACGGCGCTGGAGCGCGGCGTTTTTGACGGCGCAGTTTCATGCGCCTCCTGCGGATATGAGCAGCGTTGGCACGAAGTTGCCAATTACATCGTCGGCCCCCTCTACAACCTCTCTCACAGCTGGCTTACCGTCAACCGGGAACTTTGGGATACGATGCCGCTGGACTTGCAGAACATCATCCTGGAAGAAGGCGCGCGCCATGCCTACCTCAACCGCTATTTCCTGCTGGCGCACTTCGAGCCGGAAGCGGTTCAGAAAAACGTCTCCGAGGGTCTGAAACCCGCGCATCTTTCCTACGGAATACGGGATGAGATGCGCCTGGCCTCCGCCAAAAACGTCATTCCCCGCTGGGTAGACCGCAACGGCGGCCCGTACTCCGAGGGGCTCTACGATATCAACGTACTCTTCAACGGATTGGTGTACCCAATCGTTGGCGTTTACATCAATCCCGACGGTTCCGCTACGATAGAACCGTAACCGGCGCCGCGCGCCCCGACACCACAGCGAGTTATTGGGATGAACTTCGAGACCATCGCCGCCCAGGCGGCCCACCAGATTGACGCGGCCACCGGCGCTGTCGCGCCCCCCATCTATCTCTCGACCACCTTCGAACGGGACGCGGACGGCGAATACTCCCGTGGGTTCGTCTACTCCCGCACGGACAACCCCAACCGCCGCGCCCTGGAGCAGTGCCTTGCCTTGCTGGAGGGCGGGGAAGCAGGAAACGCCGAAGCGGCAGCCTTCGGGTCCGGTTCCGCTGCCACTGCAGCCGTTTTCCAGGCCCTGGCGCCGGGGGACCACGTAATCGCGCCGGACGATTGCTACCACGGAACCGCGAAAATGCTGCGGGAGGTCTTCGCTCCCTGGGGTTTGCAAACCAGTTTCGTTGACATGACCGTCGAGGACTCCGTGCTTCATGCGGTGCAGCCAAACACCCGCCTGGTCTGGGTCGAAACACCTTCCAATCCGCTGCTCAAGATCACCGACATCGCCCGGATGGCCGGGATCGCGCATTCCGCCGGCGCACTGTGCGCCTGCGATAACACCTGGGCCAGCCCGATGCTGCAACGGCCCTTCGAGCTGGGCGCGGACCTGGTGGTGCATTCGACCACCAAGTACCTGAGCGGACACGAGGACGTGACCGGCGGAGCCGTGGTCACTCGCGAGGATTCCGACATCTTCCGGCGGATCCGGCTGATCCAGAACCTGTGCGGCGCGGTGCCATCTCCATTCGACTGCTGGCTCACCCTGCGCGGCATCCGCACGCTGCCGGCGCGGATGCCGTTGCATTGCACCAATGCCGGCCGGTTGGCCCGCTATCTCCAGGACCATCCGCGCGTCTCCGCGGTCCACTATCCCGGACTGCCCCAGCACCCGGGGCACGATATCGCCGCCCGGCAGATGTCCGACTTCGGCGGGATGCTGTCGTTCCAGGTCGCCGGCGGTCGGGACGCGGCGATGGCAGTGGCCGCCGGGGTTCAGCTATTCGTCCGCGCCACCAGCCTTGGCGGCACGCAGAGCCTGATCGAGCACCGCGCGTCCATCGAAGGCCCCGACAGTCCTACGCCGGACGACCTGCTGCGAGTGTCGGTGGGCCTGGAAAACGCCGACGACCTGATTGCCGACCTGGCGCAGGCGCTCAGTTGATATTCCTGTCCGGCTGGGTTCAGGCCTGTGGTACTATCCGCATGGCAACCCCCGATGGCTGCTTTGCCCATATAGGCCGCACGGACCTAAACCACGTTGTCGTCAGTCTGAGCTCGGGCAAGGTCATTCGGCAATAAACGGCTTTTGTACCACCCAGGAGGCTGATCATGTTCGACTTGCTGATTACCGGTGGAACCGTGGTGATGCCCACCGAAGCCGCTGCGGTGGACGTAGGCGTGCAGGACGGGCGCATCGTCGCCATCGGCGCGCCGGGAACTTTGGTTGATGAGGCGGTCCGGACCATCGATGCCACCGGCCGGATCGTGACCCCGGGCGGCATTGAGCCGCACATCCATGCGGCCGCCAACGTGCAACCCGGCGTCCACCAGCAGGTCGAAGGCGTGCCCAACGCCGGCCCGCTGGAACACTCCCTGGGCGCCATTTGGGGCGGCACTACCACGGTGGTGGACTTCGCGCCGGCTCCCAACGACGGCGAACTGGTCGGCGGCATCCTTGACTTCCTGTCCGTGTGGGAGGGCAACACCTATGCCGACTATTCGGCCCACGTCATCTACCGCACCAGCAATACCGCCGACAGCATCGCCCGGGTCGGCGAGTTGATCAACAACGACTTTCCCAGCGTCAAGATTTTCACCACGAACATCCGCCCGCCGCAGGACCCGCCTCTGAGTCTCACACCCACCGGGCGCATCGACAACGGGCGTCTCAACGACCTCACCGCGCAGCTCGCCCGCCACGACGGCGTGCTGGCCGTTCACGCCGAGGACGACGAGATCGTCATGTACAACTACCTGCTGGCCCAGCAACGCGGCATCTGGGACTGGTACAACGCTCACCTGATCCATTCCAAGGAAGTGGAAGACGTGGCGTTCCGTGACGTAATACGCATCGCTGAGCACAACGGCGCCGGCATGTACTTCGTCCACGTCACCGGCAACGACGGCGTCAACGCGGTGGCAGCGGCCCGGAGCCGAGGCCTGCCCGTTTACGGCGAGGTTCTCACCCTGGCCCTATCCTTCAACGCCTTCCAGTACCGCGAACCCGACGGCATGAAGTACCACACCTATCCGTCGCTCAAGTATCCCGAGGATGGCAGCGACCTGTGGACCGGACTGCTGGGCAACAACCTGACCTTCACCGCCACCGACAGCAGCTTCACAACCTACCTGGACAAGACGGCCGGCCGCAACGTCCTGGATATGCGCGGAGGCAACATCGGCATCGAAATCCGCATGGGCGTCAACTACTCCGAGGCCGTGGTGCGGCGGGGGATGCCCCTGACCCAGTTCGCCAACATCACCGCCACCAACGCCGCCCGCCTGCTGGGCATGTATCCGCAAAAGGGCGTCATCGCTCCCGGCAGCGACGCCGACTTCGCGATCATCGACCCCACCATCCACAAGCGGCTCACCATGGACGACCTGCACCTGCGTGACTACAGTCCGTGGGAAGGCTGGGAAATTTTCGGCTGGCCCACGACGGTCATCCTTCGCGGCAAGGTCATGGTGGACGATGGGCAGCTGCTGGGGACGCCCGATGACGGACAGCGCGTGCGCCGTCGCATCGATCCGGCGGTTTTGCAACGCCCCGCGTTCTAGGATCCGTGAATAATGCCCACCGTCCGACCATCGTGGCCGGCGCAGAAGCTCAGGCGGTGAAGAAACCTCCAACGCCTGCCCGCGCCCCACTACAGGAGCAACACCCTTGGGAACCATCACCGTCACAGTTGAAGTCGGCGACCGCCTGGGCAACCGATTCGAGGAACTAGACATCACCGTCGACACTGGCTCGACCTATACTGCAATGCCACGCGCAACCCTGGAACGCCTCGGAGTTCCCGTTGGACGTTCTCTGCCATCGGAGACTGCCGACGGCAGGATAGTGCCGGTCGACGTCGGCGAAACCGTCGTCAGACTTGAAGGACTGCAATTCCACACGCCGGTCATATTCGCCGAAGAGAACGAACCCAGCCTGCTCGGCGTGGTCACCCTCGAACAAGCCGCCCTTGCCATCGACCCCGTAGCGGGCCGTCTGATACCCACGCGCCTCCTGCGCTACTGATTGCACAAAATAGCGCCACAAGCCGTTTGCGCTGGGTGAGCGCGGCCCACCGGAGGGCGTCGCTGCCTCCATGGCAAATGACACACAGGACAACGTCCTCTTCTGCCGGTTCTGCGGACACCTGAATCCGGCTCCTGAAGCGGCCGATTTGCCCCCGGCGAGCGCACGATGCGCACGGTGCGGAGCGTATTCGGGGCTCGAGACTGTTGCCGAGGCCGACGCCCGCGAACGTTCCCGTCGCATCCGGCTGGACTTCTTGCGAAACCGACTGCTGCGCCTCGCCATTGTGGTCCTGCCTCTGCTGGCGATCACTGTCTGGGTGTTGTGGGAATACACCGGTCTGCCACCGGACCCGCCCGCTCCGTCAACTCGGATCGGCGACACAACCGTGGCCACTGCGTCGAACGACTGGCCACAAGCCGGCCGCGGGGTGACCAACCTGGCCTCTGCCGGCGATCTGGATCTTCCGCACGGAACGGCCCCGGAGCCCGCATGGCGCTACGTTACCGGCTCTCCCATAGCCGCCCCTCCTGCGGTAGCAGGGGACCGGGTTTACCTGACCGATGAAACCGGAAACGTGACGGCGCTGGACCGGGAAACCGGAGACGTTGCCTGGCAGTACCAATCCCGCATGACGGCCGGGGTGACGCCGGCCGTTGCGGATGGCCTGGTGTTCGTCGTGTTTCAACCGGGCCTCGTTTCGGCGCTCAAGGCGGAAACCGGAGAGGTCGTGTGGTCGCGTCGGCTGCGGACCGCCTCGTTGCCCTCGCCCACCATCGCGGACGGCCGGCTCTACGTGGCAGAGAGCGACAAGAACCGCCTGCTCGCCCTGGATGCCGCCACCGGAGATAAGCTGTGGGAGTACCGGTTGAGCCATTGGGTCATCGCGACGCCGGCTATCATCGATGGCAAGGTGATCGCCACCGCCAATGACGCCAAGGTGCACGTCATCAACGCCGAGACCGGCCGGCGACGCATGATTTATGATGCCGGCAGTTCGCGCCGGGCGCGCGGCGGACCGCTGGTCACCGACGAACTGCTGCACTTCAGCAGCTTCAACGGCTTCATCTGGGGCATCGACTACCAGGGCCACCGCTACCCGCTGGAGCGACAGATCCTGTACTTTCGCACCCTGATGTGGGTGTGGGGCTTCAGCCGGGAGGGCCCTCTCCAGCAGGGCAACGTGTGGTCGACCTGGAGCATCGAGGACCAGCCGTACCAGCCCGCCCTGGCCGGTTCCACCCTCGTGGTCGCCGACGCGGTGGGGCCGGTGACCGGGCTGGAAGCAAGCACCGGCACGATACTGTGGGAAATCGACCTCGATACCGACATCACGGCGCCGGCCACCGTAGCGGGTTCCGTGGCCCTGGTGGGCGACAAACAAGGGCGAGTCACCGCGCTGTCAATCGCCGACGGGTCGACCGAATGGGAAACACAGCTGGACGGCTCGATAATGGCGTCCCCCATCACGGCTGGGGGCATGATCTTCGTGCCCACAGCGGCTGACGGCGGGACTCTGGTCGCGTTGGCGGCTAAACGCAACTGATCTCGCGACCGGCATGATGCTTGTGGGAGGCGCCCTCAGTCGGGCGCCTCTCCTTATTTTCGTTCCTCCACACCCGCGCTTTCCCGCTTGGGCGCAAGCTGAGTCGGCCAATCGGGATAATACAATCTATCGCTGAAAATGATATTATGACGCCTATAACATAACGATTTTCGTCTTTACAGGGCAGTTTGCAGCGTATTAGTCTTGCCGGGATAAATCTTGCCACCGAGATTCGGTTTGCAGGTCGCACAAAATGGGCCAATAGTTGTCAAAGTCATTGCTGGTGATGATCGGATCGATCACTTGGCCGGCTGCCCGACGCAGCGCAAACGGAGGTTAGCACCATGAAACGACGCCGCAAAACGACTCCCAGCGCCCTGATCCTGATCAGTCTCTCGCTCATCCTGATGTTCGTGATGGCCTGCGGTGGAGCGGCCACCGCCCCCGCGCCGGAAACCGATACCTCGTCGGCTCCCGCCAGCGCGGCCGCAGGCTCGCAATCGGCGCCAGCGGCCGCGCCTTCCGGAGGTTCGTCGCAGGCGGCCCAACCCACCGCCGCTGCCGCCGCGCCCGCCCAACCGGCCGCGCCTTCCGGCGCCTCAGCCGCAGCGACACAACCCACTCCTACGGTCCAACCGGTGGAGGTTCAGGCCCCCGAAACCGACTGGGTCACTCGTGGGAAGCATGGTCGGACCATGAAGTGGGTGGCTCGCAACAACCCCGGCTTCTGGGATGTGCACTACGGAGCGAGCCTGACCACCACCCTCACGCCTTCCGGCGTCAGGTTCAACCAGCTGGTGGAATACAACCCGGTGAACCCTGAAGAGATCATCGGGGACCTGGCGGAGAGCTGGGACGTCAGCGAGGACGGCACGGTCTACACCTTCTACCTGGCCGAAGCGAACTGGTCCGACGGGCAGCCGGTGAAAGCCAGCGACATCGTCTTCAGCCTGGACCGCATCACCCTCCCCGACGCCTTCCGCGGCCGCACTAACAGCCTCCGCAACTTCTACGAGCACAAGACCGCGGAGGTGATTGACGAGCGGACGGTGCGGATGCCCATCAAGTTCCCGGCGGCCACCTTCATGGTCAACCTCGCCTCTGACTACATGAAGATGTACCCGGAGCACGTCGTCGGTCCTCTGACCCAGGAGGACGCCAACTGCTGCCCCGAGAACATGCTGGGTTCCGGCCCGTTCATCTACAAGGCCGGAAGCTGGCAGAAGCAGGAGTCCTACGAGTACGTCAGGAATGACGACTACTTCAAGGCCCCGCGCCCCTACTTCGACGGCTTCAAAGTGTTCCTCATCCAGGACGTGGCCCGTTCGATCGCCACCCTCAAGGTCGGCCAGGCGGACGGAACCTACTATCCGGTTCTGTCGACGTATACGGAATTCGTCGAGCAGCTGGAGGAGGACACCGACGGACGAATGCGCGCCCTGTTCATGCAAAACGTGCAGCGTGCCGGGCTTAACTTCAACTGGCTGGTCGAACCCTACGACGACCCCCGAGTGCGTACCGCCCTCTGGATGGTAATCGACCAGGAGGAGATCGTCTCAAAAATCCTGCGCGGTAACGGAACGGTGGGCACCCACTTCCACGTCGGCTTCGCTCCCAACGAGAGCGTCGAGGCTTTGTACGAGCTCCCCGGCTACCGCCGGGACGCGGACGGGACCAAGTCCCAGGCCGATCTGGACGAGGCGCGCAGGTTGCTGGCAGAAGCCGGCTACCCCGAGGGGTTCAGCGGGACCATTACCTCCATCCTGACGGGCTGCACCGCGACTTCCGCCCAGCTGGTGAGCGACATCTGGAAGCGCGAGCTCAACCTGGATATGACGATCGAGTCCAGTGACGTGGCGACCCTGTACGCGAAGTGGCGCAGCAATGACTACGGCGTGATCGTCGGCTGCGGCAGCGGCATCATCCTCCCGGATCCGTCCGACATCCTGAACCAGTGGTACGGCATTGACACCATGCGCAACTCGGGCAACTGGACCACCACCGAGTTCGAAGCCCTCAAGGCCGCCCAGGCCAAGGAGCTCGATCCTGAAAAGCGCAAGGAACTCTTCGCCGAGATGGTGGAACTCCTCCGCAATGAAGTGCCCCACTACCTGCCCACCGGATGGATGCACGCCGGCGGTACCCTAGACTACCGCATCCGCAACTACCACGTCCCCAGGACCATCCAGATGATCCATAAGCTGGACCACATGTGGTGGGACGAGGACGCGGAGAAGCCTCCGATCGGAACGGGCTACCAGCCGTAGGAGCGAGAGGGTTCTTGCTATCACGAGAGGAAATTGACGATCGCCAGGCCCGATCCCGGGAGGCATGATGACCACCTATATCGTGAGGAGGCTGCTCCTCTTCATACCCACGATCCTCATAGTGACCATCATCATCTTCATGCTGATGTGGATCGTGCCTGGCGACACGGCCATGCTCATCCTTACGGGCAACGACCCGAATGAGGGCGGGCGCGTCAGCCTGGAGGACGTCGAACGACTGCGCGCCAAGCTGGGCCTGGACCGGCCCGTCCACATCCAGTACGGCGACTGGCTGTGGGACATGCTCCGCGGTGACCTTGGCGAGTCGCTGTGGTACCAGACCCCGGTGATCGACGAGCTTGGAGGACGGTTCGTCACCACCGTGCAACTGGCGGTGATGGGCATGGGATTGGCCTTCCTCATCGCGGTGCCCTTGGGGATCATATCCGCGGTGAGACAGGACACCAAGGTCGACTATGTCAGCCGGCTGGTGGCGCTGCTGGGCATCGCCATGCCTACCTTCCTCATTGCGATCGTCGTCACGTACGTGCTGGCCTACGTATTCGACTGGCTGCCGCCGTTGGACTACGCCAACCTCTGGGAGCAGCCGCTGACGAACCTGCAGCAGATGGTATTCCCGGCGCTTGCCATCGCATTCCATGATCTTGCGTTCACCGCCCGGGTCACCCGGTCCTCCATGCTGGAAACAATGCGGGACGACTACGTTCGCACGGCTCGGGCCAAGGGCCTGGCCGAGATGGCCGTTATCGGGAGACACGCCCTGAAAAACGCCCTGTTGCCCATCATCACGGTGTCGGGCTACCAGTTCGGCAGGTTGCTGGGCGGCGTCGTGATCGTCGAGGTGATCTTCCTGGTCCCCGGCATCGGGAACATGCTGATTGACGCAATCCTGCATCGCGATTTCGTGGTGATCCAAGCGGTAGTGGTGCTGGTAGCGGCGGTGGTCATGTTCCTGAACCTGGTCATAGACCTGATCTACGGGATACTCGACCCGAGAATCCGCTATCAGTAACGTACCGAATTCAACGGAGCAGATCATGGCAACTCGCGACATCGCCGCAGAGGGCGGTTCCCCAGTTCGCAATGCGTTGTTGGGTATCCCGGCTGCGTACCGCTCCACCGTGGGGCTGGCTCGCCGGAAGCCGCTGGGCGCGGTCGGCGGCGCCATCGCCCTCATTTTCATTGTGATCGCCATCGCCTCGCGGTTGGCGATCCTGCCCGTGCCGGATCCGTACGCTTCCGTCGGAGACATTTTCCTCGGGCCCAGCCGCGAGTATCCGATGGGGACGGACGTCATCGGAAGGGACATTCTGGCGCGCGTACTGTACGGAACCTGGATATCCTTGTACGTCGGCATTGGCAGCGTCCTGATCGGCATAACCGCCGGTTTTGTACTGGGCATCACCAGCACCTACGCCGGCGGCCTGGTTGACCTGGCTTTCCAGCGGGTGGTTGACGCCCTGATGTCGATCCCCGGCCTGATCCTGGCCCTGGCCATCATGGCGGTCCTTGGGTCCTCCTTGAATAACGTCATCCTGGCCATCGTCATCGGGATGCTCGCCCCCGTGATCCGCACCGTACGTTCCCAGGTGCTGACCCTCAAGGAAATGGACTACGTGACCGCCGCGAGAGCCATAGGTGCGCGGCCGCAACGCATCGTGTTCCGCCACATCATGCCCAACTGTTTCGCCATTTACATCATCATGGCGACCTATTACCTCGGGTTTGCCATCATCATCGAAGCGTCGCTCAGCTTCCTGGGCGTCGGCGCGCCTCCGGACGAACCCAGCTGGGGCGGCATTCTCACCGTGGCCAGCAGAGAAGCGCCAGAGACGGGCATCTGGTTGCTGGTGTTCCCCGGCATCTTCATATTCATCGCGGTGCTGGCCTTCAATGTGTTGGGCGACGCGTTGCGCGATATCCTCGATCCACGCCTCCGCGGGCGCTGAAGCAACAATGCGGAATCCCCAATCTCCACGCCCCCACCTCTCGGTGGGGGTGTTTTTGTGCCGCTTGCGCGCGTGGGCGCGATGTTCAAATCCGGATGCCCTCACGGTTGGCCATCGGCCACGCCCGAACCTGCCGAACCCATTAATCCGCGTAAGATGATGATCCGTATCATGGACTCAGAATGGACAAACCCCATTTGCGTGAGTAGCATCCCCTTGTTGGTCAGAGGAGCAGACTTCCGGCTTGTTATTTGGAGCCCAGATCGTTTCCAGCTGCGTCTGCTCGTCAATGGGAATATCTCCGAGCGACCCAACACCCAGCACATCTCTGGACGTCAATGGACACCCCGAACCTTTCAACGCCTATGCAATCCCGCCTGAGGACATCGGTCGCCGCTCCGCTTACGGCGCTGGTGTGCCTACTTCTGCTGGCGGTGGCCCTGACGGCCTGTGTTCCGGCCGAAGAAACAGACGGCAACGAGCCGTGGGTAGCTCCCGCGGCACCGACGGACGCAGTAGCGCCGACGCTGGCGCCCGCTGCCGATCTCCCTACCGCGGTGATTTCCGAGGTCGCGACGCCCCTGCCGACGGCCGCGCTGTCTGCGGTTGCCACCCCGCTTCCCGCGGCCACGGCGCTCCCGGTCTCGGCGGAGGACATCGTGCAAACCGTGACCGACGCACAGGCTGACGAGGCCAAAACGCGCTATCAACGACTGCTGAGAGCGGAGTGGGACACCGACTTCACGCGAACGACGATCTCCTTTGACGAAATCATGACCGGTGGGCCACCCAAGGACGGCATACCGTCAATCGACGATCCCCGGTTCGAGTCGATCGCCGACGCTGACCTGTGGCTCGACGATCTCGAGCCCGTACAGGTCGTTGACCTCAACGGCGACGTGCGAGCGTATCCGGTTCAGGTCATGGTCTGGCACGAACTGGTCAACGACACCGTGGGCGGGGAACCGGTGGTCGTTACGTTTTGACCACTCTGCAATACCGCCTTCGTGTACAGGCGGACGCTAGACGGCGCGATCCTCGACTTCGGAACCACCGGCGCCCTGCGCGACAGCAACTTGCTGATGTATGACCGGCAAACCGAGACGTGGTGGCAGGAAGTCGGCGGCGAGGGGGTCATCGGACAATACGCCGGCCGCAAGCTGGAGCAGCTTTACCTGTCGATCGTGTCGTGGGCCGACTTCAAAACCGCCCATCCCAACGGCAAGGTCCTGTCACGGCCCGACTCGGGCCGCGCCTACGGGCGCAACCCGTACGCCGGCTACGACCGACCGGGGAGCGAACCGTTCCTGTTCAGCGGCGAAAAGGATCCCCGGCTGCCGGCCGTCGAGCGGGTGGTGGCAGTGGAACGCGGCAATGAGGCCTGGGCAGTGTCATTCACCGCGCTGGCCCAGGAGCGCGTGGTGACCACGGCGGTGGCCGGCGAGGACATCGTGGTTTTCTGGTCGCCGGGAACTGCCTCGGCGCTCGACTCCGGCTCCATCGCATCGGGCCGGGACGTCGGCACTGCCGGAATATTTTCACCCCGCGGACCCGACGGCAACACGCTGACCTTCGCGCCAGACGCCGAAGGACGCATCGTAGACGAACAGACCGGAAGCCAGTGGGATATTTTCGGGCGCGCAATCAGCGGTCCGCTGGAAGGCGCTAAATTGACCGCGGTGCCGGGCCGGATCGGCCAGCTGTGGTTCTCCTGGGCGGTATACCGTCCCGATACCGTCGTCTATCCGGCCACCAGCTGAGCGACCCGAGGGACTCGGCCACACGGCTGCAGTGAGCGCGGTCGGCCGAGGCTTGGCCAGCATTAAGGCACGAAAGAGCCCCACGGTTTTGAATGCCGTGGGGCTTCTCCACTTGCCGGGTTTCGCGGTGGATTACCCTCGCCAGATGCGGCGCATGCGGCGCACGGAGTCCAGCCGGGACTCCGCCAGGATATCGGCCGCGCGGGCGGTGGATATCTCCTGTTTGCGGGACGTGGTCAGCACCGCCGACATCTGCTCGTAGATCCGCTCCGTTTGCTGGCGAGAGCGGTCCGGGTTGTACGGCTGGCCGATTTCGGCGGCGGCGTTGATGATTCCGCCGGCGTTGATCAGGAAGTCCGGCGCGTAGACGATCCCCCGTCGGTGAAGCTCCTCGCCGTCTTCGGCCGTCATCAGCTGGTTGTTCGCTCCCCCGGCGACGATGCGGCAGCGCAAGCGGTCTACGGTGTCCGAGTTGATGACGCCGCCCAGGGCGCAGGGGGCAAAGATGTCGCAGTCAACGTCGTAGATTTCATCCGCCCCGACGACCTTGACGCCCATCTGGCGCGCCCGGTCCAGCGCCATTTCGCTGATGTCGGTGGCGATGATGCGAACGTCGTCCTCCAGAAGGTGACCTGCCGTGTGCGTGGCGACCTTGCCGAACCCCTGCATCGCAACAGTGCGTCCACGGAGATCGTCGGTGCCCCAAACGTCGACGGCGCAGGCCTTCATGCCCATGTAGATGCCCAGGCCGGTCATGACGGACGTGTCGCCGCTGCCGCCGAGGGTTGTGTCCAGGCCCACGACGTGTTCGGTTTCCCGGCGCATTGCCTCCAGGTCACGTCCGGTGGTTCCCACATCGGTGGTGGTGAGGTAGCGACCGCCCAGCGTATCGACAAACCGCCCCCATGCTCGCAGCAGCGATTCCGTTTTTTCAGTGCGCGGGTCGCCGATGATGACACCCTTTCCGCCTCCCAGATGCAGGCCGGCCGCAGCGGACTTGTAGGTCATTGCCCGTGAGAGGTTCAGGGCATCGGCGAGGGCTTCCTGCTCGGTGGCGTAGGGCCACATGCGGGTCCCACCGCAAGAAGGGCCCAGGGTGGTGTCGTGGATGGCGATGATTGCCCGCAAGCCCGACTCGGGGTCGCTGTACATCGTCACCTGCTCATGACCGCGGCTGACCATCGTGTTCAGTATGTCCATGATTCCCACCTCCTGCGAATATGCTTCGCTGCATTAATTATATGACACGCGCCGAACCCGAAATCGTCGCCCCTGCTACAATGAAAATGGTTTCGCCTTTACCATCCTTGCACGCCTCGCCGGTGCGTTACCATGCCCGAAGCCTCTCCTAACACCATCGTTTTGCCCGTCGCCGGGATGACGTGCGCAGCGTGCGTCTACCACGTGGGCGAGGCACTGCGGTCCGTGGACGGCGTGACGGAGGTCAGCGTGAACCTGGCGACCGAGCGGGCAACGATCAGCCTCGATGACGCCGACGGCGCAAACTCTCCCGACCTGGAGACGTTGGCCCGGGCCGTTGCCGACGCCGGATATCGCCTCGATACCAATCCTGATGCGCTTGAAAACGAAGGCGGTCGCGGAAGTGGGCCCCGAGAGCGCGAGGAAAGACGCGTCAGGGTCCGATTGGTCGTCGCGGCCGCGGGCGGCGGCGCCTTGCTGCTCGGCAGTTTCCCGGCGCTGCCCTGGACACCCGGATTGCTGGCCCTGTGGTGGTACCCATTGCTGCTATGGGCAGTGGCGACTCCGGTCCAACTATGGGCCGGATGGTCGTTCTACACCGCAGGCTGGGCCGGACTCAGGCGACTCCAACCCAACATGCATACGCTGATCGCCCTGGGCACATCGGTTGCGTATGCGTACAGCGTTGCGGTCGTGATCGCGTCGTTGTTCGTCCAGGGGTCGTCAGGTCCGCCGGGAGCGCACCAGTTGCACTTCGACATGGCGGCCATAATCGTCGCGTTGATCCTTTTGGGACGCTGGCTGGAGGCCCGCGCCTTGTCCCGGACGTCGAGCGCCATCGAACGCCTGCTGGATCTGCGGCCTCAGACGGCGCACATCGTGGCGATGGATGGGTCCATCTCGGACGTGCCGGTGGACCGCGTCGAACCGGGGGACACGGTGGTGGTGCGGCCAGGCGAGCACATCTCCGTCGACGGCGCAGTGACCAGCGGTTCCACGACAGTTGACCAATCGACCCTGACCGGGGAGAGCATGCCGGCCGAGAAGTCCGTCGGCGATTCCGTGTTCGCCGGTACGCTGAATGGAGCCGGAGCGGTTCTCATGCGGGCCACCAGGGTCGGCGCGGACACCACGCTGGCGCAGGTGATCCGGCTGGTGGAAGAAGCCCAGGGCTCGGCGGCGCCGGTGCAGCGACTGGCCGACCGGGTCGCCGCCTGGTTCGTGCCGGCCGTGGGTTTCATAGCGCTGGCGGCGGCGGTGCTATGGCTGTTCCTCGGACCAGACCCATCGGTGCGGTATGCAATGCTGACCCTGGTGGCGGTATTCATCATCGCGTGCCCGTGCGCGCTGGGTCTGGCAACCCCTACCGCGATCATCGTAGGGGTCGGTAGGGCCGCCGAGCGGGGCATCCTGGTCCGGAGCGCGGCCGCGTTGGAAACCGCCCACCGCGTAGACACGGTCGCCTTTGACAAAACCGGGACGCTTACCACCGGCCAACTGGAGGTTACCGGCATCGCCCCGGCGTCGGGTTTCTCACCCGCCGACGTTTTGAGTTGCGCGGCGTCGGCGGAGACGCTGTCGGAGCATCCGATTGGCCGGGCCGTCCTGCTCCGTGCACAAGCGCAGGACTTGGTCATCGCTCCGTCCACAGACTTCTCCTCTCAGACCGGCGCCGGCGTCACCGCAGTGGTGGACGGGCAAGAGGTAGCGGTTGGCAACGCCGCGCTCATGGAGCAGTCCGGCGCGTCGCCTGCTGGCGAGCTTGTTGCGGCCGCCGCGCAGTTCGCACAAGGTGGAGCGACGCCCCTGTTCGTGGCCCGGTGCGGGCAGGTCCTTGGCGTAATCGCCGTCACCGACACGGTGAAATCCGGCGCCAGCGAGGCGGTGGCAGCTTTGCACGCGATGGACGTGCGCACCGTTATGCTTTCGGGCGATCGGCCCGAGGTGGCGGCGTCCGTGGCATCCGCCTGCGGCATTGACGAGTACCATGCCGAGATGTTGCCGGCGGACAAAGCTCAGGCGGTTGCCAGGTTGCAGGATGCTGGACACACCGTGGCTATGGCCGGCGACGGCATCAACGACGCTCCGGCGCTGGCCCGCGCCAACGTGGGGATAGCAATGGGTGGCGGCACGGACATCGCAAGGGAGACGGCGGACATCACACTGATGCGCGATGACCTCACGGGCGTTGCGACAGCGCTGACGATATCCCGTGCAACCATGCGCACCATCAGGCAAAACCTCTTCTGGGCGTTCTTCTACAACACGTTGCTGATCCCGGTGGCCGCCGGCGCGTTGTACCCGGTGTTTACCTCGCTGGGCGGCGTACCAACCGGTTTGGCGTTCTTCTTTGGTGAGGCAGGCTTCCTGAATCCCATCCTGGCAGCCCTGGCCATGGCGTTCAGTTCGGTCAGCGTGGTGAGCAACTCTCTGCGGCTGCGGCGCGCCGCCTTGGAGTGACTACAGGGGGGATCAATGCGTGTGCGACCGCAGGCCCAGCTGGTACAATCGGCCTCGTAGTAAGCCATACACGCTTGGAGTAAAGCCATGGCAACCGCAACCGACCCGATCTGCCTGATGCAGGTGGATATCGACAACCCCAACGGCGGCACCAGCGAACACGAGGGGCAGACCTACTACTTCTGCGCTGCGGGATGCCGGATAGCCTTCGAGCGCGACCCGGAAGGATGGGTGTCCGGTCGCAACAGACCCATTGCGATGGACGAACCTACACCGCAGCCCGTTACGTTCGTCCGGAGATTGTTCCGTCGCGGAGACTAGACACTCACGGCAATAAAGCACGAAAAGGGCGGGTTCCCAACCCGCCCCGTCGTTTGCCGATTTCGTACCAGCGTTGGTCAGGCGCTGGCGCCGCAGCAGCGCTTGTACTTCTTACCGCTGCCACATGGGCACCTGGAGTTGCGCCCGATTTTGCGGCCCGCCCGCGGAGCGACATTGGAACGGCCGGGCGACACCGCGGCCATGGGGCTCACCGGCGCCCGGACGTCGCTGTTGACCGGGGCCTGGGCCCGGGGAGCTTCCGGAGCCAAGGTGACGTGGAACAGCGTGTGTGTGACCTCGCGCTGCATCTGTCGAGTCAACTCGGCGAACTCGCGCTGACCCTCGGAACGATAGACCGTGAGCGGATCCCGTTGGCCCACGGCCTGGAGCCCCACTCCCGTCCGCAGGTTTTCCATGTGGGTCAGGTGATTGACCCAATGGGTATCAATGGACTTGAGCAGCAGCAGGCGCACCAGGACCGCCATGTTGTCGGGACCCAGGGAACGCTCCTTGGCCTCGTACAGCGTCTCCGTGCAGTCTTCCAGGATGTCCTCAATGTGATCCCGGCGCAGGGCCAGCACCTTCTCCGCAGTGTCAAGCTCGGCCGGCGGCGGGCAGATTTGCCGCAGCGCGGCCACGAAACCGTCCGCGTCCCAGTCGTCCGCGTGCCGGGCCTGAAGGTGGTAGGAAACCAGGCGGTCAAACTCCGCAGCCAGCATGTCCAGGATGCGTTCCCGGAGCCCCTCGCTGGCGAGGATCTGAGAACGCTGCTCATAAATCACAGAGCGTTGCTGGTTGAGCACGTCGTCGAAGTTGAGCAGGTGTTTGCGCATGTCGAAGTGATGGCCCTCGACCTTGACCTGCGCGCTGGAGATCGACTTGGTGATGAGCTTGTTCTCCAGGGGTTCGTCGTCGTTGAGGCCGGTCCAGTTCATCACGTTTTTGATGCGATCGCCGCCAAAGCGCTGCATCAACTCGTCCTCGAGGGCGACGAAAAACTGGCTGCTGCCGGGGTCGCCCTGGCGGCCGGCGCGGCCTCGCAACTGGTTGTCGACGCGGCGCGCTTCATGGTGCTCCGTCCCGATGACGTGGAGGCCTCCCAACGTGATGACGCGGTTGTGTTCCTCCTGCCAGTCATCCCGGTCCGTGTCCGCGCCGCCCAGCACGATATCGGTGCCGCGGCCCGCCATATTGGTGGAGACGGTGACCGCCCCGGCACGACCTGCCTGAGCGACAATCGACGCTTCCTGCTCGTGATTGCGGGCGTTGAGCACCTGGTGCTGCACGCCGCGACGACGCAGGCGGTCGCTGAGGGCCTCAGACGTTTCGATTGACGTGGTGCCCACCAGCACCGGCTGCCCCGAGTCCGACCGCTGCACGATATTTTCGATGACCGCGTGCCATTTACCTTCGGCGGTGGGGAAGATCAGATCGCTGGCATCATCCCGAACCATGGGCAGGTTGGTGGGAACGGCGACCACTTCAAGGCCGTAGATCTTGTAGAACTCGTCGGCCTCGGTAACGGCGGTACCGGTCATGCCGGCCAGCTTTTGGTACATCCGGAAATAGTTCTGCAGAGTGATAGTCGCATAGGTCACGCTTTCACGCTGGACCTTGACACCCTCCTTCGCCTCCACGGCCTGGTGAAGACCGTCGGACCAACGACGCCCGTATTGCAGCCGGCCGGTGAACTCGTCGACGATGATGACCTCGCCGTTGCTGACCACGTAGTCCTTGTCCTTCACTTTCTGGATCTGGGCCACCACCGCGTTCTCGACGTACTGGACTAGGTGGAAGTTCTCGGGCTCGTACAGGTTGTCGACGCGGAGGTGACGCTCCGCCTTGCCGATGCCCTCCTCGGTGAGGGAGATGGCTTGGGTACGTTCGTCGATGGTGTAGTCAGCGTATTCCCGCAGGCGGGGCGCCAGCCGGGCGCAGTTGGAATAGTGCTCCACGGGCTGTTGCGCCGGGCCACTGATGATCAGAGGCGTACGGGCCTCGTCGATCAGAATGTTGTCGACCTCGTCCACTATGGCGAAATGGTGCGTTGGCCGGTCGGCGGCGCGGGTTTGAACCTGCACGTCAGCGTCCACCGACATGTTGTCGCGCAGGTAATCGAAGCCGAACTCGTTGTTGGTCCCGTAGAGGATGTCGGCGCGGTACGCCTCGGCGCGGGACACCGGCGTAAGGTAAGGGAACTCGCCGCGGCCCACGTCGGTCAATTCGGGATCATAGAGGTACGCCGCATCGTGCTGGAGGCAGCCGACGGAAAGCCCAAGCAGATGATAGATGGGCCCCATCCACACCGGGTCGCGCCGCGCCAGGTAGTCGTTGACGGTGACGATGTGGACACCGTCGCCGGTGATAGCGTTGAGATAGGCGGGCAGGGTCGCGACCAGCGTTTTGCCTTCGCCGGTTTTCATCTCCGAGATCTTGCCCTGATGTAAGACGGCCCCGCCGATTAGCTGGACGTCATAGTGGCGCTGGCCCAGGGTCCGGCGCGCGGCCTCGCGAACTACCGCAAACGCCTCCGGGAGAAGGTCGTCCAGCGGCGCGCCATCATCCAGGCGGCGGCGGAACTCGTCGGTCTGCGCGCCGAGCTGCTCGTCGGTCAAGGCTCGCACGGAATCTTCCAGGCGGTTTACCCGCGGCACCAGTTGGCCGCGCAATTTTTCGGCGGCCCGTTCCGGCGTGTCGCCGACTATCTTTTTCAACAAGGTAACCATAGGAATCCCCCACCGGTTCCTTCTTTTGGTGAAAAAAGGAACGCCGTGCCAGTATAACAAGGTTGCCCCGGGTACGATAAAAAGCCCCGGACGGATTGCCGACCGGGGACCGATCACAAATTGCGCGAGTTCGGCGGCTCGGCCGCCGCCTAGTCGAACTGGTAGGGGTATACGACCTGCAGGACGCGGCCGTCGCGGAGGACGTCGAAGTAGCCGTGGGCCGCGTTGGGTTGCTGGAGCCACCGCCGGATAATATAGGCACACAGGGACGCCAGTTGTCCGCCGACGCTGGTGGAGGCTGGGGCTATCATCAGGTCGTCATACATGTTGGGGGTGACGGAATCGTTATCTTCGCTCAGGAAATCGTCCAAAGCCAACGAGATGGAACTGGACGGCGCTCCCGCCATCAGCATCGCGTAGTCGTTGACCTCCCACATCGATTGCATTATGTCATCGGGGTTCATCTGCGCCATGACGTTTTCATCGAGGAACATCGTCAGGGCCAGCAGGAAGCGGCTGAACGCCAACTGTGACGGGTCCGAATTGCCGTACAGAGAGTTGCCTTCCGTTGTGCTGGCGGCCAGGAACGCTGCCTTGTCGATGTATGACACCAGAAGCGGCACTTCGCGGCGGACCAGGATGCTCAGGCAGTCCTGGATGAGCTCGCCCCGACGCTCCGGTCGCCAAGAGCGGAAGTACCCCTTGCCCTGGTACAAGTCGCCAGGGCGCAACTCGTTGGGTACGCCGTCGGTACCGGCGGGGGCGCCCAAATGGCGGCGAACCAGCGCGTCGTACTCACCGGTCATGGAGATGTACTGGCTCTCCTGCACGAGCAACCCGGCGTGGACATGATGCGGCTGGCTGGGATCGTCGGCGCTAAGGCCGGTCTGGCCGGATTCGCTGAGGAAAACCAGATACATGGTAGCCTCCCAGGCTGGAGCGGCGGGCCCTATGGGCCCTGGCTGGGGTTGGCGGTGACGGCGACGTTTGCCGACGTCAGCGGGTGGGACCGGGCTTTAGGCGACGGTCCGGAAATCAACGTGAAGAACGTCGCCGGTACGGGGTTGCCACTGGATCTCCGAAGCGACGGCGGTGTACTCACCGGATTCGCCGGCGATGGTCACGCGTAGCGGTTGGCCATACTCCCCGCCGGCCCGGCTGATCGCCTGAAGCAAGGTGCGAACCTCGCACTGCAGGGGGCGGGATTCGACACCTTTACCGTAGAGGTGAACGGGCACGATGCCGTCTCGGCGCAACGCTTTAACCTTCTTGCCCAGGGTGTCGCGGGTTTCGAGTTGGACGGAAACCGTCGGGGTGGTCATCGTGGTCGGAACTCCTGGAGAACATATGGCGGGGACAACCCCGGATCGGAGCGCATATCATAGCATAAGGCGAACCCGAGACGGGGTTGACCAAGACGGGTTACAGAATATTTTCCGCCAACTGCTCTGACTCATGGAGAACAACGATGGAAGTGCAAATCCAGGACTCTGAAGCGTTGCGGAGAGTGACACCGCCCATGCTGTGCGCTTATCTCAAGGCCCACAAGTGGGTTCATGAGCAAACTTGGCGTAACCGGATTATGGTATGGTCGCGTAAGCAGGATGAACTGACACAGGAAGTGCTGGTGCCACTGCGGCAGCACTCCGACACTTATGCCGTGCGTGTCTCTGAGGCAGTAGCGACCCTCTCCAAGTTGGACGGACGCTCCCAACTTGACGTTTATTATGACTTGATTGGCAACGTAAAAGACGCTGCCGCTCAGGAATGAGCCAAATTCGGCACAATTCAATCAATTATTGCGCACACTCAATCCCCTACCTCAATTATTATCCGGCAGTAGTCGCTGGAACCCCATTCGTCCACCTCATTCAAGGCACGGGTACGGATGCTCTCGTGGAATCCCCGGGAGGCAAATACATGGTCAACTTGCACGTGGGCAGTTGCCGGCGAGTTCCGCACCGTGTGGTAGGTTGGAACGTCCAGAGAATCTTCCGTCAGATGTGCCGGTACGGGGTCGGCGCGCCGGCCGTTAGGATATTGTGGCCCCATGTACTCCAACCCCAGGGCCTTCATCCGGTCAACAATGGTTTGAGCTCGAGCGTCGAATGCATCGGAGCTGAAAAAAGAGGCATTGAGGTCGCCAGCAGCCAAAATGCGGTGAGTGGAGGTGTCGTATGAGCCGATGAACACCGACAGGTCAGAGATGATGCGGTGCGCTGAGGCGTCCGGGTAAATCCAGCCAGTCCCGTTAGTTGGTTTTGTCTCGAACCAGCGTGCGTACAGCGACACGGCGATAAACGGCTCTGCGCCACTCTCCGGGATGATTTTGGCAGCGGCGATAGTACCAATGCCACTGACCGCTAACTCGTCGTCTTGGACCCAGCGGGTAGGAATCGTCTGCTTGAACCATTCCACCTTCACGCGGTCGGACAATTTCACCACTAGTGGCCAGCGGTCGTAGGAATCGTATGGCCATGGCTCCCAGGGTTCCTGCGAACTGACTGCGACGCCATTCTTGCATGTGTTTAACCAGCCTCTCCCGCGAGGATACACTTCCTGCAGCAACGCCACGTCTGCATCCGTTTCTAGGAGCTCTTCCAACGGCTTGTGAGTTCTGCCGATGTTCCAGCAAACTACCCTTATCATGGGATTGCGTCCACGTTCGCGCACGCCTCCATCGGCTCGCCTCGCAAACCGGCCACCAGGTTGCGCGCGGCCAGCTTCATGGTGTTGAGGCGGGTGGGCAGGGCTGCGCTGCCGATGTGGGGGGTGATGACCAGGTTGTCGAGGGTCAGCAGCGGGTCGTCCGGCGAGATGGGTTCGGGCGACGTCACGTCCAGGGCGGCGCGAGCGATGTGCCCATCTCGCAGCGCCTCGTAAAGCGCCGCCGGGTCGACCACCGGTCCGCGCGACACGTTGATGAGGATGGCCGAGGGTTTCATCATGGCCAGTTGCGGTCCGCTGATCAGGTGGTGTGTCTGTGGCGTGAGGGGCACGCTGAGCACAACGAAATCGGCTTGGCCCAGCAGATCGGGAAACTCGGCGTAACGCACCCGGTACTCGGCTTCCACTTCGGGATAACGGGTACGCGAGTGGTAAACGATGTCCATGTCGAACCCGCGGGCCCGTTTGGCGATTTCCCGACCAATCTGCCCCAACCCCACGATACCCAGGCACGCCTCATGCACGTCCTGTCCCAGCCAGTGCGTGGGGTGAAACTGGATTTGCCAGCCGCCGCCGCGCAGCCACCGCTCGCTTTCGGAAGTGCGACGGGCCGCGCCCAGTAGCAAAGCCATGGCCAGGTCGGCTGTGGACTTGGCCAGCACGCCGGGCGTGTAACCTACCGGGATTCCCCGGCGCGTCGCCTCGGCGACATCCACGTTGTCCAGGCCGACTGCCAGCTGGCTGATCGCCCGCAGGTTGGGCGCCGCGTCCAATAGGTCGGCGTCCACGCGGTCCATGATGGTGGTGAGAATGCCGTCAGAGTCGCTGGCGTGCCGGCGCAGGTCCTCCACGGGCGGCGGCGTTTCCTCCGGCCACACGGTCACCTCGGCAACCTCCCGGATGATGTCCAGAGCCTCGGGGAGCAGGGTGCGTGTAACGAATGCGCGAGGGGTCGACATGGCAACTCACCGCCAAATGTTATAGCGACGCCTGCATCGGACGCCGTGGCCCTGATTGTATTATCGCGGGGTGTCAGTTGCCAGTGTTGCGCCCGGATGGTTTGGCCGGATGTTTCACAAATAAAACGAGGCCGCCGCATTGCTGCGACGGCCCCCGTTCACTGTCGGGCAGCGCCGTGAAGGCAGTGCTACCCGGTGGTCAGTGGTGGTTGACTAGACCAGCTTGGTGAAACCGTCGCGGTAACCGCGGGTCTCGGCGATCTCGCGCTCCAGGCGGGCGCGCTCGGTCATTCCCGGGCCGGCCATGACGTTCCACAGTGCGACGAAGCTCGCGAGGATGGTCGCCTGGACGGACGGCTTGCGAGCGGCTTCCCACTGCTCGAGCAACTCGGCCGGGGTTTCCGGGATCGCGGAAACGTCGACGGCCGCGGGCTCGGTGGTCGCTGCGGCGGTTTCGGCAACCGCGGACTTGGTTTCGGTTTCAGGATTGATTGCGGTAACCATTTGCTTGCTCCTATTACTGATAGTGATTGTCGGTGATCATTTGAAATAATGATACATGGCGTATGATATCGCGTCAACAGATATTATACGATATTTTATATCGTGACATGAAATAATAAAAGGCGGGTTGGAACCCGCCCTCAGCAGTGATCCTGGTCTCGCTGTCGGATGCGCTACAGCGTCAATTTCCCCGGATTCATGATGCCAGCCGGATCCAGAGCCCGCTTGATATCCAGCAGGGCCTCCCGGCTCACGCCCAGTTCACGACCCAACAAATGATGCAGCTTGATGCCGACGCCATGGCAGTACTCCATGATCCCGCCCATGTCCTGCGCCAGCGTGAGGACCTCGTCGACGCCAGCAGCGAGGTTGGCCCGAACTTCGGGATCGTAGCCGTCCCGCCCGACTACCCGTCGGTCACCATCGGGCACCACCAGCATGGAGAAGAACTCGGGCCGGCTCCAGAGGCAGTACTCCACCACCTTGATCTTTCGGGCCTCCAGCATCCGGTCGGCGCGGCGCCGGTACTCCAGCACCCGGTCGGCGGGCAGGCTCATGTGCAGGTAGTCGAAGGTGCGGCCCCATTGCCGCTGCCATCGTTCTTCACGAGGCCGTCCCAAGGCCGTCTGGCGATAGTTCAAAGCGGAGTCGTGACGATGTTTCCAATAGGACAGGGTTGGTTCTGGTCCCACGTTCCATCCGCCGGCCGCGTCGCATACGGCCATGGTTCGGCGCAGCGCGGCATCCACGCCTTCCCGGTAGCCCTCAAAGAGGAGGTGCAGCAGGACGCCTTCGCCGTCCTCGGTTAGATCGAGGAGAGTGGGGCGTATACCGAGGGCAACCATTTCCGACACCGCCGCGAAACCCTTCTCGAAATCGGCGAATTCCATGGTCGCGAATTCGGCCGCCTCGGGTTTGCGGAAAACGCGCAGGGTGGCCCGGGTTATGACGCCGAAGACCCCCTCGCTGCCGATGAACAGGTGGTTCAGATTGGGACCCGATGACTGCTTGGGTACTGGACGAGTTTCGATTACGCGGCCATCGGGAAGGACCACTTCCAGCGCCACCACCTGATCGCCCATTGGACCGAACGCGGCAGCGCGATAGCCCACCCCGTTGGTGGAGATCGTGCCGGCCACGCTGGCGATGGGAACGCTATAGGGGTCATGACCCGGCATCAGCCCGTGGGGCTCCAGCCCATCGTACAGGTCCTGGAGGATCACCCCGGCTTCGACCTCGGCCGTTTGCGAAACCGGGTCAATGCGGATCACCCGGTTGAGCCGGCCCAGATCCAGGATGATCCCTCCACGCACGGGCAGGATTCCGCCCATGACACCGGTACCGCCACCATAGGGAATCAGCGGACCACCAATTCGCTGCGCTAACGCGACGATTCGAGAAACTTGGGCGGTGTCCGCCGGCCGCACAACGACGTCGGCCAGACGATCAAAAGCGGCGTCAGCGAAATAGGCGCGATATGGTGTCAGGGCGTCGGCCGAATAGCGATCGAGTTCAGCCGGCCCGGTGAGAACGTACTCGGCTCCTACTATCGGGGCGAGACTGGCGACCAGATCGCGCGATGGCGGTCGGTCAGTGTCTGCAGCTGACTGGCTGGAGGACGCCACGGGGACAACGCTATTCCGTCGCCTGCCTCTGCCACTGGGTGCCCTGGGGGCTGTCTTCGAGGGTCACGCCCTGCTCTGCGAGACCGTCCCGGATGTTGTCCGCCAGGTCGAACTGTCGGGCAGCCCGAAGTTCGGTGCGTATCGACACCAGCAGGTCGATGAATGGCGCCGCGGCGAGGTCGTCTTCAGTAGACGGTCGCTCCTCGAAGGTAAGGCCCAGCACGCCTCCCAGTTCGCGCAGCGCGGCCTGACCGGAGCCGACGCTTTGGCCGGCGTCCCGGCCGCGGTTGATGTCGCGGGCCAGATCAAACAGGGCGGCCACTGCTTGCGGCGTGTTCAGATCGTCGTCCATGGCTGCGGCGAACCGGGCGCGGTGAGATTCCGCGTCTAACTCGGGGGCGGAGCCGTTGCCGGGGATAAGCGCCCGCCTCACCCGCTCCAGGCTCCGCTCAACCGCGGCGGCGCCTTCGTCGCTGTAGGCCAACGGACTGCGGTAGTGGCTGCTGAGAAAGTACAGGCGCATGGCGTCGGGACTGTAGCGCTCCAGCGCCTCCACTACGGACACCAGGTTGCCCAGCGACTTGCTCATCTTGTCGGATCCCAGTTGCAGGAGGCCATTGTGCATCCAGTACCGGGAGAACGGCTTGGCCCCGGTGTAGCACTCACTCTGAGCGATCTCGTTCTCGTGGTGGGGGAACACCAGGTCCTGGCCGCCTCCGTGGATGTCGAGCTGCTCGCCAAGGTATTCCAGGGACATGGCAGTGCATTCGATGTGCCAGCCGGGGCGGCCCGGTCCCCAGGGGCTGTCCCATGAAGGTTCGCCGGCCTTGGCGCCTTTCCACAGGACAAAATCCATGGGGTGTTCCTTATTCTCATCCACCTGAATGCGCGCCCCGGCGATCATGTTGTCCAGGGTGCGGTGGCTGAGCTTCCCGTAGTCGTCCTTGCTGGTCACGCGGAAATAAACGTCGCCGGCGGCGGGGTAAGCGTGGCCCCGGTCGATCAGGCCGGAGATGGCGTCAATGATCCGCGGAATCTCGCGGGTGGCGCGGGGATATTCGGAGGCCCGTTGGATGTTCAGGGCGTCCATCGTATCGAAGTAGTCGCCGATGAATTCTTCGACCAGCTCGTCCTCGGAGACGCCGGACTCCTGGGCCCGCTGGATGATTTTGTCGTCGATATCCGTGAAATTCTGGATATGACGGACCTCGTAACCGTTGTGCTCCAGGTATCGCCGCAAGGTATCGAAGACTACGTAGCTCAGCGCGTGCCCCACGTGGGTCGAGGAATACGGAGTCACCCCGCACACGTACATCTTGACCAGGTTGCCTTCGGAGGGAACGAACTCCTCGACTTGTCCGCTCAGGGTGTTGTAGAGCTTCATACTAAACCGGATGGACGGCGGCGTTGGCGGCCTTTCCGAGATTGTGCGGCTTCAGAGCCGACACAGCAGCGCCACGGCGACAGCCGCGATCCCCTCTTCCCGACCGGTGAATCCGAGGTAATCGGTGGTGGTCGCCTTGACGCTGATCTGCGACTGCTCTACCGAAAGCGAAGTGGCGATATTCTGGCGCATCAACAGCACGTGGGGCGACAGTCGGGGGCGTTGCGCGAGCATTGTAGCATCAACGTTGGCGATGCACCAACCGCCTTCCGCCAGTACGGCAGCCGTGCGTTGCAGCAACAGGAGGCTGCTGATCCCGGCCAACGACGGATCTCCCGGAGGGAAGTGCATTCCGATGTCGCCGGCGCCGGCCGCGCCCAACAATGCATCGATCACGGCGTGGCTGAGCACGTCGCCGTCGCTATGGCCGGCCAGACCGGTGGGGTGCGGGATGGTCACGCCGCCCAGCACCAGCGCGCGGCCCGCGGCGAGGGCGTGGGCGTCGGCTCCAGTGCCGACTCGATACTGCACCAATCGCCTCCCCGGAGGATAGTCTTGGCCCGCGTCCTACCCTCGCTCGATTGACCGGAGGACCCGGTGCGCGTGCTCGATGTCGTTCAGCGGGCCACCGTAGGCTATGACCGGTGCGTAGCCGATAACGATCGCGGTGAGGAAGGCCAATGCCGACCCTGATGCGACGAAGTCCGCGTTGGTGGGCTCGTCGCCTATCCTGAGTTGCGTGTAAAGGACGTCGCTGTTGGCCGCGATAAAGGCGGGGGCCGGCATGTCAAGATGGGCGACCAGGAGCATCACCAGCGGCGCCACACAGACCAGAGCAAGAATGGACCAGACAACCACCCACGCGAGGAAGGTGTTGCGCTCGGCATTGACCTTCGAGCGCAAATGTTCCAGCCGAGCCGGAGCTACCGCCATGTCGAGCCGGTCAGCACTCAGCCGCAGGAATTGAGCGTATTCCCGGTAACGAGAGCGTCGATTGACGCTGCTGGCAACCATTCTGATCCTCCGCTTGTCGAAACCCTTTGTCCAAACGCGTGAAATCTAATACCACATGCACGCGCCCATGCGTGACAACGGACGACGTTAAACATCGTAGGCATACCACTTACGATGTTGCAAGCAGACCGGTACGCCATTTGTAACAGTTTCGGGCTATCCCCGGGCTAGCAGCACGCTAACCAGGTCCAGGTCTTCGGGAGTGGTTACCTTCAAGTTTTCGTACTCGCCCCGGAAAACCGTGACCCGGTGGCCCGCGGCTTCTACCATGGCCGAATCGTCGGTGTACTCGGCATCCTCGTCCCGGTGCGCATCCAACAGGATCTGATAGGCGAACGCTTGGGGTGTCTGTGCCGCCCACAAGGTGGCACGATCCGGTGTATCTGAAATCACTTGTTCGGCGCCCACCACCTTGATCGTATCTTTGACCGGCACTGCGGCAATCGCCGCACCCGATACCCGGACCTCGTCAAGAGCGCGATCCAGGATACCAGTGGTGACACATGGGCGCGCTCCGTCGTGGATCGCAACCCATCGCCGCTCGCCCATGGCTACCAGTCCGGCGAAAACCGAATCCTGGCGGCGGGCCCCTCCGGCGCATACCGCCGCAACCTTGGGAATGTCCATCTCTCGTACGATCTCCTCGCCGTCCGCCACCGCGTCGGCGGCAACCACAAGCACGATGCGGTCCACAGACTCTGACGCCGCGATGCGCCGCAGCGTATGGCCTATGAGCGGGGTTCCATGGACATCAGCAAACGTTTTGTCGGTGCCGCCCATGCGGGAACTACGACCGGCGGCAACGACGACTACGCCCAATAGCTCATCCGATGTCTCTCGTCCGGCAGTGTTCAATTTGCGCTCGTCCCCAGGCGCGTGCTTGGCGTTAGATGCCCGGATAGTTTATGATTTAGCAGTTGTCAGATTCAACATGAAGCTGGTGAATATCTGCGGAGCGCTCTGCGCCAAAAGGGGGGCATGATGGCTGAATTAGAACGGGCCTACCACGTGGAAACGTACAGTTCAGGGACCCACGGCAGGGCAATCTGCAACGCCCGAACCCACCATTGGGTCGCCGACGACGGCGGCGGTGATGCGGTGGGAGCCGGCGAATTGTTCCTCTCCGGCATCACCGCGTGCGCCGTGAACATGGTTGAGCGAATCGCGCTCACCGACGACGCTCCGGTGGATTTCATGGAAGTATCCGCCGAAGCTTTCAGGGATCCGGACGCTACTCCCGGCGACTTGAGCGTCTACGCCGACGTGCGCATTCACTTCAAGATCTGGGGCGTGGACGATGACCAGGGCAACTACCTCGTAGACACGTGGAAAAAGCGTTGACCGCTTTATGGTTCGGTCGCCGTGGCGACCCCCAGCACTGCCGTCACCGCCGAATTCGTGGCCGGGCAGCGCCCGAAGCACGCAGGCCACGCCGCATAACACCCGAAAGCTTTCTCGCCGCCTGTCGGCGAAACATCTGCCCCGTCCCTCCGACGGGACCTCGCCGAGCGACGGGGGCAACGAACCGCAACGTCAATATCACGCGTTGCCGAGATAGCTATTAAATCTCGCGCATTGTTGGCGCGGCGCCGGGATCACCCGCCCATACCGCACCTGCGCAGGCGCTAAATCATCAGCAGGGAGACCTGAGATAGAGTTCCCGCTTACCATATTTGCCGCCGGGCTGTCCGACGCATCCGCCGGACTGCTGAAAGACTTCGCCATAGCCATGGCCATCGCGGCCGTTGGGCTGGCGTTAGCGCGACTGATATGGCAGCCTCCGGTGCTGGGTTACCTCATCGCCGGGGTAATCATCGGGCCATATACCCTGCCGCACCCGGTTATCAGCAACTTGGACACTATCGAGTTGCTGGCCGAACTGGGATTGATCCTGCTGCTGTTCGGGATCGGCCTGGAATTGGGATGGCGGCGGATCCGCGAAATCGGTCTGCGAGTGCTGGTAATCGGGGTGGTGGAAATCTCCACCCTGACTTACCTGGGAGTGCTGATAGCCGACAAAGTGCTTGGCATATCCGGAGCCAACGCCCTGTACCTGGGCGGGGCCATGGCCATCAGCAGTTCCGCGATTCTGCTGAAAGGCCTGCGGGACAGCGGCAACCTGCGCGCCGGATGGGGCCAAACGATAGTCGGCATCCTCCTTGTAGAAGACTTCGCCGCGGTTATTCTGCTGACCCTGTTGGCCGGCCTTGCGACCACCGGTTCCACCGACCTGGCGGACGTGGGGTGGCTGGCCGCGAAACTGGGCATCTTCTGTATCGCGGCCCTGGCTTTCGGCGCGCTGCTGGCACCGCGCTTGATGCGATTCCTTTCGCGCATGCAATCGGACGAAACCCTGCTGGTAGCTTCGCTGGGTTGCTGCTTCGGCCTGGCGCTGGGGGCCGAGTTCCTCGGACTGTCCTCTGCTGCCGGCGCGTTCCTGATCGGCGTGGTCATTGGCGACACCGACGCCGCCGGCCGGGTGACGCGGCTGGTCAACCCGGTGCGCGACATGTTTGGCGCGTTGTTCTTCCTGTCCATCGGGATGCTCATCGACTATCGCACGCTGGACGACTACATTGTGCCGGCCCTGGTGGTTGTGGGGGTGTTCATGGGCGGGAAGATCCTGGCCAACACCATCGGAGCGGTTCTGGCGGGCCGGCGGTCACGCACCGCCGTGCAGGTCGGAATGGCGATGCCGCAGATGGGCGAGTTTTCGCTGGCCATCGGCCACCTCAGTGCCACCAACGCTGCGGTGGGCCCGGTGGTAGCGCCGGTGTTGGCAATCGCAACGGCGATCACAGCGATCTTTGCGCCATTGACTTCGAAGATAGCGACGCCCACTTACGACTGGCTGGAACGGCGGGCTCCGCCGGCGGTTCTGGCGGTCAATCTGGTGATCTTCCTGGGCATTCAATCGTTCTGGGCCGCGTTCTCCCTGCCCGGCGAAACGGGACGCCTGTTGAAGAACTCGGTCCGTCGCATAATCATCGACATCTGCATCATCGCGGTTCTTACTGCCATCGGCACTGCGGCGGTGTTCACCTTGCCCGACTTGCTGGCGGAACCGGACTCGGTGTCCCATTCGCTGTTGGGTGTGATCCTTGGCGGCGCCACGGTGGGGATCAACGTGCCCGCCGCCATCGCAATCTGGCGGGAATTGCGCGTGGTCTCCAGCCTGACCGTTCGGGCGACGGTGCGAGACACCGCCGGACAACCGGCGCGATTCACCCTGCGAACTCTGTTGCGCGACGGCATGGCCACGGCATTGTTGCTCGTCGGCGTCTTGCTGATGATTCCGCTGATAATCCAGCTATTCTCTCTCGGAAGCCTGTCGTTGCCATTGTCGCTATTCCTGCTGCTGGCTTCAGCGGGGGCTCTGGTGTTCGCCGGCTTCCACGTCCACCGCGTCCTCCAACCGGTGTTCCGCAACACCTTCATCGCTCCCCCGGCTCCTCGCCGCACGGACGCACCCGGCCCCAGCGCGTTCGAAGTCATGGACGTGGAGAGCCCGTCCTTCAATCACTGGGCCGACCCGGACGCGCAACCGGCCCAGCAGGCGCGGGCCGCAGCCGCCGCCCAAGCTGCCGAAGATTCCACCGAGGATCTGTGGCGTTTCCTGGAAGAGCGCATCGAGCTGTTCAGCCCGGCGCCGACGCGGCAGCGTGAAGGCGCGGAACCAGCCGCCCAGAGGGAGGCAGACTAGGGTCGTCCCGGGCGCGGTGCTACAATGCGTGCAGTCACTATCAGGCAGGCGACGCTATGCGAATTTGTTCCTTTCTACCCTCCGCCACCGAGATCGTTTACGCTTTGGGGCTGGAGGACCAACTCTACGGCGTAACCCACGAGTGCGACTACCCCGCCGAGGCCAAGAACAAACCGTGGGTGGTGCGCAGCGTTTTCGAGGGCACCCAGCCCAGCAGCGGCGAGATCAGCCGCGTGATATCGGAGCGCCTGGCCGAAGGGCTTGGCATCTACCACATCGACCAGGACATACTCGACGCTGCCAACCCGGACCTGCTGCTGACCCAGGCAATCTGCGAGGTTTGAGCGGTGTCTTCTCGGCAGGTTGCCGAGTCCACCGCCAACATGGAGAAGCAGCCCGAGGTCATTTCGCTGGACCCCCAATATCTCGGGGACGTGCTGGAAGACGTGCGCCGGGTCGGCCGAGCCACGGGCGCCGAATCCGTTGCCGAGCAGGTGACCGCCCGCATGCAGGACCGCATCGATTCTGTCGCCCAGCGCGCCGAACTGGCCAACACCCATCCCAGGGTGCTGCACCTGGAATGGACCGACCCGCTGATGTGCGGCGGCCACTGGGTTCCGGAAATGGTGGAACTGGCCGGCGGTGCCAACTGCTTCGGCGACAAGGAGATGGGGTCTTTCCCTCTCGAATGGGACGCCGTAGTCGAGAGCCAGCCGGAGGTCATCGTAGTGATGCCCTGCGGTTTTGAGGTGCCCCGGGGTATGGAAGACATCCCGTTGCTGACCGCAAAAGACGGCTGGGCATCTTTGCCGGCAGTGCAGAACGACCGCGTTTACGTTATCGACGCCAGCAACTACACCAGCAGGTCCGGCCCCCGGCTCGTGACCGGCCTGGAAATACTGGCCGAGATGATCCATCCGGAACTTTTCGCGGGGATGATCCCGGAGGCGGGAGCCCGCCGCATCTACGGCTCCGGCCAACCCGCGAAAGTCTGATCACTGGCGACCACTCCAATCAGGGCGTTCCGGCGCAACGGCCCGGCGTTGATCGCCGGGGTGTTGGGGCGGGCAGTAACCCACCACCAAAACAAAAAGCGCCCGATGGCCGGGCACCATGAGCGAAGCGAAAGGCTGCAAGGGCCAGATCTCGCGCGCTAGTTCAGTCGTGGCCCTTTGAACGGTGTGTTCTGCTCCACCTGTTCCGCCACGATCCTGTTGGCCTGCTGCATCAGCGTTTGGAGTTTTTCCAATTGGCCGCCGGCGGTCGGAGTTTCCAGCAAGGATTGTCGGACGTCGGGAGGCAGGGGCAGGCTGACCGCCAATGTTGCCGAGGCGATGCGGGCCAGCGCGATCGGCTCTTCGGGAACTGTGATCTCCCGGTCCCACCCGCCGGCCATGGCGGTTAGTTGCCGTTGCAACTGGACGAATTGCTCCCGCACTCCGGCCAGCGCGGTGGCCGAAACGTTCCCCTCGTCCTCTTCCATGAACCGGACCAGTCCGACCAGATGAGGCACGGTCTGCACGGTTTGAAGCAACTCGAAACGGGTCTCCCCACGGGTCAGGATGTTCAGACGACCCTCCTGCAGGCGCTGGACCTGCGAGACGCGCGCCGTGGTACCGATGGAATGGGGCTCGGCGGGTTCGCCTACCTCGTTGCCCTCCTTGATGAGCAGCACTCCGAAAGGCTCGTCCCGCTCCACGCAATCACCGATCATGGCCTTGTACCGCTCCTCGAAAATGTGCAGCGGCAGCGGCATGCCGGGGAACAGCACGACGTTGTTCAGGGGGAACAGCGGCAGTTCGTGATAAGTTCCCGGAGGGAAGTCGTCAGGGTTGATCGCCATGATGCCGCAGTATAACCACGGGCGGAAAGCGCAGCAACCCACCCACGAAAACGCCCCCGTGATCTTTGCACGGGGGCGCGTATAACCGACAGCATGTGCCTGGGTTACTTTACCGGCTCCGCATCCGGCGGGCGGTTGTGGATGGCCTTGGTGCCCTTCTTGAAGATGCAAGTCCGGATGTTGTTCTCGAGCTCCTTCGGGTCATCCACGCCGGGATAGCGCGCCTGAGCCTCGGGGCTCGCCAGGTAGTCGAACATTTTCTGGAGTACTTCTTCCTCGGACTCACCCACGATCACCGTGCGGTCTCGGGGATCGGAAAGGAAGTTGCTGGGCCTGGCGTAATAGATGTCGGGCATGATTCCTCCTCCGTTACAGGGCTAACAATCGTTGGATTGGGTTGCGCAAGTAGTTTCAGATTGATACACCAAAATCCTTCGCGTTGTCAATATTTCGGCTTTTCTGGTGGCGCGCGCGACCGATGGAATTAGTCAAGCCTGACCGGATCGACGTCGACTCGGCAGTTCCGCGGGACCATTCGCCCTGCAAGGAACTGCCATATCCTCCGTCCGCGCAGCATCAGTCGCCAACGGTACCGACCCCGAACGCGCTCCGGCAGGCACGGCGTGGGCCCGATTATGTCTAGATCGGCCCGACCTTCCCTCGCCGCCAGTTCCCGCCAGGACGCGGCCAACTCTCCCAGAGTCTGCTGCGCTGCCCGCACGCTGAAATCGGCGCACAATATCTGGGCGAGCCGGTTGAATGGCGGGTTGCCCTGGAGTTGCCTGGCCGCGATTTCGATCCCGTAAAACGTGGCGTAGTCCTGGTTGGCGGCCGCAGCGATGGCATAGTGGTCCGGCTGGTAGGTCTGGATGATTGCCCGCCCAGGCTCGTGTCCGCGCCCGGACCGGCCCGCCACCTGGCAGAGCAGGGCGAAAGCGCGCTCACCGGCGCGAAAATCCGGGAGGTTCAACCCCAGGTCCGCCAAAAGCACGGCGGACAGGGTGACGTTCGGAAGATCCAGCCCGCGAGCCACCATCTGGGTTCCCACCAGGATCTGCGCCTGCCCATTGGCCAGACGTTCCATTGCCGCTTCCAACTCCGCCGGATTGCGAACCGAATCCGAGTCCCACCGTTCGACGGTGACGCCAGGGTATCGCGCCTGCAACTCAGACGTGATCGTCTCGGTGCCGGCGCCCATCTCCCTGATCCGGCCACCGCGACACTGCGGGCAGGCCCGCGGCAATCGCCTTTGCCGGTTGCAGTAGTGGCAAATCAGACGGCCCGTCGCGCGATGGAAGGCATAGGACACGGAGCATCGACTGCAGTTGATCACGCACCCGCAGTCGCGGCATTGCATGAAGGCCGCGCTCCCCCGGCGATTTAGGAACAGGATTGCCTGCTGCCCGGCGGCTATCGTCGAGTCCAGGGCATCGGTGAGACTGCGGCTGAAGACGCGGCGGTTGCCCTCGCGGAGTTCCCGACGCATGTCTACCACGCTGATATCAGGTAAAGGCGTGGCATGGCCCTCAGGGCGGGGCACCCGCTCCGGCAACCGCAACAGGTGATGCCGACCGCGCGTGGCTTCGTAGTAGGTGCTTACGTCGGGCGTCGCTGAGCCCATCACTACTACCGCGCCGGAGCGGCGGGCCAACGCCAGGGCGGCATCCCGGGCGTGATAATAGGGCAGATGTTCGTCCTGCTTGTAGGCCGGTTCATGCTCCTCATCCACGACGATGATGCCCAGGTTGGCCGTCGGAGCGAACAGCGCGCTGCGGGGCCCCACGACGGCGTCGGCCAGTCCGTCGCGAATGTTCCACCACTGCTCGAACCGTTGCCGCTCGGTGAGGCGGTGGTGCAGCACGGCCACGCGACCGGGGAAGCGATCATTGACCATGCCGACCGTTTGTGGGGTCAGCGCGATCTCCGGCACAAGGTAAATCGCCTGCTTACCCTGCCCAAGCGCATGAGCGATGGCCCGCAGGTAGACCTCCGTTTTGCCGCTGCCGGTGACGCCGTGGAGCAGAAAGCTGCGTGGTAGCACGCCGGGGTCATCCAGGGCAGCGGTGATGCTGGCCAGAGCGTCCGATTGAGCGTCCGTCAGCGCTGCGGGAGCGGGATGCGACGGTTCAACCCCCGAAGGAACCTCGGGGCGCACCCGCTGCCATTGCTCGCCCACCAGGCCGCGCTGGAGGAGGGCGTCGGCTGCGGGTCTCAGGCTGGCGGTTCCAGTCGTGTCGTAACCGGCGCTGGACTCTCGTACCGCTGCGAGGAGTTCCACCTGGCGTGAAGCTCCCACGGAAGGAGCGGCTTCGTCGCCCTTCCCGGCATCGTAATGGCCAGGAATCAGCAAGCGACGATACCGGTGTAAACGCGGTCGCGGAAGGCTGACCGCCTTGTGAACGAATCCACGGGACACCAGCCGTTGCAGTTCCCGTCGGGCAACGTTGGCGCGGGTCGAATCGATCCGTTTGAGGAACGTGATCTCTTCCGAGGCGTGGGCGGATTCGGCCAGTTCCTGCAGCGCAACCCGCGTGGGTTCACGGAAAGAAGCCAACTCGCCAGTCTCCCCGGAACCGGAAACCGCGGTCAGCCGCGACCGCTGCTGCGCCCGAAAGCCCGGTGGCAACATCAGGGCGACGGCCTCAAAGGGAGAGCATTGATAGGTTTGCCCCAGCCATTCGGCCAACTCCAATCCTAACGAACCAACCAGCGGTGACGGTTCCACCGGGTGCAGGATGTCCCGAGTCTCCTCTTCGGACACCGCGGACGCGGACGCCAGGCTGAGGACCAGCCCCTGCACGATGTTGCGACCGAACTGGACCCAGACCAGTTGTCCGGGTTCCACCGCAAGATGACGGGGTATCCGATAGGAAAACGTTTTCCCCGGCGGGATCCAGTCAGCGTCTATAGCGACGTCGGCGTAGTTCACGGCGAGGCCCCGTTATCCACCTCATCGGTCGAGATCCGCGTGAGTCGCAGGTGATGCCAATGCAAAACCGCCGCGACCGCGCCGGGAAGGCAGCGGGCGGCGGTCGAGGTTTCAGGCAGGTCGCCTACCGATTGGTGCGGTAAGTCGTTCGTTCCTTGATGCGCGCGGCGCGTCCCTGGCGCCCCCGCAGGTAATAGAGCTTGGCCCGCCGTACCTTGCCCTGCCGCGTAACTTCCAGCGACTCGATCAGCGGAGAATGCAGGGGGAAGACGCGTTCGATACCGATCCCAGCGGTGACGCGGCGGACGGTGAAGTTGGCGGCTGGCCCGGTCCCATGGGTACGACGAATGCACACGCCCTGGAAGGCCTGCACACGCTCACGGTTGCCTTCCCGAATGCGGAAGTTGACGCGGACCGTGTCGCCCGGCTGAAATGCGGGAATATTTTCGTTGACTTCGGGGGTAACGAGTTCAGATGCTTTCATAATGTATCTGCCACAGGATTGCAGGCGACGCGAAGGAGTAAACTGGCCGCACTCGGCGGCGACTCGACCAACAAGGTCAGGATTATAGCACAGCTCTGCCGCCAATCAGTCAAATTCGAGCGATTGCAGATACACCGTGCCATCGTCGGCAACGAGTTCGTACAAGACGTCGACGGTGGTTGGGCCGTTGACAAGAAAAGCGCGGCCCCAATTCGCCGGCCCTTCATCGGGATTAAACAGGAAATAGCGCGGCTCCAGCGACAGGAATCTAACCAGTCTTTGCAGGTTAATTTCGTCAACTTCCGGGTGAAGTACACCGACGTCTAAGGCAGATTGCCATAGGAGATCGAATTGAAGAGTTGTCACAACCCTATACTGCATCTCGACGCTCGACGAGGATACGGGAAATTTGGCGACCGTTGCTGCGAATGTCCTCCGCAATTCGCTGCGCCCGCTGCCTAACATCGTCTGTCACCGGTCCGGGCGCCCTGATGCCGCACAGTTCATAGGGCATAGCAGCTCCTTGCGCCGTAACTCGCCAAGCCAGCTCGTCATGGGAATACTCCTCAATCTCCTCTGCGCTGAAGTCGGCAAACCGCCGCAATTGCTCGTCAAGGAATGACAGCTCCTTTTCGGTGAGCGCAGCCGTGGCTGCTGTATCGCCGGCGACCGGGCGGCGCGTCCAGTAACCTTTCGGAGCATATTCTGTCAGGATTTTTATCGCCTGCTCAGCTTCCAGTCGCTTCAGCATCGCTGCCCAGTCATCTGGGTACGGGCCTTGGGGCATATGAACGTAAGTCACGCCGGTGATGGGCTGGCCGGTGCGGATATACGCAGCGCAGTCGGCGTAGTACAGCAACTTGACCAGCTTGGGGAAACCAAAGGGGCCGTCGTGCCGAGAGCGTTCCGTAAGATACGCGACGGCAGCGGCAAGTTTGTCCCACTTCAAGGAAAAACTGACTTTGTCCTCCATGTGCAACCTCCTCGCCGGCTGTGACTGGATGCACGAATCGTATCGCAAACTAAGCATACGTACAAAACCGCAGGGGCCGGAACGATGAACGGCCGACCCCTGCGGTTGCGTGCCCTGCCTACTGCCGCACGTACTTGTCCACCCGCTCCTGCGCGCCCAGCGCCATGTAGATGTTGCCGTGGACATCGACCCAGCTGCCGTGGGCGGACTCGGAGTCCCAGCGGGCCAGGACGTTGCCGTCGGGGTCCATGATGCTGACCCGTGGCGACATTCCATTCGCGCCGCCCTCGCTGATGACCAGGTTGTTTTCGCTGTCGATGGAGATGTCCAGCGGCCGGCGCATGTCCTCCCACATGGCGAGGTGCTCGCCGTCGGGCGAATAGATCTGCATGCGGTTGTTTTCCCGGTCGCACAGGTAGAGGTTACCATTGGGATGCGCCACGATACTGTGCGGCAGGTGGAACTCGCCGGCGCCGCCCTTGCCCGGCTCGCCCCAGGACTGCTTGAGCTGCCCGTCGCGGGAGAACCGGTGCACCCGGGCGTTGCGGTACCCGTCGGACACGTACAGGTCGCCGTTGGGCGCGGGCACGATCTCGGTGGGATAGTTGAACGGGCCGGCCGAGCGCGGGCAAACCTCGCCGGGAACCTCGCAGCCGGTGTCCGAGTGGACGCCGCGGTCCCCTATGACCTGCAACGGCTTGCCGTCCAGGGTGAAGATGACGCACACCGAGTCGGTGCGGTCGGTGATGTAGACGATGTCGTCCTGAATGTAAATACCGTGGGCCTCGTCGATGGCGCGGACGCCCCAGGAACCCAGATAGTTGCCGCCCGGCCCGAAGATCAGCACCGGCGGATCCTTGCGCTGGAAGACATAGACCCGGTCCTGCGAGTCCGTGGCAACCGCCGAGGCGTTGCCCATGGTCATGCCTTCGGGCAGGTGCGCCCAGTTTTCTTCGAGAGTGTAGGTGTACTTGCCGGATCCTACGGTGGTCATGATCAGCCTCCTGTGTCGCTGTGAGCTGTGACGATCTGACGAATTGTCCGGTGTCTACGTTTTGCGATCGAAGAAACCGCTTTTGATGTGCTCCCGGATGGTGTTCGCCACCAGTTCGGGGCGTTGCAGGGGTACGTCGTGGATGCTGTCTTCCAGCCAGACGGTCTTGCTTACCGGCATCAGCGACGCCGCTTTCGCAATGGACTCTTCCCGGCGGAACCGCCGGTCCATGGCGTCGGGCGTCGACTGCCGCGCCGGCAGCATCAACACGGGACACTGCAGCGTGGGATAGAGCTGCGACGGCCTGTGGTTCCAGAGCGCGTCGATGATCCGCAGGTGGTTCTCGCGCCTCAGGTGGGACTGGATGGTGCCGTCCTCCAGCACGCGGAAGTTGGCCAGCACCGCCTCGATCACCGTTTCCGAGGGATTCGGTCCGAAGCGCGCGCCGGTAACTACGCGCTCGCGCATCATCTCCGGCGTGAACCCGCTGAAGATGGGCGGGGCCATATCCTGTCGTGCCTGTTCCAGGCTCCATCCGGGTCTCGCGGAGGGCTCAATGGTGCCCCCGTCGACAAATATGATGCCGGAGGCCGCGCCAGGTTCGGCGGCCGCCAGTTCCAGCGCGACGTCGGCGCCCCACGAGTGTCCGGCGATGACGGGCCGCTCCCATCCCAGGGACTCTATGAACGCCGCCGCGTCGCCGGACACGGTGGCGAAATCGTAGCCGTCCTCGACCTGCGCCGAGAGGCCGTGGCCCCTCTGATCCAGTGCGACAACGCGGAACTCTTCCGCCAGCAGCGGGGCCACCAGGTCCCAGATGTGGCAGGTCGACGCCAGCCCGTGCAGCAGCAGGACCGGTTGTCCGGTCCCGCCCCAGTCACGGTAATGGAAGGGCAGTCCGCGCAGGTCGATGTAACAGTCGCTGGGGGTGGGCATGGGCAGTCTCCTGGCGGCATTTTAGCACGGGGCCGGCTGCTATAATTCTGCCCGGCGGCCCACCTTAACAGTCTCTCGCCGCCTCAATTCACAGGAGGAATCCCGACCATGTACGCCATTTTCGTGACCATCAACATCAAAGACGGCTACGCCGACGAGTTCGCCGCCGCCAGCCTGGGCGACGGGCAGGGCAGCGTGCGCGACGAGGAAAACTGCTTCCGTTTTGACATCCTGCGCAGCCCCGACAATCCCAACCAGTTCTACCTCTACGAGGTGTACGCCAACCGCGCGGCCCACGCCACCCACCGCGAGCAGCCCCACTACGTCGCCTGGCGTTCCGCCGTGGAGCACATGTTTGAGGGCGACCTGGGCCGCGTCGAGATGGAAACCGTGTTTCCGTCGGACGACGGCTGGCGCGCCCAGAAGCCTGGCCTGGTCAACTGGTAACAAGCGTTCTACTGTGTTCAAACCCTTCGCGCCCCGTGACCTTGACGCAATCGCCGCCCTCGCGGCGGCGGCGTTCATCATGCTGGCCATCTTCGCGTGGACCGCGAAAACCACGGTCGCGGACCCGGGCGACGTGGGCGTCGCCCATTGGGGCTGGAAGCTGTGGCAGACCGGCCCGCTGGTATTGGGTTTCGTGGGAGTCTGGTGGTTCTGGCTTAGCACGAGGCGGGTCGCATGGGTGCGGAGCCTGGCGCTGGCCGTTCTCGCGCTGGCCGTTTTCCTGAACGGGTACACCGGCCTGTTCGGCGACTACTGGGGCGAAGTGTGGCGGACGGTCAACCCGCTGTTCATCGCGTCGTGCAGCGTGGCAGCGGTGGCGCTTTGGCGGTGCGGCTGCACCGCGGGCCGGGTTGGCGCGGTGGTCCCGGCGGCGCTGGGGATAGTGGTGTTCGCCAACGCCTACTTCCTCAACGTCGGAGTGCTGTGGGATATCCTCGACCCGGTGCGGATGCTCACGGAGTTGACCTGGGCGGCTGTGGCCAACAAGGCCAACGTGGTCCGACCTGCCGCCAACGAGTAGCCCGTTCGTGGAAGACGCTCCCGACCTACCTCCAGTGTACGAGCGCGTCCTCGAGGTGGTGCGCCAGATTCCGCGCGGGCAGGTGGCGACGTACGGGCAGATTGCCCAGATCGTCGGCGGCTGCACCCCGCGCATGGTGGGCTTCTGCCTGGCGTCGCTGGGCCGATATCCCGACGAGGAACGCCCCGAAGTGCCGTGGCAGCGGGTCATCAACGCCCAGGGCAAGATCAGTCCCCGCGGCGAGGGCTTGGGCGCGCTGCTCCAACGGGAACTGCTGGAGGCGGAAGGCGTGGAGTTCAGCGACGCCGGACGGGTCAGCTTCCGCCGGTTCGGTTGGCTGGACCCATACGAGGGGGAAGAGCGCTGAAGTCGGGGCAGGCAGTGGTGGGCCTGATGGTACCGTATTACGAACTTTTCGCTGGGAGGTCCGAATTCGAAGGGTCCCGGTCAATTGACTGTCGGGGCCGGTGCTGATAGGAATGGACCTCACGCGTTAAAGTTTCGGTGATATGTTCCGGTGAGGCGACAAACCGGCAAAACCAACTGTCCTTAATCACCCCAACTCTGAACCGTTACAACTGGCGGGCAGCGCATCAGTTTTAGCCTGGATACCCATCCAAACTGAGGCTCCCCTAAAGGGTGCAACCAGTTGACGCCGCCCAAGTGGCCTGTATATATTCCCATTGCCGTAACGAAATCACGGGCGGCACAACATTAAAAAGTAAACATCGCCCCGAAGGTGGCCCGCCCCAGGCGGGCCGAAGAGGGAAGCCGGTGAGAATCCGGCGCGGTCGCGCCACTGTAACTGGTAGGCCGCTCTTTCCGCATCATCGCGGAGCCACTGGTCTGTTACGGACTGGGAAGGTTGGAGCGGATGACAAACAGCCAGGAGCCAGGAGACCTGCCTTCGGATGTATCTTGAATACGCTTCGCGGAAGGGCGTAGGTACCCGAACCTGACCAAAGCCCGACTGAAGAAGTCGGGCTTTTCTGTTGCAAGGAGAACGGTAATGGCCACAGCTGGACACCCTTTAATCCGCAGTCTGCGGGAAGCCGGAGACCTGGACCCCTATTTCGACATGCCAGTATCCAACGTTGACGAGACTGGGTGGAGCCCAGCTACGGCCCTGTTCCGGGCTGGGGATACCAGTTTGCGCGAGTTGGTGATGGGCTACGGGTACGTGAGATGGGGGACTACCAACAACCATGTTGCAGCCTCGGCCTTCATCATCGCCTATCTCACACGATTTATCTATCCGATGGTCGGCCAGTACGTACTGAAAAGGAGGGTCCCCAGGGTGACCCTGGAAAACCTGGCATTTCATCGTACCGATGGCCGCATCGACGCTACCGGACTGAGGCAACCGCGGTTCGCCGTTCTCCCCAATGACCCGGCGGCCGGTCACCCGGACGCCAAAGTCCTGCACAGCGAGACCGACCTGTACCAACAGCTCAAGGACTGGGCCTTCACGTCAAACGTGGAAATCGTGATTGCGGCCCTGCGTCGCTCCGTTCCCGCCAGCGTCAAGGTCTCCCAAAACGCGGTAGCCGCTTCGTGTGGCCAGGCCCTGCACCGGCTTTATAACCACGTGGAAGACAAGAGCCTGGTACTCAGTGCTGCCGAGTCACTCTTTGGAGACCCGTCATCCCTGATTTACCGCCAGGTCAGCATGGAAGTCATCGAGCACGAAGGGAAGGACGGGTTCTTTGCCAGGCGCGCTGGATGTTGCCTGGTCTGGCGTACTAGAAGGGACGGCAGGTATTGCTCCAACTGCATCCTTCAGCCCAAGGAAGAACAGACCCGTCATTTCAAAGAGATGCTGGAGAGAGTCTACTGATGGGAAGCCGATGAGACGCTATTGATTGCCTGACTGATAGACCTGTTTCCACCAGCACGGCGAACCACTTCGGGGACAGGTTGTCCGGGGCGCCCCGAGGCCGTTCACTATTGTGGTGGGTTCGGCAGGATGCGACCTTTTCCTCGGTCTCTGGCAGGGACAGGACTCAGCTCCCGTTGAAATGGCCTTCAGGCCAAGGCGTCCTTCCCAAGTCATCGGCGGTACCCAACTCGCAACCCCCCCCTACATTAGCCGGGGCATGACAACGTCATTCTGTGTGCGGAGCGGGCGCATAGCCAACTATACGATAAAAGAAAACCTGATCATGAAGGCTCTTGATTTTGTCCAGTAGCTGGTGGGGAAGGCGGGACTCGAACCCGCACGCCCAAGGGCACATGATCCTAAGTCATGCTCGTCTGCCAATTCCGACACTTCCCCGTGGTCGCCATCGCAGGAGGGCAGGCACGCGCCAAACTGCGGGACGATTAAATAAAAATGGTGACCCGCCTCGGGGTCGAACCGAGAACCTGCTGATTAAGAGTCAGCTGCTCTGCCAGTTGAGCTAGCGGGCCAAGCCATGGTGCGCCGGAACGCAAGATTCAGGCTATCAACAACGGTTGGGGGTGTCAATGGCGGTTTGTTCAGCGGAACCGATTTCGCTACCTCAGCAGGCAAGTCCAGAACCCCTTTTGGCAAATCAGGACCCATAAAAACTACGAAGGATTTGCACTCAGTTATTCACCAAAGAACGAATGAGCAACGATCATGTGGCTTGACATCGTCCGCCGACGGTGAACGCAAAGGTTTTGAGACACGGTGCCGCACCCGTGATTGCACGACTTCAGTCGCACGTGTTCCGGTTCGAGTCGTGATCCACGTAGATGTCGAACCGGCTTGGACCCCTGGCCGATAGGCTTGCTGTGTCGATACTCACGATGGAGTTACCCCTCACGAAACGGACCCCTAACAGTTCCACCAACCGGTTGCCGGGATCTTCGCCGTAATCTGGATAAAGTCGTAGGCAGTATTCCCAATCCGGCGTCATCTGCGAAATATAAAAGTCCACGATTTCCTGCCGCGTATAGCCGCTCACTCGGAACCTTGCCAGCGTGCCCCATCCCTCCGGGGGAGTTAACACCATGTCATCAGATCCGTACCCGCCACCGGAGCGCACATAAATGCGTTCTGCACTCGTCGGAACCGGCACAGACTTCAGTAGCCATCGGTTTTGCGCAATATAGCCCCAACCGAGCCAGATCCACCCCACCATGACCACCAGGGCAGCAAGGATTGCCACAGCCAGCCCTGCGTAGAGACTTTTCCGTTTGAATCCTGCTGCCAAATTGATCATTCCATCTTCTATTCAAACCCTTTCCCGTTAGGCGATGCAGTACTCCCCGAGGCGACTTTACAGGTCATGCCATCACCCGCGATAAACGCACGGTCTTTCCCAGAGGTGCCTGCGAGAACCTAATCCGTAGGCGGTCCGTGGGTGACACTCATGCCGGCATATAGATCGAAATCGTCTCGTTCGCCGGGAAAAGCGCAGACTGCCCAAACTCTGCCTAAACAATTGTGGATTTAGGTGGGTCCGCCCCAACCCAGCGACAGCCATTCCGACGGAGCAAGCCGCTCACCCACAGGGTCCACGACCAGGTTGAAGGCCTCCAGCGTCGAAGCGCCCAATAGGTAGTTCCCGTCCGGGCCGAATATCACCGGACAAGGACGCTCGAAGTCGCCAATCCTGAAAAGGGCAAACCCGTAGCCGTATTTGACGCGGGTACCGTCGGCCAGGATGAAACCCAGCTGCTGCTTCGGCTCGATGCGCAGCTGCGTCATCAGCGACTCCGGCAGCATCGAGTGCGCCGCTCCGGTGTCCCCACCGGCTGCACCGGCGCCAGGTCGCCGCCGTCCAGATTGCCGACTCCCACATCCGCCTTGAACACCGACATCCATGCTCTCCCAAGCGTTTATGAGATTGATTCTATCATCGGTGGCCGGGACGGATGGCCCATTGGCGCCGCGTTGAAAATCGCCGCCGTCCCCTGCTAGAATTGTAAGGACGCTGGGGATTAGTCTAGTGGTAAGACGCCTGACTCTGGATCAGGTATCACAGGTTCGAATCCTGTATCCCCAGCCATTCTTTTTGCCTTGGATGCCCGCTTCGGCGGGCTTTTTGGTGGGCGGATGAGAGGCGGCCGACAACGCTGGCCGACGCGCCCAAGTTGCGCCTCCCGATGGGCTGGGATAGACTGGCTCACGTCCTTTTATATTGATAACCACTGCGCAGGAGCTTCCGTGACCACCATCGCCCAAACTCCCATCGAAGCCCGCAACCAGATCGTCAGCATGGTGCGGGACTTCGTCCGCCGCGAGGTGGAGCCGGCCGCCGCCGACCACGACGCCAACGACACCGTCCCCTACGAGCTCATCGACCAGATGAAGGAGTTGGGGCTGTTCGGCATCAACGTGCCCGAAGAGTACGGCGGCATGGGGCTGGACTACACCACCTTCGCCATGATCTTCGAGGAGATCAGCAAGGGGTACATGGCGCTCACCGGCGCGCTGGGCACCCATCACATCCTGACCTACGTCCTCACCCACTACGGCACCCAGGAGCAGCGGGACCGGTTCCTGCCGCGCCTGGCCAGCGGGCAGATCCGCGGCGGCCTGGCCCTCACCGAGCCGGGCGGCGGCAGCGACGTCGGGGCCCTGCAGACCCGCGCCGTCAAGGACGGCGAGGAGTACGTGGTCAACGGCTCCAAGATGTTCATCACCAACGCCGAGTCCGGCGACGCTTTCTGCCTGCTGGCCCGCACCAACCCCGATGCTTCTCTCAAGCACCGCGGCCTCTCCGCTTTCGTCATCGAGAAAGACGGCAGCTCCGGCTTCAAGGTGGGCCGGCACCTGGACAAACTGGGCTATCGCGGCCTCGACACCTGCGAGCTCTTCTTTGAGGACTTCCGCATCCCGGCCGAGAACCTCATCGGCGGCGAAGAGAACGTCGGGTTCGGCCAAGTTATGAGTGGGCTGGAGACGGGCCGCATCAACGTGGGCGCCCGCGCTGTCGGCGTCGCCCAGGCCGCCCTGGACGCCTCCATGCGCTACATCCAGCAGCGCGAGACCTTCGGCGTTCCCATCAGCCAGCACCAGGCCATCCAGCTGAAGATCGCTGACATGGCCACCAAGATCCAGGCCGCCCGCCTGCTGGTGTACGACGCCGCCGCCAAAAAGGACAGCGGCGAGCGCATCGACCTGGAATCCGGCATGGCCAAGCTGTTCGCCAGCGAGGTGTGCGGCGAGGTGTCCATGGAGGCCATGCGCATCCACGGCGGCTACGGCTACACCAAGGACTTCCCCGTGGAGCGTTACTACCGCGACGCCCCTTTGATGATCATCGGCGAGGGCACCAACGAGATCATGCGCCTGGTCATCGCCCGCCAGCTGCTGCGCCGGCCCGAGTACCAGCTGTAAAGGAATAACATGACCCAACTCGACGCACCCATACGCCTTACCGAACTGTCCCACTGCGCGGGTTGAGCGGCCAAGCTGAGCCTTGAGGACCTGGGTCAGGTCCTGAGTTATGTTCCGCTGCTCTCCCACCCCGACCTGCTGGTTGGGGCCGAGACCGGCGACGACGCCGCCGTCTATCGCATCAACGACGAGACGGCGCTCATCGTAACCGTCGACTTCTTCCCTCCCATCACCGACGACCCCTACGAGTTCGGCGCCATCGCCGCCGCCAACTCGCTGTCCGACGTCTACGCCATGGGCGGCAAACCGCTCATCGCCCTGAACGTTGTCGGCTTCCCCGCGTCGCTGGACAAGGAGATCCTGGGCAAGACGCTGCAGGGCGGCTACGCCAAGGCTGCGGAGGCCGAGTGCCTCATCGTCGGCGGCCACACCGTGGACGACCCAGAGCCCAAGTATGGCCTATCGGTCATCGGCGTCGTCGAGCCCGGCAAGCAGGTCAGCAACGCCGGCGCGAAAGCCGGCGACGTGCTGGTCCTCAGCAAGCCCATCGGCACCGGCATCATCACCACCGCCGGGAAGCAGGGCGTGGTCGACCCCAACGTTATGTCGGGCGCAGTGGAAACCATGGCGGCGTTGAACCGGCCCGGCGCCGTGGCGATGCAGCGGGTGGGCGTCAACGCGGCCACCGACGTTACCGGGTTTGGGCTGATGGGCCACCTGAAGAGCATGGTCAAGGGCAGCGGCGTCGCTGCCGAGGTGAACCTGTCCGCCATCCCCGTGCTCGCGGGTACCAGGGAACTGCTCGACCGGGGCGTGGCCCCCGGCGGCACCCACCGCAACCTCAGCAGCGTCGCGGACGCCTTGACCTGGAACGAAGGTTTGACCGACGAGGACCGGCTGCTCCTCTGTGACGCCCAGACCTCCGGCGGCCTGCTGATATCTGTTCCCGCTGCGCGCTGTGATGTGCTGGTGGCCGCCCTCAAAGAAGAGGGAGCGGTCTGCGCCGCCGTCGTCGGACGCATAACCGACGGGCCGGCCGGAACCATAATGGCCATGCCGTAATTCCATCTGGAGCATTTCCATGACCTCATCCAACCAGCAACAGACCACGGGCGTCCAGCCGGAATTTGGCCTGAAGCGCCCGGACCAAATCAAGATCGCGCCCCCGGCCGGCGAGAAGGTTCCGCCCGGGCAGTTCGTCGCCAAGACCTTCCCCGTCCTCACCTACGGCGACACCCCGCAGATCGACTTGTCCACCTGGACCATCCGGGTCTGGGGCCTGGTTGAGCGCGAGGTGACGCTGGACTGGGCCCAGTTCTGCGCTCTCCCCCAGGTGGTCATGGACGCCGACTTCCACTGCGTGACCCAGTGGTCCGCGCTGGACCAGACCTGGGAGGGCGTGCTGGTGTCGGATCTGCTGGAGGTGGCCGGCATTTTGCCGGACGCCCGGCACATCATGGCGCACTGCTTCGGCGACTACACCACCAACGTGCCGCTGGACCTGGCCCTGTCCGAAGGCCTCCTGGCCCACCGGCAGAATGGCGCCGAGTTGGGGAGGGATCACGGCTGGCCTCTGCGTCTGATCATCCCGAGCCGCTACGGGTGGAAGTCTGCCAAATGGGTCAACGGCATCGAGCTGATGGCTGAGGACGCTCCAGGCTTCTGGGAACAGCGGGGCTACAACAACAACGCCGACCCCTGGCAGGAAGAACGGTTCTGGCCGGAACTAACCCGGTAAATTTAGTCCGTCATTCCCGCCTTCGCGGGAATGACGGACAGTCAAAAAATGGGGCGGGTTTTGCACCCGCCCCATTTCAGTCAACTGTCGTGGCGGTTACGCCGCCTTGAGAAGCTCCGGGTGCGGGGCGGGCGCAGCGGCCAGTCCTCGCTGGTCCATCTCGACGCCGGCAACGGGAGCGTCCAGGTCGCGCTGCAATCCACACTGGAGGCAGCTGACGAACATGCCGTATACGTCACGCCGCAGTTCCAGGTCGCCGGAGCACTTGGGACAGGCATTGAACTTCAGTTTCATGGTTACCTCCTTCCGAAGATCGCGGCGATGATGCGCCGCAGGAAACCGGGGCGACGGCGGGTACCGTGCTGATACCCGCACGTGTAGCGGCTGCAGCGGTGGGTTTGCGCAATATGCAGCATGGCGAACACCTCCTGGTTTGCTCTGTGCAAGCTTGCGTTATCCAATACGCTTCTTATCCGCCCGTAACGTCCCAATCCGCTTGGTATACGCGGGAAACCTTGGACTGGATTGCGGTGTCTTTTCCACCCGGCACGCCGTACATTGCGGCTCGGCAGCCGGCTGCTGAGTGGCTGGATTCGCATGGTACGCCTTGACACGTACTGTGTCAAGCATTATATTGAATCCGTAGCAACATGTGATATAATTCACGCACGGAGCGTCACCCAGATGCAACAACGATGGAGCAACCGCCAACAGGCTCGCCTGGAGCCGTATCCCGACCCCAGCGTGGAAGCGCCGGCGACCTGGCCGGAGGGATTGTCTCCCGCCGCGCGCGCGCCGACGCCGCCGGCCGCAGCCGGATCGGGGCGGAACGGTGCGAGTCCCAACATGGAGCTGGAGGGTGTGTACATCATTTCCGTGGCCGCGCGCCTGCTGGAAATGCATCCCCAGACCTTGCGCAAGTACGAGCGGCTCGGTCTGATTCAGCCAGTGCGGACCGTCGGCATGCTTCGGCTCTACTCTCAGGATGACCTCCGCAAGGTGATGCTGATCCGCCACCTGATGGACAATCTCGGGCTGAACCTGGCGGGGGTCGAATTCGCGCTCAAGCTGGTCAACAACCTGAGCGTATTTTCCCGCCGGCTGGCCCGTGTCACCGGCGACGCCGAGGTGGTGGAAAACATCCGCGCCGAAGTGGCCCTGTTATGCAGCAGCCTTAGCCTGCCGGCCCCGGAATGACCTCAAACCGAACCACAGCAGCCATCACAGTTCAGGGAAACGTAAATGGCAATTGATGAAACCCAACCGCCCGACGCACGGCAACCCGACGATTTCGAACCGGGAACCCTCGCGTCGGATTTCTACGTCCCCGGGTCGTCATCAGCGCAGGAAGGCCCGGCCGACCAACCTCCCATGACGCCGGAACAGGAGACGGCGATGCTCCGCGCGGCGCTGGCCGAGGCCAACGAGGAGATCGC
>DAOUIF010000068.1:0-13388 GCA_034423575.1 Dehalococcoidia bacterium | reverse complement strand
AGCGACAATCAGCCGATATGGGTAGTGATCGAAGCCTCAGCCAGGATTGACGAGCATGACATCGCCCGCGCCAGACATCGCGCCGACATACTTGCAGCGGTTTATCGGGAAAACTCCGCGGCGGTGGTCGTGGGCGAATCCATTGATGATCGCGACCAGGCAAGGGCAGACGACGCGGGAGTATCGGTGATTATCCTGCGATCAAGATATCGGCCCATTGAAGGAGACATCTGACATGAGAATTACCGGCGGCACCACGCGCGTTTTGCAGACACCGGCGGACAACCCGCTGGTGGTGGGCATCGACCAACCGGGCACCCGCGAATTCGTCACCTTGGAGCTGAACACCGACGAGGGCATCACCGGCATCGGCCTGACCTTCTTTGGCGGGCCGCTGGTGCACGCGCTGCGGCGAGCGGTGGACGACCTGGTGGAACTGGCGGTGGGCGAGGATCCCATGAACCCCGAAGCCGTGTGGGGCAAGCTGATGGACGCCTGCTCGTCCGCCGGGCCGGAGGGCATCCTGTCGCTGGGGCTGGCCCCCATCGACATGGCGGTGTGGGACATCAAGGCCAAGGCTCTGGACCAGACCGTGTGCAGCCTCATGGGCGGGTACCGGGACCGGGCGCCCACCTACGCCAGCGGCGCGCTGATGCGCCCCATGGGCCTGGAGTACCTGTCCGAGGCCGGCCCGAGACTGGTGGAGCAGGGGTTCCGCCAGATGAAGACGCAGATGGGCGCAGAGCCTACGGCCGCCCGGGAGGTGGCCCGCATCCGCACCCTGCGGGACGCCATCGGACCCGACATCGACCTGATGTGCGACATCAACCAGCTTTGGAACGTGAACCAAGCCATCCAGATCGGCAGCATGGTGGAGGAGTACCACCTCTTCTGGCTGGAGGACGTGGTGGCACGGGACGACTACCAGGGCCTGGCGCGGGTCGCCGACGCCTTGACCACCCCCATCGCCGCCGGTGAGTACGTGTACGGCATCCGCCCCTTCCGCCACATGGTGGAACACCGCAGCATCGACATCGTGATGGTGGACCTGCTGCGCGCCGGCGGCATCACGCCCTTCCGCAAGATCGCCGGCATGGCGGAGGCGTTCAACCTCCCGGTGGTTTCCCACCTGATACCCGAGGTGCAGGTGCACACGATCTCTGCCATACCCAACGGGCTGACGGTGGAATACATGCCGTGGTCTCTGCGGCTCTTTGACGAGACGCCGGACATCGTGAACGGCGATCTCGTCGTGCCGGACCGTCCGGGTCTGGGCCTCTCCTTCAGCCAGGACGCCATCGCCCAGTACCAGGTCGCGTGAGATTGTCAGAATCAGGATTTACAGGATTTGGAGATTCACAAGATTAGTGCGTCAGTCCTGTAAATCATGAAATCCGGCAAATCCCGATTCAGACAAACACGGAGGAACAACCAATGGCTACCTACCAGTTGCGCATCTACACCATCAACCGCGGCATGATGGATTCCTGGCTCGGCGTGTTCAACGAGCACATCCGGCCGCTGCACGACCGCCTGGGGATCCCGGTGGTGTCCAGCTACGTGAACGCCGACCGCACCGAGTTCATCTGGGTGCGCCGGTTCGACAGCGCGGACCAGATCGCGGAGAAGGAAGCGGCCTACTTCGCCTCGCCGGAGCGCACGGCGCTGGGCGACCGACCCACGAGCCACATCGCCAAGATGGAAGTCCGGGTGATGGACGGAGTGGAAGCCGCGGCGGTAGCCTAACCCTCAGCTGCACGGCGGGGGCGGATCATTATTCGCCCCCTACGCCGGCTCGGACGATACCGGCTCAGCCTGGCGTTCGTGCCAGCCGGCGTTGACGCTGGCCCAGTAGTCTTCCCAGTTGCGCCGGGTTTCGGCCTCGGTGGCTCCGCCCCAGTAGCCGGGGGACACCAGCGGCAGGGCCTGCTCCACGCGGATCAGGACGACGGCTCGCACGCTGTCGGTCAATCCGGTCACGTTGGACGAGCCGTTGCGCATTCGCTCCTTCACCGTAGCTTCCAGTTCATCGCCAGAGTGTATGGCCACGGTGCCCTTGAAGCGGTAGCCCTTGCGGGCGAACTGATCCACGACGTTGATCTCGATGGACGGGTTGTGGGCCAGGTTCCGCATGGTGCCCGGTGACGCCAGGTCGGTGAACAGGATGTGATCGTCATCCCATACCATGGTGGTGGCCTTGGGCGACAGGTTGGGGGTGCCGTCAGGGCAGACGGTTGCGGCAAAGATGAGACGCTGCTCGGTGAGAGCCCGCTTCATGTCATCGGTCAGAATTCCCATGTCTGGTGTCTCTCCGGTTGCTACAGTTCCTTGACCATCTCGCGGTGGGGGATGCCGGCTTCCTCGAAGATATCGCCAACTTCCCGGTAGCCGTGGCCGGCGTAGAAGGACTTGACGTACTCCTGGGCGTGGAGGGTGATCTGCCGGAACCCGAGGGCGCGGCCCTGGTCTTCCAGAAAGTTCAGCACCAACCCGCCGACGCCGGCGCGGCGCCTGTCCGGTTCCACCGCCATTCGCCCGATGTGCGGGCCCTTGCCGTCAACGTCCGGCAGCAGGCGTCCGGTGCCGATAATGACGCCCTCGTGCAGGGCCACGGCGTGGACGGTATCCGGCGCGGTGTCGAACTCGTCCAGCTCGATCTCGGCGGGGACGCCCTGCTCGCCCACGAACACGCGGATGCGCAGGCTGAACGCGCCCTCCAGTTCGGCGGGCGTTTCGACGACTTTGACGGTGATGTCGTGACTAACCATCATACTCCGCAACCGAGCCCCTTCCATCAAGAGGACAGGGAAACTCCCACATCTTACAGTAGACCGTCCAACTCCAAACGACGGCGGATAATGGACTTGACGAATGACGGCAGCTCTTCTCCAGCTTCTTGGGCGACGACATTTATCTGGTCGTATTCTGCTGATTCCTCGCCGGACCAAATGATGTCTAACCTGCGAATATCACGCATGGCTATGTGCGTATAGTCTTCGGGAAATGCCCAGTAGCAGGATCGACAATTGTCAGAAATCTTCAACGACCAATTCTCGCAATGTTCACAGCTCCAGGACTTCGCCCGATTTGCTGACGGGCACAACAGCATATAGTCGTCCACGTCAGTGGACAGTTCCTCGTCACCAGATATTTCGAAGGGAATTCGGTGATCAACCTGAAGCTCCCTTTCGGGGAACGGCTCCAAGTATATGTTGCACTTGGCACCATAGCGTTCAAACAAGGAACTCTTGATGGCTGACGATATAGCCGTTCGGCCAGATAATACGGCCGACCGCTGCTTGGCGGGATCACCAAACCGGTACGCACCGATTGACCTGCCGTCAGAGCCGGTTACCCGGAAGGTTTCCAGCGGGATACCTAACTCCCTAACGTCACGGGCTCCTCTGGGAGGGTGATTATAACCGTACAGGTCTCTCAGTTCTTCGGTCGTGACGAACCCGTGTTGCAGGATGTGGTCGATTACCGTTTTTGGGCGCCTGGCCTGGACGCTACTCACCAAATCCAGGAATTCAGGGGGCAGATCTTGGTTTGTCATCTTGCTGTCTGCCCCTGTGCAAACGATAACAAACCGCGTTCCGTATGGCCGCCCAAACGCTCCATGAGCGCGGGGGACAAGTACAAAGATTCGACAGTATCCTGGTCCTGGCCGAGGAGCGTGGACTGGCTGGATTTCCCGGCGTGTATTTCCAAGCGAACCAGGCGGAGTTCTTCCGGGAGTACCTTGCCGTGGGCTTTGTCTCCAGTGCGGCCGTCGTAGCTAACTATGAACGAAATGCCTTTCAGGTTCATCAGCGACAGTACATCGGCGAGTTCGTTGTACGTGACGCCGCTGAAATAGCGGTGGTCACGTGAGAAAGAAGTGCCTTGATACGGGGGATCCATGTAAACAACATCTGCCGGGGTCGCATCCATGATCACGTCTCTGAAATCCACAGCTGACAGGTTCGTTCTACCAGCCAATAGGTTCGAAACGGCGTAGATTTGGCGCCTCATTTTCGAGGGCTGCATTCCGTTGCGACGCTTATCCAGACTCTGGTTGAACAAACCGTCAGAACTGTAACGCACGGCGCCTTTGACAATGCGAGCTAACAGGTATAGCAAATGATGGGGTAAATGCGTTCTGTTGAATTCGGAGCGCACCCGGTAAAAGTGCTCGTGACTATCAGGGTATTGGTCCTTCCACAACTGCTCATACTGGAACGTCAACTCACCGGGACGATGCAGGATCTCATCCCAAAGATCCATCAAGGTGGTGTTTACGTCGTTAATCTCGAACTTTGATGCAACCCCGTGGAATGCAGCGGCGATCGAAACAGCCGCTGATCCACAAAAAGGCTCGATTAGGCGATCCGTGTCGCCGGGCAGACGAGGCAAAATATGATGCGCTATGTTGCGCTTGCTACCCTGATACGGAAATGGATGTGGGGCTGATGCAGCCATGGTGTTGCCTTGACAGCGCAGGTTTTCAATATCAGGGCATTAGGCCTTGATATCGAGCCGGCCTAGTCCAAATATGCGTCACGTAGACAAACCTAGTCTTTTGGTCACTTCCGGCAAGGGCGTGGTACGCCGATCAGACGCGAGGAGTCTTTCCATTTCGACCACAAATTCCTCGCGGAACTCCAAGCCCTCATCTGGGTCGTCCAGCAGTTCGGCGACAACCTCGGTGACAGTTTCGCGGATCAACGCGCGGAGCTCGTCGATGGTGAGTTCGGCAACTGTCTGGGCGGCCATGGTTCCTCCGGTCGGAGACGATTGCGCTTTCGACGCGCTTTGGGCGCGCGCAACCATGGTGAGTCTAACACTGCGCGCGTGACACCATCAAACCGAAAAAAGCCGCCGCCGGAAGGTTAGCCGGCGGCGGCATTGTTGGGCACAACGGCCTCGCTTGGCGCGGTTGGATTACTGCACCAGGTTGGGCGTCACCTCGGCGGGGATACCGTCGGCTTCCATCTCGCGGCCGCGGGACTCGACCTGCGGGATCACCGAGGCGAGGAGATCTTCGTCCAGGTCGGCAGCGACGCCGGGGTAGCCGGCGCGCTCCAGCATGGCCTTGAGCTTGCCGGTCTTGAACTGGTCCAGACACCAGCCCAGCGGGTCGGGGACCAGGGTCTTGTCCCAGAAGATCCGGTGGTTCTTGTTGCGCGGGCCGTAGTGGTAGTGCGGCTCGTCCCGGAAGCAGTCGAAGGCCAGCAACTCCGTCTCCTCGGTGAACACGCGGCCCGTGTTGCCGGCGAGGTCGCTGAGGACGTGAATGGCCAGGCCGCCGTCGCCGGACGCCTGCCGTCGCATCTCCAGGCCGAAGCGGATGTTGCCGGCCTCGATGATGTCGGTGCCCCGGTTGTGCTTGACGGTGTTGCGCTCGCCGGCGAACTTGACCCGGGCGGTGGCGTCGACCTCGTCCAGCGCCGCGTTGACGGCGTTCATATCCAGCGACCCAGCGGCGTCGCCATAGCCGGCGCGGGTGAGCATGACGCCGAGGTTGCTGCGCATGGTCCTCACCGACCAGCCGATGGGGTTGCCGTCGACGGTATGGTCCATTCGGTACGGGACGCTGTCGCCGTCCGGCGCGTAGACATAGCTCTTCTCGATGTCGAAGCAGTTGAAACGCAAGGCGGTCTCTCCCCCGACGTCGACCAGGATGACCACGCCCTGGTCGGAATGGTCCTGGATGTTGCCGTCCCACAGCTCGTGCTGGACGATGAAGGCCACGTTGCCGGCTTCGAACCGAACTCTTCCCCTCTGAGTTGTCATTGTTGGTTTCCTCCCTTTTTGAGAACGAAATTAGACGGAATATAACCGGGCGGTTTCGTGGGTGTCAAACCGGGGCGACATGGGCGCCATGTTAGGCAACGTTGTAGGGGCGACCGGCCGGTCGCCCCTGCGGGATGCGCGTCTTGTGTGACGGGCATCCCTACGCGGATCAGCGTTGGCGATTGGCTGGATTGTCAGGATCGTCAGGCCATTTTGACGGATTGTCCCTAATATACTGGCGAACGCGATCAAGAGTATCCTCGTTTCGTATCACGTGCTCATAATAATTGCGCTGCCAAAGAGACGTTCCGGGCGTGCCATAAACCGCGTTGATGCGTTTCGTTGCCGCCGATTTGAAACCCGCGACCATTGCCCCCAACGAACGGGGTTGGGGGCCAGACGGTAGGGGCGACCGGCCGGTCGCCCCTACTACATTGCGTCCGTCATAGTTAGTAGTAATCCACACTATCCCATGTAGGTGGTTAGGCATGATTACCCATTCGTCCAGTTCGATCTCATCGCGAACGCGCTCTGATCTTGTCCATTCTTCCGCAGCTATCTGACCAATTTCATTCAACCGCATCTCACTATCCATAATGTGACCGAATATGCACGCTCGGTTGTACGTGCATATGGTTACGAAGTACGCGCCGACCTGTGAATAATCATGACCGCGCAGTCTAATGGAACGGCGCCCTGAGCCGCCGGCAGCGATGTTGCGTTTTGGATCAGCGCGCACAAGCTGTCACCGTACGGTGGTTGGGTATTTGGCGGCGGGATATCGGTTTCCCGGGTAGGGGCGACCGGCCGGTCGCCCCTACATCCCCAGGGCCTCACGGATGGCGCGAATTTGATTCAGGTGCTCGCCCCAGTGCCGTTCCAGGCCGTCTATGAACGATTGTGCCGTGCGGTGCTCGTGGATGCCGCGGTGCGGCAGGTGGGCGAGGGCGGTTCGTCCCTCAAAGTCACCATCGCCGGCGTTGGCAATGGCGTCTTCGGCGGTCTGCAGGATGGCCAGAGGTCCCGCCAGAGCATCGCCAATGTCTGCGGCCAGGCGCTCAGGCGTGACGTTGCTTATGTCAGGCAGGATGGTGACCTCTTCAAGGCTGCCGTTCAGCACTCCGGCAATGACGCTGCCGATGCCTCCCTCGGGTGTGTCCACCAGGTGATAGAGGACCTCGCGGGCGCACCAACCGTCGCCGTCCTTCCAATCGAGGCAATAGTCCATCCCGTCAAGCAGCCCGGTCAGTTCTTCGCGGATTCGCTGGACGGTGGCGAGGTTAGTGGCGCGGTCGGCCATATTCGTACTCTCCGGTTTCGTGTTGAGTAGCATCGTTGGTCAGGATGGGCGGCGGCTTGAGCAGTCCGGCGACCAGCCACAGGCCGCTGACTATGAGCCAGGCCAGGAATGCAATGCCGGAGACCCGGTGCATCACGGTGGCGGCGTCGACCCAGATGAATAGCATGGCCACGCCGATGATCACGTCGGCCACCGCAGATACTTTGAGCAGACCACCCACGCGCCACTGCACCGGTCCGAGCGCGATCAGGCCCAGGCCGGCCAGGGTGAACCCCACCTTGCCGGTGATCCAGCGGGCGGCGTCGAGGCGGCCCGCGGTTTCAAGCAACCGCGCGTCATCGAATGCGATGGCGGAGGGGCCGATGGTGGTCAGCATGATGGCGCACACGCCAGAAACAATCGTTACCACACCGGACAACGACAGGGCCGTCATCGCCAGCCGCGCCGGCGCCGGACGGTAGGGGGTGGTCACAGACCGCATCAAACCGGCAGCCGCCAGCAGGAAAACTCCCGAAAAGATGCGCGCGATGGCGCTGCAGGTGTAGGGCAGGGTGTTGGCGGAGATTGCTTCCAGCGTGAGCCGCAGGGTGGGCTGGTCCGCGTCGGCCATGAGGCGGGTGGGCACCATGATGGCGGTGGCCACCGCGGTGAGGAGAAGAAGCGCGCCAGCGACTCGGGCGCTGCCGGTGAAATGGGTGATGACGGACATATCAGCCAGACGCCGACAATGCGGTCAGGGGGAGGAGACGGTTGATGAGGCCACGTGTGATCATTACAGCTGCCTGAAAGCAATCGTCGGTCAAGTCGTTGAGATAGAAGTGGACGTGCAGCCTTTGGGTCGTACCGAAAGCATCGGTGATGTCGGGGTCGTCCAGTTCTGTGGTCAACCTTCGAATTAGATGGCGACGATGTTGATGTTCACGGTAACGCTCCCGTCTCCGCATGGCGATTGCGATAATTACCTGCGTGAGCGCTCCGTACAGCATTTCGGCGCCGGCCATGTTGTTGCCAACGTCAAAAAGATCATTCTCCAGAGCAATGAATACGCCGGATTGCTGGATGTGCTCTCCAGACGTCATTTGACGTCTCGCATCGGGAACCCCAGCATCCGGTCGATAAAACTGGTGGCTATGTCCCAGTCCTCCTCGATTTCGTACTCTTGCTGAACCAATCCCTTCCCGTTGGCACGCAGCAACTCCGCTGAGCCCAGAGCCGCCGTCCATCCGAAATCATTGTCAGATCCTTTCACCATCCGGCGACCGGCGGCGTAAATCTCGTCAAAAGTCTGGCAAGGCCAACCTTTTTCTTGGGCAACACACTTGATCGCGTGGGCGGTGGCTTCCCAGATGCGCTTGCAAAACAGTTCGTGGTCACGCTGCGCCATGGCCTGGTCGGCAAGCCAGACCTTGTTGCGCACTTGCTGTATTTGCGCTGGGGATAGCATGGCGGATCTCCACGTTCCGATAAGCACTCAATCATTATAGCCGGCCCGAACGCAGGGTTCGGGCAACCGGGCGCCGTTTTGCCCTCCGGTCAGGGCGGCGCCGGGGGCGCCGGGTAGGAGAACCAATCCCCCGGCGGCCAGGCGGGTGAGAGCACCCACACCAGCAATATCGCCACCACCAACGCTAGGTAGAAGGGCCAGACTGAAGTTGAACGCAGGCTGACCAGCATCTGCCGGCCGATGGAGCGGCCGGGTTTCACCACGTACAGGTCAACCAGGGTCACGGCCCCGTCGTGCAGTTTTGTGACGAAGGCATCGTAGGATTGACGAAAAACCTGTTCCAGCGCCAGGTAGTAAGCGTCGAGGAACATGAACAGCACGGTCGGGATCAGGGCCAGCAGTGCGAATGCGGGCGCATCGGTGCGCGCCACCAGCACCAGGATGGCCGCCACCAGCAGGATGCACCAGTTCTTGCAGGACGCGCTGTTGCCGGCCATGCGCCCGATGACGTCCTGCAGGATGGTCAGGTGCGTCCGAACCGCCTCGGAATTGGCGTCGTATTCCGGTTGGCTGGCCATGGCGCTCGCTTCAACATAGGTTTCGCAGTCTGGTAGCGTCTTCGACCCATGCGTGGCGCAGAGAAACGCTGCGAACCCATTCTAGCACCGGGCTACGCGGTCGGCGGTTCGCGTTCCCGGCCGGGGATGGCCAGGGACGCCAGGAAGCCCACGCCGTAGATGCCGCCGGCGATGAAGAAGCCGTACTGCCAGCCCAGCCACTCGATGGGGCCAAAGATGAACACGGCGGCGACGGCTCCAAAGAGGACGTTGTTGCCCCACATGAGACCCAGGAAGCTGGACTCCAGCCGGTAGCGGGCGGCGACGTCGGCCGCCGCCGCCGAGGTGAGGTTGATCACAGTGAAGTGCTGCAATCCGTACAGGGCGACGCAGACCGTTACCCAGACCGAATACTGCTGCCCGCCCATGGGAATGGCCAGGGTCAGGACTGTGGCAAAGGCCATCAGGAACACGATGAGCGATTTGCGCCCCACCCGGTCGGACAGCGCGCCCAGCAGCGGGGCCGTAACCATCGCCGGCCCCACCATCAGCGCCAGGTGGGCTGAAGCCTGGAAGGTGTTGATGCCCAGCGCCTGGGTCAGGTACAGCGGCACCAGGAACAGCATGGACCCATCGGCCATGCCGCGCACCGCAGCCACCGCAAATACAGCCCACAGGCGGGTGCCGCGGAAGGCCACGTAGGTACTTCCCCAAACCGACCTCAGACGCTGTCCCAGGTCGACGTTCACCGGCGGCGCGTCTCCCGCGTGACGGAGCAGCCCATAGATCACGAAGGTTGCAACGAACATGATCGGCGCGCCGAAGGCCAGGATCCAGCGCCAGCTGACGGGCTCGAGACCCAGTTCCCAACCCACGACAAGACCGTCAGAGGCCTCCCACTGCAATGCTCCCAGCAGCAGGATGCCGGCGATCATCGGCCCGACCACATCGCCCACGCTCCCGGTGGAACGGTGCATCGACAGGAACAGGCCGCGACGGTTGGGGAAACGCTGGGCCAGCAGCCCTAGGGCCGGCGGATGCCACAGCGCCGCGCCGGAGGACGCCAATGCCAACGCCAGTAGGATCACCGCGTAAGACGGCGAAATCGCAATCAGCAGCAGCCCCACCGCGGTTAGCAGGGCGCTGATGGACAGCACCCAGGCGATGCGGTGGTGGAGCAGGTCGGACAGGAACCCGCCGGTGACGCTGGTTATGCCGGCGGCAGCCGAACGCACCGCCACGATAGCACCGACCTGCAACGCGCCCAGGCCCAATTCCACCGCCATGACTGTGGTCAGCAGCGGGATGCTATTGGAGATCAGGTGCTCGAAGCCGTGGGCTCCGATGAGCGTGGACGCCAGAACCCGATTGCCGGTGCGGCGTCCACCCGTCACCGGCGCGTCGGGAAGCGTCCCCTGCGCTGCGGCCATTCCTATTATCCTAAAGCCTTCGTCGACGGGTATGTGCTATCTGCGATAAGCTTCACGACGGTGGCCAACGGTCAACACTGATATGGTTCGGGTATCGAAATCATAGGCAAACAATACTCGCCACGGGCCAACACGCAGTCGCCATCGATCGGAGTAACCACGCAAACGCGCTACGTCGCCTTGCCCAGTGGCAGCCAAACGCTCTATGGCTTCCTGCACACGCTCGACCACCGGGGGATCAATCGCTCTCAAATCCCGTTCGGCGCGCCTGGTGTAAGCTATGCGCCAATTCACTGCTCGTTAATATCCTCCCGGCATCGAGGTCTGCTTCGGCTTCCTGCAATGCGGCAAGGGTTTCTTCGTCCAGATCCTCGTCGTCTTCGGGGGCTGACAGCAGCAATGCCAGCAATGGATCGTCAGTTTGGGACGGGTCGGATGGCATAGCGCCGGCGATGTCTTTTCCGGTTGTCATTTCCCGACCTCCTTTACGGTAGCCGATTGTATTACGGTCCAAAACGCCCATGTTGCCCAGCAAGTTTTGCCAGCGCCGTCGGTATCCCCGTTCAAGGCTCCGCCGGCGCCAATTCGTAAGGCGCTGCGATCAGGCCGAAGCCGGCGCCGCCTCGCGTTCGGGGACTCCAGCCGTATCGGCGGGAGCGTCCTGGGCCGGCACGACCTCGGGCGCCATGGGCTTGCCCGGGATCAGCAGCGAGATGAGGAAGCCCGCGAAGTAAATGCCGGCGGCGATGAAGAAGCCGTACTGCCAGTCGAACCATTCCACCGGCCCGAAGATCATGAAGGCGGCGATGGCTCCGAACAGCGTGTTATTGCCCCACATCAAGCCGAGGAAGCTGGACTCCAGGCGGCGGCCGGCGGCAATGTCCGCGGCGGCGGCCTGGGTCAGGTTGTTCACCGAGAAGTTCATCATGCCGTAAATAGCGACGAAAACGGTGATCCACGCCGTGTAGCCTCCGCCACTCACCAGGATGATGGCTATGGTGAGCATGGTGGTGACGCCCATGATGAAGATGATCAGCGGGCGGCGGCCGATGCGGTCGGACAGCGAGCCGATGATCGGACCGAAGAGGATGCCGGGGAGCACCATGAGCATGACGTGCACCGCGGCCTGGAACTCGCCGACGCCCAGGTGGATCAGGTAGAGGGGGACCAGGAAGACCAGGGAGCGGTCGGCCATGCCCCGCACGGCGGAGACGGTGAAAATGGCCCACATGCCGGTGCCGCGGAAGGCGTCCTTCATGCCCGCCCAGTTGGTGCGAATCCGCGCGCCGACGTCCACGTTGACCGGACGCTCGCTGCCGGCGTTGCGCAGCAGGATGAAGATCACCACGGTGGCGACGAACATGATCGGGGTGCTGAACCCGAGGATGTAACGCCAGTCCACGGTGCCCCAGGGGAGCGCATACGAGACGCCTACCTCGGCTCCTTCTGAGCCGCCGGTCCAGGTGAGGGCGCCGGCGATGAGGGCGCCGGCCGCCAGCGGGCCGATGACGTCGCCGACGCTGCCGGTGGAGCGGTGCATGGATATGAACAGGCCGCGCCGCTCCGGAAAACGCCGCGCCAGCAGGCCCAGGGCCGGCGGATGCCATAGCGCGCTGCCCATGGATCCCAGGGCGATGGCGCCCAGGATCAGGACGTAGGAGGGGGCTATGGACATAAGCAGGTAGCCCGTGCCGATCATCAGGGTGCTGATTGACAGGACCCAGGCCACCCGGTGGTGGAACAGGTCAACCAGGAAGCCGCCGGCGGTGCTGGTGATGCCGCCGAAGATGGAGCGGATGGCCACCACCGCTCCGACGCTGAGCGCGCCCAGCTCGAACTCGGTGATGATGGCCAGGATGATGACGGGGATGCTGTGGGCGTACAGGTGCTCGAAGGCGTGGGCGCCCACCAGGGTGGTCGCCATCACGGAGCCCTTGGTGCGGGGCTGCGCGTCCTGCGTCGCGGGTTGGGAAGGACTGACGCCGGCTGCCTGTGCCATGTATTGCGCTCCTCAGATAGCGGCCAGGGGCGGAATTTGGCGCATTATACACGACGCCAACCCGACCGACGGACACGGAGACCCAACGCCGGCGATTGGGCACAATGCAGAACTCCCCGCGACGCTAAACAGGTCGCGGGGAGTTGGCTTGGGCGAGGCTATTCCGTGTTCAGCACGTCATGGCGAGCTCGTGATGCCTGTTGCCGATTGCAATTGCCCGTTTTCGTCGATTACGGTCAGGTGCACCGCGTCAGACCCCTGGTTGTCGCCAGGCCCGTACTGGAGCGTGAGGTCATCTATGGTAACGGCCGTGGAACTGCCCAAAACGTTGAGGAAACATTCTCGGCTCAGGTTGACGCCGCAAGCCTCGAGTCGCTCGATGGCCAGCCGTCCCGCGATGTAGCCCTCCAGGGAGATGAACCCTGGGGTCTCCTGGGGATAGTATGTGGTCAATGCGCTGCGGTAATTGGCAACCACATCGCTGCCGGTGTCGCTTGGCAGCGGCACCACTTGCGTGACGTAAACGCCTTCTCCATCGGAGCCGAGTTCATCCGCCAGTGCGTCGCTGCCCACGAAGGATACCGCCAGGAACGTGGGGGCCGGCTCCATCTTCATGCGCAGCTTCTCGATGATCTGCGCCGCCGGCTGGTAGCCGCCGATGATGATCACCGCGTCCGGATCGGCTGCCGCGATGCGGAACGCCGCCGAATTTATGGCTGTAGTGTTGCGTCGGTAGTTGATTAACGACAATAAGGAATGCCTCTTACGCTGACTATTCTTGCCGGTCTGGAACGGGTAAAACCTTCCGGCACGGAGGTGCCGGATTTTGATCAAGGACCGACAAGTCGCATTATTGAGGCGAAGACTTATGGAAGGAAAAACA
>DAOUIF010000067.1:0-2618 GCA_034423575.1 Dehalococcoidia bacterium | reverse complement strand
CGCGGAGCCGGCGGACTCGCCGCGGGTGTAGCGGCCCACCATGCCGGTGCCCTGTTTCCAGCGGCCCTGGCGTTCGATCTCGTGGGTGGGCGCGCCGTTCTGGGCCATGCGCCGGGCCATGCCCACGCGTCCGCTGTGGCCGCTGAAGAACTCCCAATTCTCCAACCCCGCGGCCCGTGCGATGGCCTTAACCCGCCGGGCGATCTGGGACTCCGACAGCCCAAACACTCTCTCATCACCCGCAACCCCTGCCGGCCGGATGGCGGCGAGGGCCCCCATGGCGGCGGGGGTGATGGCGACCACCGCGCCCTGGGCCTCGGCATCGGTCTTGGAGCGGATCACGGTGATGCGGCCCGAGTGTCGTCCCGGTGCTGGACGACGCCCCATGTTGGCCAGGATCTGGCGGGCACGTCGCAGCCAAGTTGCGGCTGACCGGCGTTATCGACGTTGATAGACTCGGGGGGGGGGGGTTATGGTGCGTATTGAAGGTATTACTTGCAATATGCACCGTAGATCGCGAGATTACGCAGCGGCTAACCACGCTTTTCCAGCAGTATCCCTTCGTCACGGTTACTGGTCCACAACTTGTCGAATTTCCGGCGTTTCGTGCGGCTATGCGCGGGGAGGATCGGTCAACTGGTGAATCTCAGCTCTCTGGGGTCAGATGCCGGCGTGTCGCACACCACAGCGCGTGAGTGGCTTACGGTGCTGGAGGCCAGCTACATCATCTTCCAACTGCTTCCGTATTTTGCCAACATCAGCAAGCGGCTGGTCAAATCGCCCAAGTTCTATTTCTGCGATGTCGGACTGGCGGCCTATCTGATCGGCATCGAGAACGCCGGACAAGTGGCAACTCATCCGCTGCGCGGAGCTCTTTTCGAGAATGCAGTCGTGGCTGAAGCGCTCAAACATCGCTTCAATCGCGGGAACCAGGCCAACCTCTCGTTCTTCCGAGATTCGAAAGGCTTGGAATGCGACCTGCTCTATCCGGCCGACTCTGGCTTCGCAGCCTTTGAGGTGAAGTCGGGCGCTACCGTCGGCTCGGACTTCTTCCGCTCACTGCACCGGGTGGCTGAGGTGGTGCCGGACATCACCTCGAAAACCGTAGTTTACGGCGGCACTACGCGCCAGTCCCGAAGCGATAGCGAAGTCATAACGCTGGCCGACCTGGGCGGCGCTCTGGATATGCTCGAAATCAACCGGGAACTCGCCGCCTTTGTGAAGGCAAACAAGGGCGACCCTCCTAAGGATGGCGACGTCAAAGCTTTGGACACCGCGTACACAAGGTACATACGTCCCATGCTGGATGGGCTGCAGACGACGCTTGGGCCGCTGACCAATGCCCTCTTTCGCACGTCTACTGGGATCTCCTACGTGTCATTCGACGGCACTGAAACCAACTCCAGTTCCCTGTTGGAATCCCGGCACTGGGACCGGACGAAAGCGGAGTACATAGTGTCTGACGGGTTCAGGTTGAGCGGTGATAGACTGCTGCGGCTGAAACACATCTACACGCTGCAGGATTACACCGGCAGGGGGAATGCTGGATTCAACGTGGCACTGTCGATCTGGTGGACCTTGGACGGCGAACGGCTCTCCCGGTCCGTCGATATTAACGGCGTCCTAGTGCCGGAACTTGGAGCCAAGATTCCATACGAGGAACTGGACCGAGAACATACGGCAGTAGATCAGGTGGTCGCAGAGACCAGTGCTCACGTCATGCGTTGGATTGACAACCGCCGATAGTGTTCTGGCAGGCCTCATGGTGAGGCTTCGCCGCCGCAACAGAGCTGAGGTGATCACAAATATCGTAGCGCCGACCCAGCGGATTCGCCGCGGGTGTAGCGGCCCACCATGCCGCCGCCCTGTTTCCAGCGGCCCTGGCGTTCGATCTCGTGGGTGGGGGCGCCGTTCTGGGCCATGCGCCGGGCCATGCCGACGCGCCCGCTGTGGCCGCTGAAGAACTCCCAATCCGAAAGCCCCGCGGCCCGGGCGATGGCCTTCACCCGCCGGGCGATCTGGGACTCCGACAGCCCGAATACTCTCGCCTCGCCGCCAACCCCCGCCGGCCGGATGGCGGATAGGGCCTGCATGGCGGCGGGTGTGATGGCCACCACCGCGCCCTAGGCCTCCACATCGGTCTTGGAGCGGATGACGGTGATCCGGCCCGAGCCGTCGTCCCAGCGCTGGACGTCTCCCCAAGTCAACGCCGCCGCCTCGCTGCGCTTGAGCCCGGCGTCGGAGAGCACGGCAACCAGGGCCACGTCGAACCTTCCCCGCTCCGCCGCCTGCCCGGGCGTCTCCATCCCGCGGCCGCGCCTTCGGGGCTGGACGGCGGTGAGGCGGATCACGGCGAGGACGTCGGCGGTGAGGGCGCCGGACTGGCGCTGGGGTTTGGCGAGGCGCCGGCTCCATCGTTTTAAAGATGCGCGCACGCCCGGGTCCCGGCAGGGCGATTCCACCTTCGCCCATTCATGCGCTTTTGAGATGGCGCTGTTGGCGAGGCGCAGCGTGGCGATGGATGCGCCGGAGTTGGCGCGGGCGGCCAGGTAGCGGGCCACGGTGAGGGGCTGGGCCGGAAGGGACACCAGGCCCACGTAGTCGCACCATCCCTGGAA
>DAOUIF010000066.1:0-20207 GCA_034423575.1 Dehalococcoidia bacterium | reverse complement strand
TTGGTGCGGAATGAAGCTAGGAAAGGCGCACTGGCATCCGGCATTCTGGTGTTCGTCACACCCCCAGAGGCCGGAGGACCCACATGCGCCTTCCCCGAGAAACCTATCAGATTCAGCAAGCTATTGAAACGCATTTACCTCACCTCTCCCAGCCACAATTGGCCGGCCTGGTGCTGTGGGTGTACGGGGCCATCCTGGCCGGCAGCGCCTGCCAGAACGCCGTGGCCTCGGCCCTCTCCACCGGAGGCGGCAACTGGAACCGCTTCCGCCAGTACATTCGCCAGTGGCTCTACGACGGCAGCGACCGGGCGCGGCCCTGCCAAACCCAGTTGGACGTAAGCCTCTGCTTCGCGCCCCTGCTCAAATGGGTCCTGGCCTGGTGGCACTCCGGACCGTTGGCCCTGGCCATCGACCCCACGCTCAAGGGAGACCGGACCACCGCCATCGTCATCAGCGTGGTCTATCGCAGTTGCGCCATTCCCGTGGCCTGGCACATCCACCCCGCCACCCAGAAAGGCTCCTGGGCGGACCCCATCGTGGAACTGCTGCAAGCCCTGGCTCCGGCGGTTCCAGAGGAAATGACCGTCATCGTGCTCTGCGACCGGGGCATCGCCAGCCCCAAGCTGTGGCAACAGATATGCGCCCAGGGATGGCACCCCTGTATGCGCTACGCCAAGAGCATCACCTTCTGTGCCGACGGCGGCAAACGTCTGCCCGCCTACGCCTATCTCTCCCGCCCCGATACCGCCTGGGTCGGCCTTGGCACCGCCTTCAGCACCGCCAAGGCCAAACGCCAATGCACCCTGCTGGTGGTCTGGTACGTCGAGCAGGAGGAACCCTGGGTCATCCTCACCGACCTGGCGCCCGACAGGGTGGGACCCAGCTGGTACGCGCTGCGCTTCTGGATCGAGCTGGGCTTCAAGGCCCTCAAGAGCCTGGGTTGGAAGTGGGACAAGACCCAGCGCACCGACCCAACGCGCGTCTCCCGCCACTGGCTGGTGCTCTCGGTGGCCACCCTGCTGGCCCTGGCCTACGGCACCAGGGTCGAGGACGCCAATAACCGTGGCATCTCCCCAAGCAATCTCCGTGCGCCGCCAAAGGCCCTGGCTCCCAATCATCGGGACTCCCGCAGCCGTCCGGCCCGCACCGTCAGCGTGATCCGCCACGGCATCAACTGGCTCAGGCGGCTGATGCTCAAAGGAAGGCTCTGGCTCCGGGTCTGGCTGCTGCCCGAACCTTGGCCGGAACCCAAGCCCGACCTGGAAATTACCTGCCATTCGCCCCCCTGAAAACCCTTTACATACCCCTTTCAGCGTTGTCACCCTCGGCAGCCGCCGACTACGTCCCCCACTGGTTGAGACACGATCACATCTCGCCGCTCAACCCAACCGATGACCACCTGGCGATCTTATCCCGATACCTGCAAATATCCGGCAGCGGCCCCAACATCGTCACCGACGCGCACATCGCGGCCCTGGCATTCGAACACGATGCAACGGTCCACACCGCCGATTCTGATTTCAGCAGATTCCCCGGCCTGATCTGGACTAACCCGCTCCCGGCGCTTTGACCGCTCGCGCATCGGCAAAAAGGCAAAACCGCTACAACACAGGCGGAAACTCGGCCGGATATTCAACGAAGGTCACCCGCAGGCTGGCGTCGCCCGGTGGTTCCTCCTGCTCTCCCACCACGTAGGGGAACGCCTCCATTTCGATGGCGCGACTGAATATTTCGGCGCGGCGGGCCGCCCGCACCCGGTCGGTCTCCTGGACCGTGATCGAGATCTCGACGACGGCGTAGATGGTTTCCCTTTCCGGATCTTCCAGGCGCAGGATGCAGTCGGCGTCTTCCAGATCGTCGGCTTCATCACGGGTTATCCGTCCGCTCCGGATCGCCGGGATCAGGATTTCGGCGTCAAAGGTCGGCGACGGCGGTCTGCCGGAGTGGAGTACCGTGCCCATTTCCATGCGATGCATCCGTCGGATCAGTCGCCGCGAACGGTCTATGGCACATGCCTGGTACTCATAGCCGCTGAGCCTGCCGATATGGCCGGACACCTGGGCCAGCCCAGTCCGGAGATCGTCCACGTACTGCTCGATCCGAGCCTGTCCATCCTTCAATCCAGCCACGTCGTCCTTCAGTCCAGCCACGTCGTCCTTCAGAACCCCAACATCCTCTTTCAGAACCGCCACATCCTCTTTCAGGACCCCCACGTCCTGCTCCACTTTGGTGAACCGGACGGGAAGCTGCAACAGCTCCTCGGTGAGTATCTCCCGGCGCAACTCCTCGCGCAGACCGTCACTGCCCCGGATGAGCCGGAACACCCATTGGCGCAGTTCCTCCTGCAAATCGGGGCTCTGCTCAACGGCGTTCATCATATCCCGCAAGCTGCTGGCGCTGGGCTGTGTCATCATCGTCACCTACCCACCATTATACGGGATGCGCGTCGCCCCCCGGTCACCAGTCCCGCTTCTACCCATGCTAGACTGAAACCGTCGCCCGATACCGCGTCCCCGGATACCCCTCTCCCAGGAGACCCGCCATGAGCAAAACGGTATACGCCAGGTACGCCAACGGCGTCTTCACGCCACTCGAACCCGTCGCTTTCCCCGAAGGCGCAATCGTCGCGCTCAACATCGAAGCGGACCCCGCGGAGCCGGCCGTGCCCCACGACGGCAAATCCCCGCCTGGCATGGAAGACTCCCAAAAGATTAAGCAACCCCTCAACACGGAACCACCGCCCGGCGAACCCGCGCTACGCAATACGGGGCAATCCATTCTGGAAATGTTCGACGAAATCCACCGGTCAATGCCGGAAGGCGCGCTGGACGAGCTCCCGACTGATGGCTCGATAAATCTGAAGCACTATCTTTACGGTTGGCCCAAGGAGGAAGATCGGTGAGAGAGGTATTTGCCGATTCCGGTTATCTGGTTGCCATGTATGACCCACGGGATGTACTGCACCAGAAAGCCCGCGACGTCACCGCTTGGTTGGGATCGGCTCTTATCGTCACCAGTGAAATGGTGCTGGTTGAATTCCTGAACCACGTAAGCAAAGGCGGGGAACTTGCCCGACGGACGGCTGTCGATGCCGAGCGCATTATGCGGACCAACCCCGATGTCCATATTGAGCCTCAGACCGGCCGTTTGTTCCGAGCCGCTGTCGATCTCTATGCCAACCGTCTGGATCAACGCTGGAGCGTCACCGACTGTGCCAGCTTCCTGATAATGGAAGAGCGTGGCATCACCGATGTTCTCGCTCACGACCGTGATTTTGTGCAGGCCGGTTTTCGGGCCCTTTTGCGCGAAGTCTGAATAATACCCGTGTACTGTATGCCCTCCTACCCTCACATCGAGCGTTACCACGCCGACCTCCAGCGCTTCCTCCAGTTCGGCGGCTCCGACAACGAGCAGAGCATCCGCCGCGCCTTCGCCGTCTGCCTCGACTCCTACTGCCGCGACCACCGCGAAAAGCTCGCCCTCGTCGATGAACTCGACGCCGGCGCAGGGTCTAGAAACCGCCCCGACGGCACCGTCAAGGACTCCCTCCGCATGGCCCGCGGCTACTGGGAGGCTAAGGACACCCGCGACGACCTCGACGCCGAGATCCAGGCCAAGTTCAACCGCGGCTACCCCCGCGACAACATCCTCTTCGAGGACTCCCGGACCGCCGTCCTCTTCCAGAACGGCAACGAGGCCATGCGCGTCGACATGTCCCGCCCCGGCGAGCTGCACCGCCTCATCCGCCGCTTCCTGGACTACGAGCTGCCCGAGATCGAGGAGTTCCGCCAGGCCCGCCAGCAGTTCAAGGCCGACCTCCCCGCCGTCCTCGAGAGCCTCCGCGAGGCCGTGGCCGACGCCGAAGCCGGCAACTCCGACTACCAGGACGCCGCCGCCCTCTTCCTGAGCCTCTGCCGCCAGACCATCAGTCCCGACGTCTCCGACGCCGACGTCCGCGAGATGCTGCTGCAGCACATCCTCACCCGCGACATCTTCCTGCGCGTCTTCGCCGAGGACCAGTTCCACCGCGAGAACAACGTCGCCCGCCAGCTCGACGCTCTCGAAAGCACCTTCTTCACCGGCGACGCCCGCCGCGAGGCCATCGACCGCCTCCGCGTCTACTACGGCGCCATCGGCCGCGCCGCCGACGAGATTGCCGACTACGCCGAGAAGCAGCAGTTCCTCAAGGCCATCTACGAGGACTTCTACCAGGCCTACAACCCCGCCGCCGCCGACCGCCTGGGCGTCGTCTACACCCCCAACGAGGTCGTCGACTTCATCATCCGCGGCACCGACCACCTGCTGCAGAAGCACTTCGGGCGCACGCTGGCCGATGACAATGTGCAGATCCTCGACCCGGCCACCGGCACCGGCACCTTCATCACCAGCCTGATCAACCACCTGCCCCTGGACCGGCTGGAGCACAAGTACCGCAACGAGATCCACGCCAACGAGGTGGCGATCCTCCCCTACTACATCGCCAACCTCAACATCGAGTACACCTACCGGGAGCGCACCGGCCGCTACCTGGAGTTCCCCAACCTCTGCTTCGTGGACACCCTGGACAACATGGACTGGCAGGGCGCCAGTGGCGGCGCCGTCACCCGCCAGGGCGCCTTCAACCTCGGCGGCGTCTCCGAGGAGAACTGGATCCGCGTCCAGGAGCAGAACGAAAAGGCCATCTCCGTCATCATCGGCAACCCGCCCTACAACGCTTCGCAGACTAGTTTCACCGAGTTCAATCCTAACCGTGAATATCCATCGGTTGACCGGCGCATCAGTGAAACCTACATCGCCGCCAGCACTGCACAAAAAACATTGCAATATGACATGTACAAGCGGTTCATCCGATGGGCATCGGATAGGTTGGCCGACGACGGCATCATCGGGTTCATCACCAACCGCGCCTACCTGGATACGCGCCAGGACGATGGCTTCCGACAGGTAGCGGCACGGGAATTCACGGACATTTACATCCTTGACCTGGGCTCCGATGTACGACGCAACCCCAAGATCTCCGGCACCACGCATAACGTATTTGGCATACAAACGGGTGTCGCGGTTGGGTTCTTTGTCCGGGAAAAATCACGAACCGGAGAGTGTCATATCCACTATTCCCGGCGCGAGGACGCTGAGCTGGCGACGGACAAGTTGGCATACCTACGTTACGCCGAACTTGGCGAAATCGAGTTTGAGCGCATCACGCCGGATGCGAAATCATACTGGTTAGAGCAGTCCGATAGCGACTTTGAGAATTTAATGCCGTTAGCGGATAGGCAAACCAAGCTGGCCAAATCCATTACGGACGAGCAAGCAGTTTTCGGCCTGTATTCGATCGGTGTCGTTACCGACCGCGATGAATGGGTTTACGATTTTTCCTCCGAATCCTTAGGCTCAAAAGTGAGAGCATTCATAAGCTCCTACGAGGACACTCGCGCCGCTCACGGAGGCCGAGACGCCGACAATGACCAGTTAGGGACCGGCATCAAATGGACACGTGACCTCAAAAGACAGCTGCGTTTGGACTTGCCCAATGTATTTGACCGGGACAGTGTATGTACGGCTCTCTATCGTCCGTTTGTGAATAAGCAGCTTTACTTCAACCAACAGTTGAATGAGATGCAATACCAGATCCCGCAGATATTTCCTCGTGGCATACAAAGCGAGAATATAGTAATTGCAGTGAAGGCGGTCGGTGCTAGCAAGCCATTTCATGTGCTAGCCGCAGACCACATCGTGGACAAGCATTTGACTGGTGACTGTCAATGCCTCCCTCTCTACCGCTACACCCCCGACGGCGAGCGGGTCAGCAACATCACCCAGTGGGGCCTGCGCCACATCAACGACCATTACCGGCGGGAGTGGGGCGTCGGCTTTGACCAACGCTATCCCGACGGCATCGGCCCCGAGGACATCTTCGCCTACACCTACGCCGTCCTCCACGACCCGGTCTACCGCCACGACTACCGCGTCGACCTCCTCCGCGAGTTCCCCCGCCTGCCCCTGTACCACGACTTTGATACCTGGGCGAAAATGGGGCATGAGTTGCTGAACTTGCACATCGGGTTTGAATCTGCTGAACCGTACCCCCTGGAGACAGTCGATAAATCCCCCTCTCCCACTTCGGGAGAGGGCCGGGGTGAGGGCCGCCTTCCCCGTGTCATCCTCCGCGCCGACAAGGAGCGCGGCGTCATCACCCTGGACGAGCACACCACCCTGACCGGCGTGCCCGCCGACGCCTGGCGCTATCAACTGGGCAGCCGCTCCGCCCTGGAGTGGGTCCTCGACCAGTACAAGGAGCGCAAGCCCCGCGACCCCACCATCAGCGAGCGCTTCAACACCTACCGCTTCGCCGACCACAAGGAGCGCGTCATCGACCTCCTCCGCCGCGTCTGCACCGTCAGCGTGAAGACCATGGCCGTGGTGGACAGCATGGCCTACTGGGATGGGGATAATCTCATCGTGTTCGACGACCGAGACAAAAACGAGTGGGAGACCGCGGCGCTTGCCGAATGGTTCGGCGAACGCGGCGGGCCGGACGATGACCCGGAATATCAAGCCTGGTTGGCGTCGCTGCCGGACATTCGGGACACCAGGTAGCGGCCAATGGTGGGCAACATTGTCATCGTGCGCTTCCCCTATACTGACCTGAGCAACGCGGGAATGCGGCCCGGATTGTTGGTCGCGGACGTTCGCTACAGCAATCAGTTGGACTGGGTCGTATGCCGGATAACCACGCAATCCCTTCCCGACAGCGGGCAGATAGCCCTGGCGCCGGACGACCTGGAGGTCGGCCAGCTGACTCAGGCCAGTTGGGTGCGTCCCGACCGCATAATGACCATGAATGAAAGGATCTTCGGCAATACCGTCGCCCGTCTCACCGACGCCAAGCTCGCGGAAATCCTGGCTGCGGTGAAGGCTCTGTTCTGATTCCGTCCGGCGTCATTCCCGCTACAATAGGCGCGCTGGACAATGTGCTATAGCAAAGCGAGGGGCATTATGACCACTGAAACCACGCCGACACCGAAAACCACGGGCGAATTGACGTTGGCGGAGCTGCTGACACTGCTCCGTGAAACCGTTGCCGAAGCCCTGGGTGGGATCGTAGGCTACCCCGATGCCCAGCTGGAGCCGCGCCCGGACGCGGGCGCAGCTGCGGAGCCGGAGGCCGGAGCGGATGGCTCCAAGGCGGCCCATCCTGCGACCGGTTCGCGGGTTCGGATCGTGGACGATGAAGCCGCAGTTGCAGCAAAAATGGCGCGCAAGGTGAGCGACCTGTCGGTTGACGATCTGGAATGGTGGGTCTATTACATCGTCGATGAAGTGGGGGAAGAGTTGATCGGCGACCCGGACGCGGGTCTGGAGTTGAGCGCCTGGGCGCAGGAACAGTTGGAGCGGTCGGCGGCGGATATAGCGGCCGGCAGAACGATACCCGCGGCGCAGGTGGCGAAAGAAGCGGGGCTTGAGTGCCCCGATGATGTATAGACTGGAGCTCTCGCGCACCGCTCGATCCAATATGTCGCGTCTGGATCCGTCGGTGGAGCGGCGGGTTATGGCCGGGTTGCGGCGGTTGGCTCAAAACTGCGAGACAGTCCGGCACATCGCTCTCACCGGCCTGCACGCGGGCGAGTTCCGGCTGCGCGTTGGCGATTACCGGGCTTTGTACACCATCGACCGGGAGAGCCGCCGGATAGTTGTTGAGTTGGTAGGACACCGCAGTGACGTGTATTGAGGCAATCAACCTTAAGGACAGAGGCGCTATGACAACAGAAGCGGCGCAAACGGTAGCCGACTTGACCATCGCGGAGTTGGTGGCGCTGCTCCGCAAAACCGTTGCCGAATCTCTTGCCGAGATAGTGGGTTGCACGTCTGATCAGCAGGAACCATGCCAGGGCGCAGTTCCGGACACGGAGCCAGGGGCCGGGGCGGATGATTCCGAATCCCTCTATCAGCCGGCCGATTCGCATTTGCCGGCAGACACTGATGGAACCGGCGTATCGCCCAAAATGGCGCAAAAAGTGTCCGATCTTCCGGTAGCCGACTTTCAGTGGTGGGTGCATTACATCGTCGGAGAAGTAGGCGAAGACCTGATCGGCGACCCGGATGAGGGGCTGGAGTTCACCGAAGAATTTCTCGCAGGGTTGGACCAGTCCATAGCGGAAGCGGCAGCCGGCAATACTATCCCTGCGGAGGAAGTGTTTCGTCGGCTGGGGCTGGATTAGTGCCGTACTCCCTGGAATTTACGGAAACCGCCGAAAGGGACTTGTCCAGGTTGGACGCAAAGGCCAGCACAACAAGTGCGCATTGCCCTTGCCCGCATGGCGGAGAATGCAGAAGCGGTGCGCCATCGCGCGTTGACCGGCCCCCGTTATCGCGGCCAGTTCCGCCTCCGCATGGGCGACCACCGGGCAATCTACGAGCTTGACCGGGCCAATCGCCGCGTCACTGTACACCGCATCCAGCACCGCAGCGACGCGTACCGATGAAGGTAAGCGCCGCAGCACCGGCGCCTTGCTCATTTTCACCCGCCCTGTCATCGCGAGGAGCGCAGCGACGTGGCGATCTCGTCACCCGAAGAATGGCCCCTCCAGCAACGAGATTGCCACGCTTCGCTCGCAATGACTGTTCAGGTCAAACTGGGTACGCATCAGGGTTTGCCCCGCCCCTGATTAAGTCAAATCATCCTGTCTATCCCGTTCATCCTGTTCATCCTGGTAAATATTGACCCTTGCCCTTGAGGCTGGGAGCGCCTGAGCCACGCGCCCGCAACCCCGCAGTTGCATCCCCCACCGCCACCGCCCTATAATCGCCAGTTGGCGGTCTCGGAGGGGCCATCCATTGCATCGGGCCGCCGGAGGCTGTTCCTTGACCTATCTTGACCTGCATTGCCACTCCGTCGCGTCCGACGACTCCCGCGCCACCGTCGAACAGTACCTCAAGTTCATCCAGGTGCACCGCAAGAAGGGCTACACCATCGACGGTATCGTCCTCACCGAGCACCGCAAGTTCGACTTCGATATCGACTACTCCCAGCTCGCCGACCAGTATGGCGTCCTCGTCCTCAAGGGTGCCGAGCTCGACACCTGCTTCGGGCACATGCTGGTCTACAACATCACCCCCGGCCTTGGGAAGGACATCGACTTCGGCGACGTCAAGATGGACGGCCGCGAGCTCATCAAGGCCGCCCGCCACCACGGCGGCTTCGTCGTCCCCGCCCACCCGGGCCGGTTCGGCATCGGCCTGGTGGAGTACATGGAGCAGGGCGAGGTCTTCGAGGATGTGACCATCGTCGAGCGGGTCAACGCCGGCAGCAAGCCCGAGGAAAACGAGCGCGCCGAGGATCTGTGCCAGAGCGCCGGCTACCTGGGCACCGCCGGCAGCGACGCCCACCTCGCCAGCCACATCGGCCGCGCCGTCACCGAGTTCAAGGCCAACATCCGCACCGAGCCCGAACTGGTCGACGCCCTCATCTCCGGCGAGTTCCGCCCCGTCTACATCCAGGAGACCGCCGCCGCCCCCGTCGCCTGATCCTACCATACATACCTTCAGGAGCATCACGCGTACCCCGATTTGTCATTGCGAGAATGCCGTTAGGCATTCGTGGCAATCTCGTGGCAGTATCAACCCCCGCACCCAAACGACCTGGTTGCGCTGACGAGATTGCCGCGCTTCGCTCGCAATGACAGGTTGCGTCAGCCGGTACAACTGAGCTTCCGGAGCACCTTTCAGGAGCGCCAAATATGCCCACCCAGATCGACTACGAATACGACCACTCCCTCTACGGCGTGGAGCACGAGTCCGGCCCCTTCGACGTCACCCGGGAGATTGTAGACGTCTACACCCGCAGCATCGGGGATGATAACCCCATCTTCACCGACGCCGCGGCCGCCCGCGCCGCCGGCTACGCCGACCAGGTCGCGCCGCCGACCCTGTGCGCCCTCTTCGAGCGCGGCGAGTTGCCCGATATCAAGCTCCAGTTCGGCCGCCGCCAGTTCCACGGCGGGCAGCGCGTCGAGCCCCGCGCCCCCATCGTCGTCGGCGACCGCCTCACCGCATCGTCCCACCTGAAGGACGTGTACACCAAGACCGGTCGCTCTGGCACCATGGTCCACGTCGTCTGGGAGACCACCTTCAGCAACCAGGACGGCGTGGTCGTCGCCGACGTCCAGCGCTCCCAGGTGGTCCGGGAGTGATGCCGCGATGACCGAAGCAGCCCGTCTCTATTTTGAGGACGTCGAACTCGGCGACGAGATCGGCCCCACCATCATCTCCGTCGCCGACGACCAGGTGGTCGACTTCTGCTCCCTGTGGGGCAATCCCGCGCCCAACCGCTTCACTGACCAGGCCGAGGCCGAGAAGATCGGCCTCGACGGTCCCATCGTCCCCGGCATCATGACCATGGCCCTGGTGTCCCGCGTCATCACCGACTGGGCCGGCGCCGGAACCGTCGCCGACCTGGACCTGGTGTTCCGCGGCACCGTCCCCCACAACCAGCCCCTGCACGTTGGCATCCAGGTCAGCGACACCGAGCAGGACGACGACGGCAACCACGTCCAGTGCGACATCACCATGACCGGCCCCGTGCCGGACCGCCCCTACGTCATAGGCACCGCAAGACTGAACCTGCCGTCCCGCGACTGATCCGGCGCTGGGATGGATCAATCCCCGGGAGCGGCGGCGAGCGCCAGTTCATACTCGACCGGTGGCGGTCGGATATCGGCTCTATTGCAACACTTCGGCGCCATACTGATGGCGCTGGCCGATTTCGTTCTGTTCCAGACCGTCGCCACCCTGCTCAGCGTCGCCATCTACTTTACAATTCCCGAGTTGGATGCCAGCATAAGACAGGGTGGCGCTGACTGGCTCTGGATCGACATCTTCCGCATCGTCAGCCCCACCTTCACCGTCTCCGGAGGCGCAATCACCGTGCTCACCAGCTACTTCTTCGCCCGCAAATCCCAAGAAGAGGCCCGGCTTCGCCAGGAAGAGGCCAAGCTGCGCATGGAGGCCGACCGTCAGCGCCTGGAGGCCCAGTACGAACGCGAAGTCGCCGAGTTGCGCGCCTCCAACGCCGAAGCCCAATTGGAAGCTCTCAGAGCGCAGATGGAGCAGGACACCACACCACGCCGTCGCACCCGCCGACGGCTGCGCAACGGCCCATTGCGCCGGGAACGGTAGCCGTGCTGACCGCGTACTTCTTCGCCCGCAAGGCCCAGCAATCCGAACGCGAACTGCATGACGCCCGGCGGGAACGGCACGAAGCCGAACTGCGCGCCGCTGTCGCCGAGGCCCGTTTGGAAACCCTGAAGTCCCAGTTGGAGCAAGCAACCGCACCCTGCTGCCATTCCCATCGCCGCACTCGCCGTAACCGCCGCCGCCGCGCCCTCCGCTAACGGACACCCAAAACCATGCTCACCAAGCTCCGCCAGATCGCCATGATGGTCAACGACCTGCCCGAGGGCATCGACCTCTACGGTCGCATCCTGGGCATGGAGCCCTGCCGCACCGGCGCGCTGCCGCAGTTCGGCCTGGACAACGCCGTGCTCCCCGCCGGCAACGGCACATTCGTCGAGTTGCTCGCCCCCACCGACGAAGCATCCGCCGGAGCCCGCTTCCTCCAGCGCCGCGGCGAAGCCCCCTACCTCATGATCTTCGAGACCGATCAGTACGATCGGCTCATCCCCCACCTGCGCGACCTGGGCATCCGCATCACCGGCGAGACTGAGCACGGCGAACCCCATGCCAATCAAAGCCGCTCGGCGTTCATCCACCCCTCGTCCTGCAACGGCGCTTTCCTGGAGATCATCGAGGTCACCGACCCGGCCAACCCTTGGCCCGCCGCCGGACCGGACTGGCAATCCTCTTCCCACCAGCCCGGCACCGCACAGCTGCGCCAGATGGCCGTCATCGTCAACGACCTCGACGCTGCCATCGCCCACTGGAGCCGGATGTTCGACATCCAGCCCACCCGCCGGTTCGAGATCAGCTTCACCGACCTGGAAATCGCCGTCCTGCCGCTCACCGGCGGCGACACCTTCATCGAGTTGGCCCAGCCCACCAGCGCCGACTCTCCCTCCGGCCGCTTCCTGGCCCGCTACGGCGAGGGCCTCTACCTCACCATCTATGAGATCGCCGACTCCCTGGCCACCGACGCCTACCTCCAGACCCAGGACATCCGGTTCACCACTTCCCGCCGCACCGACAACTACGTCAACCTCGGCTTCAACAGCATCTGGCTGCACCCCGCCACCTTCAAGGGCGCGTTCACCCAGCTGTCCCAGGTGCTCGATGCCGAGAACCCCTGGCCTCCCGCCGGCGACGATTGGTTCCGCGCCTAGTCACATGCAATTGCCGTACGCGCAACAACAAGCGGGTCGCTCCCCCGTCGAGCACGACCACATTCACGCTCCGTCCGGGGAGACCCACAACCACGCCGAGCACAGTCATACCCACCGCCGGGACGGGCAGACTCACACCCACGCCGGTGCAACTCCCCAGGTGGTGTGCTTCGAGCAGGTCAGTGTCAGCTACGGTCCGATCCTGGCCTTGGACGACGTGTCCTTCTCCGTGGAATGCGGCAGCCTCTCCGGTGTGGTGGGCCCCAACGGCGGCGGCAAATCGTCCCTGCTCAAGTCGGTCGTCGGGCTGGTCAAGCTCGACTCCGGCCACGTTCTGGTTCAGGGCCGGCCCAGTTCCGACATGCGCAAGCACATCGGTTTCGTGCCCCAACTGGAGCAGGTCGACTGGGACTTTCCCGTGACCGTCTGGGATGTGGCTATGATGGGCCTCACCTCCCAGCGCGGCCTGTTCCGAGGGCACAGCCGGGCCAACCGCGAGGCCGCCGCCGAGGCCCTGTCCACCGTGGGCCTGATCGACCTGCGAAAGCGCGGCATCGGCGAGCTGTCCGGAGGGCAACGCCGCCGGGCGTTGCTGGCCCGGGCCATAGCCTCCAGCCCGTCCGTACTCCTCCTCGACGAGCCCATGAACGGGCTGGATCCCACCGCGCAGCACCGCTTCCTGGATATCATCGACCGGCTTCGCGAGCAGGACGTGACCGTGATCATGTGCACTCACGACCTCACCTGCGTGTCCGCCCGCGCCAGCGACGTCGCCCTGGTCAACGGCCGCCTGATCGCCTACGGCCCTCCCGAGGAGGTGCTCCTGGAATCGGTCCTGGCCGAAGCCTTCGGCCACCAGTTGGTCGTCCACTCCGCCGGCGGCGCCTACGCCCTCCATCACCACGACCACCCGGTCAACTGGCCCGGCCGCCAGTAGGATCGCATCGCGGCAGGATCGGCATGGCCTCATGCCCGTCCGGTAGCCTGAATATGCTTCGGCACAATCCAGCGGGCGGATGATGTCGCTGGCCGTTTTCGTCGCCGCCGCGTCGATTTGGGTTTTCTTTTGTGTGCTGGTAGCCGTCGTGTCCGCGGCGGCGGTCGATGCGCCGGGACGTTACCGGAAAGCTGCGACAGTCGGTCTTGTGGTTGGCATAATATTCGGGGTGGTCAGCATTTACTTGGTTGCCTATCTCGGCGTGTCCGTCCGCCTGGTTGCGTTACTTGCGCTGGTGCAGCTTGGGCGCGTCGCTCCGCTCCTCGTCAGCGTTCTGTTTGCCATCCTGGCCGGCGCAATCGCCGGGGCAGCGGCGGGTGCGGTGGCGACTCGGAGCGCCGTCGGCGTACGCCGGTGTGTCGTGGTTGGAACCGCATTTGGGCTGGTCTTGGGAATTGCCAACGCGTCGGTAGCGCCGTTCTTGTGGAATATCGTGTTTCCCGCAATCGAGGCTGTGGGCGTGCGTAGCCCGCGGCTCGTGGTTTTCGGAGCGGCGACCATGGCCATCGGGGTTATGGTTGACCTCGCGCTGGCGTTGGTTGCCTTCAGGATAATCCGCCGCAGGTGGGGCGTCCCGCCTGACGGGTCATCCCGCCATAATCGCGCAGTGAGCTGGCCGGACCGCGAATAGGCCCAATCCGGCAAGGAAAGAAAATATGTGCATGGGCGGCGACTGCTTTGGTGCCTCCTCGGATCTCATTGAAGCTCTCATCATTGGGCTGCTTCTCTTGGCTGGCGTCGGCGCCGGCCTCGGGGCCCTCATCGGGGCGGTCTGCTCTGCTTCTGGAAGAAAACCGCGCGGCGCCCTTACCGGTGGCATTATAGGCGTCGTTGTCGGCCCAGTCGCCGGCCCCATTGCGCTGATATTTATTTGGTTTATATTGATTTCAATATAAACTCTGATTTGAAGACTGCTCTCCATGTCGCCGTCTCCGCGCAGTAGCCTCAATATGCCCCAGCCCAATCCAACGGTCGGGCTATGCTTCTCGTAGCTTTCCTGCCCATCGCGCTGTATTGGGTTTTCCGCTGCGTGCTGGTGGCCATTGTTGCTGGCGCGGCGGCCAGCAGTCGAACGGCCCACTGGAAGCGCGGGCTGGTTGGCGCGCTCGTCGGAGCGGCGTTCGGAATCATAACCATCGGCGCTCTATTCAGCGATGTCCGCTCGGTGACTTTCTTTCTGAACTCCCCGTTGCCAGCTCCGCTCGGCGGTCTCGACCCATTCTTCACGCGCATTCTCCTGAGCGTCGTAGCAGCATTCTTTGTCGGACTGGCAGTGGGTCTCTTGGAGGTGCGGTCGGTACCGGTCGTGCGCCGGTGCATCATCGTCGGGGTTTTATTCGGAGTGATTCTCAGCCTTGCCAACATTGTCATCGGTTCCATCGTATCATTTGCTCTTCCGCCTGCCATCCTGGGCGACAGCTTCCTGTCCATCTCCATCTCAGTAGTGGTTTTCGTACTGGTGCCCATGATCGTCAGAGTGGCGGTCGACGTGGCGCTTACAGTGGCCGCCTTCCGCTTCGTCCGCCGCAGATGGACCGCCAAAACAATCCCGCCCTCTCCATAACCGGCGATATAGTGCGGACTGCGTTTCATGATTTGATGACACGCCGCTCTTCCCCGCGCTCCAACGTCCTGGAAACCCGCCCAACAGCTGAACATCTATTGACCGGATCAACACAACCTTATCCTGTCCATCCCGTTCATCCTGTTTATCCTGGTAAAAATCGACGCCGGCCGTTGCCACCCGCCATAGATCTAACACCGCCGACATCATTGATTTGGACGCGAGTGCCGTGGATAGAGTGCGCCGCCCCCTGCGACCGCAACGGGAACCTGTTAAGATGTTACGCGCCATTCTGCCAAACCCATTCGGAGCATCAGCCCCAACCTGAGCATTGATCCAGGCTGAAATCCGGTAAACAGGAGAAACACCATGTACGACCTCAACGGCAAAACCGCCCTCGTCACCGGCGCCGGCGGACGCCACGGCATCGGCCGCGCCATCGCCACCCGCCTCGCCTCCGAGGGCGCCGACGTCGTGGTCACCGACGTCGAGGCATCCCTGGACGCCATCCGCACCGAGGACCGCCTCGACGGCTGGCAGGGTCTGCCCAGCGTGGTACAGGAGATCCAGTCCATGAGCCGCCGCAGCGCGGGCCTGTACTACGACGTGTCCGACAGCGCCCAGGTCGACGCCATGGTGTCCGATACCCTCGGCGAGTTCGGCAAGATCGACATCCTGGTCAACAACGCCGGCTCTCGCCCCGGTCGCGACCGCGTCCTCATCGTGGAACTGGAGGAGGACGCTTTCGACGAGGTCATGCGCGTCAACGTCCGTGGCACCTATCTGGTCAGCCGTGCTGTGGCCCGCCACATGATCGACCGCGGAGGCCCGGGCAAGATCATCAACATCTCATCCGGCGCCGGCAAGCGCGGCATCGCCCGCTACGGCGCATACTGCGCCAGCAAGTTCGCCGTCATCGGTTTCACTCAATCCCTGGCCCACGAGATGGCCCCATACCACGTCAACGTCAACGCCATCTGTCCCGGCCTGGTCGACACCGAGCGCGTCGACTTCATCGCCGCCGCCCTCGCTCCCGAGGGCACCTCAGGCGAGGAGCACCGCGCCCTGATGGTGCGCGAGCGCGAGCTGCGCGTGCCCCTGGGCCGCATCGCCCAGGGCGACGACATCGCCCGCATGGCCGCCTTCCTCTCCTCCGCCGAGTCCGACTACATGACCGGCCTCAGCATCAGCGTCTCCGGCGGCTCCGAAATGAGCTAGCCCTGAGACCCTACCCGGTATAATGGCGTCAACGGATGCGCTGTCAGGGAGGGGACAAAATGGAAACCAAAGCTGACAAAGTCGCCGCCATTGCCCTGGGAACCATATTTTTCTTCCTCGGCATCTGGGGGCTCTTCACGTTTCCCAGCGATTGGGAATGGTACCAAAAGGTCCTGCTGGAAATTTCGGTTTTCGGTTGCAGCCTGGGGTGCTTCGCTGCCCTGGTGTTTGGAGTTCCCGGTTCGCGGAAATAGGTGGAACATATGCGGCGTTTCACCGGCAACCGCGAATGGATTGTCACCTCCATAATCAGCACAGCTCTGCTGGTGATTGTACCCACCGCTGTCATTTGGCTCTCGCTGAGCCCAGCTGTAGTCTCATTGTTCTCAATCGCCGCCTTGTCGGGAGGCTTTTTCGGGGAGCTGCGGGACACCTGGAACACGGAGCGGCCTTTCAGCTTCGCTCGGGTATTCTTCCGCGCCTTCGAATGGCTCAGCCTTGCCGTTGCCGGCTACATCATCCTCTCCGTTATCAGCAGCAACACCTTTGCATCTGCATAGCAACATGGAGCAACAATCGCAGCATGCCCATTGATAGAGAACAGGTAGAACACATCGCCGCCCTCGCCCGCATCGCGCTCACCGACGCCGAGAAGGAAGCCTTCGCCCGCCAGCTATCTGACATCCTCGGCCAGTTCGAGGTCCTGCAATCCCTCGACACCACTGGCGTCGAACCCACCGCCCACGTCGCCGGCCTCGATACCGTGCTCCGCGACGACGAGCCGGCCGACAGCCTGGACGCCGAGGACACGCTGCGCAACGCCCCCCGCCGCCGCGGCGATTTCTTCCAGGTCCGCGCCGTCCTGGAGGAGTAGCGTGGTGCGCGAACTAACTTCCGACCAGCTCTGGGAACTCTCCGTCGCTGAGGCATCCCGTCTCCTCGCCAGACGCGAGATCAGCAGCGCCGAACTGACCGACGCCTGCCTGGAACGCATCGCGGCGGTGGATGGGCAAATATCTGCCTACATCACCGTAACTGCCGACCTCGCCCGCCGGCAGGCCGCCGGCGCCGACCGCCGCATCGCCGCCGGAGACGCCGCGCCCCTCACCGGCGTGCCCATGCAGATCAAGGACCTGCTCTGCACCAACGGCATTCCCACCACCTGCGCCTCCGAGATGCTGGCCGAGTACGTCCCCGTCTACGACGCCACCGCCGTGGCCCGCCTGCGCGATCAGGGCGCCGTCCTCCTCGGCAAGGGCAACATGGACGAGTTCGGCATGGGCTCCTCCACCGAGAACTCCGCCTTCTTCCCCACCCGCAACCCCTGGGACACGACGCGCGTTCCCGGCGGCAGCAGCGGTGGCTCGGCGGCGGCGGTGGCAGCCGGCGCCGCCCCCTTCGCCCTCGGAACCGACACCGGCGGCAGCATCCGCCAGCCGGCATCCTTCTGCGGCGTCACTGGCCTGAAGCCCACCTACGGCCGCGTGAGCCGTTACGGCCTGGTGGCTTACGCATCCTCGCTGGACCAGGTCGGCCCCATCGCCCGCGACGCCGCCGACTGCGCCCTCATCCTGCAGGCCATCGCCGGCCATGACCCCCGCGATGCCACCGCGCTGCCCGATCCGGTACCCGACTACTCCGCTGCGCTCACCGGCGACATCTCCGGCCTGCGCCTCGGCGTGCCCAGCGAGTACTTCGCCGGCGGCCCTGCGTCAGACGGAATGGATCCCGGCGTCCGCGCCGCCGTGACCGCCGCCATCGACCAACTGGCCGCATTGGGAGCCGAGATCCGCGAGGTCTCTCTGCCCACCACCGAGTATGCCCTGGCCTGCTACTACATCATCGCCCCCTCCGAGTGCTCCGCCAACCTGGCCCGCTACGACGGCGTCAAGTACGGCTACTCCTGGCAAGGGGACGGCCCGGGCGACGGCGACATGTGGGAGGCCATGGAGCGCACCCGCCAGCACGGCTTCGGCCCCGAGGTCAAGCGCCGCATCATGCTTGGAGCCTTTGCCCTGTCCTCCGGCTACTACGACGCCTACTACCACAAGGCCCAGCAGGTGCGCACCCTGATCCGCCAGGACTTCGCCCGCGTCTTCCAGGAGGTCGACGCCCTGGCCGCTCCCGTCTCGCCGGTCGTCGCCTTCCCCATCGGCGACCGCACCGACGACCCCGTCCGCATGTACCTCGTCGACGTGTACACCCTCCCCGTCAACATGGCCGGCCTCCCCGCCATGTCCGTCCCCTGCGGCTTCAGCGAGGGTCTGCCGGTCGGCCTTCAGCTAATTGGCCCCCACCTGTCCGAGGGCCGCCTCCTCAACATAGCCCACACCTACCAGCAGGCAACGGAGTGGCACCGGGCGCGACCGGAGGTCTAACTTCGCGCGGCCGGCCATCCCCCACCGGGACCCGTGATCCCTGCTTGGAAGGTTAATTGCACCGTAATTGCGACAAATGCGACATTAATTGCACCGCAATTGCACCATAAATGACGTTTCAGGCCAGTTGCCATCTGAAAGCACGGCCCTGGCCGGATGTGGTTACAAGGTTTAACTCTTTCATAGTTGACAGGTCGCGTTGTACTTGCCGTCGTGTAGCGTCCTCCGCAAGATGAGCGAGTATCTCCCGCAACGCTAACCCTGTGCTGGATTCGTTCAGCAACGCAAGTATGCCTCTCTGCCGCTCAGTAAGGTCATGCTCCACCCGAAGTGGCGGCACATAGCGACTGGGTAGGAAACGGACGGTCACAGAATTGCCATCGTCTTCGATTTCGGGGCGTGGAAGACCTGCTTCGGTAGTCAGTTCCGCCATTCTAATTGTGACGCGCCCCCATTGTTCGATGATTCCGCGTCGGTAGAACACGTTGGCGATCAACGGATTCCAAGGTTGAGGCTCGTGAGGGAGGAAAAGCATCTCGGGCGTCAAACCAAAATGCAGCGGCCCGGTGGAAGTTACTTCCAATCGGTCGTCGTAAATGCCGACTGATACAGAGCCGCCTCCGCTCGTGTAATCCCTGTGACAAAAGGCGTTCGCCAAAGCTTCACGCAGCGCCAATGGTGGGTACAAGGGTTTGTCCTCACGCACAAATGAGGTTTGCATGACGCGCCCGGCGATGGGCAGATGCTCCTGCATAAAGCGTTCCGCTTGGGTCAGTAAGGTAAAGGCGTTGCCGTGAAACTGCCGATTGTCCAGAAACTCGGTACGGTTTACACCCTGAAACCGGGCGACTCGCAGCAGACATTGCGGCCACGTTGTTGCGATGCGTTCATTGTTCCCGAACAGGGCCACTGCAGCTCGCAATAAGGTTCCGTCCTGAATCAATCCCATGCCCTGCAACAATTCGCCAGGCTCGGTGGTTCCGAGATCGCTCAACCTGCCTGTTCGGATTGCTTCCGCAACAGTGCGTCTGATCTCCCCGACATCTAGATGGTCTATTGACCAGCCTCTCGCTACATCATTTTCCCAGCGCCTTTCGCTGTGCATTCGTTCGAGGAGCATTTGGTTGTACTCCTCGCGTGACATCCGTTGGACGGTGTTGCCGACTTTCTTGTAGGGGATATTCTTGTGAGTGTAAGGCCGCATCGGTCCCCGACCGACCCGTATGCACAACGCGGTTTTACCCTGCCCTAAGGGAACACGGTCTATGGCGGGGAAAACGGGCGGATCGATATTCTTTAGTTCTGCCACCACTCGTTCGATCGTGTTGTCACCTATCTCTTGACCAGCCACAGTACCCGTTTTTGTCACCCCTATAAGTACAACGCCGCCGCGGTGGTTAAGCATCGCGCACGCGGTTTTCGCGGCTTCTGCCCTTTCGCCAGTGCTGGTTTTGAACTCCAGCGTTTCGGATTCTCCTTGGGCGACGAGGTCGACGATGTCTTCGGGCATCATTGGTATTTCTCCTTCCGGCATTAGGTATCTACAACGTGCTGACTCTACACGCATGGCCGTCCAGTAAAATATGCGACCGGAAATTGGGGATTACGTAGTGCAAGTATTCGTGCTGTGATCTGGTTTTTCACATGCGTCCAATTATACTCGCCGTTACCCAAGTCAGGAATCTAGCCGCCCCTATGCTAAAATCCGCCCC
>DAOUIF010000065.1:0-47409 GCA_034423575.1 Dehalococcoidia bacterium | reverse complement strand
GACCACTGACCGACCAATCGAGGAAGCAGGTACTGGTGCTGCGCAAGTTCGACCTGGATCTGGCCCTCGCGGGTGCGGGCGTGTCGCCCGAACACGTCCAGGATGAGCGCGGTGCGGTCAATGACCTTGATTTGCAGAGCCGATTCGAGATTACGCTGCTGGGTGGGGGTCAACTCATCGTCGCAGATCACCACATCGGGGCGTTCGCGCTCCAACAGATCCTGCAATTCCCGCAGTTTGCCCTTGCCCAGATAGGTCGGGGTGATGCGCTCCGCGCGCTGGGATACGGTGGCGACCACCTCGGCGCCGGCGGACCGGGTCAGGTAATCGAGCTCGACCAGGGTGTCGTCCAGCCCCCAGAGGCTCTCGCCGCGCTTCTTGGCTTCCACGGCAACCAGCACCGCCCGCTCGGTTTGCGGGCCGGTGGGTTTGGGTTGACGGGATTTAGGCATAGACGACGCTTATCGCTGACGACGAAAGAACTGCCAGACAGCGACGCTGAAACCGGGCAGCAGTTCCTCGCCGTCCAGAACGTCGTCCTCGTAGAGCATCACAGTGGGCTGACCAGGACGATAGCGGGTAACGCTGGTGTTCTCAGGGTTAAGTACCCAAACCTCCCGCGCTCCGAAATCCAGCCACATTCGGGCTTTGTCCGACAGGAGGCGGTCGCGGCGGGAGTTGCTGGGGGAGGCGACCTCGACGCACAGATCGGGAGTGAGTTCGGGAAAGCCGACTGTTCCGGGTGGGATGCGTCCGGGAGCGAACCAAGCGACATCCGGGGCTCGGACGGTATCGGGGTCGCGTTCCAGCAAGTAACCGGTTTCGCCAACGCGCAAGTCGCCATAGTCGGTGGACATGGTGTACTGGAACAGATTGCCGTGTGAAAAGGACAAGGTCTCCCCATGAGGGTCGCCGGTAGGCACTTCTTTCTCCGTGAGGACGCCGCGGATGAGTTCGTAGCGCTTGCCGGGAACCCGCTCCATCTCCAGGAGCTCGTGGGCCGTCATCAGGCGCGATGGGGTTTTCGCGGTAGTCACGGTTAGCCTCGCGGTGCGGGGATGGTCCAGTTTTCGAGGCGCTGGCAACCGGTTTCGACACGCTCGTCGGGAGTGGTCAAGGAGAGGCGGATGTAACCCTCACCATACTGTCCGTAGGAAGAGCCGGGGGTCACAACGATATCAATATCTTCCAAAAGGCGCGCGGCGAAGTCGGCGGAGGTGAAGCCCTCGGGCACCGGAGCCCAGATGTACAGGCTGGCACGGGGCGTCTCCACATTCAGGCCCATCCGGGTCAGCGCCTGCAGCACGCGGTCCCGACGCCACTGGTAGATGCCGATGTTGTCGTCGATGCAGTCCTGCGGACCGACGAGGGCCTCCATGGACATTTCCTGGATGGCCTGGGGGATGCCGGAGTCGAGATTGGCCTTGATCTGGAACAGGGCCCTGATCATGTCGGCGTTGCCCACGGCCATACCCATGCGCCAGCCGGTCATGTTGTAGGTCTTCGAGAGGGAGTGGAATTCGAGGCCCACCTCCTTCGCGCCATCAAGCTGCATCATGCTTCCGGCCCGGTATCCCTCGTACCCAACCTCGGAATACGCGGCATCGTGGAGCATGGCGATATCGTTCTCGCGGCAATAGCGCAGGGCGGATTCGAGATCCTCCTGGGAGGCCACCGCGCTGGTGGGGTTGTTGGGGTAGTTCAGCCACATCACCTTGGCCTGGCGGGCGACGTCCTCGGGAATGGCGTCCAGTTCCGGCAGCCAGCCGTTGCGTTGGTACAGGGGCATCACATAGCTTTCGGCTCCGGCGAACATGGTGCCCACGGCATACACGGGGTACGCCGGGTCCGGCACCAGGGCGATGTCGCCAGGGTCCAGGAACGCGAAAGCGGCGTGTCCGATGCCCTCTTTGGCGCCGATCAGGGGCAGCACTTCGGTGTCGGGGTCGAGGTCGACGTCGAAACGCTGCTTGTACCACTGAGCGATGGCGCGCCGCATCTCGGGCAGGCCATCGGTTTCGGGATACCGGTGGTTGGGCGGGTCCTGCGAGGCGGTGAGCAGGCGGTCGATGATGGGCTGGGGTGTGGGGATATCCGGATCACCGATGCCAAAGGTAACCACGTCGGCGCCGGCGGCGCGCTTCTCCGCGATGATCCGGGAGATCTCAACGAAGGGATACGGGGCGAGTTTGCCGAGGCGGTTGGAGAGGTTAGGCATGATGCTCCTGGGTTAGCGTTCTGTCGTTGGTTGGACGGCGGCCGCAGATTGGAAACGCCGGCGGAGGTTCGGGTTGGAGGAACCGGTTGGCGCAGCAGAGAACTTACACAGCGACCGCAGTGCCGGGCTGGTACGCCATGTCGCGCTCCAGCGTCACCCAGTTGTACTCGTCGACGAACTTGGCGAGGCTGAACGGCGGGTCGATTCCGAGCTGGGACGACAGCGCGCCGGCCGGGTCGTCAATGCCCTTAGCGCGGGCGTCGCTGGCGATAGACAGGGCGGCCATGCGCATGACAGTCAGGAACTGCGAATACGTCGCGCCGTTGGGGCGGTCCTGCGGGAAATAGGCGTCGCGGATGCCTGCGCCCCAGGACACGAACAACCTGGGATTGATGACCGTCAGGATAGCGGAAGCTCCCGTAGGTCCAACGCCGTTGGCCTCGGTGAGGCTGTCGTATGCGCGTTCCACGACATCAAGAGTGGAACAACGCAGGTCGTCGAATTCCAGGGAGGAGGCCGCCATGGGTTCCAGGTACCGTGCGGCGTTGCTCACCGCGACGGCGATCGCTTCAGCCTTGTGCTGAGGGATGCGACAACCCCACTGATTGACGTAGCCAATGAGGGCCGGCCAGTCGGCATCATCCTGTCCGGCCAGGATGGGGACGCGGAACGAATCGGCGCGGGCGGCGATGCAAGTCGCGTCGTCGGAAAGACTGCGGAATACCTGTGAGGACCACCGCAACTGGTCATAGGTGGTCGGGCCGGTGACGAAATTGCTCATTCTGTCCACACTCCACTGAAAACTTCGGCCGCTGGGCCCTCGAGATAAACTTCGCCGGCGCCATCCCACTCGATGTTCAGGGTGCCGCCGGGAAGGTTGACCGCCACCCGATCGCCGGTGTGGCCCAACAGGCGGGACGCGACGCCGATGGCGCACGCTCCGGTGCCACAGGCCATGGTTTCGCCGGACCCGCGCTCCCAGACCCTGGCGTCCACGTTGCCGTCATCGCGGAGGTTGACGATCTCGAAATTAACCCTATCGGGAAAGATGGGATGCCGTTCGACCAGTGGGCCGATGTTGTGCAGGGGGAATTCCTCGATCGGCTGGTCGATGAAGGTGACCGCGTGGGGGTTGCCCATGGAAACGAAGGTGAGGAAAAGCCGGAAATCGCCGGGGTGGATGGCATAGTTGAGGACGGGGCCATCCTGGCCGGCGATAGCGGGGTCGAGGTCGACGGGGATTTGCGACGGAGCGAGCCGTGGCGCGCCCATGCTCACGCGCGCAGAGTCCACCGTAGCGCCGGAGTAGTGCGGCACGATGGTGCGCACGCCGGCCATCGTGTCGACCGTTACCTGCAGGGCCGAGCTGGACACGATGCCTCGCTCGATGGCGTATTTGGCGAAGCAGCGGATGCCGTTGCCGCACATGGCCCCCTCGGAGCCGTCCGAGTTGAACATGCGCATCTTCAGGTCCGCGACGTCGGAATCCATCACCAGGATGAGCCCGTCGCCACCCACGCCAAAGTGACGGTCGCTGATGGCCCGGGAAATGCTGTTCCAGTCCCGCTCCGGCATGGCACGGGCATCGATATAGACGTAATCGTTGCCAGCGCCGTGCATTTTGGTGAATTCCATCGTCGCGACTCCTGCGCCAAAATGGCCCCTTTCCGTCAGTCGCCAATTGTATCACAAGGGTACTGGGGTTCCAGGAAACTGCGCACCAGCGAGGTGGCCTGGTCAACCGGCAAGGCATGTGTGGTATCCAGCCAAACGATGCGGGGATCGGCCCGTTTGAACCAGGTGAACTGGCGGCGCACCAGCCGGTGGGTGCGGGTCTTCGCGCGGGACACCGCTTCCACAAGAGACATCTCGCCCCGCAGGTACAATCCCAGCTCGGTGTAGCCGACACCAGAGAGAGCTCCGCTCCCGAGAGTGTGTCCTGCAGCCGCTAGACGACGGGCCTCATCCAGCAAACCCTGATCCATCATCGCGTCGAATCGGGAGTCGGTGCGCTCATAGAGAACCTCACGGTCGCCGGTCAATCCGAGGGCGAGGGAACGGTATGGAGGGTTCGGGCTCTTGTCAGCGGCCTCGACCTGCTGCCCGGTGGCATTCAGGATCTCGAGGGCACGAATGACGCGGTGCGGGTTCTGCGGGTCAACGCTGGCGGCGCGGTCAGGGTCCAGTTGCCGCAGTTCATGCCAAAGAGGGGTGGAGCCGCCAGCGACAAGACGGCGCTGGAGTCGGGCACGAAAATCCGGATCGGGGGGCACTGACGGAACTCTCCAACCTTCGAGGAGGGCCCAAACGTACTGCCCGGTGCCACCGCAGAGAATGGGCAGTTTGCCCCTGGCCGCAATGGACTCGATGCAATCGCGCGCCAGGGGCAAATACTCGCCGAGGCTGATCGGAGTATCCGGGGGCCGGATATCGATGAGGTGGTGGCGAGCCGCGCTGAGTTCGGCGGTAGTTGGCTTGGCGGTGCCGATATCCATGCCGGTGTACACCTGACGACTGTCGGCGTTGACTATCTCGCCGTCAAAGCGCTGGGCAAGGGCTATGGCCAGCGCCGTCTTGCCTGCCGCGGTGGGGCCGACGACGGCGATCAGATTGTGCGGGGCCGACATGCACCGGCCAGTCAGACTCTATGGGTCTCGGTTGGAGAACGCTGCCGCCACTTCCAGGAAGGTACCGGCGTCGAGGCTCGCGCCCCCGACGAGCGCACCGCTGATGCTGGGCACCGAGGCGATGTCGGCGGCGTTGCCCGGGTTCACACTGCCGCCATACAAGAGGGGGATGGCCGAGGCGGCGTCGGCTCCCAGCGCGGCTGCGACCGTGGAGACGATGGCGCCGCCCATGATCTGATCCGCGATATCGGGCGTGGCGGCGCGGCCGGTGCCGATGGCCCAAACGGGTTCGTAGGCAATGGCGAGGGCGCCAGCGGTGGAATCGGGGTCGAGATCGGCCAGGGCGGCTACGACCTGACGGCGGATGACCTCTGCGGCCCGGCCCGATTCCCGTTCGTCCAGGGTCTCGCCAACGCAGACAATGGGGCGCAGGCCGTGTTGCAGGGCAGCGGCGGCTTTGCGACCCACAGATTCGTCCGTCTCGCCGAAAAACTGACGACGCTCGGAGTGGCCAATGATCACATAGTCGCACAGACCCACCAGCATCGGCGGGGCCACCTCCCCGGTGAACGCGCCGCTATCATCGGCGTGCATGTTCTGCGCGGCAACGGCCACGCCGCTGCCAGCCACCGCATCCCGAACCGCCGCCAGGGATACGAAGGGCGGCGCCACGATGATCCGAACGCCAGACAATGCCGATGCTCCGGCGGCTACGGTAGATCCCAGCAGCACACCGGACGCAATGTCAGTGTTCATCTTCCAGTTGCCGGCGACTATGTTGGTGGGTGAGTTCATCACGGAATCCGAGGCCCAAAGCGGCGGCTAAGGGCCAAACTTGCCGAGTTTGCCGGCGTGGGACAACGCGAGGAGCATGATGGTTTCGGCGGGGATGCGTCCGATGGACCCCTGGGCGCAAGCCCGCTCGTTGAAACCATCAACGCCTTCGCCCCGCGTCAGCTTAGAGTGCAGCATGAAGGGGACCGGGTGCCAGCTGTGTGAAGCCATGATGGCCGGGGTAGCGTGGTCACCGGCGACCATGAGCACATCGGGCTCCAGGTCGAGGATGCGGGGGATGTGTTTGTCCAGTTCCTCGAGGCACTTCACCTTGCCATCAAAGTCGCCGTCTTCACCGGCGGCATCGGCAGGCTTGTAGTGGATGAAGAAGAAGTCGTGATCGTCCCAGTTGGCGTGAAGCGTGTCCACCTCGTCGCCGAAGGTCATGCCGGTGGGAATGATCCGCATGCTGGCGACGGAAGCCAGGCCGCGATACATGGGATAGGCAGCGATGGCGGCCGGGTTCAAATGATAGACCCGTCCGAATTCCGGGAGGTTGGGCAGTTGCGCCCATCCCCGCAGCAGCACCATGTTGGCGGGCTGTTCCTCCGACAGGAGGCGACCGGCCTGGGACACGAACTCCTGGACGATTTCGGCAGTGCGCTGGGCCCCAGGTTCCAGGGCGCGGGCTGGTCGGGGCGGCAGACCCTCACGCTGGGGGTCGGTTTCTTCGACCGCCTCGGACAAACCCTCACCGCGCAGGCGCAGCACAAATCGGTAGTCCTGCACCGGCATCACGTCCACCTGGACGCCGGGGATATCAATGCTGTCCAGGCGCTGACACAAGGGGGCGCTGAGTTCGGTGCGGATGCGCCCGGCTCTTCGGTCCGTTAGCAGGCCGTCATCGTCCACGGTGCAGAAATTGCCGCGCGCGGCCACATCGCCGGGCAGCAACTCGGCTCCAATGCCGAGGGCCTCCAGCGCTCCACGCCCGATCAGATACTTCAGCGGGTTGTACCCGAACAAGGCCAGGTGTCCGGGCCCGCTGCCGGGAGCCACGCCAACCTCCACAGGAGTGGTCAGACCGCACGCGCTGCGTTGGGCCAAACCGTCCAGATTGGGGATATGGGCGGTCTCCAACTCGGACTTGCGCGTGTCGGGATGGGGCAATCCGCCCAGGCCGTCCGCCACCAGGAGAACGATTTTGGACGGCGTGCTGGCGATACTGTCGTGGACCTGTTCCAGATCAATCATTCTTGGCTCCAGGGGCCGGCGTGGGGTCAGGCATCGGGAATGGCGTCGATTCCGGGAAGGACGCGACCTTCGAGAAATTCCAGGGATGCGCCGCCGCCGGTGGATACGTGGGTCATGCTTTCCATGAGGCCCAGGGCTTCGACGGCTTCAGCGGTGGAACCGCCGCCAACTACAGTGGTTGCGTTGGCCAGACCCGCGATGCCATTGGCCACCTGCCGGGTGCCGACGCTGAATTGTTCGATTTCAAACACGCCCATCGGCCCGTTCCAGAGGATGGTCCGGCAATCGGCAAGCGCGCTGGCGTAAGCGGAGGCTGCGTCCCGGCCGATGTCCATGATGTACCAGCGTTCGGGAACGGCGTCTACGGGCACGGTATCCACCGAGCCGGGATTGGGATCAAACTCGCTGGCGACCACCAGGTCCGGAGGCAGATGCACAACAACGCCGGCTGCATCAGCCCGAGCGATCACATCGCGCGCGAAATCCAGTCGGTCGGTTTCGACCGCGGATGCACCGACCGATTGGCCCTGAGCGGCCAGGAAAGTCACCGCCATCCCTCCGCCGATGAACAGGTGGTCGAGCCGGGTCAGAAGGTTTTCCAGAACGAGGATCTTGTCGCTGACCTTGGCGCCGCCCATGAGCGCGGCCAGCGGGCGCACCGGATTTTCCAGCGCAGCTCCCAGGGACTCGACCTCACGTTGAGTCAGCAGCCCCATGGCGGTGGGCAGAAGAGGGGGCACACCGACGGTGGAAGCGTGGGCCCGATGGGCCACGGCGAAAGCATCCATTACGAAGCAGTCGGCCAAGCTCGCCAGCTGGGCCGAAAAACCCTCATCGTTGCTCTCTTCGCCTTCATGGAACCGCAGGTTTTCAAGCAAGCAAATATCGCCCGGCGCCATTTGGCCCACCGCCCAGACAACTTCCGGACCGACGCAATCGTCCAACGGAGTGACCGGCCGGCCCAACAGCGTGGCCAGTCGCTCGCCGACCGGCGCCAGGCGCAGGCCGTCATCAACCTTGCCCCGGGGACGACCGAGATGTGAGCAAAGCACTACCTTGCAGTCGCGGTCCACCAGGTATTCGATGGTGGGCAGCGTAGCGCGCAAACGGTGATCGTAGTTGGCGGCGAATTCCGCGCCCTGCTCGATGGGAACGTTGAAATCAACGCGCACCAGGACGGTCTTGCCATTGACATCCAATTGATTGAGCGTGCGCTTCGCCATGCCTTAGTCGTCCGTCAATTTCAGCAGGCGGCGCGGCCGACGACCCATCGGGTCGCCCAATCCAACGCGTCCGAGTGTTTCAGGACTACGTCGTCGTCCATCACGGCGGCGCGGGCGTCCTGGAGCAGTTCATCCATTTTGCCGTTGGAATACTCCAGAGAACCGGCATCTTCCAGGATGGCAACGATCCGGGGGGTGTCACCGGGTTCCAGCACGCGCTTCATGTAAATGGAGCCCAGCTCCCGTTTGGCGGCGGTGTCCGAGTTCTGCAGTGCGTTGATCAGCGGGAGGCTCTTCTTCTTGTTCAGGATGTTGGCGGGGGTAAAACCGTCGCCGGTGCGACCCCACAGATCCGATATATCCTCCTGGATCTGGCGAGCCATCCCGAGTTTCCTGCCCCACAGCTCCAGAGCGTCAGCCGTACCCGATTGGGCTCCGCTCGCCAGGGCTCCCAAACGCGCCGAGCAGCCGGCCAACGCGCCGGACTTCCGGCCGATCATGTCCATGTAGTCGGCTTCGGACACCATCAACTGGTCCTGGTACGTGAGGTCCATGTACTGCCCTTCGCAAAGGGTCAGGCATGCCCGGTCCAACGCCCGGAGGCCGGCCAGAACGGTCTCGGCGGCGGCTCCCGTGTCGCTCATGCGCATCAACATGGCGCGGGCCAGAGCGTGCAATCCGTCGCCGGCGTTGATGGCCTGCGAAGGACCCCAAACCCACCAGATGCTGGGGCGGTCGTTGTCCTGGTCTATGCGTCCAGCCTGGACGTCGTTATGCACGAGGACGAAGTTGTACGCCAGCTCAACGGCTGCAGCAGCGGTGACTGCCTCCTGATGGGCTCCGGAAACCGCATCAGCGGATGCCATGGTCAACACACCGCAGTGATGCAGGGGAGTCAACGCGCCGTCGGCAGGGTTGCCCCGCTCGTCCACCCATCCCAGATGGTAGCGCAGCAGGTCGTAAAGCATGCCCTGCCGGCCATCAAACGCGGAACGCAGCTCGGCATGCACGCCAGCCCGGTAGCAATCGTATGTTTCCGCCGATGTGATGACCGACCTCGCTATTCGACCGGCTCGACCGTTTCGAGGGCTCCGAGCACCTGTTCGTAAGGCAATACACCTTCGCGCAGGAGGCTGACATCGACGCCGGTGATTGCCACTATTGTGCTCGCGCCGCCGACGGGCTTTGGGCCGGACACAATGATACCATCAACGCGAGGGGCCAGGATGCGGCGCAGTTCCTCCGGATCGGTAATGTCGGATTCGCCGCTGCGGTTGGCGCTGGTGCCGGTGATGGGGCGACCCAGGGATCGGGCCAGGGCCAGCGGGACGGGATGGTTTGGCATCCGCACGGCCACGGTGTCGCGGCCGGCGGTGAGGCGTTGGGGCAGACCGGGAGCGGCGGGAAGCACCATCGTCAGTGAGCCCGGCCAGTACGTTTCGGCCAGGCGTCGGGCGATTAACTCCGAGTCCGGAGAGACCGCAGCAACCCGGAGGGCCTGCTCCCAGCCCGACACCAGTACAGGCAGGGGCATATCGGCGGGGCGCCCCTTGGCGGCGTAAACGCGGTCCAGAGCATCGGGGTTCAGCGCGTCCGCCGCCAACCCGTAGAGCGTGTCAGTGGGAATGGCTAGGACGCCGCCCCACGCGAGCGTCTCAGCGGCGCGGTGTATTTCGGTCTGGAAGTCCAATTCGGAAGGTTGAGCAGGGGTTGAAACAGTGGGAACTTGACATCGAGGGATTCAGACATCTGGCGTCCCGGCGAGCATTTCTCGGGCGATTTCCCTTAACTCAGGAATGTCCATCATAGATGAGACAAGCCATTTTCGGTTGCTCGCGGCGTGTTCGCGGCGTTCACTGGTTATCGCGTGATAATCGATCCCCAGCATTTCGCAGAACTCCAACCCAGTCCAAACCTCGGACACTTCGATCCTATTTTTGAACCCGTTAGCAATGGCGCCTTTATCCTGTTGATTGAACGAGCAAACCCTGATTTCCAAAGAATATTCAATGCGCCGCGCTGCGATCTGCATGAAGTTGTTCAGCGCGTCGACTTCCCCGTCCGTTTTTTTCGTGTCAAACACATCGCCATCTTTCAACTCGACCACGTAACCGCGACGCTTGCCTTGCCGCTGATCAAAGACCAAATAGTCAGGCTGTGCGCTGGAGCTGATGGTTTTTGACTTTTTGATCACCCTCTTGTCGGCGACAAACACGCCCTCGAAGTTGTTCGAAAGTCCCAGAAAGGCGTCCAAATCTGGTATCAGGATTTCGTTGTCTTTTGCGTGCTTCTGAATAAGCTTCTCCAATTCGGTGCCCGCTCTGATCGACGTGGCATGTACTTGGGACAACATGGCACCGATATCGGGGTCATCGAACATTCGAGTGTACGATCCATCCCTGCGACCTGGCTTGCCATCTTTGATCTTCGGCATTACTGGACCTCCGTCCGCTTCCATCTCGATGATGTCACAGCCGATAAAATTCCGACCTACCCAATGCGCCGCCTCTAGCACTGAATAACTTCCAGCGGCCGGATCCAATACAACATCCTCGGGATCAGTTACGGCTTCGATCAAAGCTGCTTGCAGAACTACAGGTTTGGCGTGGGCGTATCGGTCTTCGACTGTCTCTGTCCAGTCGTCAGGAATATTGTGCCTATGCCACACACCCTTGGCTCGTTTGGGCAACTTTTGAGCGATCACCAAGTACTCGGCGAAGCGCCGCGTGCGGTAGCCCATGCCCATTTTCCCCTTGTTCCAAGTCACCAAGTCCACTATTTCCAAACCCCACTGCGTCAGCCACGGCTCTACGCCGGTACAGAGCTGGTACTTGTCGACCCAAAGAAACAGATGCCCAGAGGGAACAAGCGCAGAAGCAATGCCCGACACAAAATCGGCGATTGTTTCTTGGCCCATCTGCGGGAGAGACGATCGAGCGCGTCCGCGACTTTTCCCTTCGTTGCCATATTGCATCTTGTCCAGGATCCCTCGATATTGAGGGTCGAAGATGCACAACGGAATAGTCTCCGCGTCCAGGGCTGCGAGCAAATCCAAACCGTCGAATTGATTGCGCCGGTTCAACGGCAATGGCCATTGGACGGTCTGAGGTCTGCCAAAGGGTGGCGTTCGGGTAGTTGCGAAGACAGTCATGGGACATCAAGGTTAGGAAACTTTCGGCCTTATTCTAGCAGGATGGAACCCGGCAGGTGGCTCAGGGTCGGGAGGCGGGAGGCGCTATGCTAATATAGTGCGCGATTCCCACAGACGCCGGCAGGGAGTTTATGAGCAGCACAGCGCAGCCCGATGCCATCGCGGTTATCGATTTTGGCTCTCAATATACGCATCTGATCGCAAGGCGCATCCGTGAGCTGGAGGTCTACTCGGAGATCATCCCGGCCACTGCTGGCCGCGAGCGGATTGCGCACCTGAACGTCAACGGGATCATCCTATCCGGCGGCCCGGCGAGCGTGTACGACAAGGGCGCGCCGGCCATAGCCGACTGGGTGCTGCAATCTGATATTCCGGTGCTGGGCATATGCTACGGCATGCAGGCAATGGTGCACCAGCTGGGCGGAAGGGTCACGCCGGGGGACGCGCGAGAATACGGGCACGCCGACCTGCATGTGGGCGATTCCTCGGGCAGGCTCCTGGCCGGACTGGGTGCTACGGTCCCGGTGTGGATGAGCCACGGAGACCGAGTGGAGTCGTTGCCGGAGGGAATGGTCACGCTGGCGCGAACCGAAAACAGCGACTGCGCCGCGGTGTCCGACGGACACCGCTGGTTCGGCCTGCAATTTCATCCCGAAGTGCAGCACACCCCGGACGGCATGACCATCCTGCGCAACTTTGTGCGGGAGATCTGCGGTTGTTCCGGCTCCTGGACAGCGGGTAATTTCGTAGCGGACACGGTGGCACGGGTCAGGGAACAAGTGGGAGACGACCGGGTGATCTGCGGGCTCAGCGGAGGCGTGGACTCCTCAGTGGCGGCGGCGTTGCTGCACCAGGCGGTGGGGCCGCAGCTGACCTGCATATTCGTGAACAACGGCCTGCTCCGGCACGGAGAAGCCGAGCAGGTGCAGGAAACCTTCCACCAGAACATGGGCATGGACCTGCGCTACGTGGACGCGTCGGACCGCTTCCTAAACGGGTTGCGCGCCGTCACGGACCCGGAAACCAAACGCAAGACCATCGGCAACGAGTTCATCCGGGTGTTCGAGGACGCCGCGGCAGAGATCGAGAACGTGCGCTGGCTGGCCCAAGGCACGCTGTACCCCGACGTGATCGAAAGCGAAACCCCGGAAAACCGGGCCTCGGCTCGGATCAAAACGCACCACAACGTTGGTGGGTTGCCGGAGCGCATGAACTTCGGATTGGTCGAGCCGCTGCGGTACCTGTTCAAGGACGAGGTGCGCTCGGTGGGGCTGGAGCTGGGCTTGCCGGAGGACATCATCTACCGACAGCCGTTCCCCGGCCCGGGCCTGGCGATCCGGATCATCGGCGAGGTGACCCCGGAGCGGGTGGAACTGCTGCGCGACTGTGACCGCATCGTGCTGGAAGAGATCCACGGGGCTGGCCTGTACCGGGACATCTGGCAGAGCTTCGCGGTGCTGACCGACAACCGCACGGTGGGCGTGATGGGCGACTACCGCACCTATGGGTACGCCTGCGCCATTCGCGCCGTCAACTCGGAAGACGCGATGACGGCGGACTGGGTGAGGCTCCCTTACGAGGTGCTGGCGCGGATGAGCAGCCGGATCGTGAACGAGGTTGATGGCGTGAACCGGGTGGTCTACGACATCACCAGCAAGCCTCCCGGCACCATCGAGTGGGAGTAACCGACGGTGCGGATCCTCATAGTTGGTTCCGGCGGTCGGGAGCACGCGCTGGCGTGGCGGCTGGCGCGTTCATCCCAGGTCACTGAGATATTCGCGGCGCCGGGGAACTCGGGCACCGCCCTCCTTGGGACCAACCTGCCCGTGGCCGAAACTGACATCGACGGGTTGGCGCAGACCGCCACCGACCGGTCAATTGACCTGGTGCTGGTGGGCCCGGAAGTGCCACTGTCCCTGGGGCTGTCCGACCGGTTGAGCGCGGTCGGCATACCGTGTTTCGGCCCGAGTCGTGCGGCAGCCCGCCTGGAGTCGAGCAAGAGTTTCGCCCGAGACGTGCTGGATGCGGCGGGCGTGCCAGGCCCGGAGTACCGGGTGTTCCGCAGCACATCGGCAGCGCTGGCGTATGCCGAGCAACGCAACCGACCGCTGGTGGTGAAGGCAGATGGCCTGGCGGCCGGGAAAGGCGTCGCTATGTGCGCCAACCTGGAAGACGCTAAGACCGCTATCGTCACCTGCATGCAGGACCGCGTGTTTGGCGAGGCGGGGCAGACGGTGGTTATCGAGGAGTGGCTGCACGGCCCGGAGGTGAGCGTGTTCGGGTTCACCGATGGCGACGACCTTTCGCCTTTGGTGGCGGCCGCGGATTACAAGCGCGTGGGCGAAGGCGAAACCGGCCCGAACACCGGCGGGATGGGCAGCTACGGACCGCCAGAATTCTGGGATGGAGCCTTGGCAGAGCAAGTTCGTGACGAAATCATGCTCCCAGTCATCCAGGAAATGGCGTCGCGTGGCTCGCCTTATCGCGGCGTCCTTTATTGCGGCCTGATGCTGACGGATGACGGCCCGCGAGTGCTGGAGTTCAATTGTCGATTCGGCGACCCCGAAACGCAGGTCATCATGCCCAGGCTGATGAGCGACCCTGTCGATGCGATGATGGCTTGCGCCACGGGTAACCTGAACGACGTAACCCCGGTGGAATGGTCGGACCGCCCGGTGGTCGGGGTGGTGATGGTTTCCGGTGGATACCCGGGGTCGTATGAAACCGGGCTGGAAATAGACGGTCTGGACACCTCGGTTGGCGACGGCGACGATACACTGGTGTTCCACGCCGGGGTCCGCGACACGGAGGACGGCAGCGGGCGGTTCCTCACCTCGGGCGGAAGGGTGCTGGCCTGTGTTGGGATGGGCGACGCGGTGGGCGAGGCCCGACATAATGCGTATCGGCGGGCTGTCGAGATCAGTTTCGAGGGCGCGTATTACCGGCGTGACATCGCGGACCTGCGAGCGGATCAGGCAACCGCCATCGGATAAAGACCCACCGAATCACCCCGATGACCAACAAGCCTGAGATCGTTCCCGACTGGCCGCACCTGGCGGAAACCTTCCGCAGGGCGGAGCAGGACGGCGAGTTGGACGCCTTCCGCAAACGCCGTTGGGGCAACGATGGGCGCGCCGATTGGCTGGACCAGGATCACCTGACGGCGCTCACGGAAGCGGAGGCCTTGGCTCTGTACCGGGGCGCCGGGGGACGGCAGGCCAAGCGGTTCGGCGCCAACCCCATTGAGTACGTGCGCGACGCTGCGGACTTCTTGCTGTACGACACCATCAAGCTGGAAAACCGCTTCGAGGAGTGCGCCACCGAGTCGGGTGGGTTCGGGCTGGCCGGCGCGGGCAGGGAATGGGCGTCCTACCTGCTGGCCCTGAGGGGACCGACGCTGTTCGCTCCCTGGAGTCCGCATACCGAGCGGGCGCTGCGTCGACTGGGCATGTTGCCGCGGGGGATCCGGAAGGGCCATCCTGGCCTCTGCTATATCGACCTCCTGGACACTCTGGCCGTAATGGCCCATCGATTGCATCTGCCTGACTTTCGCGCCGTTGACGAGTTCTGTTACCTTAACGGGCGGCAAAAACGTGCCGCTGGCGGATCACGTTAGATTCATTAGTACGCCATGCCCATCACGGAGGAGTGATCAATGCCCTGGCTGGATGACCTGAAACGACTGCGCGTCCGCGTAGACAACGAGGGTTACGGCAAGCAGATGGCTGACGTTGCCGAGCGGCGCACCCTGCTGGAGCGGTTCGCGGGTGAGTTGGCCGTGGAAGGCATGATGAGCGAAATGAACGACGTCCTGCTGGACGGCGGCGCGCGCCTCCTGGTGGACCGTTCCTGGCAGTACGATTTCGACGACGACGATGACGCAACCAGCGGCGACGAACTGGCCGACGAGATCGTCTACACGCTCTACTGGCACGATGGAGAGCCGGTGGAAATCGAGGTTCGGGTGGGGATCGATGACGAGGATGCCGGGTATGTGATCGTGGAGGATGAAGAAGTGGACGACGACACGGAGTCGATCCAGAAAGCCCTGCTGGACGCATTTCGAGACATCGCGGAGATTGACTGACCCGTACCCCGGCTCGCAGTCTGAAAACAAGAAACAAGGAGCAGCATCTTGCCACTGGTAGGAGTCATCATGGGCAGCGCTTCCGACGAGGAGGCGGTCCAACCGACCATCAACACCCTGGAATCATTGGGCGTGGACTACGAGGTCCGCGTCATGTCAGCGCACCGCACTCCCGAACGAGTGCACGACTACGCATCGACGGCGCGGGAGCGCGGGATCGAGGTGATCATCGCGGCGGCGGGAGGGTCCGCAGCGCTGGGCGGGGCCCTGGCCGCGCAGACCACCTTGCCCGTGATCGGAATCCCGCTGACATCAAGCGAGCTCAACGGCTGGGACGCGCTACTTTCCACGGCGCAGATGCCGCCCGGCATTCCGGTGGCCGCTATGGCTGTCGGCGGTTGGGGCGCGCGCAACGCCGCGTACTATGCCGCGCAGATCCTGGGCATCAAGCACGACGACATCCGTGACGCCGTCGAGCACTACCGGCAGTCCCTTCGTGAACGCTAGAACTCCGGGAGTGGATCGCCGGACGCCGGCGGTCCTCACGGATTTCGACGACACCGCCGCGGCCCAGAACGTGGCGGAATTGCTGTTGCACGAATTCGGCCACCCGACCTGGACCGACGTGCGGGAGCGGTTTCGGGCGGGCGAACTGTCGCTGAAGGACTACCAGGAAGAGACGTTCCTGCGGATGCGGGCGGGCAAGGAAGCCATGCAGTCCTATGTGCGGGCCCACGCCAACTTCCGGCCGCATTTCGCCGAGTTGTCGGCCTTCTGCCAGGCTCATTCGATCCCAATGTGCATCATCAGCCAGGGCCTGGACTTTTATATCCAGGCGCTGCTGGACGGATGCGGGCAGTCGGACATGCCGGTGTACGCGGTGGCTACGGAATTCGACGGGCAGGGACGGGTTTGCGGTTACCGGTACGATTTCGCGTATCCCGACGCCCCGCAACTGGGCAACAGCAAGGCCCTGATCGTGCGCCGGTTCCGGGAGCAGGGGCACCACGTGTTTTTCATCGGCGATGGACGATCGGACTTCGAGGCCGGCGAGGTGGCGGACACGGTGTTCGCCCATCGCCAGATGGCAGCGATGTGCGACGAGGCTGGTATCGAGTTCGCGCCGTTCACCGACTTCGGCCCGGTGCTGGAAGCCGTACGACGTTACGTCAGCGTACTGAAGGGCGACTGATTGGGGTGATCGCAAGATGGCTCAGCACATGGCGCACCGCTTCCGTGGCCGGGACAGAAAACCGCTGTGATAAAATATCTGGGCGTTATGGAAATAGCATGGAGGCTACGCTTTGATTGACCGTTATTCCAGGCCGGCGATGAAACAGGTCTGGTCTGATGAGAACAAATACCGCATGTGGCTGGACGTTGAATTGGCCGTATGCGAGGCGTGGACTGAGGCCGGCGTCATCCCGCTGGAGGACATGGAATCGTTGCGCGGGGCGGCGTACAACCACCAGCGTATGATGGAGATCTTCGAAACCACCCGGCACGATGTCACGGCGTTCCTGCGCTCGATCACTGAAACCCTCGGGCCGGAAGGACGTTGGCTCCACTTGGGAATGACGTCTTCCGACATGTTGGACACAGGCCAGGCCCTGCAGCTGGTGGCCGCGGGCGATCTGCTGCTGAAGGAAATCGATGCTGCCATCGAAGCCGTGGGCGCACAGGCCGTTCTGCACAAGGACACCCTGATGATGGGGCGAACCCACGGCGTGCACGCTGAGCCCATGACTTTCGGGCTCAAACTGGCGCTGTGGTGGGACGAACTGCGGCGACAGCGGGAGCGGATGGCGGCAGCTCGCGAATCGGTGCGCGTAGGCAAGATCTCAGGGGCGGTGGGAACCCACGCCACGATACCCCCGCACATCGAGGAGCGAGTGTGCCATCATCTGGGTCTGAACGTGGCCCCGGTTTCAAACCAGGTCGTCCAGCGCGACCGCCACGCGCATTTCATCACCACGGCCGCACTTGTGGCCGCGTCGCTGGAGAAGTTCGCCACCGAGATCCGGGGAATGCAGCGGACAGAGGTCCACGAAGTGGAAGAGCCTTTCGGCGCCGGGCAGACCGGGTCATCGTCCATGCCGCACAAGCGCAACCCGGAGTTGACGGAGCGGATCTGCGGGCTGGCGCGGACCATCCGCGGCAACGCGGTGCCGGCCCTGGAAAACGTCGCGCTGTGGGGCGAGCGAGACATCAGCCACTCGTCTTCCGAGCGGATCATCCTACCCGACACTTGCCTGATGCTGGACTACATCCTGAGCATCTTCACCCACGTGGTGAGCGGTTGGCGTGTAGATACTGACAGGATGTGGCAGAACCTGGAAAGCAGCCGGGGGTTGATCTTCAGCCAGCGGGTGCTGCTGACGCTGGTCGAAGAGAAGGGACTGTCCCGGGAGGCCGCCTACGAAATCGTGCAACGGAATGCCATGCGGGCGTGGGACGACGCCCAGGACTTCCGGCAGTTGCTGAAATCGGACGCCGAGGCGACGACACACCTCACGGTTGCCGAGATGGACGATCTCTTCGATTACGGCTACTACACACGGTACATTGACGACAATTTCAAGCGCATCGGGCTGCTGCCCGTTCCCGCGCTGGCCTGACACACACTTGCCGGCCGACTCGGCTCGGTCGCTGAATGGTTGCCATGATTATTGAAACCCGAATGCCCGACCGAATGCACCGCGGAAAGGTCCGCGATACCTACCAGCTCACGGACGACCTGCTGCTGATGGTCGCCACTGACCGGATCTCGGCCTTCGACGTGGTGCTGCCCAACGGCATACCCGACAAGGGGGCGGCGCTGAACCGCATGTCCGCCTTCTGGTTCGGTCTGACGGACCACATCGTGCCCAACCACCTGGTGGCCCTTGCCGACGGGCCGGATGCGGCAGGCTACGCTGACAACCCGGTAGTCGCCCACCCGACCTACGCAGAGGACAACGTGGGGCGACAGGCGATGATCGTCAAGAAGGCGGAGCGCATCGACATCGAGTGCATCGTACGCGGATACATCACCGGCTCGGCCTGGGGCGAGTACCGGCGGCAGGGCACGGTTTCCGGCAAACCCATGCCGACCGGGCTGGTCGAAGGCGACATGTTCCCGGAGCCCCTGTTCACCCCGACGACCAAGGCCGAAGAAGGGCATGACGAGAACATGACCGACGAGCAGGTCGTCGAAATGGTGGGCGCCGAAACGGCGCAGCGACTGGCCGACATCAGCAAGGCGGTGTACCTGCACGCCCACGACTACGCCAAAGACCGCGGTATCGTGCTGGCGGACACCAAGATGGAGTTCGGTTTCCTGAACGGTGAGCTGATCCTCATCGACGAGTTGCTGACCCCCGACTCCAGCCGCTTCTGGGATGCCAAGGGTTACGCGCCGGGGAAATCGCAGCCGAGCTACGACAAGCAGTTCGTGCGCGATTACCTGACGGCGCAGGGCTGGAACCAGGAACCGCCGGCTCCGGAACTGCCCGAGGACATCGTGCAGAGGACGGCTGAACTTTATCGCCAGGCCTTCCGGCTGCTGACCGGAGACTCGCTGTAGGCGGCGATGTCGCCCGGCCCGCTCTTAAGGAATCGGTTTGCCTCCTTCTCGACATCGCCGGCGGAGCGCCGCGCGGCGTTCCCAGCGGCGCACCCCGCCCATCGCCACGGGCGGCGGGTTCCGCAGCAGGTGGCTGCTGTTCGCCTTCGCCGCCATCGCCGGACTTTTCATCATCGCGCTGCTGGTGCCCGTGGTATTGCCGGTCAACTTTGGCGGCACCGGGCAAGGCGAAGCCAGCGAATACGTGGAGGGCATCGGCCTCCAGACGGAGCTCGCCCCCAGCGCGGCCCACTTCCCGGACAATCTGTTCATCGCCGACGTGGTGCCCGGTGGTTACCTGACGACGCCTCCCACCTCCGGACGGCACTGGAACGGTTGGGTGCAATGCGGCTTCTACACCAACCCGGTACCTGACGAGCGCGTCGTGCACAACATGGAGCACGGAAACATTGTCGTCAGCTACAACCTGACGGACCAGGCGCAGATCGACGAGTTGGAGGACGTATTCGACGACATCGGCCTGACCAATGCCTGGGGCGTGGCGCGACCATATGACCCAGGTACGGCCGACGATAACGGCAATGAACTCTTCCCCGAGGGAACGATTGCACTGACAACCTGGGGCGTGATCGACAAGTGGAACGTGAGGCGGGTCGACGACGCTAACAATTACCAGGTTGTCGGCATCGACAAGGACCGCATCGAACGGTTCTTCGAGGCCTATTCCGGCAAGTTGGGGCCGGAATTCCCCAACGGAGCCCCGTGTACGACCGGCGGCGTGATGAACCCGTAGGTGACTCGCGGTTATGATCGCGCGCGCCGCGCTGGGAGCCGCATTCATCCTGGGACTGTCCGTGGCGCTGCTGGGTTGTCAGTCGACGATGGAACCGGTTCCGGCGCCGCAGGTTGCACCCCTGGCAATCGCTACGGCCACGCCTCTGCCAACACCGACGCCCTTGCCCACGCCCACAAACACCATCATGCCGGCAGGGAGAGCATCCTCCCCCACGCCGGCTCCCACGCAGTCACCGTCTGCGGCCGCGCCCAGACCCACCGCAACCCCGACGCCGACGGAAATTGCGGCCGCCAGGGTCCAGCCCACAGACGGACCGATACGGGTGGAGGCCATGCCCAGCCGGGACCACTTTCCGTCCCAGATGAAGATCACCGATGTGATTCCCGAGGGTTACAGCACGGTTCCACCGACTTCCGGCCGCCATTGGGGAGCGTGGAGCGATTGCGGATTTTACAACCACCCCCTGCCGGACGAACTGCTGGTGCACAACCTGGAACACGGCAATATCATCGTGAGCTACAACCTGGTCAGCGACGCCGAAGTCGCGGAGCTGCGTGCGGCTGTGGAAGCAATCCCGCTGGCCCGCGAGTTCGCCGTCGTGCGCCGTTACCTGGCGATACCGGAAGGGATGGTGGCGCTGACCACATGGGGCGTGCTGGACCGGATGGATGGCGTGGACCCGGACCGCATCGCCAGGTTCTTTGAGGATTACCCGGGAAACACCGGGCCGGAGTTTGCCAACGGGCTGCCGTGCACCACCGGGATCGACATGACACAGTCGTCCGGCGGTTGAGCGACCGGTCGATCAGAAAGGCAGGGCGACCGGCATGTTTTTGGCACGGGTCTACGTGACGCTGAAACCCGCGGTCAACGACCCCCAGGGGCTGACGGTGATGGGCGGCCTGCACAGCCTGGGCTACCAGACCGTGGAGGACGTCCGCATCGGCAAGTACCTGGAAATCCGGGTCGACACCGAAGACCACGCTCAGGCCGAGAGCGACGTGGCGGGGATGTGCGACCGGTTGCTGGCCAACCCCGTCATCGAAAATTACCGGTTCACGCTGGAACCGGTCGAATAAACGTCGGGGCGGACCATGGTCCGCCCCGATTGTGTTGGGCAATCCAAAGACGCCGCGAGGCTTCAGTGCAGGTGTTCCTGCAGGAGCCCCACCAGCTCGTCGACAGTGGCCTTCTGCCAGTCGCCGGCTCGGGCCGCCGTTCGGGCGCGGCGTTGCCGGCCAAAGTCCTGGTCGGAGATATCGGGCTGCTCGGAGCGGATTGCGGATTCGATCTCACCCTGCTCCCGGTTGGCAACCTCGGAACGCTCGATCCAGTGGCAGATGTACTCGTGGCCCTGGTCGTAGAAGACGGCCACCGGGATCGACATGTACAGCCCCTCCTTGAGGAACTCGTTCATGATGTCGTGGTTTTCGTCGCGGGGGAAGATGCGCAGTTCGAGGCCGGCCGCCTCGGCGACACGAGCCAGGACGGGCAGTTCACGGACCACGTCGCCGCACCAGTCCTCGCCGATGACCATCATGCGCGCGGGGCCATTGTCCCTTGATACCAACTCCTGCAGCCTGGCGGTCTGCTCGTCTTCCAGAGACACGTTGGAGTAGTACTCTTCGATCCTGGCCTTGTTCACCTTGACCGTGTCCATGTATTGATCGTAGGTCATGCCCTGAGAGTACCGCTCCGGGGTCACTACGCTGGCTTCCTGCACCATAATTGCACCTCTGAAGTTCCGCGATTTGTTTTTGGCGATTGCCGAGGGAAAGGTTGGGAACCGGCCACCGACCGGTCAGCCGATTTCTCAACCGCGCTGGCCGCGAAAACCGGTCTCAACCTTGCCATCGGGCCACACGATGATGGGAACGGCATCCCCAAAGTCGAGAGCCTCGTCCAATGTGTCCTGGCTCTGGTCGACGCGGCGTTCCTCGTATTCAACGCCTTCGCGTCTCCAGGCGGCGCGCAGCGAATCGCATGCGGGACACACCGTGAGCGTATACACGATGGGGATATCTGCCATGATTGCCTCCCGTGTGGCGAGCCGACTATGGCGGCATTCTACAACTTTGCGCCGGTCGCTGCTATAATCGGCGGCGCATCCCCGACATCCCCGAAACCCCAACATCAACAGGAGACGACAATGATCGCGCTGATTGTGGAAATCAATATCAAGCCCGGCTTCAAGGACCAGTTCATGGCCTCCATGCTGGGGGACGCCAGGGGTTCGAACAACGATGAGCCAGGGTGCCTGCGCTTCGACGTCCTGCAGGACACCGAAGACGAGAACAAGATCCACCTGTTCGAGGTGTACGAAGACGAGGCGGCGGTGGAAGCTCACCGCAACGCTCCGCACTTCATCAAATGGCGGGAGGAGTGCGCGGACTGGTTCGCCACCGAGAACATCCGCAAGCTCGCCACGCCGGTGTATCCGGCGCCGGAGCAATGGGAGAAGCGGCCTCCGGTGGACTGATCTCCAACGTACAGACCAACAGATAGGGGCAGGCCTGGGGCCTGCCCCTATCGTTTTCGCTGGTTACGGGCTAGTCGATCTGGCGTTGCAGGACGCGCTTGAACGCGCGCACGAAAGCGTCGATCTCGACCTCACCCAACTCGGTAGACACCGCGCCGACCAGGTTGGGGGCCAACAGGAACCCTTCGTTCAACATGCCAATGAACACCCGTCCCGCCAGCGCCTTATCGGTGGCTGCAATGTCGCGATAGTTGTGGAGCGGCCCGCTGCCAAAGTGGATGCCGAACAGTGACCCGGCCCCGGTGACCACCACGGGTTGCTCCAGCTCAGCGCACACCTGGCGAATGCCCTGGCGGAGCATTTCGGTCAGCTCGGCGAGGCGGCGGTACACCGTCGGGGTCAGCTCGTTCAGAGTGGCCACGCCGGCGGCCATGCTGATGGGGTTGGCGTTGAACGTGCCGCCGTGAGCGATGGCCGACCCCTGGAGCGGACTGTACTGGGCCATAATGTCAGACCGGCCGCCGAAGGCGCCCACCGGGAATCCGCCGCCGATGATCTTGCCCAGGGCGGTCATATCAGGCGTTACGCCGTAGTATTCCTGGGCGCCGCCGGGAGCGACACGGAAGCTGATGACCTCGTCGAATATGAGCAGCGCCCCGCTGTCGTCGGCGAATTCGCGCAGCATGGCCAAATACGCCGGGTCGGCAGGCAGCATCCCCACCGAGCCCATCACCGGCTCCACTATCACTGCGGCCAGATCTTCTCGATGGGCTTCCAGGATGTTGCGGGCCACCTCCACGTCGTTGTAAGGGACGATCACCGCCTGGTCCAGGACACCGTCGGCCAGGCCGGCGCTGGACGCCACGGGTTCGGGGTGATCGTAGGATCCTCCGGCGGCGGGGTCGATGCGCAGACTGACGAGGACGGCGTCATGGGTGCCGTGATAGCCGCCCTCCACCTTGGCAAACTTGCTGCGGTCGGTGAAGGCGCGGGCGGCCCGAATCGTATTGAGAGTGGCCTCGGTGCCTGAGTTGGTGAAACGCACCTGGTCGAAAGAGGGAATGCGCTCGCACAGCAGCCTGGCCAGCTCCACCTGGTGGCGGTTGGGCGAGTTGTAGGCCAGCCCCAACTCCATCTGCTTGCGCGCGGCGTCGAGCACAGGCGCGGGGCCATGCCCCAGGATCATTGTGGTCATCGTGTTGATGAAGTCCAGTCGCTCGACCCCATCGGCGTCCGTGACCACCGAGCCCTGGGCGCACTCGGTGAAGATCGGGTAGGGATTCCAGAAGATGGAATGGCGGCTATCACCATCGGGCAAATACCGGCAAGCCTCCTCCCAGATCGCGCGGGATTTGGGGGTAGTTTCGATGTAGCGGGTTATCTCGTCTGCGGGCAAAATTGAACTCCCTTTTTGAAGCAGATTTGGGGATTGCCAGAAATGTCAACACTATCTGATTGCTCACGCCCGCTCGGTGCTACAAATCTTCAGAATCAGGATTTACGGGATTTCATGATTGGACAGGATTGGGAGATATCCGACATGGAGCGGTTCCAATCCTGATAATCCGTCAATCTTGAAAATCCTGATTCTGACATTTCTCCGCCGCAAACTGAGTGCGCGTGAGTATCTAATTGTCTCCCCCAGCGGGACTGGCCGCGGCTGCGACCGGGCGTGCCTCGCCGCGGAAGTAGATGCCACGCCAGAAACCGCTACCCACGAGCGTCCCGACTACTACGATAGTGAACGCGGCGCCCGCAATCGCCATCACATTGCCCGGCGACCAAAAGTCCGCCAGGCGACCGTACAACAGGTTGGCGAAGGCCATGCTGCCGCCGACGTGCATGGAGTAGACGGATGAGACCCGCCCGCGGATCTCATCGGGCACCACCGACTGGATAATGGTGTGAGTGATGGTCATGAAGCCGGAAGTGCCGAGCCCCATTAAAATCGCCGCGATCATGGAGATCCCGGTCTGGGCGGACAACCCCAAACCGATCGGGGTCAGGCTGCTGGTGAAGCCAAGGAACAGGAACACCCTTCCCCGTGTCATGTGGCTGACGATACCGCCTACGAAAATCGACGACAGGAGCGCGCCGATGCCCAGGGCGGCCATCAACGCATATACGTCATTTTCGTTGAATGTGACGCCGTCAGGCGACAATTTCTCCAGGGCCAACGGCGGCAGCATGGATTCGAAGGACATCACCAGCACGCAGTGGGCCAGGGCCATGAGAATGATGCCGAACACCAGTGGCGTGCTGTACGAATAGGCGAAGCCGGCTGCCGTGTTGGCCCAGAAACTGCGCCTTCGGTCGATGACGCCGGAGGACACGGTGCGGATGCTGAGGGCGGCCGCCAGAGCGACCAGATAGAAGACTGCGCAGGCCCAGAACACAATGGCCGAGGTGCCGATGGTTAGCACCAGGTTCTGGATGCTGAAGTTGGCTCCTCCGGAACCGAACAGAACGCTGCTGCCCACCGTGGCGGAGACCGCCAGCAGGATCGCCGGACCCACCGCGCGCGATCCCTGTTGCATGGCTTCGTTGAGCGCCACGGCATTGGGCAGGCGGTCCCGGTCGACGAGGTTCGGCGTCAACGCCTGCGCCGCGGTCTGCTGCGTGGCGCGCAGCGTGCCGTTCACGATGGCCAGGAGCAGCACGTACCAAGGATTGTCGACGCCGATCATTACCAGGACGGCCATGATCGCGGCCTGGGTGAGCTGCAGGGCGTAGACCCACTGCAGCAGCGTTTTGCGGGTCATCTTGTCGGCGAGGTAGCCGATGAACGGCGTGGCAAAGAACCGCGGCGACATGGCGGCGAAGGTGATCAACCCTACCCAGAGGCCCCAAGTTCCATCCAACTCGGGAATGCTGTAAACCCACGCGCCCCTGGCGACGATCAGGGCCCACGCGCCGCTGCCGCTGGACAGCGAGGCGATGGCGAGGAACCGAAAGTCGCGGAACACCAACGCCGCAAGAAACCGATAGGCTTTCTGCTGGAAAAAGTTGCGCTGCGGGGCGGGAGCCGTGGCCATTTCGACACTCCTGCGTGCGACCCGAACCAGGCGTGACGACGGGCGTGGTCTGGCCAAAAGCGCAGGTCAGAAACCGGCAGATTTCCGCTGCCAAACGCGCTGATGCCGTCGTTACCAGTGGTTAACCTTTGGGTAATTCGCGCATTATAACCCACGGCAACCGAGGGTCAAATTGACCTGGCATGGCAGACGCTCGGCCAGCGAAGGCGCAGCCGATTCCGATCAGGAGTAGCCGGCGGCTACGGGCAGGACGCCGCGGCGCCGCTCGTCAGTGGCCCTGCTGGAGACGGACGCGCGAGATCAGGAACAGCTCGTCGCCGTCGCGCTGAATGCCGAACTCGGTGAACTCGGGGGCTACCGGCAAATGTTCGCGGATGGTGAAGAGCATGCTGTCACGCAGGGCAGTCAACTGCGGCGCCGAGACCTCCATCCGGTCGCGGCGGATGGCCGACTGAAGGCGTTCACGGGCGACCTGCCTCGGGTTGCCGCGCCCATGCCGCCGATTTTTTCGCAGCAGATCAAACATGGGCGGAAGCCTTGCGATTGATGCCCATGAGGTTGCGCACCTTGTCCATGATGGAGGTGGGCGTTTCATCCACCGGATCGATGAGAGGAATGTGTTCGCCGTCGATGCGGGCGGCAATGCGCACGAACTCGCGACCCGAAGCCGACTGCGGATCGTACACCACCGGCGTCCCGCTGTTGGTGGAAGTTATGACGCGGTCGTCCGACGGCACCAGACCGATGGCGTCGACGGCCAGCATCTCGAGGACGTCCGAGGCGTCCATCATGTTGCCCTGCCGCACCATCGCCGGATTGATTCGGTTGATGATCAGCCGGATCTCGCGAATGTCCGCCGCCTGGAGCAAGCCGATCACGCGGTCGGCGTCGCGTATGGCCGAAACCTCGGGCGTAGTCACGACCAGCGCCTCCTGAGCCGCCGCAATGGCGTTGCGGAAACCCTGCTCGATGCCCGCCGGACAGTCGACGATGATGTAGTCGAAATCGTCCTCCAGCCGCTTGCAGAGACCGACGAGTTGCTGCGTGGTGATGCAATCCTTGTCGCGGGTTTGCGCGGCCGCGATCAGGTACAGATCGCCGGCGTGCTTGTCACGAATCAGGGCTTGCTCGAGCCGGCAGCGGCCTTCGACGACATCCACCAAGTCGTAGACGATACGGTTCTCAAGGCCCATGACCACATCGAGATTACGCAACCCGATATCGGTGTCGATTACGACGACGCGATTGGAGCGAAGGGCCAGGGCGGCGCCCACATTGGCGGTTGCGGTAGTCTTGCCCACGCCTCCCTTCCCGGAAGTCATGACGATGGTCTTACCGCTCATTGGGATTGCCTCCGCGCTGAATGGAGTTATTCTTCAAGTAAGGGGCAACCTGGATGGAGCCGTTGGCCACCATCGCCAGGGTCGGCCCGTTGCCGTCGTCGCTTTGGCGTCCGCTTCCATTGGCGGGACCGTCACGGCGCCAGGAGTAGTCGGCAATGCGTAGCACCGGATAGGCGATGGACATGGCGACGATGGTAGCAGTGATGTCTCCGTTGGCGCCGGCATGGGCCTGGCCGCGCAATCCGCCAAAGACGATGATGTCTCCCTGGGCTATCACCTGCGCCCCGGGGTTGACGTTGCCCAGGATGACGGCGTGGCCAGCGAACCGGCGAGTTTCGCCCGCACGCAGGTTTCCCCGAGCAATGTCAACAGGCACCTGATATGAAACTTCAACATCGTCAGACGGCTCGAGATCAGCCTTTGCCTCGGCTATGGTCTCGGGTTCCGCCAGGCCTTGGGCGCGGGTTTTAGCGGTGTCGTCCGGCGGTTGCGCGTGGGAGTCGCCACCAACGGAGTAGGAACCGGCGATTTGGGTCTGGTCCTCCATCAACTTGGCGATGCGCCGCCTCTCCTGCTCCAGGATTTCCGGCCGGCACCAGAATTGCTTGACGGACAGGCCGGACTCGGACTCGATGACCTTCCGGATGCGGTCCTGTTCGGAGTCGCTGAGGAGGCGGGCGCCAATGTTGGCGACTACCTCGCCGCCGGAGTACAAGTTTCGGTTGCGGCCCAGGTACTCGCGGAGGGCACGGCAAGCATCGTTGAGCGGCGCGTTGTCGTCAATCTCAAAGTTGACCAACGCGCCGCGCCCGGATACCCGGACCAGGTCGTGGCTTTCTGTGGTTTCGGTCGCCATCGCCACCGGTTATAACAATTGGCGGCCCGTGACAGCCTTGAGTGGGTCTTGCCAATTTTGGTTGAATTCAAAAATTCGCGCGACCGAATCTGATCAACGGTTTCCCATCGAATTGGCCGGAGACCGTTGGTACGGCTCCGGCCAGAGTGGTTGCCAATACTGGCTCGCGATGCGCGCCGAAGAGTGACCGTTAGTCGGGGCGGCCGAAGACGGCCACGGAGCAGGTGAACGACCCTGGGCGACCTCCGAGATTGTGGGTAATGCCCAGATCGGCCTTCTGCAACTGCCGGCCACCGGCCTTGCCCTGCATTTGCTTGTAGACCTCGTAGATCATACGAATCCCGCTGGCGCCAATGGGATGGCCGAAGCACTTCAGTCCGCCGTCGGTGTTGACGGGCAGATCGCCTTCCAGCGAAAACGCGCCATCGGCGACGTCGGCGCTGGCCTGGCCGCGGGGGCTGAACCCCAGGTCTTCCATGATGATCAGTTCGGTGATGGTAAAGCAATCATGGACCATCGCCATGTCGATCTCTGCGCGCGGGTCGCTGATACCAGCCTCCTCGTAGGCCGCCTGGCTGGCGCGCACGGTTTCCGGAAAGTAGGTGAAGTCCCAGTCGTTGCGCAAGACGCCAAACGCGCCAACGGCGAGGCCAAGACCTTTGACCAGGACGTAGTCGTCGCGCAGCGTGCGCGCAATCTCGGGCGTGGTGATGATGGCGGCCGCCGCGCCGTCGCTAACTCCGCAGCAGTCGTACAGGCCCAGGGGCCATGCGATCATCGGGGCGTTGATGATCTGTTCTTCGCTGACCTCGCGCTGGAAGTGAGCCTTGGAGTTCAGCGTGCCGTTGTGATGGTTCTTGGACGCGATCTGGGCCAGGGTGCGTTTGCCGTCGTCGTAGTCGATGCCGTAGTGGTGGAAATAACGGGTAGCCGCCATGGCGAACTGGGAAGGCGGTGGGGTGGGCGGCTCGACGTCGGAGCCGGGGCCGGCGGCGATGGCCAGACCGGAAAAACCGCTGTCCTTGAGCTTTTCGACGCCCATGGCGAGGACGATGTCGTACACGCCGGCGGCCACGGCGTAGCACGCGTTGCGGAAGGCGTCGGTGGCGGTGGCGCAAGCGTTCTCCACGCGGGTGATGGGGATGTAGTCCAGCTTGAGGGCTTCAGCAAGGGGCTGGCCGGTGCGGAAGCTGCTGACGGTTCCAAGCCAGGCGGCCTGAATATCTCCGGCTTCCAGCCCGGCGTCTTCATAGGCTTCGTATGCGGCTTCAACCATGAGGTCTGCCGCTGATGCGTCCCAACGCTCCCCAAAGCGAGTGCATCCCATGCCGACCACGGCGACCCGGTCCCTGATTCCACTCATGGTTCTTCCCTCCAATTACGCGGGCACTGCCGCCGGCTCGGGCGTGCGCCTGGGTATAGCTTTCCAGTAATAGTTGTGGATGCCGTTGACAACGCGCAGTTTGCGGAAGCTCATTTCCACCGGCATGCCGACGTGCACCTCATCCAGTTCGCGATCGGTCATCATGCACAGGACGCGACCGCCGCCTTCGAAATCCACCACGGTGACCACCAAAGGGGTATCGACGGCGCCGGCTATGTAGTCCATGGAATAGGTGAAGACCGACGCCGGCGTTTCGCTCAAGCGCACCGGCTCCGCGTCGTCCACCTTGCGGCACTCCACGCAGACTCGCTGGGCCGGATATTGTACGTAACCACAACTCCGGCACCGGGCACCGTACAACCGAACGTTCTTGTCGCCCTCGCGCCACAGCGCGGACACGGATGGCGAAGCGGCGGCAGGGCGACGGGAAGCATCGTCTAAAGTCCAGACCTCGCGCCAGCGGGCATAGGTCTCGTAGTGTCCAAGCGTCCGCTTGGCCTCCAGCCAGCCGGATACCCCCATGGGCGGAGTCGGGGCGTGAGAGATCGCTGCGGTGGCGCGGAAGCCGATCACGTCGCTGCCGTCTCCATAGGACACGGCTAGAAGCAGGTCGCCAGGTTGCGCCGTCTCCAACGCTGACGCCAGGAGCATCGGCGCGAAGGCGGAGCCCGTGTTGCCAACCGCGCCGAACAGCGGCTGCTGGACCTGGCTGTCGGCAAAGCCCAACTGGCGGGCCAGCCGAGAATGGCGGCGGGCATCCGGAGCGTAAAGGGCTATCTTGGAGACATCGGACAACTCGGCGCCGGTGCGCTGGCAGTAGCCGTTGACGGCCTCGGGGACGATACGCTCGATGCCCTCTTCGGTGGCGAAACGATCCTCCCAAGTGCGAACAAAGGACTCGCCGGGCGCGCGCCATGTATCCAGCATGTTGTCGGTCACCGCGTGGCTGCCGTCATGTTCGGCGATCACGTCCTGGTCGGCTACCACGAATGCGGCGGCGCCATCGCCGGATGCGCGTTCGGTTTCGCCCCGAGGCGGACCCTGGCGGCTATCGGCAATGACCACCAGGACCCGGCCGGCCCGTCTGGAAGCCACGGCGTCCACAGCGGCCTGCAATGCGTTGGTGCCGGCACGAAGCACGTTGGCGACGTCGACGGCGAAAATGTCGGTGCGGAGGTCGAGGGCCGCAGCCACGATAGCCGCGCATTGCTTTTCGGCGTATGGCGGGGTGGTGCTGGCGAACACGATGCCGTCGATAAGGGATCGGTCACGACCGCCGAGGCAGTCGGAACCGGCGGCGACGGCCATCGTCACGCTATCCTCGTCGAAGTTGGCCACGGCCCGTTCCTGGCGGGAATTCCAACCAACCGTGTCCGCGCCCAAACGGTAACGCGGGATGTATGCGCCGTAGGCGGAAATGCCGACCAAATTCCTACTCCAGAGTCGGTACGAGTCGCACCGGGGATGCTATCAGTGGCCGCGACGGAGTGTCAACGAAAGGCCCCATGCTACAATGCAACCAATGACTTATCGCTTGAAACCGGCGTGGTTGCCGCTACTCCTGATCGCCCTTTCCCTGCTCGTGGTCCTGGTCGGTTGCAGCCGGGTTAGCGCCGGCGCCACGGAGCCGATACCGCCGGGTGATCGATTACCCGCCGAATTGGGCACCGTAGGCGAGGCGTACCGCATCCTGCTGGACGAGCACGTCGACCACGAAGTGCTGGAGCCGCAAAACCTGTCGGAAGGGGCGATTCGCGGGATGCTGGCCGCGCTGGAAGACCCGCATGCCTCATATCTCAGCGCGGAACAGCACTCACGAGAGCAGGAAGGATATCGCGGTTACTTCGAGGGAATAGGAGCGCAGGTCACACTCACGGACGCCGGACTGACCGTGATCGCGCCGATCCCGGGGGCGCCGGCCGAGGAGGCGGGCATACGCGCCGGAGATCTGATCCTGGCTGTGGACGGCGAGGACATCGACGGGCTGACGCTGATCGAGTCGGTGAACCTTATTCGAGGGCCCGGCGGCACCGAGGTCACGCTGCTGGTGCGACACGTCGGCGATTTCGACGACGTGAGCATCACGGTGACGCGGGGACGGATCCCCATCGAAAGTACCGCGTTCCGGATGCTGGATAACGGGATTGGCCACCTATGGGTTTACAGCTTCTCCAACACCACCGTGGACGAGGTGCGGCGAGCTTTGGATCAACTGGAAGACGCGGATGGCCGGGGCCTGATTCTAGACCTGCGGAACAACCCAGGAGGTCTGTTAGCATCGGTAATCGAAGTCACCGATCTGTTCCTGGAGAGCGGCACGATCCTCTACGAGATCGACGCCGAGGGTGACCGTAGCGACTACGAAGCCGACCGTCGCGGGCCGGCCACAGACGTTCCCCTGGTGGTGGTGGTAAACCAATTCTCGGCCAGCGCCAGCGAGATCATGGCCGGAGCCATCCAAACCAGCGGGCGGGCCACTGTGGTGGGAACAAGCACATTCGGCAAGGGCAGCGTCAACATCGCTCGCGAACTGTCTGATGGCTCGGCGATCTACTTCACCATCCGACGGTGGTACCTTTCGGATGGCACCCAAATTGAAGGCGAAGGCGTGACCCCCGACATCGAGATCGAAGCCGACGCCCACCCGCTGCCGACAGATTTTGAGCAGGACGCGGCGCTGAAACGCGCCTTTGAGGTGCTCAACGAGCAAGTCGCCCAGCGCTAGTTCCGGAATGGCATGTAATTTGCGATGGTGGACTGTCTATAATTGGCCCCAAACCGAAAGGAATAAATCGGCGGCGATCATGCCGAGAAAAAACCGAAACAGCAAAAAGAAAACCCAGGCGACAGGCAGCGGCAACAACCGCCAGATCGCGGTCAACCGCAAGGCCCTGTACGACTATGAGATCCTGGACCGAGTGGAAGCGGGCCTGGTGCTGACCGGCACCGAGATCAAATCGATCCGGGCCGGCAAGGTCGATTTGCGGGATGCCTACGCGCGGGTGCAGGACGGCGAACTCTGGCTCCACGGAGCCCACATCGCGCCGTACGACGCCGGGAGCTACATGAACCACGAACCGCGGCGCACTCGCAAACTCCTGGTGCACCGCAGCGAGATGAACGAGTTGGCGTCCCAGATTGCGGAAAAAGGGCTGACGCTGGCCGCCCTGCGACTGTATCTGAAGAACCACCACGCGAAGGTCGAGCTGGGCGTGGCTCGCGGTAAACGGCAATACGACAAGCGGCGCACCATCATTGAACGGGAACGGGAACGGCAAGCCAGACAAGCGGTGAAAGAGTGGCGCGAGTGATCCCTACCACTGCCTGGCGCGGCCGCTGCGCGCTATAATCGCCGCAGAAAATCGCGTCCCGGCTCGCAGGGGCCGGGGCGTTCTATTGCGAGGTAGGCATCTTGATACGTAGCTTGCGTGGCATCGAACCCAAGATCGCGCCCACGGCCTGGGTGAGCGAGGCCGCTTACGTGGTGGGCAATGTGGTGATCGGCGAGTACAGCAGCATTTGGCCCGGTGTAACCATACGGGGAGACGGCGATGTCATCACCATCGGCAACCACGTCAACATCCAGGAGGGCTCCGTGGTGCATGGGGATGGGCTGGTGATCGAGGATTACGTTTCCATCGGCCACTGCGTGGTGGTACACGGCGACCGCATTGGCACGGGCAGCCTGCTGGGCAACAACAGCACTTTCCTCACAGAGTCGACCATCGGCAAGGAGTGCCTGATAGCCTCCAACGCGGTGGTCCTGTCCAACGTGGACGTGCCCGACCGCAGCTTCGTTGCGGGGGTGCCCGGCTCGGTGAAACGGGCAGTGTCCGACGAGCAAATCGAGCAGATGCGCATGACCGCCGAGCACCTCGTGGAACGAGCGGAGTGGTTCAAGGCAAGCGGACTGTAAAGCGGGCGGGACCCGGACAAAAATCAGGGGCGAATGCACGTTCGCCCCTTTTTCATTTGCTAAACCTGACGTGGACTCAGCCCAGCCGTTCGGCAACGGGTAACACGTGCTCGGCCAGGTGTTCCATCACCTGGATGCACGGGCCGATGCCATCAACGCGGAAGTCGAAGGTCAGTTGATCGATTCCCAGCTCGTTGCAGTAGTGGACATCGTCAATCACCGCCTGGGTGGTGTTGATGAGCGCTCCGCCGGAACGGACGCCCACACCCTCCTCGGCGCCGCCCATGTCCGTGAAGTGCAGGCTGCGCTTGAGGGAGATCGTTATGTCAGCGGGGTCGCGGCCGGCCAGTTCCGTCTGCTCCCGCAGGTAGGGCAGGTTCTGAGCGACGAAATCGGGGGTCTGGCGGGTGGTGTGCCAGCAGTCACCGTACTTTGCGGTGCGGCGCAGCGCGCGGCGGGTGTGACCGCCGACCCAGATTGGGATGCGGGGCTGCTGGATGGGCTTCGGCTCGAAGTAAATCCCGTCGATCTGGTAGTACTGACCTTGGAAATCAGGCACTTCCTCGGTCCACAGCGCGTTGAATATGGCCAAGAACTCGTCGGTCATGGGGCCGCGGTCGGCGTAGGGTACGCCGAGGATATCGAACTCCTTTTCCAGCCAGCCGACGCCGATGCCGCAGATGATCCGGCCTCCGGACAGCACGTCCAGTGAAGCAAACATCTTGGCCTGAACCACCGGGTTGCGGTAAGGGAGAATCAATACGGTGCTGCCCAGGCGAATCTCGCTGGTGCATGCGGCCATGAAACCCAACATGGTCATGGTCTCCAGGAACGGCTCGTCTGACGGCCGCTGGAAGGCGCCGGTGGGCGTGTACGGATACTGGTTGGTGCCGCCCACGGGGAGCACGATGTGATCGCCAGCCATCACCGACTCGAAGCCCAGCCGTTCGGCACGTTCGCAGAATTCGCGGATGCCTTCGGCGTCCGGCAGACGGGGAATGCTGACTCCTACCTTCATGGGAAAATCTCCTGGCTTCGGCGAGGGTTAGGGGCACAGCCGCAGGATCTGCGGCGGCGGCATTATAGCATCGCGACTTGAGAACCTCGGCGCTCGTTTGGAGCAACGCCGGTGGAGGTTTGCTAACCGGCAGCGCCCGTGTTCCTGCGCCAAGTTATGACGCCGTTGCACTTGCCGCAGGCGCGGTTGCGCATGATGCGGCGCTGCAGGACTTGGCGGTACCATTGCTGCCCGCAACCGCACTCACCAACCCACCTGGGAGCGGAATGCTGGACGCGGTGGCAGCGTTCGCCGGCACAGCCAATTTCGCGGGCCTTGGCCTTCCAGACGGCGTCGTGATTATGTCGTGGCCCGACGATGGCGTGGGCGATTTCGTGCAATACGGTGTCCTCGATCTCGGCACGCGTGGCGGCGAGGCAATAGCTGACGGACAGATCGATGCGTCGTTCGGCGTACCGGCAGACTCCGGCTCGTGAGGTTGCGAGGTCGAACCCGAACCCCCACCCGGTTGCCAACTTTCCACTGTCCTGGAAGGAGGAGACGAGGCGGTTTGCCAGACTTTCGATTTCGTGCAGCGTGCACTCTGATACCGGCGCTTGATCGACTGACAGAACCGAGGCGTACGGGATGTCCCATTCGACACCGGCATCGTCGATGGCGTGGGCGCCGCGGGCGCGGATCGAGGTGACGGTGGCCCGGTGCTCGCGGCCGCCCACTCCTGCAAAACGAATCACGCTACGGGGCGGACAGGCCGCACCAGGAAAATCAGCGGTTATGGATGTGCGACGTCGCTGGCTCATGGAATGGAACGGGGTGACGAATTATAAGGAACACGGCGGCGTTTGCCACGGATTTGGCCGAACTTTTGAAAAGTGTTCTTGCGCTAATTTACGGCAGTGCTATAATCCGCGCAAAAGGAGCGGTCGCAGTTGTCATGACCGCCGCAAAAAATTCACGTTCCACGAGGAGGCGAGCTTCATGGAAAAGGGAGATACCGTTATCAACATTGGGCCGGTGGACGTTACCCTGTCCTACCGCAAGGAAATCATGCCCGACCAAGGTTTGATGGTGCAAGTGTACGGCGATATCGACGGTCACGATACCGAGATCCTGCGGTTCGACTGCTTCGATCAGGACCCGCACTACCACTACGGGCCGGAGAACATGAACATCCGGCTGCACATGGACAAGACCACCGTCGGGACGCCCCTGGGCTGGACGCTGAAGAACATCCGGACGAACCTGCCCGCGATGGTCCGCCGAGCCGGTTACGACGACCTGGCTTCCGTCGTTGAGATGAACGGCATCGACGAGAACAAGATGGATGAGGTCGAGGCGTGCGCGTTGGGCAAGGCCCGCGACGAGCGGCGCACCGTCACGCACTTCCGCGGCGACCACATCTACGAAGCCGGTAACATCCGCTTCGGCGTCGAGTTCCGCGACAACATCGGCGCGGCCAACGACCGTGGCGTGGCCATCCACGTGCTGACCGATCACCTGGGGCAGGAGTTCGAGCTGCTGGCCTTCGACTGCTTCGAGATCGCGCCGCACTACCACTACGGCCCGCGCAACCAGGACGTCCGGATCTACTGGGACGTCACGACCAGCGGCAACACCCTGGCTTGGACCCTGGACCAGTTCAAGTCCGGCAACCTGGCCAGCATGATCGACCGCGCCGGCTACCCCACCGTGGCCGCCGGCCTCGACAACGACCTGGTGCAGGCCGTGATCCCGGCGATGGAAGAGAAGGCCTGGGCCCTGGTCGGCACCAACCAGCGGTAATTGCGCCGAAAATGAGAGGGCGGATAATCATTCGCCCTTGCAGGTGAAATTTCAGGGGCGGGTCCAAGACCCGCCCCTGAAATTTTTGCGCGCCGTTGCCGCGACCTACATCATGGTGTATCCGCCGGAAACGCTGAGGGTTTGGCCCGTGATGAAACTGGCGGCGTCAGAAGCCAGAAAGACCACCGCGTTGGCGACTTCCTGGGCAGAACCAATCCGGCGGAGCGGATAGGCGCGCCTGACGCGCTCGATCACCTCGTCAGTAAACAGATCCTGCATGCCCTGGCTCCACATGCTCTCCGAGCCGGCCACCTCGGACTGGTCGGGCACCACCAGGCCGGGGCATACCATGTTGAACCGGAGACCATAGCGGCCGGTCTCCCTGGCCAGGGACTTGCTCAGGGCGATAACGCCGGCCTTGCAGGCAGAGTAGACAGCTTCGCGATACTCCCCCATCCTGCCGGCGTCGCTGCTGATGCTGACCACCGCGCCACTCTGCCGCTCGATCATGTGCGGGAGAACGGCGTGGATGCAGTTGATCGCGCCCCAAAGATTGACGTCCACTTCCTTAACGTGCTCGTCGCGCGATTTGTCCATGAACAGGCGGTCGATGGTCCAGCCAACGTTGTTGACCAGGACGTCGACGCTACCCAGGCGGTCGATGGCTTCGGCCATCATCGCGGAGGTGCGTGCCTGATTAGTCACGTCTGCGTCGACCACAATGGCGGAAGCGCCGGAACCGAGAGCGGCGACCTCGGATACCACGCGCTCACCGGCAGCATGGTTCAACTCGGCGATGGCGACGTTGCAGCCCTCAGCGGCAAATGCGAGCACAATGGCCCGGCCGATATTGTTGCCCCCGCCGGTCACCAGCACGTTCTTGCCTTTCAGTCCAAGATCCAATTTTCATCCTCCAATATATTCTGAAGGACGCGCAGATTTTCCACGTCCTCCCGGTTGTACTCAAGCAACATATCCAGAGCGTCGCGGTTATTTTCGCGACGGTACTTGTCCCACAACAGCACGGCGTCATACCCGGCCATATCCGGCAGAGCACGTCGTATGCCGAGGGCCTTCTCGATAGCTTTGAGCCCTCCCTTAAGGCCGGCGCGACGAGACTCGCGCATGAGATCCCGATGTTCGTATGGGCGTCGAAGGTCCACGCCGGGTTTCCAGGCGAGGAACGGCAGATCGAAGCTGGCCCCGTTGAAGGTGTAGATGGTGGTGACGCCTTCGAGGACGTGCAGGACGGCGCCAGCGGTGATGGCGCTGCCCACCAACTGGGTGGTGGACCAGTCTCCGGGGAAATCCACGGCGATGCCCACCACAGTCGGGTAGGAGTTGCCACCTATGAAACCGGTGGTCTCGATGTCCAGGTAGGCGTCCAACGGGGACGATCAGTGACGGAAGTGACGAACGCCTGTGAACACCATGGCGATGCCGGCCTGGTTGGCGGCGGCAATCACCTCGTCGTCACGAATCGATCCACCAGGCTGGACTATCGCCGTGATGCCGGCCTCGGCAGCGAGCTCGATGTTGTCGGGAAAGGGGAAGAATGCGTCAGAGGCCAGCACGCAGCCGGCGGCATTGTCGCCGGCTGCCCGCTGCGACAGGTGCACGCTGACCACGCGATTGGGCTGGCCGGCGCCCATGCCCACGAGAGTCCGGTCCTTCACGAACGCGATGGCGTTGGACTTGATATGCTTGACGGCTTTCCAAGCGAAGGCCAGGTCCGCCAGCTCACCGGGAGTAGGCGCGCGCTCGGTGGCGGTTGTCCACGCCTCGGGATTTGCACTGATGACGTCGGGAGTCTGCACCAGGACGCCACCGCTGAGAGGGCGAACGTCATACTCCGCGGTGCCCGGTGGTCCGGCAACCGGATCCACCGTCAGGATGCGCAGGTTGCGTTTCCGCCGCAGGATTTCCAGGGCATCGTCATCGTAGCCGGGGGCAACGACCACTTCGTAGAACACCGGGTCCATCGCCTGTGCGGCCGCGGCGGTGACGTTGCGATTGAAACCGACGATACCGCCGAAGGCGGACACGGGATCACCTTCATACGCCAGTTGGTAAGCCTGCGCGACATCATCTCGGGAAGCCAGGCCGCAGGGATTGGCGTGCTTGATCACGCACACCGACGGGTCGGCGTAATCGCTGACCGTTCGCCAGGCGGCATCGGCGTCCATCAGGTTGTTGAAGGACAATTCGCGTCCATGCAACTGTTGGGATCGAGCTATGCCACCCTCGCCGCCGTTGGCGGGGACGTACAGAGCGCCGCGTTGGTGGGGGTTTTCGCCGTACCGCAAGCTGGAGACCCGGGTGAGCCCGATGGTCACTTGCTGGGGCATTTCCTCCTCGGCGGTGGGATCGTTGGAGAGGTAATCGGCCACCGCTGCGTCGTATACCGCGACGTGCTGGAAGGCCTTGGTGGCGAGGGCGCGCCGCTGTTGCATATCCAACCCGGCTCCTGACAGGGCTCCGGCGACCCACGAGTAATCCGACGGGTCTACAACGACGGCGACAGACGGAAAATTCTTGGCCGCCGCCCGAAGCATTGTTGGCCCCCCGATATCGATGTTCTCCAGGGCGTCGTCCAGAGACACGTTCGGTCTGCTGACGGTTTCCACGAAAGGATAGAGGTTGACGACCACCACATCTATTGGGCCGATTCCGTGCTGTTCCAGCTCCGCCATGTGATCGGACGAGTCGCGACGGGCCAGTAGACCACCGTGTATCACCGGATGCAAGGTCTTGACGCGTCCTTCCAGGATTTCGGGCGAACCGGTGACGTCGGAAACCTGCGTCACCGGGACGCCGGCGTCCGCAAGACTGCGATGAGTGCCGCCGGTGCTGATCAGTTCATAGCCGGCATCGACGAGAGACTTGCCAAAATCCTCGATGCCGGTCTTGTCGAATACGCTGAGTAACGCTTTCAATTTGGGTGATTGCTCCTGTCGAATACTGGTTGAACGCTAGATTGCCCCGCCGCCACCATCAAAGCCGCTGAAACCACCTCCAGCGTCACCGTGGTGGTGGAAATGACCCGCGTCCCCGGGATGGTGGATTTGGCCGGGATCCATAGGCGTGTCAGAGTGGTGTCCGCCGTACCAGATCAGACCCAACGGCCCCCACGCCCACCAAGGACGCATGACGTCGAATACGGGTTCAGATTTGTCGTCGGAGCTGCTGCGGGCATTGCGGCGGAATGGGTTTTTCAGATTCATAACAACCTCCACCTTCTTCCTTCTTGCTGACTAATTCTGGTGCGATCAGACCTTCCGAAAAACGACTCGGCTCGGACCGGGGTTGTCGACGATCTCACCAACATCGATCGCATCCGGCCGGCCGGCGAGCAGCGCAGGAGCCCGGTCGCGGTCGCATACGGCGACCATCCCTAATCCCATGTTGAACACACGGTACATTTCCGCGTCGCTGATCCCGCCGGCCCGCTGGATTGCCGAGAATATCGGAGGCACGGGCCACGCGCCCAAGCGGAACTCGGCGGCCACGTCGGGCGGCAGAGATGCCGGTATCTTCCCAGGCAGGCCACCGCCGGTGATGTGACTCAGCGCTTTAATGCTGCCCAGGTGAGGCTCCAGCAGCGGGTAATAGGCGCGGTGCCGCACCATCAACTCGTCTCCCAGGTTGCGGTCCAGGCCGGGGCAGGGACGGAATAGCGCATCGGGATCATCGTCGGTATTGAACACCCGTCGGACCAGCGAAAACCCGTTGGTGTGCACGCCGCTGGATGGCATTCCGATGAGGCGATCTCCGGGTACGACACGGCTGCCGTCAAGCAAGCGGTCCCGCTCCGCCACACCGACGACGAAACCGGCGAGATCGAAATCGGCATCCGCGTACACGCCGGGGAGTTGGGCCGTCTCGCCCCCGATCAGGGCGCAGCCGGCCTCCCGGCAACCCCAGACCATGCCGCGCATCAGCATTTCCATGCGGTGCTCGTCCAGGGCGCTGAAGGACATGTAGTCGAGAAAAAACAACGGACGCGCGCCCTTGGTGAGGATATCGTTGACGTTCAGGGTGACCAGGTCCTGGCCAACGCCTTCAAAATGGCCGAGTTGGGTTGCGATTTTGAGCTTGGTGCCCACGCCGTCGGCGCTGGCAACCAGCACGGGGTCCCGGTAACCTCCCAAGGCAAACAGACCAGCGAAACCGCCGCCGCTGTCCAGCACCTCCGGGCCGTGCGTCATCGCGGCAAAGGCCTTGATCCGATCCTTCAGGCCGTCCATGACGTCGAGGGCAACGCCGGCGGCCTCGTACTCACCGGACGCCGCAACAGCCGCGTCAACTTCGCCGGCGGTCATCAGGCGGTGGCCTGTTCCAGGGACTGCTTGGTCAACTCCAACTGAACCGGCACCGGATAGTTGCCGGTGAAGCAGGCGTCGCAGAACCCGCCCTGCTGCCCGTGCACCAGATCCATCAAGCCCCGCACGGTGAGGTAGCCCAGGGAGTCAGCGCCGGTCAAATCGCGGATTTCGGGGACGGTCTTGTTGGCGGCGATCAATTCCTGCCGGGTTGCCATGTCCACGCCCAGATAGCAGGGATGCTTGATGGGCGGAGCGCACACACGCAGGTGAATTTCGGTGGCGCCGGCACGGCGCAAAAGGTCCACCACGTGGGGTGTGGTGGTACCGCGCACGATGCTGTCGTCAACCACCACCAGCCGCTTGCCGCTGAGGACTGCGGGCATGGGGTTAAACTTCTGGCGGACGCCACGATCGCGCCGCTGCTGCTCGGGTTCGATGAAGGTGCGGCCCACGTAGCGATTACGCACCAACCCGTTGGCGAAGGGGATGCCTGATTCGCGGGCGTATCCCACAGCAGCAGAGGTTGAGGAGTCGGGGATGCCGATGACCAGATCGGCGTCGACGGGATGCTCCCGCGCCAACTGCGCGCCCATCTCCTCGCGCACGGTGTGCATGAGCCGGCCATCCATGACGCTGTCGGGCCGAGCGAAGTAGATCCACTCGAACACGCACAACGCGCGAGCCCGGCGGGCGGTGTCGCCGTAAACGGAACTGTGCACACCGGCATCGCTAATGACGACCACCTCGCCGGGTTCCAGTTCCCGGGCGAACTCGGCCTGCATGTGGTCCAGGGCGCAGGTTTCCGAAGCGACAACCCATCCGTTTTCCAGGCGACCCAGACACAAGGGGCGTATGCCCAACGGATCGCGCACGGCGATGACGGCATCGGGCGTCAGCAACGTCAGCGAGAACGCTCCCTGCATTCGGGGCATCGCGTAAAAGACCCTTTCGGGCCAGGTTTTGCCGGGAGCATTTGCCAGCAGGTGCGCCACTGCCTCGCTGTCGGTGCCGGTCTGGAAGTCGCAATCCCACTGGGACTGGACCTGATCGCGCAACTGCATGGAGTTGATGATGTTGCCGTTGTGGGCGACGGCCAACGGGCCGTTCAATCCTTCGACGAGGAGCGGCTGGGCATTGGCGCTCCGGCTTGCTCCGGTGGTCGAGTACCGGGTGTGTCCGATGGCCATTTCGCCGATGATGGCGTCGATGTCACCATCGCGAAACGCCTCGGAAACCAACCCCATACCGGTGTGCACCTTGATCCGACCCTGGCCGACAGCGGCGACCCCGGCCGACTCCTGACCACGGTGCTGCAATGCAAACAGGCCGATGGAGGCCATCGTTGCGCTGTGCGAACCCGGAGCGTACACGCCCACCACTCCGCACTCTTCGCGGGGATGATCGAATGGATCTGACCCTGGGCCATTTAGGGGCTGCGCATTCATGGTTGCATTCTATTTTGCAGCCATCGCCGGGTCAATCTGGGCGGTTTGGCAATCGCTGAACACAGTGACTGATGCCGCCGAAGGAAACGGTCAATCCCGCTCGGGGATGATCTGAACCTTCCGGGAATCGCCGTACCCGACGCTTTCGGTGCGAATTCCCTGGCGGTCTCCCAAATAGAGGTGGATTACCCGGCGGTCGGAAGGCGCCATGGGCTCAAGGGTTATGCTGCGGCCAGTCTGGGCGACGCGATCCGCGACGCGGTCCGCCATCTCACGCAGAGAGTCTTCGCGCCGCTGGCGGTACTGTTCAACATCCAATGCAACGCGGACGTCCTCATCAAACTGCTGCCGTACGATGCTTTGAACGATGAACTGGAGCGAATGCAGCGTATTGCCGCGCCTTCCGATCAACAGCCCGGAGTCGGGCCCGTTGATGTCGATCACCGGCCCGCCGGCCCGCTCGTCGTGCTCGGCGCGCAGGGTCACGTCGACATCAGCGCCGACGGCGGTCAAAATGCGCTGGATGGCCTGTACGGCGGCCCCGGCCGGGGTATCCGCCGCAACGGTTACAACCGGGGCGGGCTCATAGTCCGCAGGCGGTTCGTCCATGCCGTCCGTTTCATTCCATTGTGGCTCGTCGCTATCCGGCGCGGCATGTTCCGGCACCGTGGAAGGCGCGGCTCCCCGGCGCGTGACGCGAACCTCGGCCAGTTCTCCGCCAATGCCCAGGAAGCCCTGGCGGCCCCTATTTAGTATTTCGACCTCTACCTCGCTGCGGTCGGCGTCGAGAGCTGCGAGCGCCTGCTCTTCGGCCTCTTCTACGGTTCTCCCGGTTTGCACTATCTGATCCATCGGGTCTACTCTCCTGCGGTTCGGGAGCCGGAACGGCAGGCGCGGTCTCGTCCGCATCCTGCCCGCGTCGCGGGAACAGCGGGAACAAGGGCCCCCAACCGGTGATGAAATACTGGATCGCGATGCCAATGAGGTTGGAAACGACCCAGTAGAGGGGTAATCCGCTGGGCCAGCCCAGGGAGAACGCTCCCAGGAAGATGGGCATCATCCACAACATCATCGTTTGGCTTGACTGTTGACGCGGATCCGGAGACGGCATCTGCGTCATCTTTTGCTGCACCCAGGTAGTGACGGCCACCAGGACAGGCATGACGATGGGCGACGGGTCCGGCTGACTGAGGTCCAACCACAGGAACGTGTTGTTGACCGGAGCCGCCGAATGGATCGGCACGAAATCGATCCAGGAGTACAGCTTGTCGGAAAGATTGACCAGGTCTTCCGGGTTGTTGAACAGGGTGAGGATAAGCACCCGGAACAAGCCGATCAGGATGGGCATCTGGACGATCAACGGGCCCAGGCAGCCGATGGGGTTCACGCCGCTTTCGCGGTACAGTCGCATCGTCTCCTGGGATATCCGCTGGCGGTCCCCCTCGTAGCGTTGCTGGATTTCCCGGACGCGGGGCTGCATGGCAGTCATCGCCCGCATCTGCCGCAGCTGCTTGATGGTTAGCGGGATGGTCACCACGCGCACCAGCACGGTGAACGCGATGATGGCGACGCCCATCTGGGAGAAGCAGAGCACATACAACACCATCAAGGTGTTCAGCATGGGCCGAATGATCACCTCGTTCCAGATGAGGACGAATATGGAGAAAAATTCCACTTATTCCTGCCTGTCGTCGCCGGTCAGCAGCTTCGGGTTCTTAATTGCGGGGACATTCCGTGTTGTCGCCCGTGTCGTAGCACCAGTGGGGCATGAAGCCGGAAAGCACCTGAAGCCGACGCACCCTGCCATCATCGGTCCCTACATACACCACTTCCTGCTCGGCGGCCCCGCCGAAGCCAGTGGCCCCGAATTTGACCAGGGGAGCTTTGATCTCACCGTCGCGGATGCTGTACGAGGCGATTTCCTGGGGCGATTCCTGTGCGGATGCCGAAGCGCGGAGCAATACCACCTTGCCCTCTCGGGAAGCGACCACCACGCCGCGTTCGACCAGCACCGGATCCGCGACGATGGGCGCGCCCAGGTCGTACTTCCACAGCAGCACTCCGTTGTCATCGACCGCATATAGGTTCCCGTCCATGGAGGCCGCGTATACCGCGCGCCCGGAGGAAACGGGAGTTGCCCACCACCAGTTTTCCGACTCCAACTGCCAACGCGGCTGTCCATCATTCAGGCCCAGCGCATACAAATGACGATCGAAGGAACCGACTATCAGCAGATTCTTGTGAACCAGCGGGGTGGCGACGATCGCGCCGCCGGCATCAAAGCGCCACACCAGCGCCCCGGTTTCAAGGCTCACGGCGTAGACGCTGCCGTCCTGCGAGCCGAAATAGGCCACGCCGTTGCGCAGCACGGGAGTCGACCAAACCTTCCCTTCAGTGCGGAACGGAGACCAATGGAGGTTTTCTCCGGTCAGCGCATTGTATGCGTACAGGCCACCGTCCTCTGACCCCACGGCGACGATGCCCCCGGCCTCGTCCAGCGCCGGGCTGCCAACCAGAGGCGGCATTTCCTCGGATTCAATCTGTGGCCTGCGCCACGCCACCTGGACGGCACCGGCCCCTCCGGATCCGTCGAAGGCGTACAGGAAACCATCGATGCCGGACACGTATACGTAGCGGCCAACCGCCGGCGAGCCATAGGCGCCCTCGAAACCTTCCTCGCTGCCCAAAGCGGAAACCCATCGAGTGCTGACGCCTTCCGCGCCGAAGTCATCCAGGGCATACAACTGGCCGGCCAATGTGGTGGCGTAGACCACGCCGTTGGCCGCAGCGACGGAACCCCATCCCCTGGTTGATGCCCCCAGGTCGCGGCCGCAACCGCCAATCGCCAGGCAGATAACGGCCAGGGCCGCGAAGGCTAGCAACAGCTTCGGGGATCGGTTTGTGACGAGTAGGGCCCTGCGGGTCAGGGAATTGCGGAAGGGCGGGAGATGTTGGGTCATTGTCAACGGTCAAACGACAGGGTCATATCCGCGGCCGCCCACGGGAGTACAGCGCAAAATTCTGCGAACACCAAGCCAGACGCCTCGAATGACCCCGTAACGAACTATGGCGTCGGCGGCGTACTGCGAGCAGCTTGGCTGGTACCGGCAAACCCCGGGCAGGTAAGGAGAGAGCGCCTGCTGATAAACGCGAATGGCGGCGATGGCCAAGGTTTTCATCTCGAAGCGTCCAGAGATTCGCGCGGGCCATCGGCAACAGTTGGCGCAGCATTCAGCCGGGTCCGGCGGATCAGGTTATGTACAGCGCGTTCCAATTGCTTGAAATCGGCATCGCCGGCCCCTTTGCGGGCGATGAGCACGGTATCCCAACCAGGAGCGGCAGCGGAGTTGCGCACAACCTCCCGCAAGCGACGCTTGACGCGATTTCGCACCACCGCATTGCCGACGCGTTTTCCGGTTACAAAGCAGAAACGGCTGCGATCCAATCCGTTGGGCAAGACGCGGATGACCAGCAGGCCGTTGGCCATGCTGCGCCCTCGGCGGTGGATCTCGTAGATGCGACCGGCAGCGCCCAGCCTATGTTGCCGTTGCATCGACTGGAGGAAACCGGCGGCGTTCAAAGTGGCCAACGGACCGTTGGCTAAACGGAAAGCCGGTGCCGGCCCTTGAAGCGCCGGCGGCGCAACACGGCGCGACCGTCGGAAGTGCGTGAACGTGAGCGGAAACCGTGCACACGAGCGCGGCGTCGCTTTTTGGGCTGGTAAGTTCGTTTGGGCATAGGTAGGTCTCCGACGTCGAATTATGGTACTGCGTAACCCGGAATGCGTCAAGAAAATCGTCCTGCGGCTCGGGTTGTTTGTACACGCGGCGGAGCGGTTTTCGGGGCCGGGTGGACGCGAGTCAAGATGATGCGATGGTCAGCAGGACATCGGCCAGTTCACGAGGAGTAGTGACCATGGGATCGTGACCGGTGTCGATGTGGTGGACGCCCCATCCCGACGCCGCAGCCCGCTCAGCCACGGGCTCGAAACCGGACTCGCTGCAAAGGATGAACTCGCGGCGTAGTATGGCGGCATCGGGGTTCCCCGTTCGGACGGGCTGGGAGAAGGTTAGCGTGGGTTGGGGAGAAAGTCGCGGCAGCATGAACGCCTGGTCGGCAGGGTCGGTTATGCTCCAGCGGACGGCGATCTCCTCGGGCTCGGTCGGCGCCGGCATGAACGGCGCACCCTCCGCGATAAACCCGCGGATGCGGGCGACGAACTCAGGGCCTCGAACCGCTTCCAATTGGTCGACCATGGCCTCGCCGTCGGACGGGGCGACGCCGTTTACGTAGACCAGGGTCGATATACGCTCGGGAGCCAGTTCGGCGACGCCCGTAATGACCATGCCGGCATAGGCATGCCCCACAAGGATGACCTCGTTCAGGTCTTCAGCCCGAAGGAGCGACGCGACATCCCGTATGTGCAGGTCAAGATTGATTGCGGCCGGCGGCATCAGGGCGGCCAGGTGCTCCCGCTCTCCCAGCCCGGTCAGGCTGGGGGCAAGGACCCGATGGCCGGCCTGGCGCAGCAGCGGGGCGGTCTTCCACCACGACCATCCGCCGTGCCAGGCTCCATGGATCAGAACGAAAGTTGCCATTAGTGATTGCGGTAACGGTAGCAAAGAAGCGCTTACTGCTTGGATTTGACCAGTTCTATAGGCCATTGGCGCTAGGTTGAGTGGATTTTGAGAATTGGGACGATGTTCTGTGATGCCACTGTGCTACGGGATAATTCCACTTGAGCGGCAGAACCTCTTGAACCTCACCAATTTTATCTATGGAGCGATGATCAATGAAAGACGTTTTCTCTGTGGTATGCAAGAAACCGCTGGTCAGGGCCAAATTTTTCAGGGACGTGTATCATCCGTCCATCAAATTGAGAAATGGACATTGCATAGAATTCATCGTTGCCCTCGGTGTATCTGCGGGATACGCGGACGGTCATATCGTCGTTAATCGTAATCAGGCCGGCGTCGAATGCTCTTTCGTGCAGCACGGATAGGAGCAGGCCGTTTCTGGGGTTAACTCGGTTGGACTTATCAACATGCCAGGGGATAATGTGGCCTGCTCTCAGCAAAGTGGGTAACGACAATCCGGTGATGCAACATTGTCCGTTGTAAGCACTCAACACAGTTGTGCGAAAGAAATTTTGACCGATGCGAGTAGTCGCCTGCACAGCGCGATCATCTCCAACACGGTCTAGATTCGTCTCATCTGCGGCGTTGTCATCAGGATTTCCCTCATCGGTCGCGTCTCTGATGGCCCGCTGGGACTCCACAGCAAAGCCTTCCCAATCACGTTGCATTTCTTCCCACATTGCGCGGTCATTGGCTGAGGCCCCTTGCAACCCGGTGCGGCCAGTGGACGTAATTGCAGGGTCCAGGCTGGCAATATTGGTCAGCTTCATAGCCAATGCCGACGGGGTACGCCCTATGGCATCCGCAAACCGGACGATTTCCGGGTTTCGGTAATGTAACCTACCGAAGGGCAAGCGGCAGTACAGCGCAAAAGCCACCAATAATTGCTGCCGGGTCCAGCCAGATACCGCAGACATGATCAGGAGCCTCTATACCAGACTGAGCAATCCTCATATTCGTCCGGGTCCGCCCACGGAGGCAACTCAGGGCCCCAAGTAGCAGGGCTTGTTTCCCAATAACAGACGTAACTGTCATCCAACTCAGCATAGCTGTAAGGTTCAGTATAGGGAGGTCCCCAACCGGCAACGTTGGTGAGGATTAGGCTGTTGTCTGGGCCAATGTGCATCAGAGCCGTATCGTCATAACGATTGTAATGCACTGCGATGCGGCTCTGCTCCAAGATCGCCCTCAGACGGTCATTGGAGCCTGGCAAAGCAACATCTGGAATAACGAATTCACCGGGTTCAGGGTTGCGACGAAAGCAACCGGAATCCAACGTACGGCGTGCTTTATCTAGCGGCAAGATTAAATCTAGTACGCCCGTTTCGTCAAAACCATATTTGGCGCGGTAGTAACCATTGGTGCTAGTTTGAGAAAAAGTTGAAATTGTCATGGAGTTCCCGCAACCTGCTGGTTGACGACACTCAGCAGCGAGGAACCCCATGAACATTGCCGAGTTTATCACCGAGCTTTACTGCAAGATAGACGACGCCT
>DAOUIF010000064.1:0-12893 GCA_034423575.1 Dehalococcoidia bacterium | reverse complement strand
CCGGAACCGCTTCAGCCTGGAGGTCTGGCAGAGCAGCCTCCCCGGCCTGCCCGAAACCATCGAGGTTTCCCAGACGGTGGCCCAGTCCTTTGAGGACATCGGCATCGACGTAAAGCTGGTTGAGGTGGAATTCGCTCGCGCCATCGATGCCATGCGCGACCGGCACGACGCCCACTTCATACTGCCGGTGCGCCAGACCCTCCGCCCCATTACCGCCAACACCCGCATCTACTACTACGCCGGCGGAGGCCGATTCAGCGAGACAACAGGCCTGCCCACGGGTGGCGCTATCTACATGGAAAGCCAGTTATACGACGACACCTATGACCGTCTGCTGGTGGAAACCGACCCGGCGGAGCGCAACCGGCTGGCCCGGGTGATGGGCGACGACGTTTACGACACCTACCGGACCATCCCCATCGTCAACATCCGTTCCACTCTGGTCGTCGATCCCGAGGAAGTGGACGAGTACGTCTTCGGCAGCATCACCGGCGTCTTCGGCCACCTGGAGTACGCGAAAGCAGCCAGATAATGTCAGCATTATTCGGCCAGACCGCAGGGGGCAGGTTCTCAAACCCGCCCCCATTTGGTTGACGCAATCGTTGACGCTATGGTACGAAACCCACGATAAACATCGCCTGGGAGGCATGAATATGACGTCAATTGACATGAAACGCATTCGGCGGACGTTTATTGCTCTGGGCGTATTTGCATCGTTGGTCGTGATCGTGGGGTGCGGAGGTTCGGAGGCGCCCGTCCAGGAAGCGGCGCAGCCCGTGGCCACCGCGGCGCCGGCCGTTGCGTCACCGACCACCGCTCCGGCCGCCACACCGGAACCAGCGATCGCGGAGGCCGAAACCGCCCTGCATCTGGTGGTCACTCCGCTGCCGCAGGATACGTACCTGCCCTGGCTGGCCACCAGCGGCGGCCAGCTCCCCATGCGTCCGATGTGGGAGAACCTGACCACCATCTCCCCCGAGACCGGCGTTTCGACCATCCTGCCCCAACTGGCGCGGGACTGGGAGATCAGCCCGGACGCCAGCGAGTACACTTTTCATCTCCAGGAGGGCATCCAGTTCCATCACGGTTGGGGCGACTTCACCGTGCAGGACGTGATCCTGACCATTGACCAGCAGACCTCGGACCCATTGGCCGGCTGCAAGGCGGCCATCACCCGTTTCATGGGCGCCGATTCCATGTCCGAGATGGTCGCCAATGGCGATATGGACGTCGTGGACGACCACACGTTCGTCATGCGCCTTGCGGAGCCGCAGGTGGATGTGGCGGATTGGTGGTTCAACATCCTGGTCATCCCGTGCGCCGCCGTCCGCAGCTCCGCCCAGCACGCGGCGGAGGGTGACGCCATGTTCGAGTCCGGTCCGGCCGGAACCGGCGCCTACCAGTTCGTTTCCCGCACCCTCAAGGAAACGGCGGAGTTCGAGGCCGTCCCCTACGACCACTGGCGCGTCAACCCCGAGTTCAAGCACCTGAAGATCACGACGACTCCTGAGGACCTCACCCGGCTGGCCATGCTGCTCACGGGCGAGGCCAACATGGTGGACGTGCCCAAGGTCCTGCATCAGCAGGCCATCGACGAGGGCATGGAGGTGTTTGAAAGCCCGCTGCCGTCGGTGGGTCTGAGCATCCTTCCTTTCGGGCAGTACTACGTTACGCAGGTGAACTGGAACCCGGACACCGAGCCCTGGACCGCGCCCGGCGAGACGGGCAACAAGGTCAGGGAGGCGCTGAACCGGGCCATAGATCGCGAGCAGATCATCAACGAGTTGTTCAAGGGTCGGGGCGAGCCCATGTACAACACCACGTTCCACCAATCGCTGGAGGGTTGGAACCCGCGCTGGGAGGAGGAGTTCCAGGAGAAGTACGGCTATGATCCGGAACGGGCCAGGGAGTTGCTGGACGAGGCCGGATATCCCGGCGACAACGGCCAGAATCGCTTCTACATGGAAGTGTGGCAGTCCAGCCTGCCCGGCTTGCCGGAGACCATTGAGGTGGCGCAGACGGTCGCCCAGTCCTTCCAGGACATCGGCATCGACGTGAAACTGGTGGAGGTAGAGTTTGCGCGGGCCCTGGACGCCTTCCGTGACCAGCACGATGCCCACTTCATTCTGCCGGTGCGCCAGACCCTGCGCCAGATCAACGCGAACGCGCGGATCTACTACTACGCCGGCGGGGGAAAGACCAACGCGGCCGGTCTGCCTACAGGCGGGGTCGCTTACATTGAAAGCCCCCTGTACGACGAGACCTACCACAAACTCCTGAAGGAGACCGACCCTCAGGTACGCCACGAGCTCGTCCAGAGAATGGGCGACGACATCTACGACACCTATCGCACCATTCCGGTTGTCAACGTACGCGCGACGCTGGTGGCGAACCCGGAGGAGGTTGCGGAGTACAAGTTCGGCAGCCTGACCGGCGTCTTCGGGCACTTGGAGTACGCCAAACGGGCTAAGTAAGCCCGCCGCGACATCCGCCGACCTCTTTGGGACGGAATTCGTAATTCCGTCCCTTTTTTATTGTGCTTTAGTTCACAATCTTAATGTAGGATAACGATTATTGACACTATAAATGCGCTTTGGTAACGTTTTGGTCAACAATCGTGAAAGCGCGCTGCGCGATCAGGCGACAAACGATGGAGGTTTGACGATGTCCGTTCATCGCATGGCTAAACCGTTTCGTACCATTTCACTGTTCCTGTTGTCGTTGGCCCTGCTTGCGGTATGGGCGTGTGGCCAATCGGCCGCCCCTCCGGAGGAGAGCGCCGCTGCTGCGCCGGCCACCGCAGCGCCCGCCAGCGTCGCTGCCACCGCCGTGCCCGAGGCAAGTGTGGCGCCGGCCATGGCTGAAGACGAGGTGATGCTCCACCTGGCCGTAACGCCGCTGCCCCAGGACACCTTCTTCCCTTGGCTCGCTACCAGCAGCGGCCACCTCGTTTTCCGTCCCATGTGGGAGAACCTGACCACCATGTCCCCCACGACCGGGGTCTCGGAGATCTATCCCCAACTGGCGCGGGATTGGGAGATCAGCGCCGATGCCAGCCAGTACACCTTCTACCTGCAGGAGGGCGTGCAGTTCCACTTCGGTCAGGGCGAGTTCACGGTGAAGGACGTCATATTCACTGCGGACCAGCAGATGTCCGACCCGCTGGCCGGCTGCAAGGCCACCCTCAGCCGGTTCATGGGCGCCGACTCCATGACGGGAATGATGGAAAACGGCAACCTGGAGATCATCGACGATTACACCTTCAAGATGACCCTGGCGCGCCCTCAGGTTGACGTGGCCTCCTGGTATTTCAACATCCTGCAGATCGGCTGCATGGCAGTGCGCAGCTCGGCCCAGTTCGCCGCGGAAGGCGAAGCAATGTTCGAGAGCGGCCCGGCGGGAACCGGCGCCTACCAGTTCTCGGAACGCAAGCTGAAGGAGTACACCCAGTACGAAGCGGTGCCCTACGACCACTGGCGGGTGAACCCCGAGTTCAAGCACATGCGCATCACGACCACGCCCGAGGACCTGACCCGGCTGGCCCTGCTGCTCACCGGCGAGGCCAACATGGTGGACGTGCCCAAGGTCCTGCACCAACAGGCCATCGACGAGGGTATGGAGGTCTTTGAAAGCCCGTTGCCCACCGTCGGCCTCACCATCATCCCCTTCGGCCAGTACTACGTGAGCGAGGTGAACTGGAACCCCGAAACCGAGCCGTGGGCCGCGCCGGGCGAAACCGGCAACCTGGTGCGGGAGGCCATGAACCGCTCCATCGACCGGGAGCAGATCATCAACGAGCTGTTCAAGGGCCGGGGCGAACCCATGTACAACACGATATTCCACGAGTCCCTCGAGGGCTGGAACACCCGCTGGGAAGAGGAATTCGACGAGAAGTACGGTTACGACCCCGAACTGGCCCGTCAGCTTCTGGACCAGGCCGGCTATCCCGGCGACAACGGCAACAACCGTTTCAGCCTGGAGGTCTGGCAATCCAGCCTGCCCGGGTTGCCTGAGACCATCGAGGTCTCCCAGACGGTGGCCCAGTCCTTCGAGGACATCGGCATCGACGTGAAGCTGGTGGAGGTGGAATTCGCCCGCGCCATCGACGCCTTCCGTGATCGGCACGACGCCCACTTCATCCTGCCCGTCCGCCAGACCCTCCGGCCCATCACCGCCAACGCGCGGATCTACTACTACACCGGCGATACCAATCCGGAAACCGGCATCCCTGGCGGCGGTGTGGCCTACATTGAAGACCAACTTTATGACGACACTTATCACCGCTTGCTGGAAGAAACGGATCAGCCAACACGGGAACAGCTGGCACAGACGATGGGCGACGACATATACGACGAGTACCGTACCATCCCCATCGTCAACATCCGTTCGACCCTAGTGGTGAATCCGGAAGAAGTGTCCGAGTACATTTTCGGAAGCATCACCGGCGTCTTCGGGCACCTGGAATACGCCAAGGCGGCCCGGTAACCCTTGGGATAGTGACTGGCCCCAGGAGCCACCGGGGCGTCAGTTATCCGGGGTGCCCGATCTTTGCCGATAAGCAGTTTTAAATGTTATACTGGCCCTGCCGGGAGGAGGGGTCCGACAGGGCCAGCTGCCCATGCGAGGGGCAGAAACGGGACGTTACCGCCGCTAAAGTAACGTCCCGCTTTTCATGTTGGGGCGCGTTCCATGCGACGACAGGCCGGGGCGCCCGGTACTGATCGGGCGTGCCGCAGTCGAGCGGTTCGGCGCATGGCTTTCATTTCACTCCACGTCAGTTCGTGTTTTCAAGGTGGCGTTCATTGGATTACGTCCGTATGTGCTCGGTAGTTTAATGCATACTTAATCCTTTGTCAATGGTGTACTGAGTACCAATTTTGCGGGATGTCGAGACCGGAAATTCATCCCCCGATTGGACGCCATCCCCCGTCTGACACGCTCGATACGGGTGTTTGCGGGCCGGTTTCGGCGCCCTGACCTGGAACTTGGGACGCGCCTGGAGGTTCGCCCGGCTCCGTGTGGGAAACGCCATTGGCGCCCGCCCAGGGACGAAAAGCGCCGCATCACGCGCGGGGATAATATTGACAGTTTGTAGGCGCGCCGATACACTGACGGCCGCGTTCAATCAGCCTTCATTTTCCTATGTGATGTGGCCTGAAAATGCCCTTCGTCCAATCTAACGACCAAACGCAGGCAGCAGTCAGCGAAGCGGTTACCGGGTACATGGCCCTGCGGTTGTCCGGCTTGTGGAAATCCTTTCGGGAAACCCAAGCCGTCGCCAACGTGGACCTTGACGTAGAAGCTGGCGAGATCCTCTGCCTGCTGGGCCCCAGCGGGTGCGGGAAGACTACCACGCTGCGGCTGATCGCCGGGTTTGACGCGCCCGACGCCGGGACGATACAGATCGGTGGCCGCACGGTGTACGGGCCGGGCGTGAACGAGAGCCCGGAGAAGCGCCGGGTCGGCATGGTGTTCCAGGAGGGTGCCCTGTTCCCGCACCTCACCGTGGCGCAGAACATCGCTTTCGGGCTGGGCCGGGCGAGACACCGCAAGGAGCAGGTGGCGTCAGCGCTTCGGCTGGTCGACCTTGAGGGCTACGAGGGGCGATATCCGCACCAGCTCTCGGGCGGGCAGCAACAGCGGGTCGCACTGGCTCGGGCGCTGGCGCCGGAACCCGACCTGATACTCATGGACGAGCCGTTCTCCAGCCTGGACCGGGGTCTGCGCGAACAGCTGCGGGCCGAGGTGCGGGCCATATTGCGGGACCGCGGCGCCACCGTGGTCTGCGTGACCCATGACCAGGAAGAGGCCATGCAGCTGGGCGACCGCGTGGTGGTGATGAACGCGGGGAGAATCGAGCAGCTGGGCGCCCCCGAGGCCATCTTCCATAGGCCTGACAATCGCTTCACCGCCGAGTTCTTCGGCGCGGCCGACTTCCTCCCCGCCTGGCAGGACGGCGATTTCCTGGTCTGTGAGGTGGGAAGCATGCCCTGGCCGCCCTTCTGGCCCTCTCCGTGGCCGGAGCACAAGGCGCTGCAGGTCATGGTGCGGCCGGATTGCCTGGACATCGTTGCGGACGACGCGGGCGACTGCATCGTCTCGGGCCGGGAGTTCATGGGCGCGTTCCACATGTATGCAGTGGCGTTGGCGTCAGGACAGCAGGTTCAGGTGATGAAGTCCCACGTGGAGAACGTCGCGCCGGGCTCCCGCGTCCGCACCATCCTGCGCGAGGGCCACAAGCTCCTGCCGTTCATCGATGGGCGGGCCTTCTTCGACGGGCCGGCGTACGCGGCAGAACTGGACGGCGCGCCAGCGTAGAGTCGGCTAGCGCCCGCGGATAAACGATGCCGCCCGGTTGGGGCGGCATTTTTGGTTTAATGAAACGGAAAGGGGGAAGATTAGTGCGATGTCGAGCTGGGTTTCAGATTTGGGCCGTTTCGTTGTTGCGATGAACGCTGAGCTAGAGCGGTTGTCTGTCGCCGTCGCTCCGTATCTAGAGGTCGTCGGTCGCGGGATTTTGAACATAGCGCTCAATGAGCGTTTGCGCGAAACGATGGTAGCGGCAGGTTGGGTACACCACCACACGACACCGCTGGATAGAATATCAAGCCATTGTGAGGATCCTGGGACAGTTCGAACCATGCTGGATGAGTATTACGCGGAGAATTGGGGAATCGTGCGTTCGTCCATAGAATCCCGAATCGGCGAATTCAATTTTGATGAAGAAGCGGAGGCCACCTTTCGTGAAGCGCTGGATGCTCACGAATTTGGACTGTACAGGTGCGTTTGCCGCGTGTTGTTCCCAGAAATCGAACGCGTTATCAGAGTTGCAACGTTTGGGCATCGGCGGGGGACACAAAAGTACGACGCAATGCTCGAGCGGTTAGTCAATGACAAAACGTTGGACGATTTTCTGCCAGGAAATTGGTTAGACTTGGCTTCCTTCGGTCATCTGACGAAAACCATTGAAAAGCAGTCGGACAGCGCTGTTGACGACGGAGTATTTGGTTTATTCACGTACGTGTCAGATAGCGATCTCCATCGCGTAAAGGCTGACCCGGTCCCTAATCGTCACGCCGCCCTCCACGGTTATGTGGAATATGCAACCCACCAAAACAGCCTCAACACGATATTTATTGCAGAGTACGTATTTCGCGTGATAGTTTCGCTGAGCAACGACGATTCCGAAAGCCGGTCGTCGGCCGAAGCGAGCTAGGACCAACCATGACTTTGTCGACCAAGCCGATTAGGCAGCACCGCCGCGAGCCTGAATCGCGAATGATAAGAGCCATCTTCTTCGACGGGGACGACACCCTGTGGAACTTCCGCGACGCCATGCGGGCCGCGCTGGGGGAGACGCTGGTTGTGCTGCGGCGTATCGTGGACAACGAGGCGGCTGACGCCCTTACCGTTCAGCGCATGGTGGATATCCGGGAGGGGGTCGCCGCTGAGATGAGCGAAAGCACGACCCTGGTGGAAACCATCCGTCTCGTGTCCCTGGCCCGCACGCTGGCGGAAGTCGGCCACCCCAGCGAGGATGACGCTCAGCGACTGTTCGAGGTCTACAACGCGGCCCGGTTCGCGGCCACCCGGCCGTTTGCCGGCGTTCCTGGCCTGCTGCACGACCTCAGGAGCCGCTACCAACTGGGCGTGGTGTCCAACGGTAACACCTACCCGGGGCGGGTGGGTCTGAGCGGCATTTTCAGCTTTGTGATCCTTGCCCAGGATTGCGGGTTGGCCAAGCCCGACCCGCGCATCTTTGAGCTGGCGCTGAATAAGTGCGGCCGCAGCGCGGCGCAGGTGGTCCACGTTGGCGATTCCCTGGAGAGCGACGTCACGGGCGCGAAAGGATGCGGCATTCGCAGCGTGTGGCTCAACATGGAGGGCGCGACGAACGATTCCGGCGTCATGCCGGACCACGAGATCAGCGACCTGCGAGAGTTGCTGGACATCCTGTAGGCGCCCTTTGCGAGTGGCTGCGGCCCCAGATTGGCCCAGGCGCACGCCTCACCGACCACGCCAACCGGTCAGGGTGTTTGCGGTATAATCGCGCCATATCCTGATCCGTACCCGGAGGGAGGGTAGTGCCGCGATCGCGTAGAACCGCCGCCGAACCCAGGGCGCAAACCGAAGGGCATGACACGCCCGACCGACTGTCGCCGGTTACCGAGAACTACCTGCTGTCGCTTTACAAGATGTGGGAGGACTCGGAGATCCCGACGCTCACCCAACTCACGGAGGCGTTGAGACAGCTGCCGCCCACGGAAGGCTTGGGCACCTCGGTGCCGTCGGTGGCGGGGATGCTGCGGCGGATGCAGAAGCAGGGTTTGGTGGATATCGGCAACGACAAGCGCATTCGGATGACCACGCGGGGTAAGAAAGAAGGCGAAAACATCGCGCGCCGCCACCGGTTGGCGGAGTGGCTCGTGGTCAGCCTGCTGGGCATGGAGCTGCACGAGGCCCACATCGAGGCGCACCAGCTGGAGCACGGCATGTCGGACGCGATGGAGGCCAAGCTCATGGAGCGGCTGGGCAACCCGACCCATTCGCCCTTCGGTTGGCCGATACCCGGCAGCGGGCCGACTACGCCGCCGCCGGGCGCCGTAACCATGGATAACGCCACCAACGGCACTGCTTACATGGTGGATCGGGTACCGGAAGAGGATGCGGAGTTGCTGAAATTCCTGGGCGCGGCGCGATTGGTGCCGGAGCGCAGGATCACGCTCCTGGAAGGCATGCCCTACCTGGGGGTCATGCAGGTGGAGACTGAGGTGGACCGCATCTCCATCGGCTACAACGTGGCGCGGCAGATCGTGGTGCGACCGGCCGAGGATGAGGAAGAGAACGGGGAGTCCAGAGGCGATCAATGACTACGACGTCGCTTCAAGACCGCGTAATCGAACTGTTCGCCGATGCACGCGAGATGCACGGTCGAGCAATTGCTTGCCTTGAGCACGACGACATCCGAGACGCGGCGGAAAAAGCCTGGTGCGCCACCAAGCGCGCTACCGACGCCCTTGTCCTGGCTCGCACTGGCGAAGAACCGGAAACGACAGCCCTGACCACGGAAGGTTTGCTGGATCTTGCCAGCGACATTGCTGAGGTCGAGACGCTGGTAGGACGCTATTTCACCCGCATCAGCTACCTGCACGGCTCCTGCTTTTACAACAGGATGTGCGGGCCGCACACGGAACGCCGTATCCGGGAGACCGCGGAATACATCGACGACGCTGAAAGACTGGCCGCGACGTAACAACCGGAGCGGCCCGTCCTCAGACCGTTCCGGTCCGCCCTGAGGCAAGTGGGGGCTAGGGTTCGTCGCTGAGGGCGCGTCGCACCTCGGCCCAACCGTCGGCCATGGTGCGCTCGGGGAACGCGGGCGGCTCCGGTTCGGGCAACACCTTTACGGCGACCAGCACCGGGCCGGAGCGGGCCATGATGTCCTCCATGCCAATCAGGAACTCCTCCAGGTTGTCGAACCGGCAGGCGTGGGCGTAGCCGGCGCTGCGTGCCATGCCCTCGAAATCCACCCGGTCCAGCCCGCGAATGGGCGTCCCGTCGGTGGAGGTGTGGTCGGCGTCCTCCAGCACGAAGTGGACGAAGTTCGCCGGCGAGGCCTCGCCGATGGTGGCCAGGCTGGCCAGGTCGGTGCGCAGGGTGGCGTCACAGTCCAGCACGAGGATGCGGCGGTTGGGCTGGGCGATGGACAGCCCCAGCCCGACGGCGGGCGCGCGGTCCATGCAATCGGTGAGGTCGATGTCCAGATCACGCCGGTCGGAGACGTGGTGCCAGTCGCGCAGCGCGGCGGAGGTCGACACCACCAGCGCGTCCTGGCGGTGGTAGTTGATGGCGCGGGCGACTTCCCGAGACGGGATCATTCCGGATCTTCCGCTGACCGGTCGGGGTCTGTCGCCCCATCAGAGTCGCGGCGCGCTTCGGCCCGGCGCTGGGACACCATGAGGTACAGGCCGGCAGGTATGAGGACGGCGCCGGGGACAGCCTTGAGCGCATTGCCCTCCACGAAGCCCAGCCACAGCAGGTAGAAGCCGGCGACGACCACGGCCGACGCCAACAGGCGACCAAAGATGCTGAAGGGACGGAACTTGGGCATGGATGGCCCGGATTGGGTCGTCAGGCGCTGACGGTCTCCGGTTGCGACAGGGCGGTCAGGGCCGGCGCCAGATGCTTGGACGCCTGCCGCAGGTCCACCGCCACAATGTCCCAGCCGCTGCCGTCGTCAAACCACTGCCGGTAGCTCACGAAGTCGCCGTTGTCCACCACGCGGTAATCGGCGTCCGCGTCCGGCTTGTTGCCCAGGGTCAGCGTGTCGGTGTCGGCGTTGTAGCCCCGCTCCGCGTCGAGGGGGAGAAAGTCGCTCACGTACAGCACGCGCAACCGCGTGACATTTTCAACGCCCACATCCTCAAAAGTGAAGATGACGCGGAAGTCATCACGCAAAGCGGCGCCACTGAGCCCCCCGGGGGCAGCGGTCAGGATCAACGCATTGTCTTCGGCATAATACTTAACCTGCATCCCGCACCTCCAGGTCTCGGCAACGCCTTTGGAACCAGGGGCGACCTTGATCTTCGACCCGTGCGGCTGCGAACTCGTCGAAGTGGGCCGTTACAATTTCCTGGTTATCCAGAGACACCACAACCCGCAACATCTCTTCTCGTCCGGGAACAAGTCCCCAATAGGTTATCGCTTCGCGGTTGCCTTGTCCGTCTTTGCAAACGCCCCGAATCACCCAATTTTCCAGGGCGTGCTGGATCCTGCTGGCTGTAACGTCACGATCGGCGAAGTCCCGCAGATGCCTGGTCAGCCATCTGGTGACGCCGCCCGCCGTGATGGTCTCCGGCAATCCGCGCTGGGAGCCCAAGGCGCAACCGGGACCCGTAGGCGGACGGGCTCGAAAGCGCTAGTTGTCGCCGGTGAGGGCGGCGGTGACCTCCTCGTAGGCCTGCTGCGCGGTGCGAGAGCCGCGGACGCGGAACTGCACCGGTGTGTTCTCGATCTCGGGCTCCACGGCCAGGTGGATGAAGACCGGGCCCTCGGTGGCGAGCACTTCGCTGATGCCGGTGGTGAAGTCTTCCAGGTTGTCGAAGGAGAAGACGGCCGCATAGCCGGCGCCCCGGGCGAGTTCCTCCCAGTTGGTGACGCCCTCGGAACCGGGGATCGGCTGTCCGCCGGTGACCGCATAGACGCCGTTGTTGAAGAGGAAGTGGTAGAAGTTCTTCGGCGCCTTGGTGGAGGTGGTGACCAGCGCGCCCAGGTTCATCAGCAGGCTTCCGTCTCCGTCCAGCACCATTACCTTGCGCCCGGGCTGGGCCAGGGCGATGCCCAGGCCGACGTTGCTCGCCTTGCCCATGGCGCCCGAGATCGGGAGGTCCAGGTTCTGGTTGGTGGTGACGGAAGGCAGGCCGAACCCGACGTTGCCCGCGTTCATGGTGGGGACGACCACGGCGTCTTCGCGGTTGCTGTCAATCAGTCGCACGGCATCGGTGTTGTTGATCATGGTGGTGTGCTCCTGGAGTCTCATCTCGTCGTTCCTGCGAAAGCAGGAACCCAGAAATGCCTCTGTGATGGGAACGTTGGCTGGATTCCGGCTTTCGCAGGAACGACGCCATTTGTCAAATGGCTAGGCGCCGAACTCGGTCCCGATGAGAACGGCGACCGGGCGGTTGAGGCGCTGGGATTCCTCGAAGGCGATGCTGATGCGATCAGCGTCGTCGTCGGTTTCCACGAGGTAGTAGTTGATGCCCCAGGCGTGGAGGATGTGCTCGATGAAGCGCCCGGCGGAGTCGGGAGTGGGGCCGCGGCGAGTCCAGCCGCGATAGCCGACCAGCATGACCAAGGGCTGGTTGAGGTCCAGGCACAGGCCGCGAATGGAGTCGCCAGCTTCGAAGACACCGGTGTTCTGGATGAGCACCACGGGGTTGGCGCCGCCGACCCAAAGTCCCGCGGCGACGGCCATGGTCTCGCCCTCGCGGCACACCGGGATCAGGTCCAGGGTGGGCTCTTCCATCATCATGTTGTAGAGGAAATTGGTCTCGCTGTCGGGCAGCCATACGACATGCGAGACGCTGTTCTTCTTCAGCTCCGCGACCAGGGACTGCGGATGCAAGACAGATTCGTAGACTTCGGTGGTCATTCTGGAGACTCCTTGAGAGATACGCTGAAACAGGCGCGCAAACGGTACGTTCAAGTCCAGCCGGCATTATATGGGGTGGCATTTGGGGCGTCAACGAAAACGGCGGCCGGCGCGGTCGGTACCGGCGCCGGCGAAGGCGTCGGCTCGGGTTTCGACAGCTTCCGCCGGCGGTGTTGGAAGGCCCTAAAAACGGTGCGCCGGGGTCGGGCGGAGTGCCGCGAAAGGGGCCCGTGGCGCCCGCAAATCTTGTTGACAGGTCAAATTGAATGTGATAATTTTCACCAGCCAAAAACGGGCTACGTAATTTTAGCCGCTTTACGTGGTTGATCCCGGGCAGAGGGCCCAGCATCAAACGTTCGAGCGCAGGTTCACCAGCCACATGCCGCAAACTGACCCCAACGCGATGAACGCGGCTCTCTGGGCCGATGTCAGCCTCTGGTTGACGTACCTCTGGATTTATTTCCCCCTGATCATCATCTTCGCGTTCAGCATGCTGATCGCGCATGGGCTGATCCCGTCGGGCGTGCAGACCGGCACCTACCCGGCGTTCTTCGCGCGTTTACGATTACCGCTCACCGTGATCGGCCTCGCTGCGTTGGCGGGAGCCGTGGTCATGATGATCTTGACCATCATTCAGTCGCCGATTGCGCTGCAGCAAGTTTGGGAACGCCTCTTCGTATAACACGCGGGGCACTCGTCCGAGACGCTGCCGCACCCGCAGTCTGACGAAACCGCTCCCTGC
>DAOUIF010000063.1:0-59969 GCA_034423575.1 Dehalococcoidia bacterium | reverse complement strand
GGCTTGAGGGAACCTTTCCCTAGTACGAGAGGACCGGGAAGGACAAACCTATGGTGTTCCAGTTGTTCCGCCAGGAGCAGCGCTGGGTAGCCATGTTTGGCAGCGATAAGCGCTGAAGGCATCTAAGCGCGAAGCATCCCCCAAGATTAGGCCTCCCTCCCCGATTCAGTTCGGGGGTAAGACTGCAGCGAGACTAGCTGCTTGATAGGCCGGATGTGTAAGGCTGGTAACAGCTTCAGCAAACCGGTACTAACCAGTCGAGTGATTTGACCCACGCTAAGAGCTTCTAATTCTCTTGGCTCGGTTCGGCGCTCATCATCAAAAATCGATCGCTAAGTTCAGATTTCCTGTTCAGTTGCCAGGCGCAAAAGGCGCCGTCAACGCGGGGTGGAGCAGTGGCAGCTCGTCGGGCTCATAACCCGAAGGTCGTTGGTTCGAGTCCAACCCCCGCTACCAAACTAACCACCAGGCCGCTCGGGTTTACAGCCGGAGCGGCATTTGCGTTGTATAATCCCGTTTCGACACTTCGGCGGTAAAGTGATCGCGAACCAGGAGAAACAATGACGACTCCTTCAGGGCCTCCCATTGCTGACCGGGTCCGTTTCTGGGAAGAACAGGACCGCATAAATCGAGAGCTCATACCCCGGGTAATCCGCCAACACGAGCTGCTGACCGGACACATCGCGGAGCACGAAAACCTGCCCGAAGTGGCCAGCCGGGTTATCAGCGAAGCGCTAGCCGAGATGCGGGAGGAGCAGCAGCGGCAATTCGTCGAAGCGTTGGATGTCGCCAGGACTGAACTTGCCGAAGAATCTGAAACCAGATTGCGTCAAGCCCTATCCGATCTCCATTCGTCCTTGGCGGCGGCCCGGGCGGAGCTCAGCGAGCAATCCAACGGCGCACTGTCCCAAGCGTTGGCCGACCTACAGCACGCGCTTGAATCACATCAGACTAACTTGGCCGAGCAGTCTCAATCCAGCTTGCAGGGTGCCCTGAGGACCCTACAACAAGGTGCCCGGAAAACGCGCCATCTGCTTATCGGCATAACGGCTGGCGCCGTAGCCATCAGCATTGCGGCAGTGGTCATCGCCATCGTCGCCGGGTAAGGAGGTCATCGTGTCGATGCAATCCGCCAATCTGCTGCTGGCCCTCAGGGAATTGCCAGGAGATGCTTACAGCCGGCGCAAGTCCTTCCGGGAAATGATGTCCGATTTGTTGGGTACCGACCGGGCGATGTACGCCGCCGAGTTCACCGCCGCCACATCGTTCGGCCTGTGGGCGATTTTCGACCGCATCAACGTGGACGATAACCTGGCCCAAGCCTACGCTGCTCAATATCCGGGTCTAGCCGCCGACCACTCCCTGTACGAACATTGGCAAATGATGTCGGAGAGCGGCGGTGAATCCATGAGCGGATTCATCAGTGGTCTCAAAGGCAAAGTGGCCGAATTCAACGCCGCCGATATCCTGGAGCAGCGCGGCTTCACCAACGTAGAAATTGCTGCCAACCCTACGCAGCCAATTTTGGACATATCGGCAGTTACCGAGGCCGGCGAAACCCTGTTCTTTCAAGTCAAGACAGGAGTTGAGGGATACGCCAGCGAGGTAATGGGGGCAATGGAATACGCTCCCGGCGTCGAGTTCTTGGTGAGCTCCGAGATTTACAACCACATTGCCGAAAGCGCGCCGGAACTGATTGACCGCCTCACCGACATCGGACCCGACTACATTTTGGTTGACAGCATACAGGACGGTTTGGGGACTTTGAGCTCCAACTTGGGAATAGATCTCCCTGATAGCATCGGCGACATCGTGCCCTACGCCGGCGCGATCATCGCTGGCGCTCGCCTGATTTACGGCGCGCTGCGGACTGAGCGGGAATTCAAGGCTGCCGACCGAACCACTCGCAACAAAATCCAAGTGGTGCAAGCATTAACTACGATGTCCCGGATGGGCGTGGGCACAGTGTTGGCAACCGTTGGAGGTACGGGTGGAGGTGCAGCAGGCAGCTTCATTCCCGGCGTCGGGAATCTTGTTGGCGGTCTAGTTGGGACAGTGGCCGGTGCCGGCATGGGGATGTACCTGAACCGGCACCTGCAACCGCATATGCTCAACCTGGCTCTAAACATAACCGGCCTGGCCAACGACGACCTGTTCTACTACAAGAACAAGCCGCGCATCGACCAGGTGGCCTTGAATTTCCGCCAAACCGCCGGTGAATTGTCTGCTGCGCCTACCGGGTAAATTGCCTATTCACCCGGCCCGTCGGTAACGTGGCCGCCAACATTAGCATTCCATTCTTCGAGAGCGGCGACGACTGCTGCCGAGTGAAGACCGTGCAGACGAGGTCGTGGCGGGGTGAAGATTAACTCTCCCATCGGGCTGAGTTCCAACTTCCACTCAGTCTTACCGTGCCGGGCCCGAAATCTGAAGAACAGCTTTTCCAACTCGCGCCCGGTTGCAGTGATGCCCAAGCTCTGCGGGTCGATTACCAGAGCGCTATCCGCGGCGCTGGTCATGGTTTGTGGTCCTCTCCCGGTGGCCCTCAGATGACGCCCTTCCCGGCCAGATCGCGCAGGGTTTCCGGCGTCATCCCCAGCAAGTCCCCATACACCAATTCGTTGTCATAACCCACGGGAACCGAGCCGCGCCAAATCCTTCCCGGGGTTTCGGAAAATCTGGGGATCAAACCGACGCCCCGCACCGTCTTTCCCAGTTGATCGTCGTGCCATTCGGCGTGGACGTTGCGGCTGCGGTAGTGGGGGTTCTCCGCCATCTCCTGGGCGTTCATGATGCGGCTGCATCCGACCTGCGCCTCGTTGAAGATGCGGACCACCTCGTCCACCGTCCGGTCTTCCACCCAGCCGCGCAGAGTGGCGTCGAATTCGATTCCTTCTGGCGAGTGGATCTCCCGTCGGGCTTTGATCCATTTTTCGTCATCGGGGTCCAGTTCCAGAACGCGGCAGACCCGGGCGTACACGGCCGGGCCGACCGCGGCGATCACCACCCAGCCATCCTGCGCCTGGAAGGTGTCCCACGGCTGGGCGTTCCCGGCCTTGTTGCCGGCTCGTTCCCGCACCAGTCCCAGCTCGTGATAAGCCACCATGGTGCCGGACAGAATGCGGTGCACCGCCTCGAATTGGGCGAGGTCGATAACCTGGCCCTGCCCCGTGCGCTGCGCGTGGATATAGGCCGCCAATGATGACCACAGGCAGAACAGGGCGGTGATGTAGTCGGCCGTCCAGGGCACCGCCCGGGTTGGCGGTTCCGGCTCCGGGTTGCCGATCAGATTCATCATGCCGCCGAACGCCTGCGCGGTGAAGTCGTAGGAAGCCCGGCTCACGTATTCCGGGTGGCCGTCTTGTCCGTAACCGGACACGTGGCAGATGACGATGCGGGGGTTGACTTCCTGCACGGTCGCATCGTCCAAGCCCCACTTGTCGTAGGTGCGGGCCTTTGAGCTCTCCATCCAGATGTCGGCGCGCTGCAGCAGTTTCAGCAAAATCTCGCGACCCTGGGCCGTGCTGAAATCCAGGGTGGTATGGAACATATTGCGGTGGTCTTGAATCCAGGAACTGGCCACCGGAGTTCCATCGGGCGCCTCGATGGGAAACTCTGCATGCCTCCAGTCCTCGCCGCCGCCGGGTCGCTCGATGTGGATCACCTCGGCGCCCATGTCTGCCGCCATCCCTGCAGCGGACGGCTCGGCCACGATGGTGCCCGTGGAAAGTATGCGCACTCCCTGCAGCGCGCCGAACTGTTCAGGCACTAAAGTAGGTTCGGGTGGCCCCATTCACGCCTCCCGGGAGCGTGGCATCGACACCAGCGACAGGGCTAAACCCGCTCAAAAATCCATCGCGCTACCTCAAATGTGAAACCGTGGAGTACATCCTCACCAGAGAGGGTGGCCGGGTCGTCCAGCAGTTCCGGCTCCGGCTGTCCAGTGCGGTAGACATAGACACGGCGGTTGCGTGCGTCTATGAGCCATCCCAGCAGTGCTCCGTTCCGCATATACAGTCGCATCTTGGCGTGGAGCGGAGTCAGGTTGTCGAAAGTCGAGCGGATTTCGATCACGAATTCGGGACAGAGATGATGCGCATCACCGGCAACGTGGGGATGTGCATCCCACGTTTCCTGCGATGTCCAAGACGCGTCGGGACATAGTACGCCACCAGTGACGGGCATCTCGAATGCGGAACTGGCCGGCCGTGCCTCGCCGTCGTGGTCGTCCGTCCAAACGTCCAGCCGGGAATATGCTTTGCCCTCATGTCCGTCGCTCGGATGATGGGTCGGTGGCATGGCGATGATCTCTCCATCAGGGGTCAGCTCAAGTTGCCAGGGGCTGTTGCTATTGCGGTTACAAACCTCAACGAACAGTTTTGTCAACTCTGCCCCGGTTGCCGTGACGCCAAAATCGCGTGGGTCGATCACCAGCGCACTGTCCGGGGCGATGGTGCCTATCTCGGCGGTGGTCATATCCGTGCTCCATTCGCGGCGAGGCTCGGCGATCCGTCAGTCCGCCGCCGCGGCGGCGCCCGAGGCCTCCAGCCGGTGCACTACCTCGTAGGTGTGGAACTCGCCCGGGCCCAGCAGGAAGTCCGGCGGCCCGCCGGCGTGAGCGGAGCGGAAAGCGTCGCTCCGGGTCCAGGTGTGGTGGTCCTCTTCGGTCTCCCAGTGGGTGACCACCAGAAATTCCTCGTGGTCGGGCGTCTTGTGCATCTTCCACAGCTCGAAACTGATGAAGCCGGAATGGTCCTGCACCGCGCCCCGGGCCTTGAACATACTTTCCAGGGTCTCGCCGTATCCGGTCTTGACCTTGATGCGGTTGGTGGCGATGAACATGTTGCCTCCTTTCGGTGGCCGAGTTGTGCGCGTCGTGCTAATCGTCGGGATTCAGGTCGGCTAGTTGCGGTAGCGTTTCGGTTGCCAGAAGTTCCAGGGAACGCAGCCCTTTGGCCCGGTCGCTGCCCCAATCGTGGCAGAGCATCAGCAGTGTGCCGAACCCGCCCGTGTCAGTGTACAGATCGCGAATCTTCCGGGCGCATTCGTCCGGGCCCCCTACGATCCAGAAGTTTTCCAGCATGTATTCCGGCGTCAACGCGGCGTCGGGCAGGTCCGGGTCGGTCTTGATGCCGTCCAACCCCCGCTGGCCGTGTCCCAGCAACGGCACGAAGTATTTGTCGAAAGTCCGCGCCGGCGGTCCGTTCATTACATCCGACACCGCTTGGTTGGTGGTCTCGCCTACGTAGACCTCCCGGGCGATCCGCCACTGGTGCCGGGACACTTCCCGACCCGCGGCCTGCGCTCCCTTGGAGTACGCCTCCCAGTGCCTGGGCAGATGTGAAGTGTGCAGGAATAACGTGCTCATGGGCCACCAGCCCATCTCCCCGGCAACCTCCAGCGTCGGTGACGACGGGCTGCTCCCGGCTACCGCGATGGGCGGGTGCGGCTTCTGATAGGGGCGCATGTGGTAGGCTAGCCCCATCTCCGGTCGGGTTTCCGGAACCCTGACGGTGTAATACTCGCCCTCGTGGGTGAACCCTGACGGATCCTCGTTGGTCCACATCTTCAGGATGACGTTCGCCGCTTCGCGCATGCGCTCCCGTTGCTGGCCTGATTGCCGGTCCATGCCGAACATCTCAGAGTCGGTAGGCACGCCGCCTGATCCAATCCCGAAGAAGAACCGGCCCCGGGCCAAGTGGTCGAGCATCGCCATGCGGTGCGCGATCATAATCGGGTCATGGAAAGCGAGCAGCGATACGCCGGTCCCCATCACCAAGTTCTGGGTCACCCCCAGCGCTCGTGCGATGAACAGATCCGGAGCCGGCATGTTTTCCCATTCGGTGGTGAAGTGCTCCCCGATCCACGCCTCCGAGTAGCCAAGCTCGTCTGCGTAGGCCATGAGCTCCAGGTCCTCGTCGTAGGTATCCGCGTGCAAACGCCCCGGCGGGTGCAGCGGCATGTTGAACAGCCCGAGTTTCATACTTGCGTTCCCCGCTAGAGCGATTGCGCGACCTTGCCCAGCAGGCTGATGGTCTGCTCCATGTCCGCGGCCGGATCTTCGCCGGCGGTTACCGGAGTCACCAGGAGTTCGGAGATGCCCATATCCAGCATCGCCACCATGCGCTCGCCCACGGTGTCGGCGTCGCCGGTCAGCACCGTGGCCTCGATCATGGAGTCGCTCCAGGTCTCTTCCGCCGCCTCTGGATAGCCCGCGGCCGCCCACATGCGCTGGTAGAAGGGCAGGCGCGGGTAGTTGGATAGCTGTTGTTGCACCGCCAGCCGGGTTGCGTCCGCGTTGTCGCTGATGCACACCGGAGCGTGCGCGATCAGCGGGGGAGTTTCGCGTCCCGCCTGGTCGGAGCCCCGTCGCATCGCCGGCAGCGCCTTGTCCCGCAGGTACACCGCCGGGCTGACCCAACTGATGGCGCCGTCAGCCAGTTCGCCGCACAGTTCGTACGAGCCTTCCTGCAGAGCGGACGCCATCACGGGCACGTCCACCGGCGTGGGGATGCTGGCGTGCGCGGTGTATTCCTGCCCGTCGAAATCCACGGTACCCTCATGCAGCAGGGCCCGCAGGATCTGGAGATACTCGCGGAGGTTGGTCAGCGGCGCGCGCAGTCCGAAGCCGAACATCGAGCGCATGGTGGGCCGATGGCTCGGGCCCACGCCCAGGCGCAGCCGTCCGGGCGCCAACTGGTCCAGCACCTGCACCTGCTGGGCCGCCACGATGGGATGCCGAGGGTACGTCGGGACAATGGACGTGCCGAACACGATGCTGTCCGTCTGCACGGCGCCGGCCGCGAAAAGCGTCAGGGCGTCGAGGCCGGTGCCTCCGGTGGTGAGCCAGGCGGCGTGCACGCCGGCCGCTTCCGCGCGACGCATGAGGTCCAAGGATGCTTCGGCGTTCGGCGCTCCCGCGTGGATGCCGATCCGTTTGGTTGGCATGACAATACCTCGTTCAGTGGGGTTCCGGGTTTGGCATTATCCTAACACCGGCCATGGAATTTGTAGAGGACGGGATTGCGTTCCCGTCCTCGGCGATTTGTAGGTATGGGCTGGCGGGATCAGCCAACGCCAGGGGCGTAGTCGGTACCTATGTGCCCCGCCTCCACGAAACCTGCGTACTCCTCCTCGGAGTATCCCAACAGTTCGCGGTAGACGTACTCGTTGTCCTGACCGAACATCACCGGCCCACGCCGGATGCCCAACGGCGTCTCCGACATCTTGTAGAGCGGGCCGGGATAGAGGTGCGTACCGCAGTCCTCCTGGTACGCTTCACGGAAGAACTCGCGTGATTGGATGTGTGGGTCGGAGAAAGCGTCGGCTTGGTTCATCACCACGCCGGCGGGGACGCCGCGCTGTTGCAGCGCTTTCATCACCTCTTCGGGCGAATGCTCGCGCGTCCATCGCGCAATCATTGGGTCTATGTCGGCCTGTCGGGTGTGTCGAGCCTTCGCGCTCATCATCTCCGGGTCATCCTTCAGGTTCGCCGATCCGGTCACCTCGCACAGCGCTCGCCACTGGCGGTCGTCGTAAACCGTGATCACCACCCACCGGTCTTGATTGTCCGGGGAAGGGGCGCATGGATAGCAGTTCTGCAAAGCCCACGGATGGCGGTTGCCCAGGGTCCCGTGAGTGCGCCCGTTCATTGCGTAGTCCAGGTAATACTCGCCCAGAAACGGGAAAACGTTCTCAGCCTGTCCCAATTCCACCAGTTGACCCTCGCCCGTGCGCTTGCGATGCCGGAGGGCGGCCAATACGGCAAACGCGCCCTGGGCGCCGCCGGCGGCGTCGGACATCAACACGGTGGTGTTATAGGACGGGTCGGTGTCCTCGTAGCCGCGCAGCATGGTGTGTCCCACGACGCCTTCGATGTGCACGCCGTGAGCCCGGTAGTCGCGATAGGGCCCGTCGCTTCCGTACGCCGGCATCCGCAGCATGATGATGTCGTCCTTCACCGCGCGCAGCGACTCGTAGGATATGCCCAGCTTTTCCATGGTTTCGGTGGGATTGTTCTCAATCAGCACATCGCTGATGGTCACCAGCCGGTCGAAGATCTCGCGCCCGCCCGGATCCAGCAGGTTCACCGTCATGCTCTTCTTGTTGCGGGCGTGGGAGTTGAACATCGGCGAGCGGTTGAAGGGCCGATTGCCGGGCACCCGTCCCGGAGTCCCGCCCGAGTACAGCGGCAGGTTGTCGATCTCCACCTGGGAGAGGCGCGGAGCTGCGCCACGGGTCAGGGGCACGAAGGCCTTGGTGGATTCGACGCGGATCACCTCCGCGCCCAGGTCGGCCAGGAACGAGCCGCAGTAGGGACCCGCCCAGACCACGGTGATTTCCAGGACGCGCAGACCTTCCAACGGGAGGCGAGGCATCCTAATTCCCCCCTGCGCCCTCGAGTATCGCCCCTGCGGTTCGGAAGCCGCAGATTTCCTCGTCCGAGAAGCCGAGTTCCGTCAGGACTGCCACCGTGTGCTGCCCCAGCAATGGCGCCGTGCGCTCCAAGCGCCATGGCGAGCCGTTCATGATGAAGGGTCGTCCCGGATACCTCATCCGCCCGGCCACTGGGTGATCACCCTCGGTAAACACCCCGCGGGAGTTGAACGACGGGTCCACATCCAGATCCGCCATCGTGTTGATGGGGCCGGAAAGCACCCGGTTCTCCTGGGCGGCCCTCCATGCCTCGGCCCTGGTGCGCTCCAGTATCCACGGCAGGAAGTGCTCCGATTCGAATTCCTCCTGCATCTCCGTGTTTCCCTGGGAGGATGGGTCTTTCCACCTCTCGGCGCTCAACTCCGACGGATTGCCCAGCATTGCCACGGCTCGGGGAAAGTACATCCGGCTGCCGTTGATCTGGAAGTACCCGTCAGAACAGGGATATACCGCATTCGGGTAGCCGCCGGACCCGCCCGAAGCCGGCCGGTGGCTGAGTTCCCCGGTGTACTGGTACGCCAGCAGCGCGCTCTGCCGGCGGTCGACCGACCCCAGTTGTGTTTCCAGGATGGACACGTCTACGTGCTGCCCAATTACCCCGTCCGCGTCGTCATTCGACCAGAAGGATCCGGCCAGCGCTGCCCCCATGGTAGCCACCGCGGCCACCGCCCCGGCCTGGTACAGCCCCACGTTTCCGCCCAGCTTCAGCGGTTGCCGGTCCGCCAGACCCGTGGAGTGCATCTCGCCGCCCATTCCGTAGAAAACGATCTCCGAACCGTCATAGTCCCGGTACGGCCCCGTTTGGCCAAAGTTGGAGATACTGGTGTAAACAATCGCCGGGTTGATGCCGCTCAGGTGTTTGTAGCCGATCCCCAACCGGTCCGCTACCCCTGGCCGGTAGCTTTCTACGACGATATCGGCCCACGAGGCCAGCCGCTCCACGATGCCGGCGGCTTCGCTCTGTTTCAAGTCCACGACGATCCCGCGCTTATTGGTATTGAGGTGCAGGAACTGGGCGCTCTTTTCGGGATGCGGCTCGTCGCCTGGATACGGGCCCATGCGGCGCGACCCGTCGCCTTCCGGAGGACGTTCCACTTTGATCACGTCCGCGCCGTAATCGGCCAGCAGCTTGGTGCAATACGGCCCCGCCACATAGTGGGTGAAGTCCAGTATTTTGAGGCCGGTCAGGGCGCCTTCAGTTATGCTGGTCATCGGTGTGGGTCCGTCGCGCCGGATGCGCTACCATTGCACAATTCGCGGTACCGGTCAACTTGCGAAGTAGTGCGGGCCCGCACCGGTTGTGTAGACTTGAACCACTACTCGTATAGCAGCAAGGCGCAGGCGTAAGAGCGCTCCCGGGATCCCGGGCATAATGCGCTCGTCCGTGTCGCGCCTCAGCAAGGAAAGCAATGCGGACTTTTGAACTCGGCAAAATTCTCCCCTGTGCTCCGGAAGACGCCTGGAACGCGGTGATCGATTTTCCGTCGCGCACCATCCACGGGCCGGCCTACCGGCGGTCCGATCTACCCGACGGCAGTGAACCCAGGCCGGGCAATCGCATCGAGTTGCAAATTGGACGGGACAAGTTCACCAGCCTGATGACTGTCGTGCAGGAACCCGAGATGCTCAGTCACCGGGCAGTTGGTCCCGGCTTTTCCGTGGAATTCTCCTACTGGGTTCGCCTCTGTTCGGACGCGGATCCGGGCTACACTTCCGACGATGATGGGAACGCCTTCCTCACCGTGCAGGCCGAATATGCCGGTTGGCTGGGATCGCTGATCGCACGGTTGCGACCCGGCGCCTGCCGCCGCTATGTGGCCGGCGAGCTGGCTGCGATCGATTCTGGGGCCAAGTCCGTGTTTGCGGAGCCTGTAACCGACTGACGCCGGAAGACCGGCGCCTCCCACCGGAGCGACAACATGACCACCGGCAACGGTTTGCCCAATCCGCCTTCCGCGCCCCGGCGCGCCCACACCGACGCCATCCATGGCGACGCTAGGGTCGACCCCTGGCACTGGCTCCGGGACCAGGATGACCCGGAGACCATGCAGTACCTGCGCGCCGAGAACGAATACACCGAGGCGTTCCTGGCCCCTTTGGCACCCCTGCAGGAACGCATCTACCAGGAGATTCGCGGGCGCATCAAGGAGGACGACAACACGGTTCCGGAAAAGGAAGGCGACTTCTATTACTACGTCCGCTACGAGGAAGGCGGCCAGTACCCCATCTACTGCCGCCGCGTTGGCAGCCCCGACGGCCCGGAGGAAGTGCTGCTGGACGTGAACCAGCTTGCCGAAGGTCGCGATTACACTCGGGTCTCGGATTTCGAAAACAGTCCCGACCATCGCCTGGCTGCGTACGGTGTCGACTTCGACGGTTCCGAGCAGTTCACCATCCGGGTGCTGGACCTGGAAACGGGAGAAACCCTCACCGACGAGATACCCAACACCTACTACGGTCTGGAGTGGGCCAACGACAACCGGACCATCTACTACTCAGTTCTCGACGAACACCACCGGCCGGTCTACGTCTATCGCCACACGTTGGGATCTGATCCCGCCTCCGATGAGTTGGTCTACCGGGAAGAGGACCCGCGCTTCTTTGTGGGTGTCGGCAAGTCCAACAGCGGCCGGTTCATTTACGTTGGCGCCGGCGGGAACAACATGTCCGAATGGCGGTTCCTGGATGCCGACGACCCAGCCGCGACGCCCATATTAATCGAGCCAAGGGCTACCGACTTTGAATACGACGTGGTGGACCACGGCGACCGATTCTTCGTCCGGCACAACGGCAAAGGCGCCCGGGACTTCATGCTGTCCACCGTTCCGATCGACAACCCCGGTTGGGCTAACTGGTCCGATTTCATGGAGCACGAGCCCGGCCGTCCCATCCGTGGCATCCAGGCTTACCGTGACCACCTGGTTGTCGCCTGTCGGCAGGACGGTCTGCCCCAGGTCATGGTGCGCCGGCTCTCCGATGGGGATGCCCACTTCATTTCCGGGGTGGACGAGGATGACTTCGCCATGTCAGCCCGGGGTGGCCGGGAGTTCGACACCAGCACCCTGCGGTTCGGCTACACGTCCCTGAAGACCCCCGCGGCCGTGTACGACTACGACATGGCGACCCGGGAGCGCGTTCTGCGCAAGCAGCAGGAAATACCCTCCGGCTACGACGTCGGCCAATATGAGACCCGCCGCGTTTGGGCTATGGCACGTGACGGCACGGCGGTGCCCATAAGCCTGCTGCGGCGCCGCGACACCCCGGCAGACGGCAGCGCTCCGTTGTATCTCTACGGTTACGGCAGCTACGGCTTGAACATGGACGCCAACTTCAGCGTGTCCGTGCTGAGCCTGGTCGACCGCGGGTTCATTTTCGCCATCGCCCACATCCGGGGCGGCATGGAGATGGGCTGGGACTGGTATGAGAACGGCAGATTGCTCAACAAGCGAAATACCTTCAACGACTTCATTGACTGCGCCGAGTACCTGGTCGCCGAGGGATATACCGCCGCCGGGCGCATCGCCGCCGCCGGGGGCAGCGCTGGCGGTATGCTCATGGGGGCGGTCATCAACGAACGGCCCGACCTGTTCGGCTGCGTGGCGGCCCACGTCCCCTTCGTCGACGTGCTGAACACCATGCTCGACGACACCCTGCCCCTCACCACGATGGAATACAACGAATGGGGCAATCCCAACGACGAAGAGTACTATCGCTACATGCGCACCTATTCACCCTACGACAACGTGCGCGAGCAGGATTACCCGCCCATGCTGGTAACCGCCGGCATCAGCGACCCGCGCGTGACCTACTGGGAGCCGGCCAAGTGGGTCGCCAAGCTGCGCACCATGCGCACCGACGAGCGGCCGCTGCTTTTGAAGACCCACATGGACTCTGGCCACGCTGGCGCCTCCGGCCGCTTCGAGCGCATCAAGGAAGTCGCCGAGGAATATGCGTTCGTCCTGCACGCGCTGGACATGGCCGAGTAAATCCTCCCAATCCGTCATTCCGGCGAAAGCCGGAATCCACTGTCGTTGCACTGTCATAACCCGATGAACCTCCGGGCGTTCTCGCCCAAGATGCCCTCCACCTGACCCGACGTTAGCGGCAGCGAAGCGAGGTAATCCGACTCGCTCCCCATGTCCACCAGCGGATAATCGGTCCCGAAACAGACCTTGTGCGCCCCGTGCTTGCCGATGATCGCGGTCAGCGTTTCGGCGGTGAGTTCGCGAATCGACGGGGGCCAGGTAGTGTCCACCAGCACGTTCTCGTGACCCATCAACTCGCGTTCCGCCTCGTCCAGCATGTAGAAACCGCCCAGATGCAGGGCGATGACCTTCAGCCGGGGGAACCGGCGCACGATGTTCGCGATCCGCTCCGGCGCGGCGTAGAGCGGCGCATCGGTGCCCTGGTGGGGCAGGCGGCCGGCGTGGATGGACAGAGTCATGTCGTCGCCCAACTCTTCGTAGACCGGGAACCACTGCGGATCATCGGGGTAGAACCCGTTGATCACCGGGTGCATCTTGATGCCCTTGACGCCGTTTTCGCGCAGGTATCGGATCTCGCCTGCCTTGTCCGGCAGGTCCGGATGCACCGCTCCAAATGGGACCAGGTTTTCGTCCGCGATGGAGATGAGCCAGTCGTTGGCGCGTCGCACCTGGTCGGCTCGCGCCGCCACTCCCAACACGATGGACTTGTCGACGCCTGATGCCGCCATGTGCGCCTTGATGCCGTCTACGGTATTTGCGGCGATGGCGGCAAATCCCAGTTCCGACTCCATGTTTTCCGCTACTGCGCCGGCGATCCGGTCGGGCCAGATGTGGGTGTGAACGTCAACGCGCATTGCTGCCTCCGCGACAAGGGTGAACTTCGACCGTGCTATTATAATTGCCAACCCATTTCTTCCGGTCTGCGGTGTGCGATGATACGAGAGGCCATATTGGCGGCAACGGCCGGCGCATCCCTGTCCATGGATGACGCCGTCACGGTCATGCGCGAGGTCATGGAGGGAGAGGTCACCCCGGCGCAGTTGGGCTCCTACCTGACCGCGCTTTCGCTCAAGGGTGAAACCCCGGAGGAAATCGCCGGCTTCGCCACCGTAATGCGCGACAAGGCCCTGCGCGTCGCTGTGGATGGCGTCGCTATCGACACCTGCGGCACCGGCGGCGACCGGAAAGGCACCTTCAACATCTCCACCGCCGCGGCTTTCGTGGTTGCCGGGGCGGGGCTCACCGTAGCCAAACACGGTAACCGCGCCGCCTCCGGGGATTGCGGCAGCGCCGACGTGCTGGAAGCTCTGGGCGTGCAGATCGAACTGCCGCCGGAAGCCGTGGAACGTTGCCTGCGCGAGATCGGCATCGGCTTCATGTTTGCCCCGGCCTATCATCCGGCCATGCGGTATGCCGCCCCCGTCCGGAGGGAGATCGGCATCCGCACCGTTTTCAACGTCCTGGGACCCATGACCAACCCAGCCGGCGTGCCCTGTCAGCTGATCGGTGTGGGCTACCCCGAAGTGGCTGAAAAGATGGCCGAGGCGCTGCGGCTTTTCGGCACGCACCACGCCATCATCGTCCACAGCGACGATGGCATGGACGAGCTGTCCCTGGGCAGCGATACTGCGGGTTGGGAGGTGCTGGACGGGGACATCCGCCCCTATGTTGTGCGCCCGCGAGACCTGGGACTCCCCCACGCTACGCCCGAAGACTTGCGCGGCGGAGACCCGGCCGCCAACGCCGAAACCATGCGGGCAGTCTTTTCCGGTTCCGGCGGCCCCGTGCGCGACGCCGTGCTGTTGAACAGCGGCGCGGCCCTGGTGGCCGGTGACGTGGCGTCCACCCTTGCGGAAGGAATCGAAATGGCTACGGCTTCCATCGCCGACGGCCGGGCCGCCGAAAAGCTGGACGCGATGGTGTCGTTGACCCGCGAACTGTCCCCGCCGGAGCAATAGAGGAGACGGCACATGCCAAGCATCCTGGACCGGATTGTCGCCAAAAAGCGCGAGGAACTCACCGTCGCCAAAGCGACAGCGCCGCTGTCAGCGTTGCGGGACGCCATTGCCTCGCGTCCGCCCGCCCTGGACTTCCCCGGCGCACTGAAAAGCGACCGCATCAGCCTCATCGCCGAGGTCAAGAAGGCGTCTCCGTCCAAGGGCCTGCTGCGGGAGGATTTCCAGCCCACGGAACTGGCGGCTACCTACTCTGGCAACGGCGCCGCTGCGATCTCCGTGATCACCGACGGCCATTTTCTCGGCGAGCGGGAGCACCTGACCGCCGTCAAGGAAAGCGGCGCTTCGGGGTCCGCGCCGGTGCTGCGGAAGGACTTCCTGTTCGACCCTTACCAGGTGTACGAGGCGCGCGCCATCGGCGCCGACACCTACCTGTTGATCGTGGACATCCTCTCCCGATCGCAGCTTGCCGAGCTCATCCACCTCGGTTCCGAGTTGGGGATGGTGCCGTTAGTGGAAACCCACGACGCTGACGAGATCACGACGGCTGTGGAGGCTGGGGCGCAGGTCATCGGCATCAACAACCGCGATCTGCACACCTTCAACACCGACCTGGCGACCACAGAGTCCCTCGCGCCGCTGATCTCCTCCGACAAGGTCATTGTCAGCGAGAGCGGGATCAGCACGCCCGAAGACCTGGCGCGGCTGGAACCCTTTGGGATCAGCGCCGTGCTGGTCGGCGAAGCCCTGGTCACCGCGGCTGATACCGCCGCCAAGGTACGGTCTCTCACCGGTGCGGCCGTTCCGGTCTAGGACGCCGACAGTGGAGCACACCACCGTCAAGATCTGCGGCGTCCGCAGGCTCGAGGACGCCCTGGTCGCGGCCGGGGCTGGTGCCGACTACTTGGGCATGGTATTCGTCCCCGGCCGTCGGCGCCGCATCGAACCTGCAGCCGCGCGCATCATCACCGACGGCGTACGCGATGGTGACCGGGAATCCCCCAAATCGGTGGGTCTCTTTGGCGATCAACCTCTGGAAGAAGTGTTGGAAACCATCGAAGCGGCTGGCTTGGACTACACCCAATTGTGCGGCGACGAACCGCTGGATTACTGCCGCGCCGTGCTCCACCACGCCGGCGTGATCAAGGTTCTCCACGTGTCCAACGACGATCGTCCCGATGCCGTGGCCGACCGGATCGACGCGTTCACTGCCGCTGGTTGCACCGTCACCCTGGACAGCCAGGTTGCCGGACTGCACGGCGGTACCGGCCAGTCCTTCGACTGGCGTATCGCCGCCCATCTGGCCGACGGTGGCCACCATTTCCTCCTCGCCGGCGGCTTGACTCCCGACAACGTCGCTGCGGCAATAACCGCTGTACGCCCCTGGGGTGTCGACGTTTCCAGCGGTGTGGAAACGGATGGTGTCCAGGACTCCGCCAAAATCAGGGAATTCGTGGCCAACGCTCGACGCTCCGCATGAACCACCGGAGGGTATAACGCAATGGTAGTCACCACCCAGACCAATCTTCCGGACGAGCGCGGCCGATTCGGCGACTTCGGCGGGAAGTTCGTGCCTGAAACGGTTATGGCCGCCCTCACCGAGCTCGAGGACTCCTACCGCGCTGTCCAGGACGACGCCGGGTTCGCCGAGCAGCTCGACCACCTGATGACCAACTACGCCGGTCGTCCCACCGCCCTGTACTACGCCGAAAACCTGAGCCGGCACTGTGGCGGCGCTCGCATCTACCTGAAAAGGGAGGATCTGGCGCACACCGGCGCCCATAAGATCAACAACGCCCTCGGTCAGTGTCTCCTGGCCCAGCGCATGGGCAAGCAGCGCATCATCGCGGAGACTGGCGCCGGCCAGCACGGCGTCGCCACCGCCACCGTCTGCGCCATGCTCGGCCTCCAGTGCATTGTATACATGGGCTCGGAGGACACGGTGCGCCAGGCCCTCAACGTCTATCGCATGCGCCTTCTCGGCGCAGAGGTGATCGCCGTCGAATCTGGCACCCGCACTCTCAAGGACGCCATCAACGAGGCGATTCGCGACTGGGTCACCAACGTGGAAACCACCCACTACCTGATCGGCAGCGTGGTCGGCCCGCACCCGTATCCCATGCTGGTGCGCGATTTCCAGTCCGTCATCGGGCGTGAGGCCCGGCAGCAGATTCTCGAAGTGGAAGGGCGTCTGCCCAACGCCGTGGCTGCTTGTGTGGGCGGCGGCAGCAACGCCATCGGCACCTTTTACGAGTTCATCGGCGACGAGGACGTGCGACTGGTTGGCGTGGAGGCCGCTGGTGAAGGAGTGGAAACCGGCAGGCATTCAGCCACGCTGTCCGCCGGACGCCCGGGTGTGCTCCACGGCTCGCTTTCTTACCTGCTACAGGACGAGCACGGCCAGATTCAGGAAGCCCACAGCATCTCCGCCGGTTTGGACTACCCCGGGGTGGGGCCGGAGCACAGTTGGCTGAAAGCTACCGGCCGTGCTGAGTACCTGTCGGTCACCGACGACGAGGCCCTGGAAGGATTCCGACTCCTCTGCCGCACGGAAGGCATCATTCCGGCTCTGGAGTCTGCGCACGCCATCTATCACGTCAGTCGCATGGCGGCCGATATGCCGCCGGACGACACCATCGTGGTCTGTCTCAGCGGGCGTGGCGACAAGGACGTGCCCTCCATCGCCGAGCGCGAGGGGATTGGAGGTCTGGCGTAAACTTCGGTGTCTGGCATCTGGAGGTGGGTGGTTGGGCTCGGGGTGGTGCTTGCGATCGCCCTGATGCCCACGGCTTGTCAGAGTGAAGCTGTGGACAACATAAAGAATATCCGCCGGATGTCAGGGGACCTGGCCACTCGCTATGCTCCCGAGGTCGATGCCACGGCCACATCCGATACCGCTCGGCCGCTGTCCGAGGTCCTGGAACCCCTGTTGGACACTCTGAATAGGCTGGACGTTGCGCCCCGCGGCAGCGATATCGAATACAACCGCCGTGACTGGCGCCATTGGACTGACGCCGACCGGGATTGTCAAAACACCCGCGCCGAAGTCCTGATCGCCGAGAGTATGGCTCCGGTGTCGTTTGCCCCCGAAGATGACGGCGACAGGTGCCGGGTCATCTCCGGGAGGTGGGTGGGCCCCTGGACCGGTGAGGTGTTCACGGACGCCTCCGATCTTGATATCGACCATCACGTTCCCTTGGGCCACGCGCACCTCTCCGGAGGTTGGTGGTGGTCGCCGGACCGAAAACGCGCCTATGCCAACGACCTCGATGACCCAGTGAGCCTGCAAGCCACCAGCGCGCCGGTCAACCGCTCCAAAGGCAAACAACCTCCGGACGAATGGAAACCCGACGAAGCAGCCGGCTGGTGCCGTTATGCGGTTGACTGGATTACCGTCAAGCAGAAGTGGGAATTGACCGTGACGGTATCCGAAGTCGCAGCGTTGGAATCCATGCTCGCCACCTGCGACGAGACGTCCTCTTGGGGCCTGTCCGGCGTCCCCGGCGGCTAAAGATTCGGCCCCGCTATGCTATAATCCCCGATGCCCGTAGACATAATTTGCCGCCCGAACTATTCGCGTCGTTTGGGCTGGAAACGCAAAGGAGGCGAGCCATGGACATGGGATTGGATGGCAAGGTAGCCATTGTCACCGGCGGTAGCGAAGGGATCGGAAAAGCGGCTGCCCAGCGCATGGCTGGTGAGGGCGCAAACGTGATAATCGTGGCCCGACGACAGGATGTCCTGGATGCTGCTGCAAACGAGATACGCACCGCCACCGAGGGCGAGGTGCTCCCCCTTTCCGCCGATGTCACCGACAAGGCGACTGCGGCCCGCGTGGTCAACACCGCCGTTGAGCGGTACGGCCGCGTCGATATCCTGGTCAACAACGCCGGCACGTCCATGGCCAAGGGGTTCGAGGACGTCAGCGACGACGACTGGGAGCTGGACTTCGAGCTCAAGGTCTGGGGCGCGGTGCGTCTAATTCGGGCATCCATCCCCGAAATGCGCAAGGTCGGCGGCGGTCGCATCATCAACGTAACCAACCTGGGCGGCCGGACACCCGGGGCCAACTCGATGCCCACCTCAATCTCTCGAGCGGCCGGCATCGCCATCACGAAGGGCCTGTCCAAGGATCTGGCCAGCGACAACATACTGGTCAACACCGTGTGCATCGGCCTCATCAAGAGTGGCCAGCACCAGAGACGTTACGATGCCCGCATCGTGAATGAGCCGGATCTGGATATGGACGACTTCTACGCACAGTTGGCCGCCGGGCGCGGTGTGCCCCTGGGCCGTGTCGGCGAGGGTTCCGAGGCCGGCGACGTGATCGCGTTTCTCGCCTCCGAGCGCGCCAGCTACCTCACCGGCGTCGCGATCAACATCGACGGCGGAGCTTCCGCAGTCGTGTAGTTGCAACCCGTCCTGTCCCGGCCTGTTTGTCCGAAGGGGAGACCATTGTGACCGAATCATTCCGAGACGAATTTGAAGCGCCGAATCGACTCCTGCTCGGCGCCGGGCCTTGCACCGTGCATCCCCGGGTCCTGCGTGCCATGACGCAGCCCGTAGTCGGCCACCTGGATCCGGTGTTCTTCCAGGTCATGGACGAAGTGTGCGAGATGCTGCGTCAGGTGTTCCACACTGGCAACACTGTTACCATGCCCATCTCCGCCACCGGCACCGGGGCCATGGAAACCGCCTGCGTCAACGTCATTGAACGCGGTGACACGGCTATCGTCTGTCGGAACGGCTATTTCGGAGTCCGTCTCGCCGACATCGCTCAGCGCTGCGGAGCGAACACGGTCATGGTCGATTCCCCCTGGGGCAAACCCGCCGACCTCAACGCGCTCGAAGATGCGCTCAGCGCGAATCCGGGTACCAAGATGGTTGGCCTGGTCCACGCTGAAACTTCTACCGGCGCTATCACCCCTCTACAGGATGCCATCGACCTCGTCCATCGGCATGGCGCCCTGGTCGTTGCTGACGCCGTGACCTCACTAGGCAGCCACGATGTTCAGGTCGATGACTGGGATATCGACGTTTGCTACAGCGCCAGCCAGAAGTGCCTGGGCGCGCCTCCGGGTTTGGCTCCTATCAGCTTCGGCGAGCGCGCGATGGACGTCATCAACAAGCGGGACACCACGGTGGAGAGCTTCTACTTCAACCTACAGGGCGTCGCCGAGTACTGGAACGAAACCCAGCGTGTTTATCACCACACCAGCCCAATCACCATGATCTATGCCATGCGCGAATCCCTCCGGATGATGATGGAGGAGGGCCTCGACGAACAGCACAATCGCCACGCCCGGGTCGCCGCCGGGTTGCGCGCCGGGCTAACCGCCATGGGGCTGGAACTGGCAACCGACCCCAAATACCAGCTCAACCCCATCACCGTGGTTAACGCTCCTGAAGGGGTCAACGAGGCCGACGTGCGCGCCCGTCTCTTGAACGATTTCAACATCGAGGTCAGTGGCGGCTTGGGCGAGTTCCGCGGCCGCGTCTGGCGCGTCGGCATGATGGGCAACGGCGCCCGCGAATCCAGCGTGCTGTCCCTGCTCTCCGCCCTCGAAGTCATCCTCGGAGACTTGGACTACGAAGTTGCCTACGGCGCCAGCGTGGCTGCAGCCCAGCGCAGCTTCGCTGCGCACGGCGACTGACCCGAATGGGCGCCATCCGTCGTCGGTAAGCCAAGAGGGGCGCATCCGCGCCCCTACTTTCTTTGACCGGAGGTTCAGGCCATGAAGGTCAAATATTTTTTGGACACCGACACACTGTATATCGAACTTTACGCCGCAACGGTCGACGAAACGCGCGATTTGGACGAAAACACGCTGTTGGATTTGGACGATGCTGGCCGTCTGTGTGCTATCACCATCGAACACGCAAGCGCGCGCATGGACATCCCCGCGTTTTCGTTCGAACAGATCCCGGCCCCTCAGCGCTCCGCCTGATACGCCGCATCCAGAACCTCCACCACGTGCATCACCCTCGTGGCCGACCCAGCATCCCGTAGCCCCTGTTCCAGTTGGCTGATGCACCCGGGGTTCGCCGAGGCGATAACCTCCGCTCCCGTCGCCGCGGCGTTGCCGATCTTGCGCCGCTGCAGTCTTCTCGACATGTCCCGCTGTATCAGGGAGTAGAAGCCGGCCGAGCCACAGCACAGCGACGACTCCGCCATCTCCGCCAGTTCCAGTCCGGGTATGCTCAATAGCACCTGCCGGGGAGCCTGCGTGATCCGTTGCGCGTGCGCCAGGTGACACGGGTCCTGCATGGTGACCCGCCAAGGCAGTGGACCCCGTGGCGGCTCCAGCGGCAATTCGGCCAGGAATTCGGTAATGTCCCGCGTGTTGCGCGCGAACTCGTCCGCCGCGTCCGCGTAATCCGGGTCGTCGCGGAGCAAATCACCGTATTCCTTCATAGACGAACCGCACCCGGCGGACGCCGTCACGATCGCATCCACGCCAGCCTGTTTGAACGCGTCTATGTTCCTGCGGGCCATGCGGCGCCCCAAGTCCAGATCGCCCGCATGAAGGTTCAGCGCGCCGCAGCATCCCTGGGCCGGTGGGATCGCGACGTCGCACCCGTTCCGTTGCAGCGTCCTCACCGCCGCCCTCATCGCGTCACCCTGCATCAGGGGCATGACGCATCCGGACAACAATCCAACCGTCATGCGCCTTTCACCCTGCGCCGGGAACACCGGGCTGCGCGACCCGAAAAACTCACTGCCCATAACCGGCATCTGCGCTTCCATCGCAGCGAGATCTCCCGGCAAAAGGCCGAGCACGCCGGACTTGCGGACCAAGCGCTGCAATCCGGATCGCTGATATAGGCGCATGAGATGGCCGGCCAGGCGCAGTCGCCTATTGTGGGGCAACGCGGCCCGTAGGAAAAGCCGGGACAGGCGGCCCAACTCAGGGCTTTGCAAGTCGTTTTCCTGTACCTGCGCTCGGGTGTGTTCCATCAACCGTCCGTAGGGTACACCCGACGGGCATACCGCTTCGCATGCGCGGCACTGGAGGCACAATTCCCAGTGCGACACCAGCCGCTCGCTGATTCCGACGCGCCCTTCATGTACCGCCTTCATCAACGCGATCCGGCCGCGTGGTGATTCCGTTTCCAGCCGAGTTTCAACGTACGTGGGACACGCGCTCAGGCACAAACCACAATGCACACAGCGATACAGGTCCCCCTCCGCGGGAGCGTCCGGGCCGGCAAACGCGGGCCCGTCGTTCAGCGAACCTTCGAAGGGCAAACCATAAGGAAACCCGTGACCAGCGTCAATCCCCCCGCCCATGTGCTGGCCGCCTTCCGCATGTTGGTCCGGTGCGCTGACCATCACAGTCCTCCAACAAAGCGGCCCGGATTCAGGATGTTCTGCGGATCGAACTGGCTCTTGAGCCGGCGCATGATCTGCATACCCGATGGCTGTTCTCCCCAGACATCCAAGTGAGCCTTCACGGAGTCCGGGCATCGTTCGATGATCGCCCCTCCGCCCAGAGCCGCAGCCGCGGATTGAATCTCCCGCAGCCTGGCAGCCACACCTTCGGGATCAGCGGCCTCGAGGTCGTGCCACCAGAGCAGGCGACCGCCGCCGAACCCTGCGTCCGCCACCACCGAGGGCGGCGTCCCGTCACTCGACGGGGCGTTTGCAAAGGCCAGGATTTCGTGCAACGCCGACGGCTGAGCGTTGATCCGGACGCATATCGAGGGCGGCGAGGCGGGGCCTGCCGGCAGATCGGTGATAGCGCGGATCAGGCCCTCCGCTTCGTCGCCGGTCGCGACCTTCGTCGTGGCAGCGACCGGAGCCCACAGGCCCACAGTGTCCTCCACCCGCCGCTTCATCGACGCCGGTCTGCCTCCCTGAATGGCGACAGTGAACGCCGCCCCGCTCATGGATGGAGCCACCCGTTGTGCCGCCCCGCCGGTCACCACGTGCAGTCCCAGGGGAGCATAGTATTGGGCTTGCAGGTTTTGGGCCGCGTCAGCAGCGGTATGGATCCCGTCGAACGCGGCTACGATCACGGCCCAAACCGTGGGTGCCGGCGCGAGTTTGAAAGTCGCTTCGGTAATCACCCCCAGCGTCCCCAGGGATCCCGTGTAGAGGCGGTTCAGGTCGTATCCGGTGACGTTTTTGACCACTTTGCCGCCAGCCTTGGTGAGGACGCCGTCAGCCCCCACGACGCTGATCCCGATCAGCCAGTCCCTGGGCAGACCGTAAGCTGATCGTAGCGGCCCGCTGATCCCGGTAGCCAGCGTGCCGCCCACCGTCGCCCGATCGTTCAACGGCGCCGAAATCGGCACGTGCTTGCGGTCCTGCGCCAGCGCGGAGTCCAGTTCACCGATCGTCATGCCGGCTTCGACGCTGACCGTCAGGTCGGCAGGCTGGAAATCTACCAGTCGGTTCAGTCCGGTCAGGTCCAGCGCAATGCCCGGACGTGCCGGTGCGTTGCCCAGGTCAATAGCGGTGCGCCCTGCCGAAGGGTAAACGGCTACGCCAGCGCGATGGGCCCAGGTCATCATCATGGCAACTTCATTCGCGTTGGCTGGCTTGACCGCCGTCACTGGCGTCCATGATCCGATGGAATAACCATCAAGGACGCCTGCGTTCGCAACCGCGCCCGGGCCGAGAAGATCTACCAACTCCCGGACGATGGATTGCCCTGTGGTCATGCCATGCGCGCGCCGGCCGGAGGCTGGCACATACCGGTGATACGATCAGGCATACATCCCGGCCGTATGCGCCGCCGGGTGCGCCGCCGGCCGCCAGTAGCTACCGTCGGGGAAGATCTTGCCGGGATTCAGCCGATTTTCCGGCGCGAATGCCTCGCGTACCCGCTGCATCGCTGCCATGTCCGCATTCGTGTACACTAGCGGCATGAATTCCTTCTTTTCCAGCCCGATGCCATGCTCACCGCTTAGCGTGCCGCCCAGGAGCGCGCACTCTTCCATCAGCTCGGCCGCCGCCGCCATCGCGCTTTCCATAACGCCGGGCTCTCGAGCGTCGAAGAGCATGCAGGGATGCAGGTTGCCGTCGCCGGCGTGAAACACGTTGGCGATAGTGATCCCGTAGCGCTCGCTGACCTCGCTGACCTTCCGCAGCATCTGGGTCAGCCGCGTTCGCGGCACCACTCCGTCCACCAGGTAGTAGTTGGGCGCGATAGTCCCGAAAGCGCCAAAGGCCGTCTTGCGGCCCACCCAGAGGCGTTCGCGCTCCGCGTCGTCCTCGGCGACCCTCACGTCGGCGGCGCCGGTATCCCACAGGGCCGCTTCCACCTCTCCGCTGACCTCGTCCACCTCTTCGTTCAGGCCCTCCAGTTCGATTAGCAACACTGCGCCGGCGTCGTTGGGATATCCGGCGTCGGTGACGTTCTGGACCGCCTTGATGCTCAGCGCATCGATCATCTCTAGGGCGGCGGGGACAATGCCATGCCCGATCACCGCCGACACCGCAGTGCACGCCGAGTCGATGTCGGGAAAGATTCCCAGGAAGGTGCGCACAGTTTCGGGCAGCGGCAACAGTCGGACCAGTATCTTGGTCGCAATGCCGAAGGTGCCCTCGGACCCTACGAAAACGCCCCGCAGGTCGTATCCGCCGGCCTCTCGGGCCATACTCCCCAAGTGGACCACCTCGCCGTCTTCCAGCACGACTTCCATGCCGATGACGTGGTTGGTCGTCGCCCCGTACGCCAGGCAATGTGGGCCGCCGGCGTTTTCGGCGATGTTCCCGCCCAGGCTGCAGGCCCTCTGGCTGGACGGGTCGGGAGCGTAGCGCATCCCGAACCCTCGGACGTGGTTGTCTAGGTCCAGGTTGATCACGCCTGGCTCCACCAGCGCGGTGCGGTTCACCGTGTCTACGTCAAGGATGCGGTTCATGCGCGGGAAGGCGACCTGCAAACCCTCAGGAGGGGTGATCGCCCCGCCACTCAGGCCGGTGCCGCTGCCGCGACCCACAACGGTCACCCCGGCGTCGTAGGCCAGCGCCATGACCCGGCTGACTTCGTCGGTGTCAGCCGGCAAAACGACCGCCCGGGGCATCGAGCGGTCAACGGAACCATCGTATTCGTAAACCAGCAGGTCCTCGCGGTGCGCGATCACATAATCGTCACCGACGACGGCACGAATGTTGCCCAGAAGGTCGTTGGGGTCCATGTCGGATCAGTCCTTCCGGCGCTGGTATATCTGAATACGATGCCGATTGGCTTCCACGACGAATAGCCTTTCTTCCTGGTCCAGCCGCAGTGACACCGGCCCCCAGAAGTACGGCTCGGTCTGCGCCGAGACCAGGTAGGGCGTGTCCAGGTGATCCGGCAGATCCGGCACCAGGTTGGCAATCTGGCGTGTGTTGTACTCGTCGGGGTTGACCGACATGAAGTCCTGCGCCCACTTGGACAGGGTCGCCTGCCCGCGCAGCAACTGTACGAAGTTGCCGTCAGCATCCAGCAGCTGCAGCCGCTCGTTGCCCCAATCGGCCACGTAGATGTATCCGGCAGAATCCACGGCCACAGCGGATGGCCGGCTGAACTGCCCTTCGCCGGTGCCGGAGGAACCGTATGTTGCCAGGTGTTGCCCGTCGGCCGTGAATTTCTGGATCCGGTCGTTGCGCCAGTCGGCGACGTAGACGTTGCCGGAACCGTCCAAGGCTACGCCCCAGGGCATGTTGAACTGGCCATCGGCGTCGCCGAAATCACCCCACGCGGTTACCGGTTCACCTGTAGAGGTGAATGCCTGAATCCGGTGATTGTATTGCTCCGCCACGTAAACCGTTCCGTTGGGCGCCACCACGATTCCGGATGGACCGTTCAGTTGCCCGCTCCCGTCTCCTCGCTCGCCCCACATGCGGACAAACTCACCGTCAGTGTCGAAAACGGTGACCCGGTGCAGGTGCTCGTCGGTGACGTGGAGGCGCTGGTCGGCGCTCATTGCCATGCCGATGGGCAGGGTCCACTGGCCTTCGCCGCGGCCCGTACCCTTGCTGAACTCTCCCAAGTAGTCCTCCTCCCAATTGAGGACTCCGATGCGGATCAGGGCTTGCCGCGCCGCGTCTGCGTGGTTCAAGACGAATATGCGCCCATCGTTGGAAAACGCGCAGTCGTAGGGATTGATGAACCCCCGCCCGCTCTGATTGGTGGTGATGCCGACGGTCTTCACGTATTCCACCGGCCCGGCGCTGACGGCTGTTTGGGTAGTCATGGCTACCTCTCCCCTTTTGCGTAGGGGCGAATGATCATTCGCCCCCACAAGTCCACGTTGCTATTCCGGTTGCACCGCTATGCGAGTTGGTACTCTCGCGTCGCGGTCAGCAGCCGCAGCAAGTTCGCGATGCGCTGGTCGTCGGCCTCGGTGCGGGAGCCTTCCCGCAGGTCGGCTGCGCCCTGCTGGTTGGCAAAGGCGTGCAGCGAGATGCTGGTGGCGTCGGAGATTTGCAATGGGCCGATGAGGTCCACGCAACTGGCTACCTGCTGCTCGGGCGAGAGCACGCCGTCAGCGTCCCGGGCCATACGATCGATGATCGCCTTGACGCCCGGGTTGCCGGGGTCGCCAAGCTCTTTGCCGACGAAATTCACCCGCTCGACCAAAGCGCCGCTGTCGATCCACTCCGCGCCCTCGTGCCATCCTTCGACGCTGGGCGGTTGGAAGATGCCCTGGCCCATGTACATGGTCTGTCGCGCCAACTGGTCGGCGCCGAAGGTCGGCCCCTGGTAGGTGCCGGCCATGCGCACGGCTCCCACAACCAGTTCCACCGGACCCTTGACCCGGGCGAACCGTGCGTCCTCCGACTTGAAGTAATCTGAGTTGAACAGCGTCCGAAGCACCGACCGGATTTCATGGCCGGATTCGAAGAAGGACTGCATCATGTCGTCGATGACGGCTTCTCCGGCTTCGTCCACGTCGTCAGCGGAGAAGAACTGGAACAACCGGGTGCAGATGAAGCGCGCAGTGGCGTCCTGCTGCACGATGATGTCGATGATGTCCTCGCCGTTGAAGTTCCCCGTGTGCCCGAGGAACGTCTTTTCGCCGTCGTCGTGGTCGTAGTCGCGGTAATTGAAGTGCCAGTTGATCCGGCTGTAAGGCCAGATGGAATCGCGGCTGGCGCGGGTCGACATGTACTCGGCGTTGCCCAGCGTCCAGCCCGTGAACGCGCGGGCGCACTCCTTGATGTCATCCTCGGAGTAGTTGCCAACCCCCATGGAGAAGAGTTCCAGCAACTCCCGCCCGTAGTTCTCGTTGATGTTGTCCTTGTGGTTGTCGTGGTTGTCCAGCCAGATGATCATGGCCGGGTCCTTGGACAACTCGACAAGCATCGTGCGGAACGAACCCAGTGAGTGCCGCCGGAACGTGCTGATCTGGTTAACCAGGGCGTTGGCCTGGTTCAGCTTGGAGTATCCGGTGGCGAAAAGCCCGTGCCAGAAGAGGGCCAGCTTTTCTTCAAGCTGGTTCTGGGTCGTGACCATGCGGTACATCCAGTAGGCGCCAGCACTGTTGAGTTCGCGCATCTCGGCCATCTCGGAATGGTACCGCCGGATGACGTCATCGGGGATCACGTTGGCTTCGCCCGGGTAAAGCAGGTCTTCAACCACGTTCGCGTAGCCCCGTTCCACCAACTGCTCGAGCTCGTCGCGGTTGGCGCCGAAGCCCGCCCTGCGCATCAGGTGGGCCATCAAGGCAATGTCGGCATTGCTCATAATTGCCTCCTCAGTTTCTTGTTGCAGAATGAATGATTGTCGTCACAGGCATCGTTTTAGCTGCGGATGAAGTCCCACTGCTCGAACTGCCCGTTGACGATGTTTACCGGATCCAGGCCCAGCCACTTGTCGGCGATTGTCGAGTAGGTGGAGCGGAAGTCGTTGTTCCAGTGCAGGTCGCCGTCAAGCTGATCGCGCTCGGCCAGTGACGGATACTCACCGTAGAAACCGCCATTCACCGAATTGCCGATCACAAACGCGGTCCCACCCGAACCGTGGTCGGTGCCGGAGCCGTTGTCGCGGATGCGGCGGCCGAACTCGGTCCAGACCAACACGATGGCGTCGTCAGCCTTTCCGTGTTCTTCCAGGTCGGCAAGGAAGTCGGTGACCGCGCCTGACACCTGGTTCCACAGCCCGCCGTGCACCTTGATCTCGTCGCCGTGGGTGTCGAAGCTGCCGTGCTGGGTGTAGTAAATGCGGGTTCCCAGGTCGGCGGTCATTACCTGGGCCACGTTCTTGAGGGCCTGGGAGATGGGGTTATCGGCATATTCCACCGAAGAGGAATACTTTTCCGGCGCCGTACGGAGGATGTCCGCTCCCTTGAGGGCGTCCCGTCCCGTCTGGCCCAGATATTCCATAACCGCGCCCTGGATTGTGCCGCCGTACATCGAGCCGAAGGCCTCCAGGCACAGTCCGCGCACGCGCTCCTCTTCGACGTCAGGGAAAAGCCCGTAAGTTTCCAGGTTGCCCACCGAAGCAACGGGAACGCCAGGGGCGCCCATGGAGCGAGGCAGGCCGCGCCCGAAGTTGACGCCGGTGATGACGTTCTGACCCGAGGGGTCCAGGTCGCGGATGACACGGCCCAACCAGCCCTCCGTGGCGATCTTTTCCGGCTCGCAGGTGTGCCAGATGTCCATGCTGCGGAAGTGAGACCGCGTGGGGTTGTTGTACCCGATCCCGTTGACGACGGCGACTTTGCCTTCGTCCCACAAGGCCTTGATGGGCGCCATGTTAGGGTTGAAGGCGAACCGCCCGTCGATCGGGATCACCTGGTCCGTCGGTATTCCCACGTTGGGACGAAAGTCATAGTAGTGCCCATCGGCATAAGGAATTACGGTATTCAGCGGGTCATTGGCGCCGGTCAGCTGGATTATGACCAAAGACCGATCATTGTTGGTGGTAGTCATTGGGGGTTGGCCTCCTTACTCGGGCGCAACATGAAACAGCAGCGCACGTTTGGCTGATGTTGGCAGTTTAAAGTGTGCACCCCGGCGTGTCAACGCGAGACGCATAGACTCTGAACTATTCCGAGGCGCACGACCTGGGCCGGGGCGCCGTCAGGCGCGCCCCACCACAGCTCGGCACCGGTCTGAATCGCCTGCGGAGCCCCAGCCCAATGTTTCGTCGGGCCTCCGTTTGATGCTCCACTAACCATAGGCTATACTACCCGCCGCCCCGTGCCCGGCCAGATTTGATGCCGGCTATTGGGGACGCACTACCAATCGGAGCCGTGGGCAAAATGGATTTTAATATCGCCGTGCTTGGCGGCGACGGTATCGGACCCGAGGTCACCGCTGAGGGCGTCAAGGCCATGCAGGCGGTGGGTCGGGCCTTCGGGCACAACTTCGTCCTCGAATACGGTGACGTCGGCGGCATATCCATCGACAAACACGGCGCCCCGCTGACTGACGGCGTCCGCGATCTGGCCACTTCTGCCGACGCGGTTCTCTTTGGCGCGGTGGGTGGACCAAAATGGGACGACCCTTCGGCTCCCACGCGACCCGAGGATGGTTTGCTCGCTTTGCGCGCCCACCTCAACGTTTTCGCCAACATCCGCCCGGTCAAGGTTTATCCCCAGCTCACCGACTCCAGCGTCCTGAAACCGCACGTGCTGGAGGGTGTGGACATGGTGGTAGTGCGCGAGCTCACCGGAGGTCTCTATTACGCCCAGCCCAAGGGCCGCACTGAAACCCCTCAGGGAATCGTCGGCGTCGACACCATGCGCTACTCCGAATCGGAAATCGAGCGCGTGCTGCGGGTCGGGTTCGAGTTGGCCCGCGGACGTCGCGGCAAGCTGACCTCAGTAGACAAAGCCAACGTGTTGGAAACCTCGCGCCTCTGGCGTGCCACCGCCACCCGCCTGGCTGGCGAATATCCCGACGTCGAACTGGAGCACGCCCTGGTCGACGCCTGCGCCATGCAGATTGTCCTGCGTCCTGCTTCCTACGACGTGATCGTTGCGGAAAACACCTTCGGCGACATCCTTACCGACGAAGCGGCCATCCTCGCTGCGTCCATGGGCCTCCTGCCCTCCGCGAGCTTGTCGGGCGTGCCCCAGGACGGCGCGCGAACTCCGGGCTTTTACGAGCCCATCCACGGTACCGCTCCGGACATCGCCGGACAGGGCATCGCCAATCCCTGCGGCTCAGTCCTCAGCGCGGCCATGATGCTTCGCTACTCCCTGGGGCTCACTGAGGAAGCCGCAGCCATCGAGCGCGCCGTCCAGACCGTTCTGGAGCAGGGATACCGCACTGCGGACATCGCCACCTCCGGCGATTCCGTTACCGGAACTACACAAATGGGCGATCTCATTGCCCAGGCCATCGGCTAGGCTGGATCGCTCCCCGTGCTCAACGTTCTCTCCGGCGTCGGCCTGGCCGTCGCCGTAGTCGTTTTTCTGGCCAGTGCGGTCGCCGTTGTCTTCCTGGGCACCTATCTCGCCAAGTACGGCGATGCCCTGGCGTCCCTGACCGGTTGGGGTCGCCTTTTCGTGGGCAGCATCCTGGTTGCGCTGGCCACATCGCTTCCCGAGGTTTCCAACAACATCACCGCCGTTCGGATCGACAACCCGGAATTGGCTCTGGGGGACGTGCTCGGCTCCAATATGTTCAACATATTGATCCTGGCGGTCGTCGCGTTGCTTTTTGGTGGTAAGCGGTTCGTGCAGCGCGTCGCCCCGGAACAAGGCTACCTGATCGCGCTGGCCGCCGCGCTGACCGGGCTGGCGGTGATTTTCTCGCTGATCAAGAGCGGAGTGAGCGTGTGGCAGGTTGGCCTGTCGTCCATTATCGTCCTGGTTGTTTATTTCGTTGGCATGTGGATCGTGTACCAGCGCCGGCCGAACGGCTCACAGGGGGAAGAAGAGGAGGCTGGCATAACCCTGCGCCGGGCTTGGATGATGTTTATCATAGTCTCCGCCGGCGTGATCATATCCGGTATTCTCCTCGCTCAGAGCATGGACCAGATCGCTCACGAGACCGGTATATCCTCGGGAGTCCTCGGCATCCTGGCAGTGGCCTTGGTGACCAGTATGCCGGAGATCTCAGCGACATTCGCCGCTGCCCGCCTCGGCGCCGCCGACCTGGGCTTCGCCGGCGTGTACGGCAGTTGCGTTTTTAACATCACCATCCTGGCCTATGCCGACTTCTTCTACCGCAAGGGCGTTGTGGTCAACACGGCCGACCTCGAGCATTACATCGCCGGCGTGATTGCGTTGGGGCTGATCGTGATGGGCGGCCTGTTGTTGTGGGGGCGCAATCGCCTGCCGCAGGTCGTTATTGTTGCAGCCCTGGGGCTGATGTTGCTGGTCACCGTCGCCGGGGCCATTTGGGTCGCGCTCCTCGGCGCGCCGTCCTACTAGATCTCCGCTCCGTTGAACCGGGCCAGCTCAACGAAACCGCCGGCTTCGTCATCCCAGTCAAATAGCGCCGCTTCCACCACGCGCTCGCCGTCGATTCCCACCACCAGTTGCTGCACCGGATAGGCCGGGCCGTCGCCCCAGGGGCTGGTCGCCACCGACCGGTCCGTGTCAGAGAGGTAGGCCCGGCCGTTGGGGTGAGAGTGATAGATGATGCGCGCCGGGGTTTCGGAATCCAGGCTGTTGTTCAGTTCCAGCAGGTCCTCTGTGCTGAACACGTACGCGGACTCGGCGGTACGGTCTGCCGCTGTGGGGTGATTGCCCGATGCCTGGTCGTTCAGCACCGGGCGGATTCCGTTCACCGCCGTCCCACCCGCCGGGCCGCTGAGCCATCCGCAGCACTCCGCAGGAAAGGACTCCCGCGCTTGTCGGAACACGGCCATCAGGATTTCCTCAGGAACTGCCAGCGGATTGCCAAAATTGGGCATAAAACCCCCTTGTTACGAAAACCGTCACCTGATATCCTAATTCGGCCGTTATTTGACTGGTTTACCGTAATACTCCGGTAATGCGATTACGGTAAACTGAAAACGCAAGTCGGCAAATCGCCCAGACCACTGCGGCCACAATCGCGAACAGGATGAGGAAATGCAGACCCTAACCCGCAAGTCATTGAAACTCAAGGCGTGCCCTCGCTGTGGCGGCGACGTTTGTCGCATGAGGGACACCTTTGGAGTGTATCACCAGTGCGCCCAGTGCGGCCGCGAAATCCGACAAGTGGCCGCCAGCCCGATCCCGGCCGCGACCATTGCCACCATGGATATGCCATCGAATACAACCGACCATCGGGAGAAGATCACGGCCTGATCGAATCCACGAGCACAAGCACCCGTCGCCTGCGGCCTCGGACTTGGCTCCGAGGCCGCAAAAATTTAAAACCGCATCTCAATCGTAGCGACAACCGTGCACCACCCCGCCTTCAACCTGATATGCACAACTCGAAACGCCGGCCACATCGGGCCATCGGGATCAAGGAGATGAGATGATGGAGAGCACACTGAATCGGGCTCGGTCTGTTCGGGGCGCACGCCGCCGGCGCGTGGATCTGGGCTCCTGCCCCCACTGCGGCGGCGACGTGCGCCAGATCCGCGACATCTACGGCGACTACCGGCAGTGCCTGCAATGCAGCCGGGAGATTCACGGCGACCTGGCCCCGATGGTCCAGACCGCGCCGAAGGCTGTTCCCATAAAGCCGGAACCTGAAGAGCTGCTGGCGGCTTAAATCGCCAAACGCTCCGGCCGAATCTAGCGGGGTCCGAGTTCCGAACTCGGACCCCGTTTGCATGGGCTAATCTTGAGGCGGGCCGCTGATCACCGGAACCGCCGGGGCATGTTGTCGTTGCGATCTTTCACGAATACGGCGTACTGCCTCACCGCCTCTTCCTGGGATGCAGTCTGAATCGATCCCGGGCGCAGCTGCCGAATATAGTCTATCGCTTCTTCGGCTTCCCATCCGGTGTTCACCAGGTAGGACGCCAGTATCGTCCCCGTGCGACCGATCCCGGCGGCGCAGGTAATCACGGTGGGCCGCTCCCAGGTCTCAATTTGCTGCTCCGTGAACGTGACGATTCGGTCAATCTGCTCCACCGACGGAGCTTGGAAATCCGGCACTATTTCAAATAGCTCCTCGAATCCCCAGGGCTCACCAGAGACCGTCTGCTCTTCCATGCGCACAAGCGCTGTGACGTCGTTGAGTTCGAAATGGATCAGGTGCCGTCGCTCAGTCGGCCCCATGGCTCCCGCCAGCGCGCCGGGCAGGATCCAGCTGAAGTTGCGAAAATTGTCTTGCATGGGTGGCTCCGTATTTCGACAAACCGGTTCTTGGTCACCGGGGCGTCGTCCCCTGTGCGTCTGATTTCATCAGTTTTTCGAGGCGACGCAGCAATTCCGGCTCGTCGATACCGATTATTTCCATGACTTTGTCCCGGGCCCTATAACCCCGCACGACGGTGACGTCGGTTCGCGGGATATTCAATGCGCCAGCCAGGATCTCCGCCGTCGCCAGATTGGCTTTGCCTTCGACCGGTGGCGCAGTGGTTCGTACCCTCAACGCGGCGCCGCACCAGCCTGCTATCCCCGCCCGGGGGCATTGGGCTGCACCCTGACTCGCAACCGGAATGTAACCGGCTTGGTCATCAATCACGTGATAGTAGGTCTGGTATAGTATGGGCGCCGACGGTCCTGCGAACCGTTGCCGTTTGGCAGGAGATCAAATGGAGTATAGCAACATTGCGCTTTCGGTGGGAGACCGCGTCGCGACGCTCCGGCTCAACCGGCCGGACGCCCTCAACGCCCTCAACCCCGATCTGCTCCGTGAGTTTTCGCACGCTGTCGGCGCCGTTAGCGACGACGTGTCCCTTAAGGCGATGGTGGTGCGCGGAGAAGGCCGCGGTTTCTGCGCCGGCGCCGACCTGCTCTACTTCGACCAGGTATTTGGAGAACTGTCCCTGCTGCCCGATTACGTCAAGGACCTCAACGAGGCATTCTTCGCTCTGGAGGCGATGCCCATCCCGACCATCGCCGTGGTGCATGGGTACGCCCTCGCCGGCGGCATGGAGCTCATGATGGCTTGCGATATGGCTCTCGTTGCCGAGGATGCGCGCATTGGAGACCAGCATGCCAACTTCGGGTTGATCCCGGGGGGCGGTTCCACCCAGCGCCTGCCCCGTCGGGTGGGCATGCCCCGGGCAATGGAACTCCTGACCACGGGCCGGTGGCTTACCGGCACAGAAGCCGTGGACTGGGGTCTGGCGCTCCGGGCCGCGCCGCCGGAACAACTCGAGGACGAGCTCCAGTCCCTGCTGGATGGCCTGCGCCCCAAGAGTCGGACCGGTTTGGGTCTGATGAAATCTTTGGCCCGCCGCAGCCAGGATCTTCCCCTGAAGGACGGCGTTGCTTTGGAAAGCGCAACGTTTACCCATGTGTTCGCAACGTCAACACATCCCCGCGAGGGCATACAGGCGTTCAAAGAGAAGCGCCAGCCGGAATTCTGAAATCTCGCCATCGTAGCCCTGTCCTCTGGCAACGCTGTCGCTGCCATTGTTCAGATTGGCTTTTTGGGGTTTTACTGGTTTGAAAATCAAGGACATCCTCAGCAACCGGAGAACCATCTCCTTCGAGTTCTTCCCGCCCCGGGAAGCGGACGGCGTGCCCGGCGTCGTCGACGTCGCGAGTCGCCTCCAGCGCTTCGCGCCCGACTTCGTCTCCGTCACCTACGGAGCCGGCGGCGGAACCCGAGCCTTTACCGAAGAGATCACCATGCGCCTGAAGCGTCGCGGTGATATGGAAGTCATGGCCCACCTGACCTGCGTGGCCCAGAGCCGCGAAGAAGTTCACGGCGTGCTGCAACGGCTCCAGGCCGCCGGCATCGAAAACGTCATCGCCCTGCGCGGCGACCGTCCTGCAGGAATCGAGGACGAGCCGCCCGGCGAGGACGAATTTGCCCACGCCACCGAACTCATCGAGCATATCGGCGCCAATTTCAACTTTGGCATCGCCGGAGCCTGCTATCCCGAGGGCCACACCGAATCGATCAGCTTAGGATCGGACATAGAGTACGCCCGACTCAAGCAGGACCTGGGCGCAGACTTTCTGATCACCCAGCTTTTCTACGACAACAGCCATTTTTACGGGCTCCAGGACCGCGCGGCAGCCGCCGGCATCACCATCCCCATTATCCCCGGTGTCCTGCCGATTTTGAGCACTCCGCAAATTCGTCGCTTCACCTCCCTGTGCGGCGCGACCATTCCGCCCCTGCTGGACGCACGCCTGGAACGCTTCGCCGACGACAACCGGGCCGTGCGCGAAATCGGCATCGAACACGCCACGCGTCAGGCCGAGGACCTGTGGGCCAACGGCGTTCCTGGTATTCACTTCTACGTGCTTAATCGCACCTATTCGGTTTCCCATATCCTCACCGACCTGCACATCGGGGGCCACGACGGCGATTGATCCAGCTTGGCGGCTGATTACTCATGCTCTCCACCGGTGTTGACTTCGTAGAGATTGATCGCGTTGCCGGTGTCCTGGACCGGTACGGAGAGCGGTTCCTGCGGCGCGTCTTCACTCCCGGGGAGATCGCCTACTGCCGTGGCCGCGCGCCCAATCTGGCGGCGCGATTTGCGGCTAAAGAGGCGGTGATGAAGTCTCTCGGAACCGGCTTTCGCGGCGTTGGGTGGCGTGATGTCGAGGTGGTCCGCGCCCGCAGCGGCGCGCCCAGCCCGAGGCTCCACGGCCGAGCCCGCCGTCGCGCTGAGCGGTTGGGGGTTACCGAAATCGCCATCAGCCTCTCCCATTCCCGGGGATTCGCCATGGTAGTGGCTGTGGCCGTGCGACCCGACACACCGGAATCGCTGGAGGCCAGCAGGGCCACCCTTTGGGGAGACGACGTCGCTCCTCGGGCCGACTGACGCCATGCCCACGAAAGTCGTCACCGTCGCGGAGATGCAGGCCCTGGAAGCCGCTTCCGAAGCCGCCGGCGTCAGCACCGATACCTTGATGGAAAACGCCGGGTTGGCTTGCGCCCGGAGCGTGCGCGAACGCATGGGCGGAGCGGCGGCCCGCCGCGTCGTGGTTCTGGTCGGACCGGGCAACAACGGAGCCGACGGCCTCGTGCTGGCCCGCCATCTTGCCCGGTGGGGCGCTGACGTTTGCTGTTATATCGTCCGCGGACGCCCCGAGGAAGATCCAAAGATGACCGGCGCCCTCGCGTATGGGGTTGAGGTGACCGGCTCCACCGCCGATGACGGACTGTCTAACCTGGTTGGTCTGCTGCGGCGTTGTGACGCGGTCGTCGACGCGATTCTGGGCGCCGGGCGCTATCGCCCCCTGGATGGCCGCGTTGGTGAGGTCACCTCCCTGGTCAATAGTATTCGCTCTGGCCGGCAGGACCTGCCCGTGATAGCCGTGGACTTGCCCACCGGAGTCAACCCCGACACCGGCGCTGCTGACCCGCGGACGATCATTGCCGATGAAACCCTCGCCCTGTGCCATCCCAAGTACGGCATCGCTAACTTCCCCGGAGCCGGATGCGCTGGCCGAATCACCATTCTCGGGATCGGCTTGCCCGACGAGGTATCCGCGTCCTCCCACGGGAACCTGCCCACTGAGTGGATGACCCGGAATTCAGCCCGGTCACTCTTGCCCGCGAGGCCCCTCACCTCCCACAAGGGAACCTTCGGCCACCTGTTGATAGTTGCCGGCTGCCGCAACTTCGTCGGGGCGGCTTCCCTGGCCGCCCGGGGCGCTCATCGCGCCGGCGCGGGCCTGGTAACCTTGGCCGCTCCGGAATCCGTATATCGTATCGCCGCCTCCCGGCTTACGGAAACCATCCACCTGCCCCTTCCCGAAGACGCCGATGGACGCATAGATTTCCACGCTGCTGATGTGATACGTGGGCGCATCGGCAACTATTCGGCGTTGGCCGTGGGCTGCGGCCTGGGTTGGTCGTGCGGCACCACCACCCTGATTGATCGCCTCCTGCTGGGCGGCGAAGACCCTCCGGCGTTGCCGGTCGTGGTCGACGCCGACGGGTTGAACAATCTTTCGCGATGCTCCGATTGGACCGACCGACTGCGCGCCCCGGCCGTGCTGACGCCACATCCCGGCGAAATGGCGACCCTCACTGGTCAAACCAATGCGGAGATCCAGGCGGATCGCATTGGCATCGCCAGCCAATCGGCTGCGGATTGGCGGCAGACCGTCCTGCTGAAGGGAGCCCACACCGTGGTCGCGTCTCCGGACGGCAAACGGTGCATCCTGCCTTTCGCCAATCCGGCGCTGGCAGCCGGCGGTACCGGCGACGTGCTCACCGGCGTCATCGGCGGGCTGCTGGCTCAAGGTCTTGCGCCTTATGACGCCGCGCGCTTGGGCGCCTTCCTCCACGGGACCGCGGCCGAGCTGGTGCGCGCCGACTACGGCGAGTCGGGCGCAGTCGCCAGCGACCTGTTGGACCGCATCCCTCGCGTCATGGCAGACCTTCGCCGTCCGGGAGGAGCCCGTGGTTAACCTGACACCGCCGCAGGCGCTGCGCCTTGCCGAAACGCCGGTGGGCCATCTGGCCACCGCAGACGGCAACGGCCGGCCTCATGTCATCCCGGTGTGCTTCGCCTACGATGGGCAGCACATCTATTCGGTCCTGGATGCCAAGCCCAAGCGCGGGAGCCTGACCCGTCTAAGGCGCGTACGCAACATCATCGCCAACCCGCAGGTCTCCTTGGTCATTGACCACTATGACGAGGATTGGACCCGCCTTTGGTACCTGTTGATACAGGGTCGAGGCGAGCTTGTCGAAGATGGTCCCGAACCGCCGTCGGCCATCGCCCTTCTCCGCGAGAAATACCCCCAGTACCGCGAAATGCCTCTTGAAGGTAACCCTGTGATCAAGATCACTCCCGAACGTGTCACCGGCTGGTCCGGCAGCTGAACCATCGCCGGTCACCTTGACCCCATAGCCGCTGCACCCTAGAATGCCGGCACCCGGCCCGCAGGCCGTGCCTTGCAGGTTTCCATGACCCAGATTGTTTTCATCCACGGACCCGGCGCCGGCGGCTGCGCCGATTCCTACATCAACCAGCTCTACCATTACCCCAGCAGCCTCGCTCCGAACTTGCCCGGACATCTCGACGGCGCTCCGTGCAGCAGCGTGGAGCGTTACACCGAATGGCTGCGGGGATGGTTGCACGCTCGCGGACACGATCACGACCTGGTGCTCAGCGGATTCACCCTGGGCGCGTGCGTCGCATTGCAATACGCCCTGGATTACCCCGACGAGGTCAGGGCCCTGGCCCTCATGACAATCGCCATGCGACCCAAGCGGCGCCGTCCCCATGATCTGCAATTTCGCCTGGACGCCGCCGAAAATCCGGAGACCTACGAGAAGTGGCTCGGCATGATGGACGGCGTCATGCACTTCATCGAGCCCGACCTCCGCGCCCGCCTTTTGCAGCGGCACCGGGAGGTCGGTCCGGTTGCCCAACATCGGGACTTGGTGGTCATCGACCGCTTCGACGTACGCGACCGGATTCACTCGCTGAAAGCTCCCCTGCTGCTGATCCAGGGCGTGGACGACCCGTTGGCCACCGGCGACTACGAGGAAGAGATCCACCGTGCGGTCCCCGGATCAAAGCTCATCAAGATGGAAGACGCCGGCCATTTCCCCATGGTTGAAAAGCCCGACGAATTCAACGCTGCCCTCGACGCCTTCCTAGTCGAGGTGGGCTGACCGATATCCCGCGCATCAACGCATACCCCAATAATGGAGGCATTCCACCGTGGACGGAGTCACCGCTGTAGCTAACGTGTTGAAGATGGAGGGCGTCGACTGGATCGCCGTCATGCCTTCCAATCCACTGATCGAGGCGGCGGCCATCGCCGGCATCCGACCCGTCGTGTGTCGCCAGGAACGCACTGGCGTGCACATGGCTGACGGCTTTTCCCGGATCACCAACGGCAACAAGATCGGCATCTTCCTTGCGCAGAATGGCCCCGGCGCCGAAAATTCCTTCGGCGGCGTCGCCCAAGCCTATGCCGACTCCGTGCCCATCCTCGTGCTGCCGGCCGGCGTCGCCCGCAATCGCCTCGGCGTGGAACCGAACTTCCATCCCGTCCAGGCCTACTCGACCATCACCAAGTGGGCCGGCCACGTCAACTTCGCCGACCGGGTTCCAGAACTTTTCCGGCAGGCTTATACCAAGCTGCGCTCCGGCAAGCCCGGGCCTGTCCTTCTGGAAATCCCCTCGGATCTGGTGTCCGATCAGATCAGCGAGGAGGACTTCGACTACGTCCCGCCGGTGAAAATGCGCGTCGCGGCTGATCCTGCGGCCATCACTCGTGGCGTCCGCGCGCTGATGTCGGCACATCGGCCGGTGATTCACGCCGGCCAGGGCGTCTTGTACGCGGAGGCCACCGATGAGCTGCTTGAGTTGGCGGAGTTCCTGCAGATCCCCGTGATGACTACCCTCGAAGGCAAGAGCGCCTTCCCGGAGAACCATCCACTGTCCCTCGGTGTCGGCGGTTCCAGTCAGACCGGGCCGGTACACCGCTTCCTCACCAACGCAGATGTGGTCTTCGGTGTTGGTGTGAGCTTCACCAAGAGCGGATTCACTGTGCCCATGCCCGCCGGCAAGACCCTGATCCACCTAACCAACGGCGACGGCGACATCAACAAGGACTACCGTACCGACTATCCCATCCTGGGGGACGCCAAGCTCGCCCTGCGGCAGTTCATCGACGAGCTCAAGGCTCAGGGCGCCCAGCAGCGGTCGCCCAACCAGGAACTCGCTGACGAGATCACCGCCAGCCGCGAGGCCTGGATGGCCGAGTGGCTGCCCCGCCTTACCAGCGATGAAGTCCCGTTGAACCCCTACCGTGTGGTGTGGGACATCATGCACACGGTCGACCTGGATAACACCATCGTCACCCATGAGTCCGGCAGTCCGCGCGAGCAGGTGTCGCCCTTCTGGGAAGCCCGGGCTCCCCGCAGTTTCATTGGTTGGGGCAAGTCCACGCAATTGGGCTACAGCCTGGGATTGGCCATGGGCGCCAAGATGGCCGCCCCCGAGAAGATGGTGATCAACTTCATGGGTGATGCCGCATTTGGCATGGTGGGCCTGGACGTTGAGACCGCCGTCCGCGCCAACATCCCAATCACGACGGTCGTGATGAACAACTACACCATGGCGATCTACCCCGATAGCCGCATCCCTACCGCCGTGGAACGTTACGGCCTGAAGGATCTCAGCGGCGACTTTTATCAGGTGGCCCTCGCACTCGGCGCGTACGCCGAGCAGATCACCACACCGGACGAAATCAAGCCGGCCATGCAGCGTGCCATGCAGGCCAACGCCGACGGCCGCCCGGCCCTGTTGGAGTTCATCACCAAGGAAGAGGGCACGTTCTCCAAGTTCCGCTTCGACTAGATCGTCGGCGGCCGATCTTGCCGCGTTATCATGGGAAGGGGCGAACGACGATTCGCCCCTTCCTCTTTGCGGGAGGCCGGGTTTCCAATCGCGGGCGGCCCTCCTCACACCGTACAATGGAAACATGGCATCACGCCCTGAAATACCCGAAACGACCGATGACATCACCACCGAGTGGATCCGACAGGCGTTGACCCACAGTGGCGGTACTGCCTTGCCACGCGTCGCCGGAGTCGATGTCGAGGACATCGGCGTCGGCGTCGGGTTAGTGGGAACCGTTCTGCGCTGCCATCTGTCATACGCAGACGATACCGCGGCCATGCCGGCGTCGGTCATCGTCAAGTTCCACAGTTCACACCCGGAAACGGTCCGAACGGCTCGCAGGCTACGGCTATACATCCGCGAATACGCCTTCTATCGCGACATTGCGCACCAGGTACCGCTCCGCTCCCCGGCGCTGCTCTACGGCGATTTCGACGATACGGATCACCGTTTCGTATTGGTGCTGGAGGATATGGTCGGTATGACCGCGGTTGACCAGGTCCATGGGGCGAGCGCCGCGCAGGCGAAAATCGCCGTGCGAGAGATTGCCCGGATGCACGGTGCTTATTGGAACCGGGTGGACCAGCCGCCAGTGGCGGGATTGCACGAATCCGCCAGTCCCGAAAGGGCGCGCCTCGTCCAGCAGGTTTATCAGGCCAGCCTTCCGCCCGCCTTCGACCGGCTGGGCGACCTGTTTCCCGACGATATGCGACGGCTGGCCGAGGCGTACGGCCGCGGGCTGGTGGAGCATACGGAAGCGGTTGCCGCCGGCCCTCTGACGTTCAGCCACGGCGATTATCGGCTGGACAACGTGTTCTTCGGCGCCGACGGGGCGGACGATTTTGCTGCGGTGGACTGGCAGGTGTGTGGGGTCCGCAACGGTCTTTACGACGTGGCGTATTTCCTTTCCTCCAGCGTTCCGGTTGAGACCCGTCGGCAGATCGAGGTTGACGCATTGGCCGAGTACCACCGGGTCCTTGTGAACATGGGAGTAGAGGACTTCACGCTCGAAGAGTGCTGGCGCAGCTATCGTCAAAACATGCTTGGTTGCTTCCAAACTCTGGTCATAGCCAGCGGTCAACTGGATCTCAGCAGCGAGCGGAGCCGCCAACTGGCTGAAGCATTCGTCAACCGCACCCTCACCGCCATCGACGACGTTGACGCCGGGGAGTTCCTGCCCACGTAGCGCTGCTTCTTTAAGCGCGGTGGGAGCCGCGAGCAGACCAAATGGCCAGGCGTCCTACTATCCCCACGAGGCCAGATGACATTACGGTGGACTGGCTCCGGCAGACCCTGGCCTACTCTGGAATCTTCGAACCGTCGCAGTTGCGGGCCATTCAGGCCGAACCCATAGGTTCCGGCCGGGGACTGCTCAGCACGGTCATTCGTTGCACCCTGTCGTGGTCACCCGAAGCCTCGCAACGGCCGAGCAGCGTGACCATCAAGCTGCGCAGTTCGGACCGGAAAACCGCTCGGTTCGCACGATTGGCCAATCTTTATCGCCACGAGTACCTTTTCTACAGTCGCATGCAGTCATTGGCGGATATTCGCTCCCCGAGGTTGCTTTACGGCGATTTCGCTCCCATTAGCCATCGGTTCGTGATGGTCATGGAAGACTTGGCTGATTTGGACACGGTTAGCCAAGTAATCGGGGTCAGCCCGGCTCAGACAAAGTCCGCGGTTCGGGCGGTGGCCCGGATGCATGCTCGTTATTGGAACAGCTTCGACCACCCTCCGTTGTTGGGCGTCCCGGACTACACCAAGAAGTACCGACGCTTGACCCAACTTGGCTACCTGCTCAACCTGGCGCCTACCCTCGAGCGGTTCGGAAATTTGTTCAATCCCACGATGCGCCAACTTGCCCAGATATATGGCATGCGCGTCGTCGATCACTTGGCTCAGATATTCGAAAGACCCAAGACCTTCACTCACGGCGACTTCAGGGTGGACAACCTCTTTTTCGGCGGATCAGGCTCAGAAGATGTCGTGGCGATCGACTGGCAAAACTGCGGCATCCATTCCGGCCTGCGTGACATAACCTATTTTCTGTCTACCAGTGTTGATTCGGAAACCCGGAGCGCGATTGAGCGGTATGTCGTAGGTGAATACCACGACGCCCTGGCCGGCGCCGGAGTTAGCGGCTACTCGTTTGAAAATTGCTGGCGTGACTATCGCAGGGTCATGCTGAGTTGTCTGATCGGCCCGGTTGTCACCTGCGGCAGCCTGGACCTCAACGACGAGGCCAGCCGCCGCACTATGGAAGTCGGCCTCCGCCGCACCCTGTCGGCAATCGAAGACTTGCACGCGGAGGAGTTCTTGCCCGGCAGGCCCCGTACTTTCAGCCTGGGCAACATCTCATCTACGCTGGTTGCAGGCGCGGCGCGGGTCCGGCAAAGCCGACAACCTGAGGGGCGGATGACACGGTGATCGCTGCCGCTGGCGCATCGTGGCCGGTGGCATAAACTGCTGACACCATCCGATGGCGCATCCCACTGCACCGAGTCTAGACTGACCGCGTTTAATCCAGACAGACGGAGCCAGTGATGACTGTTGCCGGACCACCGGTAGAACCTACGGATCTTAGGGCTTTTCGTGCCCAACTGGAGCGGATCATTGCCGGCGCACCCGTTGCGCTTGACACGGCGTCTCCGGAACAGGCTGCTGGCGCGCCGGACCCGGCGCCTGACGTGGATCTGCCGGAAGATCAGGTTACGGCCCGATCCAACCGTGTCGCTTCATACCAGCCAACCATCCTGGACCTCCCGCCGTGCGAGCGTCCTCGGGAACGCCTCCGGGAGCACGGGCCGCGTTACCTGAATAACGCCGAGTTGGTTGCCATACTGCTGCGTTCCGGCGTGTCCGGGGAAAACGCCATCAACGTCGCCATGCGGATTCTCGCCGAGTTTGACGGCCTCGCCGGTTTGGCTCGCGCCGGGTACGCCGAGTTGTGCCGGCAGCACGGTCTCAACCACGCCAAGTCCAGCGAAATCATGGCCGCGCTGGAGCTCGGCCGTCGCATTGCTTCACTTGCCCCGGAGGAACGGGCGCAGATATCCTGTCCGCAGGATGCGGCCAGCCTGCTGACTGCGGAGATGGAGCCGTTGGTCCAGGAAAACCTGGTCGTCCTGCTGCTCAACACGCGGAACCAGGTTGTTGCTCGCCGTACAATCTACATCGGCACGGTGAACAGCAGCGCCGTACGCCCCGCTGAGGTCATCCGCCCTGCCATCCGGGAGAATGCTCCGTCATTCATCGTGGCCCACAACCACCCGTCCGGCGACCCGGCGCCCAGTCCGGAAGACATCTCGGTGACCCGTGACCTGGTGGCCGCCGCCAAGCTTATGGACATCGAACTGCTGGATCATCTCATCATTGGACACGGCGGACGGTTCACCAGCCTGAAGGAAAAACGACTGGGGTTCGATTAGAGCAGCCCCACAAGGAGATCACGCGATGAGCGACTACTTCCTCAGCCCGGAAAACCGAGGCTACAAAGAACTTGCCGAGGGCGCACGCACCCGCACCTTCTGGGGCGCCCAGATGCTCTTCTCCCTGGTGGAGGTCGAGGCCGGGGCTTTGGTTCCGCTGCACACTCATCCCCACGAGCAGGGCGGCATCATCGTCGAGGGCGAGCTGGAAATGGGCATCGGAGGCGAGGTGCGCGTTCTGAAGCCGGGCGATATGTACATCATTCCCGGCGATGTCGAGCACTACGCCCAGGGACAGGGAACCAGAGCTGTCGCGCTGGACATATTCAGCCCGGTACGCGAGGAGTTCAAATACTAGGCGGCGCCTTCGAAGTACTCCGCCACGGCCATTACCAGGTTACCCATGTGCGGGTGGTCCGGCTCTACGTCCACCCGTACGCCGAACTCCTGCAACTTCCGGGTGCATACCGGGCCCACTGAAGCGACGATCACGGAGTTGTCGAAGCTCGCCCGCAGCCCCTCTTCGCGCCCGGCGTTGGCGGCGATGGCAATCAGGTTCGGCACCTGCGGCCGGCTGGTGAAGGCCAGGGCGTCGATGGAGCCCTGCTCCATGCGGTCGATCAAGTCGACCACCGGCGCGGTGTTATCGGGCAACCCCCAGTCGTACAGCGTCAACTCTTCGTAGTCGGCCCGTTGCTCCCGAAGGTAGGTGGGTAGCTCGGAGTCCGGGCCGCCGTAGCGCTGGAAAATCACGCGCTTGCTGTCGAGCTCCAGTTCGCCCATTGCGGCTATCAAGTCGTTGGAGGTGTACGGCTCCGGCGGCATGATATCGATGGGTATCTTGTGGCGGCGGAGGATACGGCCCGGTTTCGGGCTCCGCGCCACCACCGTGACTTCGCGCAGCGCTTCTTCAAACTCCGTCAGTTTGCCCATGCCCTCCGCGATGCCCATCATCGCGTTGGCCCCTACCCCGGTCAGGAAGATGGCGGTGTCTACCCGCCTTTCACACACGTCCAGGATAGCCCGCTGTACTTGCGGGCTATCCTGCAGGTAGTGTTCCTGCATGACCGGCGCGCCCACGGGCACGCCGCCATGCCTTCGGATGAGGCCGGCCATCTCGTCGGGCATCCGCGCCTCGACGAAGGCCAGCACTCTCCCGTTAAGCGATGCCTTGGCCATAGCGATGTTGAGGAGCCGCTAAACGGCGCACTCGCCTTCGCCGCGCTCCAGCACGTACTGGTTGGTCCGCTCCCAGTCGAAGTACATCTCGCCGCCGCCCTCGGCCTCGTGGCCCACTTCCTGGGCTCGGGCTGCCACCGAGGTCATCTCTTCCAGGCCCACGCGGTCCAGGAAGTCGTTGAACCGCTCGGAGTCGTCGGCGCGGTTGTCTTTGTAATACGTTACGATGTCTTTCAGTACCGAGGGCACCAGCTTGGCCGGCACTTTGACCTTGGGCACTCGCGTCCCGATTCGGGAGTCTTCCACCTGGTTGTCGCCGTAGTTTCCGCCCAGGAACAGCTCGTACGATGGGATCTGCTGGCCGTCGACGCCCTTGACCGCTGCGCCGTGGAACCCGATGTTGGCGATGTGGTGCAGGCCGCAGCCGTTGGGGCAGCCGCTCATCTTGATTCGTATATCGCCCACGCCCTTGTCCTCGGAAAGTCCGTTCCAGCCGGTCATTTCAGTGCGCAGGGCCTGGGCCAGCCCCATGGACGCGGTGATTCCCAGCTTGCAGCTGTCAGTGCCCGGGCAGGACACGACGTTGCTGATGTGGCTATGACCCGCCTCCGCAAGTTCCAGCGGCTGCAACGCTTCCCACACGTCTTGCAGGTGACCTGTGGGCACCCAGCGCAGGACCAGGTTCTGTTCCTGCGTCGCCCGTGCTTTTCCGCCGGTGTACTTCCTGACGATGTCGGCCAGCCCGCGGAATTGCTCGGGCGTCAGGTCGCCGCGCACCGTCTTGACGAACACGACGTGGTACCCATCCTGCCGCTGGGCTTCCACGTTCGAGCCGAGCCACGCCTGGTACTCGGGGTCGCTGTGGTCGCCATTCCCGGCGGACGGCTGCGCCGGCGGGTCCTCACGCTGTATTTCCTCGGCTGTCATCAGCGACCGGAAGTCGATCGGTCCGATGTTCGCCAGCTCAGCGTCCACCATGTCCCGGAACTCGTCCAGACCGATGCGGTCGATCAGCACCTTGAGCCGGGCCATCATGCGGTTCTTGCGCAGCATGTCGGCGTTGTTGAATACCGTCCACACCGCCAGGGCCACGCGCAGGTAGTCATCTTCGGACACCCACTCGTACAGAGGCTTGGCCAGCCGCGGCATGATGGACGTGCCGCCGCCGCAGTAAACCTTGAACCCCTTGCGCTGTTCGCCTCCCACGTCCTTGTACTGGGACACGAACGTCAGGTCCTGGATGGCCGCCGCCACTTCGTCCCGCTGGTCGTTGCCGGTGAACGCCGACTTGAACTTGCGGGGGAAATTCTGCGTGATGGGATGGCGGACGCCGAACCGCACGTAAGCCGTCAGGTAGGGTGTCGGGTCGAAAACCTCTTCCGGGCTCACGCCGGCGGTGGGAGGCCCCACCACGTTGCGGACGGTGTTGCCGCACGCTTCGCGGGTGGACAGGCCCACGTTGCCCAGGAGGCGCAGCACTTCGGAAGTTTGCTCCAGCGGGATGTGGTGCAGCTGGATGTTCTCCCGCGTGGTGATGTGTCCCTTCTGCAACGGCGCGTATTTCTCAGTGACGTCGCCGAAGCAGTCCAGCATGTCCGCCGAGATAATGCCGCCCGGCAGCTTGACCCGGATCATCTGCACGTCGGCCTGACGCTGCCCGTACACTCCTTGCCGCAGGCGGAAGGGCGTAAATACGGTGTTGTCCAGTTCTCCAGTGCGGAACCGGTCGACCTCCGCGTCAAACCGCTGTATCTCGTCCTCCATGAACGGGATGATCGCAGGCGCGTCGGCCGCCAGCCGCATACTGGAATCGTGGATGTCTTCCTGGCTGGGAATTTGCGCTTGGCTGGTCAAGGTGTCCTCCTCCGATTACCGGCAATAAAAAACCCACCGATGCCGTGCGGCAAATCCGGTGGGCGCAGGCGCGAACCCGAAATTTTAGTCAATCAGGTCTATCCTGCCCCCGCTGTCGGGGGACAGGTACATGTGCAGATGCAAATCCTTTTGCAATTACTTTGCATTTGCGAAAACTATACCCACGAGGTCGGGAATTGTCAACGACGGAATCGCGCTCAATTTCTGGCGATTTTGCCGACGTCGAAACACGCGGATCAGCGCAGCGACCGGTCGGACTTTACATTTCCGGTCCCCACCGTGTGCCCCAAGACCAGCCACATGACCCGTTCGGCGATGTTGGTGGCCCGGTCCGCGATCCTTTCCAGGTCATGGGCAACCCACAGCAGGTAGGTCGCCCGCTCGATGTTGCGCGGGTCCTGGAGCATGTAGGTCAGCAGCTCCCGGTAGATTTGGTTGTACAGGTCGTCCACCGCGTCGTCGTCTTTGCAAACTTTGCGGGCCTGCCATTCGTCCCGATTGGAGTAGGCCTGCAGGCTTTCCTCTAGCATGGTCAGGGCCAACTCGGCCATGCGGGGGATGTCGATCAACGGCTTGAGCAGCGGTTGGTCGCCGATGCGCAGGCAAATTTTGGCGATGCCCTCGGCGTAGTCCCCCATTCGCTCCAGTTCCACGCCGATGTGTACCGCCGACAGAACCTGCCGGAGGTCACGGGCCGTGGGTTGCTGGGTAGCGAGCATCCCCACGCACTTGTTTTCCAGATCATCCTGCAGTTGGTCTATGTGGTCGTCTTCGTCGATGATCCTTTGCGCCAGCTCCAGGTCCTGGTTTTCCAGCGCGTTCAGCGCGCGCCGGGTCGCCTGCTCGACGTGCGCAGCCATTTCCGCCAGGTCGGCTTGCAGGCTCGACAGATCGCGTTCGTAATCTGATCTCAGCATTCGACGCCCCCTTTAGGTGAACCTCAAATCACCCGGCCACCGGCCAGTCCGCTAACCGAAGCGGCCGGTGATATATGCCTCGGTACGTTCGTCGCTGGGGTTGGTGAACAGGGTCCGAGTGTCGCCGAATTCGATCAGGTGCGCCACCCGGTTTTCGTCGGGCAGCAGGAAGGCCGTCTTGTCGGACACCCGGCCCGCCTGCTGCATGTTGTGCGTTACGATCACGATACTGTAGGTCTTCTTGAGTTCCTGCATGAGTTCTTCGATGGCCAGCGTGGCGATCGGGTCCAGGGACGAACAGGGCTCATCCATCAGGATCACGCTGGGCTCCACCGCCAGCGCCCTGGCGATGCACAGACGCTGTTGTTGTCCGCCGGATAGCGCCAGCGCCGATTCCTTCAATCGGTCTTTCACCTCGTCCCAGAGCGCGGCGCCCTGCAGGGATTGTTCCACCACATCGTCCAGGTCGCCCTTGAACCCGTTGATCCTGGGGCCAAAAGCGATGTTGTCGTAAATCGATTTGGGGAATGGGTTGGGCCGCTGGAAAACCATTCCGATTCGGTATCGGATCTGCGTCGGGTCCGATTCCGGAGCGTACAGATCGAAATCGCCAAACCACATCTGCCCTTCCATGCGGAAAACCTCGATCAGATCGTTCATCCGGTTGATGCAGCGCAGCAACGTGCTCTTGCCCGCACCGCTCGGTCCGATGATGGCGGTGATCTCGTTTTCCGGCATATCCATGGTCACGCCCTCAATCACCTTGTTGGAGCCGTAATAGACCCCCACGTCGATGGCGCGGACGGCAGGACGGATCGCCACTGAGGTTGCAGCCATTCTGGTTTACCCCCGTAGATTCTTGTGCAGGCGGTTGCGCAGGAGGATGGCGAATGCGTTCATGCCCAACAGCATGATCAGCAGCACAACGATCCCCGCGGCCGCCAGGTGGTGGAACTCCTCCTGCGGCTTGGAAATCCACACGTAGATTTGGATCGGCAGCACCGTGAACCGGTCCAGCGGGCTAGCCGGAGCAAACGGCACGAAGGACAGCGCGCCCATGATTACCAGCGGCGCCGCCTCGCCCATAGCCCGGCTCACCGCCAGGATAATCCCGGTGAGGATGCCGGGCATGGCTTGCGGCAGCACTAACCTCCAGACCACCTGCCATTTGGTACCGCCGAGCGCATAGCCGCCCTCTCGTATCGAGGGTGGGACGGCTCGGATCGCCTCCTGCGAGGACACGATTACCACCGGCATGATCAGCAAAGCGAGGGTCAGGCCGGCCGCGGATACGTTTTTGCCGTCATTCCCCGGAGCGACCATCACGAAGAAGGCCACAAAGATGGACAGACCCAGGATGCCGTACACAATTGACGGCACCGCCGCCAGGTTCTGGATATTCGTCTGGATCAGCTCGGCAATCCGGCTGCCGCTGGAGTACTCCTCAAGATAAATCGCGGCCGACACGCCCACTGTGAACGACACGAAGACGCAAATCCCCATCACCCAGAGGGTGCCCACGATAGCCGGGAACAGCCCGGAATTCACCGCCTTGCTGGACGGGATGTCCGTAAGCAGCGTCTTGATCGAGGTGCCGTCCAAGTTCAACCAGGCCAGGGCCTCCGACAGAACGCTGTACAGCAGCGCCAGCAGCATCACCAGGGCGAGGAGGACCGCTGCCACGCACACGGCGTAAAAAATGGACGCGTTACGCTTGCGGATCGACAACCGCTGGCTGTAGCTGCGTCGGGTTCCAGCCGCCATTATTCGTACACCTCACGGAACCTGGCCACGACGAACTGGCTCAACAAATTCATGAGCAGCGTGATGATGAACAGCGTGATACCCACCGCGAACAGCGCCTGAAATTGGGCCGTTCCCGGTATCGCGTTGTCGCTGAAGTTCGTGGTCGCCATGAACCCGGTCATGGTGTTCACCGGGTCCAGCGGGTTGAAGGTCAGCTTTTCGTTTTGGCCCGCCGCGATGAACACGATCATCGTTTCCCCTACCGCTCGGGACATCGCCAGGATGATTGCGGCAACGATGCCCGACAGGGCCGCCGGCAAGACCACCTTGGTGGCTACTTCAACCTTGGTTGCCCCCAGCGCGTAGGCGCCTTCCCGCAGCGCGTTGGGCACCGCGCGCATCGCGTCCTCGCTGAGGCTGGAGACCATGGGAATGATCATGACGCCCATTACGATGGCTGCCGACAGCGCGTTGAAGATGCCCACATCGTCGCTGAACGAGCGCAGGATGGGAGTGATAAAGAACAGCGCGAAGAAGCCGTATACCACCGTGGGGATGCCGGCCAGCACCTCCAGGATCGGCTTGGTTATGGACCGGATACGGGGGTGGGCGTACTCGCTCAGGAAGATCGCGCTCAGCAGGCCCAGCGGCACCGCCACCGCCATCGCCAGCACAGCGATCATCGTGGTTCCAACCAGCAGCGGCCAGATGCCATAGGATCTCGGAACCAGCAGCGTGCGCCACTTGGTGTCCGTAAGGAACCGGTGCCACTTCACCTTTTCCGGCACGCTGAAAGAGTCGGTCTGCAGGCCGACACCCTTGCCGGGCCCGGCCAGGGCGGCCACCGTAACCTTGTGGGAGCGGCCCGGCGCGGCGTTCGCTATGACGCACGACGTACGTTCCGCGGCCAGGTTCGCGCAATCGGAGAGGTCGGCGTTCAGGCTCGGCAGCACCGCAACCTCATATCCGGTCGGCTCCTGTCCCACGGTGGGCCGTTCCCAGTTCACGTAGATCAGCGCGTCGGTAGTGGCCCATACTTCCACCATCGGGATTATTCCCGGCGCCAGGGTGCTGGGAGCCTCTCCGGGCAATCCCTCGGCCTCGCTCGTGGCCATTCGCTCTGTCGGCCGTTGTTCGTAGAAGTCCGACGTGAAGAATCGCACTCCCTCGAACAACAATACGGACACGATGCCGACGGTCGTCAGCACCGAAACGGACGCCAAAAGAAAAAGCACCCACCTGACGATGCGTTCAAGTAGGTACTTTGCGCCGCTTCCGGTGAGCGGAAGGCCGGCAGGCGGAATATCTCCGACCGTCGGTTTGCCCCCAATGATCTTGTCGAAAAGCAAAGCGGTTCACCTGTCAGGATGGCTCAGCGCGCCAATTGGCGACGCGGTTCGCCCGTATTATCTGCCCGCTACTTTCTCCGTTGGACACTATTATAATATGCCAGCGGGCCCTTACCGACAACGCAAACACTCGCAATACAAACCATGACGCAGCCGAATACCGTGCGTGGCAGCTGCCCGGACCATTGACCTCCAGGGGGAAGATTTGAGCCAAACATTGCAACTGAGCGTGGTCGACCAATCGCCGATGCGAGAGGGTAGCAACGCGGGTGTCGCGCTCCGGGAAACAATCCAACTGGCCGTCGCCGTCGAAAAGATGGGCTACCAACGTTATTGGGTGGCCGAGCACCACAACCTTCCCAACTTCGCGGGCACCGCCCCCGAGGTGATGGTCGGCCAGATTGCTGCCCACACCAGGAGCATCCGCGTCGGATCCGGCGGCGTGATGCTGCCCCACTACAGCGCGCTCAAGGTCGCCGAGACTTTCCGGATACTTGACTCTCTCTACCCTGACCGTATCGACCTGGGCATCGGCCGCGCTCCGGGGAGCGACCAGATCACCGCCGCCGCCCTGGCCTACCCCAGCATGCCCAAGGACGTACGGCACTTTCCCCAGCAGGTCCGCGACGTCATCAATTATCTGAACGACACGCAGCCCGACGACCATCCATTCAATGAGGTCCTTGCGGCGCCGGAAGAATCCGAGACCGTTCCCCAGGTCTGGCTCCTCGGCTCCCGCTACGAATCGGCCTTCATGGCTGCCAAGATGGGCCTGCCTTTCGCCTACGCCCACTTCTTCGGCATGGGCGCCACTGACGGTCCGCAGATAGTCGAGTCCTATCGCCAGAACTTTGAGGCCTCCGAGTACCTCTCGGAGCCCTTGGTTAACATCGGGGTCCAGGTGCTGTGCGCCGACACCGAGGAGGAAGCCCGGCGCATCGCCTCCAGCCGGAACCTCGGTCGGCTGCGGTCAGTTACCGGACGGGCCAAGGGTGTCCCGCATCCGGATGTCGCCGCCAGTTACAAATACCTCGCCAACGAGTGGCAGTTCATCCAGCAGTACAGCCGCAACTGCGTCGACGGTGATCCCGAACAGGTCAAAGAAGGTCTCGAAAGGGTCGCCGAGGACTACCAGACCCGGGATCTCAGCGTGGTCACCATCTGCTACCACTACGCCGACCGCGTACGTTCCTACGAGTTGGTGGCTGAGGTCTGCGGTCTGGAACCGTTAACCGATTAGGGGCGAATGCAGGCTCTTTGTTCCGTGAGCCTGCTACTACTCATTGGACTGCTACGGATTAGATCGTTGCCGGCCGTGCAGTTGTTCTTCCAGCTCGCGAAGGCGGGCTTCAGCGGCGTCGGCCCGGACACGCTCGGCGTCGGCGCGGGCCCGCTCCGCGTCGCGCGCCGCCTCCGCGGCGTTGGCCCGGGCCCGTTCCGACTCGAACGTGGCGATGGGCTGGCCGGTGACCGGATCGCAAAAGTCCAGATTCCGGGTCACCGTCCGCAGGTTCACCCCCAGCGCCGGGCTGTAACCCTGCAAATCACCGCCGGGCAGCTCGTCCAGGGGTATGGGCCGGTACACTCCACCCTCCAGCCGCTCCCCGGCCAACCGAGTCCCATAGTGCTCCCCAGTCTGGTCAAAACGCCATCACTCCGGCACGCCGATCATCGCGTAGAAATCCCGCTTCTCGTTTAGATCCCGGTTCGCCGTGCTCGGTGACGCCACTTCCAGCACGAAGTCCGGTGCCTTGCCCTGTTCCGACACGATGTACCCGTTGCTGGCCTCGTAATCGTCAGGCGAAACGTCGAAAGCCACCAGCATGTCGGGATACCGCGCCCGGCGCTTATCGAAACTTGCCTCGGGCACAATCCAGCGGTCGGCTTCAACCAGGGTAGTCTCCGGGCTGCCTAAGTGGATGGCCAAGTCGCGAGATCTTCCGTGCTTGAACAAGCTGTCGTATTGGGTCACCCCGTCGGGATGGCGTTCCGGGATGTCGGGCAGCCGGAAGCGGCCCGGGGCTGGAGTGGTTTTGGCGAAGGCGTCGGATGTGGGCGTGGTCATGGCGCACCGTTGCCGCTACTTGCTCGGTCAGGCGTTGTGCTGCGAATAACAATATATGCCGCATATTCCGAGAAGCCCGTTGCATACCCGGTCCCCTAGCCGAGGCAAAGCACAGCCCGGTCGGGCATCAAGCGCGGGGCTTCAATGAAAAACCGAAAACGTAAAGAGGCCGGAGGCGAAGGATCGTTCGCCCCTGCGTTGTCGTGATTTCGGGCCGGCCGCGATTTACGCTCCCAGCTTGGCCGCCAAGTCCACGAAACTGTCCGCGACCACATTGAAGGACGGGTCCGGTGTTGGGTCCGGCGTGCGGTCGGGCCCGTGTTCCCGCGGACGCGGCACGAACCCGGTGCGCAGGCCGACCTTGGCCGACGCCAGAAGGTCTCCTTGGTGCGCGGCCACCATCATCACCTGCTCGGGTTTCAGGCCCAGCAGCTTGACCGCCGTTCCGTAGCTTTCCGGGTCGGGCTTGTAGTGCTGCGCTACTTCAGCGCCCAGGATGCAGTCCCACGGCATCCCGCCGTTCTTGGCCATGTTGGTCATCAGCGCAATGTTCCCGTTGGACATGGGCGCGATCACAAACCTGTTCTTCAACCGGTACAGTCCGGGCACGCTGTCGGACCAGGGGCGGAGGTTGTGCCAGAAGTAGGTCACCTCCATTTTCTCGTCATCGTCCAGCCCGCTGATCTCGAACTCTCCCAGCACCTCGTCCAGCGACATCCGGTGCAGCGCGTCGAGGTTGGTCCAGGGCAACTCACCGGTGCGGACCTTGTTCATGTAAGGGCCGTACTTGCTGCGCCAGGTGTCCGCGAATGCGCCCCAATCCCGTTCGATTCCTTTGATCCTGCCCATGTTCGCGCACTGCTCGGTGATGCTCGAGCGCCAGTCGACCACGGTGCCGAAAACGTCAAATATGCAGGCCCTGATGTCCAGCCCCAACGGGGTATTAGCCATAATGCATGTCTCCTTTGCCGGCAGCTCTGCCCTGCCGTAGCCGCCGATATCCTAGCATATCGCGCCGTCACTTCCCGAGTTTACCGCCGCTCGACGAGGTTGGTGATCGCTCCATGGATCCCGCGGACAAAGTTGCGCCACCGCGTTTTCGGTCCGCCCGTGTGGATGAGCAGTCTGACCATCCTGACTTCGAAGATAACCGAGCCTTCCGGAATGCCGAGCTCCTGCGTTATGCGCCGCGCCTTTTCTATATCTTCCGTATTCTTCATGCCGAAATGGATCCGATTTTTGAGCTCCATCACCGCTCCGGTAGTCGGATCCACGCAGTTCTCGACCAACGCCGGGCCCAGGATGCGGTACCACCGCAACAGGTCGTTGAACGCGTAGTCACCCTGGACGGGAGTGATCTGCGTGATGGTGCGTGAGCCGCCCTGGTACGCTTCTTTGAACGCGGCCCGCGCCGATGCAACTTGGTTGGGGTCCTGCATATAGACGAAAGCGTGGCCCCGGTCGATCTCATGAAAATAGAAGCCCCCGAAGCCGCCTTCGTGTTTTTCTGCAGTTCTCGCCAGGCGGTCGTCCGGTGTCACCATCCTGCCGTGTTCGTCAAACAGCGCTCTGACCGATTCCTCCTTGATTTCGCTCAGCGAGATTGTTGGCATCACACTTTGGTCGGGCGCGGCCGTGCTGGCGCCCGCCTCACCATCTGCATTCGACAGGCTCCTCGAAGCATTCTTCATTGCGTCGCACGGCCCGGCACTGGCCGCCGGACCACGGCCATATAGGCCCAGCGCACTGGGAAGCGCTACCACCGCCAGCAGTGAGACCAGTAAGGCCACCAGCGCGTAGGTTCTGCCCGCCATATCGACACTCTCGGTTCGGGGTCACGCTCACTGCGGTGATCAAGAGCGCGGCGGCGTCGGCACGGTGGTGCGGTTGCCGATCACTCGCTTACGCACGCGCCCCGCAGCCGCTATAATCCAAATCAGACGTCCGGTTCCGCTGCAGTCAGGGGTAGGTGCGATGATGAAAGATCGTTACGAACAGGAAATCGAGCAGTTGCTCAACGAACTGGAAACCGACGCCCCGGAACCGACAACCGCGCCGGCCGACGCTCCACCGCCACTGGACGACCAACCGTCTCCGTTCGCGCCACGCCCACGCCGCTCAAAGGCTTTCATCTCCCCCACCAAGCTGGCCATCGCCGGCGGGGTCCTGGCCCTCGTTGGCCTGTTCGTGGCCAGGTTAATGTGGCTTTCCCTGGCTGGCCTCGTGCTCATGGCTGCCGCCGTAGCGTGGATGTTCTTCCGTCGCATGGGCAACCAAAGTCAACAATACTGGCGGGGCCGCCCCATCGACCCCGAGCCCCAGGGAGCCTGGCAGCGGTTCCGTCGCTGGTTGGCCAAGTAGCTACCAGCCGACCGCCGCTCCATCCTTTCGCGGTTCGCTGCCGCCACTGAGCACCCCCGAATCGGGATCCCGGCTGATCACCTGTCCTCCGCCCATACCGCCGGCTCCGCCGCGCTGAGGGCCGTGCATCACGTTCACGCGGTGGCCCTTCTGGTGCAGCCCCATCACCACCGCGTCGTCTACGTCGCCTTCCAGCCACACGGAGTCGCCGGCCACCTGGTATCGCAGCGCGTCCAGGGCTCCCTGCGCATCCATGCCGAAGTCCACCATGTTGGAGATCACCTGCAGGTGGCCCTGCGGCTGCATGAACCCGCCCATGACGCCGTAGCTCAACCAGAGTTCGTCATCCCGTGTCGCCATCGCCGGAATGATGGTGTGGAATGGCCGTTTCCCGCCCTCCAGCGAGTTAGGATGCCCGGGCCTGACGTTGAACAACGACGCCCGGTTGTGCATCACAATCCCCGTCCCGGGCACCACCAAGCCTGAGCCGAAGTTGGCGAAGACGCTGTTGATCAGCGAGCAGGCGTTTCCCGCGCCGTCGACCACGCTGATGTACACCGTATCGCTGCCCGGCACCATCTTGCCGTAAGGCGCCGTGTCCATCGCGCGATCCGGATTGATCAGAACTCGCCGGCCCTTTGCGTACTCTTTGGACGTCCACATTTCGGTGGGCACTTCAGCGCAGCGTGGATCAGCCAGGTACTCGAATGCGTCGGCGAACCCCAGCCGTGTCGCTTCGATCAGGTGGTGGTAACGCTCCGCGCTCTGCGGACCCATGCCGGCGATGTCGAACCCCTCGACGATGTTCAGCGCCTCCAGGGCGATGATGCCCTGGCCGTTGGGCGGGCATTCCCAGCAGGTCACCCCGCGGTAGTCCGTCTTTATCGGCTCGTCCCAGTCCGAGTGGTGCGTCTCCAGGTCACTTTCCGCTAGCCAGCCTCCCTGCTCCTGGACGAATTGCGCCATGGCGGACGCGATGGGACCCTTGTAAAACGCTTCGCTGCCACCTTCGGCCACTGCCCGCAGTGTGCGCGCCAGAGTTGGCAGACGCATAACCTCGCCTTCATGTGGGGCGCGCCCGTTCACCAGCATCTCCTGCCCCGAGGGCAGCACGGCGAGCTTGTCTTCCTGCTGCCGCCATTGGAACCCGATGATGTCGCTGACGGGAAACCCGTTCTCCGCATAATCAATGGCCGGTGCCAGCGCGTCCGCCAGGCTAATGGTTCCCGCGCATTCCAGCAGCGCCTCCCAGCCGTGGACCGTTCCCGGAACCGAGATCGACAGCGGGCCGAAGGCCGGCATCCGGCTGTGCCCCTTGGCGTGGAGGTCGTCGATGGACGCCGCCTGGGGAGCCCTGCCGCTGCCGTTCAGCGCCGTCACATTCTTGTCCGCCGCCTTCCAGATGAGCGCGAACACGTCGCCGCCGACTCCGGTGGACATAGGCTCCACCACGTTCAGCGTAGCCGCCGTCGTTACGGCCGCGTCTACGGCGTTGCCACCGCCCATCAGGACCCGGAGGCCGGCCATGGCGGCCAGTGGTTGGCTGGTTGCAACCATGCCGTGGGTAGCATGGATGGCGGAACGGCGCGAGTTGAAGAACATTGCAAAGGCTCCCATTTCGAGTGCCCGCCAGTTTATCACGGCCCCGGTGACGAGGGCCTGCGGGCCGTTATGATAAGATGCTGACGTCGCTTTCCCGGGCCGGTAGTCCGGCGTTACGCGACGATCCCGCCAGCCCATTAATTGTCGCCCCAGGAGGTTCCTTGATGGCCATTACCGTCGGTCAGCCCGCACCCGATTTCACCCTGCACGAAAACCCAGCCACGCGCCACAGCCTGAGCGACTACCGCGGCAAGAACGTGGTGCTCGCCTTCTTCCCGGGCGCGTTCACCGGTGTCTGTACCACCGAGATGTGCACGTTGCGCGACAGCATCGGCGAGTTCCAAAACATGAATGCCGAGGTCATCGGCATCACCGTCGATCCGCCCTTTGCCCAGGCCGCCTGGAAGGCCGCGAACGACGTCAATTACACCTTCCTCAGCGACTACAACCGTGAGGTAGTTAATGCATACGACGTCGCCCTGCCCGGCCTCGCCGGTATGGAAGGCTACGTCGCCGCCAAACGCGCCGTCACCATCGTCGACGCCGAGGGCATCGTCCGTTACCACTGGGTCTCTGATTCGCCGGGCAACGAGCCAAATTACGTTGAGGTCAAGGCCGCGGTCGCCGCGCTGGGCTAACCTTCAGACTACGTCGCGATACTGCGGGGCGGTCACCAAGACCGCCCCATATCGTTACCGTTGGTTCGCCGCCCCGGCTGCTAGGGCGGCCAGCGATAGTTGACCAGCCTGTCCACCACCATCTCCGTCAACTTTTCGGCGTCCACCTCAAGACACACGTCGACATTTGCCTCCCGCCCTGTGAGGCCGTACCAGTCCGCGACCGTCTGCCCACGGGTCAGGTCGCTTGCCGTGTCCACGGCCACCGGAAGACGTTGCATTGTCATCAGCGTCGGGTCGACCGCGGCCGCCACGGCCGGCACGTCGTTATAACGCACCGCTTCGCCGTCGGCCAAACGTCCCAGCCGACGGTACGCCGCTTGAGTGTAGGCCGAAGCCGACACCAGCAGTTGCACCGCGGGGCTGGAACTGCTCCGCAGACGCTCAAACTGCCTCTCCCCAAACCCGCACTTGTCGCACACGTCCAGGCCCACTTGAATGATCGGCGCGCCGGAGTCGTACAGGATTGCTGCAGCTTCCGGGTCTTCGTGAATGTTCGCCGTTGCCACCGGCGACACGTTGCCCGGAACCCTCACCGCGCCGCCCATCACCACCACGCCGGCCAGCGCATCGGCAATTTCCGGAGCCAACCGCAGAGCCAGGGCCACGTTGGTCATGCGACCCAATGCCAGGACGGTTATCTCGCCGGGAGATTCCAGGACCCTGGCGGCTATCTCCACCGCCGCGCGCCGCGCCGGGCCCATGTCAGTGGCCTCCCGTGGCGGCCCGCTGTCGGTTACTTCGCCCAATGCGTCGCCGCCGTGGATGTGGGACGCCCAGCCCGCGGTGGGTGGCCGGATCAGCGGCCCCTCGGCACCCGGATACACCGGAATGTCGGTCCGCCCGGCCGCCGCCAGGATTCTCCGGGCGTTGTCCGCGCACCGCGGCATCGACCCATTGCCGTAACTCACCGTCAGCGCGTCGACCTGCAGCTCGGGACTCGCCAGCGCCAGCAGGACCGCCGCGCAGTCGTCAACGCCCGGGTCGGTGTCGATGATCACGCGCTTCGCCATCCTGTTCCTCCGGGCCTTGCCCGCGTCTTGAGTTGGGCCGGAATCCAGCCGGTCTATTCGACGTCCTTTTTGACGCCCGCAGCCGGTTGAGGCATTATACCTGCCGCTAGGCGGGCCGCCCCTGTGGGTAACGCGGGGAGCAAGCCCACTCGGAGGGACGAGCAATGCCGGTCAATGAAGTTCAGGGTGTGGTTTCGCGATCCAGGGGTGCTCCAGTGGAACTGATTCCGATCTTGGTGCCGGACCCGGGGGAGGGCGAGGCGCTGGTCCGCGTGCAGGCTTGCGGCGTTTGCCATACTGACTTGCATTATCGGGAAGGCGCCATCAATGACGAATTTCCCTTCCTGCTGGGTCATGAAGCAGCCGGAGTGGTTGAGAAAGTCGGGCCGGACGTGACCAACGTGGAGCCCGGCGACTTCGTGGTCCTCGCCTGGCGCGCTCCTTGCGGCAACTGCCGATCCTGCCTGCGCGGCCGGCCCTGGTACTGCTTCGCCAGCCGTAACGCCCAACAGAAGATGACCCTTGCGGACGGGTCGCCTTTGTCACCGGCGCTGGGCATCGGCGCTTTCTGCGAACTGACCCTGGTTGACGCGCTGCAGGCCGTCAAGGTCGATCCATCCGCCAGCCCTCTGGCCGCCGGCCTCATCGGCTGCGGCGTTATGGCCGGTCTGGGGGCCGCGATGAACACCGGCGATGTGAGTCGCGGCGACTCTGTCGCCATCATCGGCTGCGGAGGAGTCGGCAACGCGGCCATCGCCGGCTCCCGCCTGGCCGGAGCGCACACGATCATCGGAGTGGACATCGACGAACGCAAACTGGAGTGGGCGCGTGACTTGGGCGCCACCCACACCATCAACTCGACTGACACAGACCCCGTTGAGGCCATCCGTGCCTTGACCGGCGGCAACGGGGCCAACGTAGTCATCGAGGCCGTGGGCAACCCAGCGACCTACGAACAAGCCTTTTACGCCCGCGATCTCGCTGGTATCGTTGTCCTCGTCGGTGTGCCGGATCCGACCATGAGAATCGAACTGCCTCTCATTGAGGTGTTCGGTCGCGGCGGTTCGCTGAAGTCTTCGTGGTACGGTGATTGCCTGCCCACCCGCGACTTCCCGATGCTGATTGACCTGTATTTGCAGGGACGGCTCGATCTGGATGCGTTCGTCAGCGAGCGCATCGGCATCGGCGACGTCGAAGACGCGTTTGGCAGCATGGAGCGCGGAGAGGTCCTGCGCTCCGTGGTCGTCATGTAGAACTGCCTAAACAATCGCACCTGTCAGCAGTTTAAGGCTAACGCAATCCCTTGCCCTCGAACCGGCGTTGTCATGACAAATCCGGCAGTAAAGCAGTTGCCACCCGCTGCATTTGTCAAAACGACGATTGGTATAGCTGACGTACAATGTGCACTATATGGCCTCTCGTCCGATGAGAGGAACGAGCCGGAGGCCAGTTCTCTTCCGTGGACATCTTCGCTGGAATCGGCGAGATGCGGCTTGGACTTGATGCTATTGGTGGTACCCCATCCTGGACGTGGGCTACCGTCTCTCATTCCTTCGGGACCGATTGTAACGTGGTGAACCTGACCACCCGCAACCCGTCGCGGTAGCCGGCCGGCTTTGCCAGCGGGAAGCGGAGTTGATGGCGAGCTATCCCCCGACGCAAGGCAGAAACTTTGCTGACGAGAGGTTATTGTGCAGTCCGCCGAGGCGAATTACCATACGGCACAGACTACGAAATCATGAGGTGATCCATGGCTATTTTCAATCACTATCTACCGTCCATTGATGAATTGATCGGTCGCGGCTGGATCATAATTCACAATGAAGATCATGGCGATGCCATCGTGATCAGGTCGGTAATACCTCGGTGGGACGAACTGACTTGGGCTAAGCGAACCTACTAACCATTGGTGCTAGTTGGTGTCAGAGGACGAATTGAGCAATGGAGCGGTGGATGCGCCCGGTTGCGTCGGGTTCCAGTCCGTTCCACTGCACCAGGAGGTTGAAGGCCATCATCAGGTAGGCCAGATGCGCCTCAAAGCCG
>DAOUIF010000062.1:0-68042 GCA_034423575.1 Dehalococcoidia bacterium | reverse complement strand
CGGGCAAGGCGTCGTCTATCTTGCAGTAAAGCTCGGTGATAAACTCGGCAATGTTCATGGGGTTCCTCGCTGCTGAGTGTCGTCAACCAGCAGGTTGCGGGAACTCCATGACAATTTCAACTTTTTCTCAAACTAGCACCAATGGTTGCGGAATGACGAATATTCCCTGGTACGGCAAGCGTACTTGAGAGGCGCGCACGCCGGTTTCATTCAGGAATTACGACAGGCGGATACGCTTACCGTGTGGGTCAACACAAATCTCGATACTTTGAAGGTGGAGTTTGACGTCCGAGACCTGGATCACGCCCTGTCGCAGCACCCAAAACACTGCCGGGAACCGGACGCTTACGGCAAGTGGGTGTGGGACGAATGGGAGACCAGTTCCGGAAAGGCGAGTTACTCGATCTTTCTGTATGCGGAAGGTACTGATGACATTTACGTGTTGATTTATTGCCGGGGCGATATACCGGGCCACAGATCAGTGCGATTCTATTGGGGCGATCAGCGCCCCAAGTTGTCAGACGATCCATTCGAGGTTCGACGGTCGGACGGGACACTCCATAGCTCGAGTCACCCGGTAAGGGTGCGTTACGGGGACGGCGTACCGCGGTCCGAAAGTTGGCAGCTGATTTCATCTGGAGCATCGTCCCGCAACAGGTCGGCGCTTGGTGCTTACGTGGGAGACGGACTCAGCAGAATTCCCAAATACCGTCAAGTGGACGTACTGACTATTTGGACGGATGCTGAGTCTGGAGAGACCATCCGAGCGGAATTTGACGTGCGCCGCCTGGATGAGGCATTCTCTCGCTTGGATCGGGAATGCAACTGAATGGCTTTTCGAACGTTGCTGACCAACCACAACGAATTTCAGAAACGATGTGCATTTCAGACTAGATCAACGGGTAGAGGCAATCAAAGTGACCACCAATTTCACCGACATAACCACCACCACTTGGGATGACGCCCTTTCCGCCATTGAGAAGGGGTACGAATTGGGTTGGAGCGACGGGTTGCCCGTGGTGCCGCCCACAACCGTTCGCGTGGCCGAGTTCATCGGCTACTCCGGCCGCGGTCCCGAAGACGTTATCGGAGAGTTGCCGGAACGGCGGCGCGTTATCACCGTGGAGAAGGCCGCAGCCAACGCGGTGATGGCGGGCTGCATACCCGAGTATTTTCCGGTCGTCCTGGCCGCCACCGAGGCGATGCTGGACCCGGTGTTCAACCTCGTCGGGCCGTCGTCCAGCATGGGCGGCGCGGCAATCCTGTGCATCGTCAACGGCCCGATACGGGAGCAGATCGGGTTGAACAGCCGCAACAACCTTTTTGGCCCCGGCAACCGCGCCAACGGCACCATCGGCCGCTCCATTCGGCTTATCCTGATGAACGCCTGCGCCGCCATCCCCGGCCTGTTCGACCGGAGCGTCATCGGACATCCGGGCAAGTACACCTACTGCATCGCCGAGGCTGAGGGTGATACCCACTGGACGCCCCTGCACGTGGAGCGAGGTTTCAACGCCGGCGACAGCACGGTCACAGTGTTCGCCAGCGAGGCACCCCGACAAGTGCGGTCCATCGGACGGCCCGAGCCCATCCTGTACGCCATCGCGGACGTGGCATCCTCTTTGGGAACGTCGATGTCCACCTCGGGGTCAGTGGGAGACGTGTCGGTGGGTATCCGGCAGGGGCAGGTGGCGGTTACCATCGCCGGAAACAGCAACCTGTGGCGAGACTGGACGAAGCAACAAGTACGGGAGTACCTGCACGCCAACATCCAGCGCTCGGTGGCCGACCTGAAACGCGGCTTGGTGCTGCGCGGAGACGTGGAACCGGGCGACGAGGCCACAATGGTGTCCCTTATTCCCGAACCGGACGATATTCTGGTAGTATTCGCCGGCGGCGAGGAATCCAACTCCTCCTCGGTGATACCAAGCTGGGGTCCGAAAGTCGGCTCGACTGCAGTAACCAGGAAAGTGCAAACACCTTAGTAGCTTCAGGAATCGTCCCAGGAGGGCTAACATGGCTACCCAAACCTACCAACTGGTCAACCCGGTCACCGAGCCGATCATTGCGCCTTTCGACGGCGCGCCGCGTCTGCCCACCCTGGCGGGCACGCGGGTCGGTCTGATCGACGACAGCAAGCGCAACGCGGACGTGCTGCTTGAGGAGTTGGCCGAGGTGCTGCGCAACCGCTACGAGATCCGCGAGGTGCGTTGGCTCCGCAAGCCCAGCGCGTCACGGCCGGCCGACCCGAAGGAAATGGAAGAGTTGGTCGCCAACGTTGACTCGGTGGTGGTTGCCATCGGAGATTGAGGGAGCTGTAGCGCGTGCAGTGTGCACGACGGAATCCACGTTGAGAAGGCCGGCCTCCCCTCCGCGACCATTTGCACCGACCGGTTCATTCCCACGGCCAACGCCATGGCCAAGATGTGGGGCGCGGAAGACTATCCGACCATCTTCACCGCCCATCCCATCGAGAACCTGGACCGACCGGCTCTGCGCGAGCGAGCCGAAGGTCTGGCCACCGAGGTGGTGGCGATCCTTACGGGCGGCTGACAGAGTCAAGCCTACACCAATTGCAAGCCCTGTTCGGTAAATCTGCTGAAGTCGCCCTCATTGGCGGTCGCGAATTGGGAGCCTGCTCCCAGCGCGACCGCCGCGATCATATAGTCCATCATCGTGCCCTGCCGTCGTCCCGATGTGTTGAACAGGCGAGCGGCGATGGTTGCATGTCGGGACGTAAAATCCTGGGGCGGTCCAACTATCCGTGCGGCCAATTGAAGCTCGTCCGCAGTCAACGGACCGCACAGGAATTCAGCCCAAGCCACCGCGCTGACAGTTACAGCAACGCCGGCGCGAATCCATACCCGCAATTTACGGTTCTCTGGTGAACCCGGTATCAGCGCCCGGATTGAGAAAGCTGGTGTCCAGATGAACTGTCACGGATCAATCGCGCGACGCTCCGCCTGTACGTTCCGCGCCCACCTTGATAGATCCACTCCGCGCGCCTCGAGTGACGCCTGTAATTGGTCCAGTGCGGCCAGCGCGCCACCAGAGGTTTCAGATTGTATGTCCATAACGGAATGGTCTTCTTGGTGGAGGTTCAGCCTATTCGGTGCGGACTCTACAGCTTGGACCGGCAACGTAGCGTCGGACGTTCGGCGGCGGGTCGAAGAGTCGTTCCTGCGAAACAGCAGCGTTTCCGTGTCCATGTTCACCTGTGCCGTTTCCCATCCTGCAGCGATCCAGGCAGCGCCTTGGCTATAGGTTGCGTCATTAGCCCACCACGCTGAGTAGTCCCATGCGGATGCGGGCAAATTGCCGCCTATAATGGCCTCAACATCGGCGAATGATGCCTCCCATGCCTGAGACGGCAGACTACGCAGGTGTGCGTAAAGTTTTCGGTACTTTTTGCCCTTGTATTCCATCGATTCCGTCCTCGGTCTAGCGGCCGGCCGCCGCCTCGGCGTCCCGCAGGTCGGGCGGCAGCAGGTTGGGGATGCCGTCGCTGATGGGATAGACCTCGTTGCAGGCTGAGCAGTTCAGGGAGCCGGTCATGACTTCGCCGGCGTCGGGTGCGTCGTCCGGCGCGATGGTCTCCGCCTCGAGGGTCAGCGCGCCCCTGCAAACCGGGCAAGCCAGTATGTCCAGTAGGTCGGTTCTCAATGCTTTCACCTCAGCTAAATTCAGCCCACCAACCCTTTCTCGAACAACCAGGTGAGCACGTCGGCAAGGCCGATCACCAGGACGCCGGCTATGGTCAATGCCGCCGGACCGGCGAATGCGCCCGCCATGCCACCGTTAGGTCTGTCCCGGCGTCGGGGCAAGAGCCAGGCGACAACGAAAGCGTACACCGCCAGCAGGATTTTGGCGACCAGCACAGTCGTGTAGGCCATGCCGGCGGCATCCGAGGTCAGGCGGTCCACGGTCAGTATCACGCCCGACACAATGAGCACGGCGATGGCGGTCACCACGATGGGCCGGAACTCTGCCGCCAACGCGCGACCTACCAGCCCGCCCGAGTCAGCGGTGCGCAGCGCTGGCCGGCCGGCCAGCAGCATGAACAGACTGCCGCCGATCCAGACCACCGCCGCCAGCGCATGGGCCCACCTGATGATGAGCAGAATGATTCCGAGGGCGTCCATCAGCCCTCCAGTTCTGCCAGGATGTCCATCAACCGCTCCACGTCCATGCGGCTGATTTCCATGAGATGCACGCGCCCCGCCTGGTCGATGAAGTAAGTGGTGGGGAAAAACTGCACCGCGTACTCCTGGGCCACGCGCGCCCGCACGTCGGTGGCGAAGTCAAAGGTCAAGCCGAACTCGTCGACGAACTGCCGTGCCTCAACTTCGGTGTCGAACCCCTGGGGCACGAACAGGCCGATGAACCGCACGTTGCGCCCCTGGTACTCCTCCCAGACCTCCTGAAAAGCGGGCATCTCATCCCGGCAGGGTGGACAGGATGGGTACCAGAAATTGATGACAACTGCCTGCCCTCGCTGCTCGGACAGACGGAACTCTTCACCTCCGAAGGTGGTCAGCGCGAAGTCGGCGGCAGGCTGGCCGGTGGCGCAGGAGGCCAATGAGAACGAGACCGCGAGCAACGCCATAATCCGGATCGGATTGCAACGCAAAACCGAGAGCAATCGCAATGGCACGCCGGCTATGCGCGGCACAATGAACATGTCCGTATTTTAGCGGAGCGCGCAGGACGGGTGACGAGGCCGAGCAAAGATAGTCGCGCTTAGCGAAGCTAATATGGTGCGTGCGCGCGCATTCGGGCAGTGGGCGCCCTATTACGCTTTGCTCTGACCCGCTGTCTCTCCAAACTGCCGGCCGAATAGGGTTGTCAGCACCGCGCTGACGATGCACACCGCGAGACACAGGTAGCCCACTCCCAGGTAGCCGGTGCCGGCCAACAATGCTCCGGCAATGCCGGCTCCCAGGAACCCTCCGGCCTGGTTGCTGAACCCCATGAGGCCCACGCCCGTAGCCTTGGATTCCCCCGAATACTCGGTGCTGGCCGCCACCAAGACCGGAAAGGTTATGCTCAACAGGCCCGTCCCAACCGCTGCGACGGCCACTGATGCCCAGAGTCCGAGGTTGAAGGCGAACAACAGGAAACCGCAGACTCCGCCCAATAGTGTGCAGGAAGCGATGAAAAGCGCCCGACTCCTTCGGTTGGCAACGAACGAAGCGGAGTAGCTTCCGACCGTTTGCCCCACCGCGGAGATTGCCAACGGCAGTGCCACGAAGCCGATGCTCAACTCGTAGGTATGGATCAGGTAGGCGGCGAAATAGCTGATCATGCCCCAGAAGGCGATGCGCTGGGCAATATTGACCGCCACGGCGACGCGGAAAAACCGCATGGACACCAGCGACCGATACCTGGAGAAGAATACCCAGTTGCGAACCCGCTCCCCTCGGGCCTCCGGGAGCCACAGCCAGTTCGCCAGCAGCCCCACTGCCAGGGTCAGGCCGTAAACGATGAAAGCGAGCTGCCACCCGCCCAGGTCAGCCAGCACGGCGACAAAGGGCACCGTAATGGCTGAAGCCAGCCCTTGAATCGCCAGCAGCGCTCCCACCGCCCTGGCCCGCCGCGCCGGTGCAATCACGTCCGAAACCGACCCCACGATATTGGGAGGAAGCGCTCCGCCTCCCAGCCCGGTCAGAACTCGCAGCGCCAGCAGGATTTCCAGGTTCGGCGCGAAGGCGGACGCCAGCACCGATATCGAGAGAACTGCCAAACAGACCAGGGCAACCGGGCGCCGGCCGAATGAGTCGGAAAGGGGGCCACCGGAGATGCCCATGACCGCCCAGCCGGCGAAGGTCGCGGTCGCCAACTGACCGGCGACGGCCACCGAAATGTTCAGGTCCGTGGCAATCTCCACCAGGAGCGGCGGAACGATCAGGATCGCGCTGATGGTGGCGTAGACGGTGAGCGCAAGCACGGCCATGAACCATGCTTTGTTCACCTCTCGGCGCCCTGTCGCTGCGGTAGGCGTTGCGATGTCGTCCGTTCCTTGTTCGATAGGTCGCCGCCATCGCCGCCGGAGACTATGGTCAGATCAGGGCGAACGGTGCGCGTGCAACGGCGTTTTCTTGATAATGTCGCCACGTTAGTATAGCCCAACCCGAACGTTGGCCCCAGAGCCATTCCGTTCTCGTTCACCCAACCCGCGCCGGAACCAGCACCCTGTCGATCTACGCTTGACGACCTTTCCGCTGACGTTACAATCGTTGCGAAGTACAAGCAGCATTTGTGGGTTGAGGTATTGCCATGCGTTTGGAAAACAAGGTTGCTCTGATCAGTGGTGGATCCCGGGGGCAGGGAGCCGCCGAGGCCAGGCTCTTTGCCGGTGAGGGGTGCAAGGTGGTCATCGCCGACGTGCTTGAGGATGAGGGCCGGCAGCTTGAGGCCGAGATTAACGAGACCGGCGGCGAGTGCGTCTTCGTGAAGCTGGATGTCACCAGCGAAGACGAATGGAACGCTGCCGTCAACACCGCCGTGGAGCGGTTCGGGAAGTTGGACATTCTGGTGAACAACGCTGGCATCTACCGGCAGGTCGGCATTGAGGACACTAGCGAAGAACTGTGGGACAACATCTTCGACATCAACGCCAAGGGTGTGTTCCTGGGCACCAAGGCGGCGATACCCGAGATGCGCAAGGCCGGCGGGGGGTCCATCATCAACATCTCCAGCGTGGCCGGCCTGATCGGAAGCTGGAGGGCGCCGGCCTATGGGGCCACCAAGGGAGCGGTGCGCCTGCTCACCAAGTCCACGGCCATCCAGTACGCCGCCGAGGGCATCCGCTGCAACTCGGTGCACCCGGGCATCATCGAGACACCCATGACCACGCCCACGCTGCTGCGGGACGACGCGGCGCGGCGGGCGTCGCTGGACCGGACGCCCATCGGCCGTGTTGGGCAAGCCGAGGACGTGGCCTGGGGCGTGCTGTTCCTGGCTTCCGACGAATCCTCTTTCATGACGGGCAGTGAGTTGGTGATCGACGGCGGTTTGTTCGCGCAATAGCAACGCCGTGATTCGGCGACGATGATGTCCTCGCGAGCCGCTCGCGCCATTTTGTCATTGCAAGCCAAGCGTGGCAGTCTCGTCATCGTAGCCGCGATTCTGTTCGGTGCGCTGGCCTTGATGGGTTTGTTCCTGGCTCCGAAACCCGCGCACGCCTGCCTTTGCGCGCCGTCCGGTTCGCCGGCAGAGGCTCTGGAACGGGCCGACACGGTGTTCGCGGGTAAAGTGACGTCCATCAAGTTCAAGGGTACTTCACCGTACCGGCTGTCGACAGCCGACCCGGTGGAAGTGGAGTTCAGGGTCAGCCGGGTCTGGAAGGGACCGCTCCGGGAAACCACCGCCGTCGAGACGGAGAACAGTGGAATATCATGTGGGTACCAGTTCAAAAAGGGCCAGACGTATATCGTCTACGCGACTGACGGTTACACCGGGATGTGCAGCCGCACCGCCCCGGCGTGGAGGGCTTTTGCGGACTTGATGGCGCTGGGCCCGGGACGGCAGCCGGAAGTAACCCCCGGGAACGAAACGTCCGGCGGCGGCGCCTGCGCCGCGGCAGCAGACACGGACGACAACCCAATGGACATCGCCGTCCTGACCCTGCTGGCCAGCGCTGTAGCCTTGGGCATCCGGCGCCGGCCTCGCCTATAATGATGATGCGAAACGGTCGTCGGCAGCCACCGTTACCTGATGCCTCCGTAGACATTTGGAGCTACTCCGATGGTCAGCAAACCCCCAAAGGTGCAGGTTCCTTACGAGGATGAGGTAGATGATCTCACCATCGAGTACTCATCCTCCGACGGTGAACCCATGGCCGAATCCGAAGCGCAGTACACGCCCCTGACTGAAACCGTTTCCACGCTGCGCGTTCGATACCACGAGCGCGAGGACGTTTACGTCGGCGGTGACATGCTGATCTACTACCGGATGAACCGGAACGACGTCAGGGTAGCGCCCGATGTCTTCGTCGTCTTTGGCGTCACCAGCCGTCACCCGCGGGACTCCTGGCTGGTCTGGCGGGAGGGCCGCGCCCCGGACTTCATCATGGAGATCGCCTCTTCCCGAACCTGGCGGCGGGACGCCACCGAAAAGCGCCGCATCTACGCCGACATGGGCGTTGCGGAGTACGTGCGCTTCGACCCGACCGGAGACTACTTCACGCCGGCTCTCGTGCTGGAGAGGCTGGACGGTACGGAATACCGGGAGCAGCCGCTGACGACCGGCGACGATGGCAATCTGCGCGCCCACAGCGCAGCGCTGGGACTGGATCTATCCGTAGCGCCGGACTTGACGCTGCGGCTATACGACCCGGCGACGGGCGAATGGCTCCGGACCCACCAGGAAACCGAATTTGCCCTGCAAGACAGCGAAGCGGCATTACAGGCCAGCGAAGCCGGCCGGCAGGCTGCTGAAGACGAAGTCGCCCGGCTTCGTGAGCAATTGGCGCAACTGCGACAGCAAACATAACAGCGAGGTACTGGCAAAATGCGACTGGAAAACAAGGTGGCTTTCATCAGCGGCGGCGCCCGGGGAATGGGCGCTACCGAGGCGCGGATGTTCTCCCGCGAGGGTTGCAAGGTGGTCATCGGCGACCTGCGCGACGAGTTGGGACGGCAGGTCGAAGCCGAGATCAACGAGCTTGGCGGCGAGTGCCTGTACGTCCACCTGGACGTGACCGACGAGCAGTCCTGGAAGGACGGCATCGCGGCTACGGTGGAGCGGTTCGGCAAGCTGGACATCCTGGTGAACAACGCTGGCGTATACATGCCGGAGCGGGTTGAGAACACCACGATGGAGAACTGGGATGTCACCATGAGCGTCAACGCCAAGGGCGTGTTCCTGGGCACCAAGGCGGCTATCCCCGAAATGCGGCGCAACGGCGGTGGATCCATCGTGAACATCTCCAGCGTGGCCGGATTGGTGGGCAACCACATTTCTTCGGCCTACACCGCTTCCAAGGGCGCAGTGCGCCTGTTCACCAAGTCCACCGCCATCCAGCATGCCGGCGACGGCATCCGGTGCAACAGCGTGCATCCCGGCACCATCGAGACCGACATGACCGCCGACCTGCTGGCCGCCGGCGGCCGGGAGGACCGGCTGAACCGCACCCCGCTGGGACGATTGGGCCAGGCCGAGGACATCGCCTATGGTGTGCTGTTCCTTGCGTCGGACGAAGCGTCGTTCATGACCGGCAGCGAGTTGGTGATCGACGGCGGTCGGACGGCGATGTAACGCCGGATCGTCAGAATCAGGATTTGCCGGATTTGGGGATTTTCAGGATTGAAGCCGTCCGATGGCGGTGGAAGCCCAATCCGGTAAATCCTTCAATCCCTAAAATAACGTCACCCCGTACTTGATACGGGGCCTGATTCTGACAACCCCTCGCGCATCGACCCATGGGGATATTTTCCGGCAGGTTCTCCCTGCTGCAGTGTCGGCTGCCTGATGCTAATCCCTACGTGCGTCTCCAGCACGCCGTGTTTCACGTGCTGGAGGCGGACAGCGGCGGCGCCGCGCGGGTGGTGGACTTCACCATCTTCGGGCTGGTGCTGTTCAGTGCGGTCAACCTTGCCATCGGCAACACGGAGCTCGAGTTCTTTTTCGTCAGCGTCTTTGCCGCAGAGTATGTGGTTCGCCTTTGGTGCATCGTTTGGCACCGTAACTACCGGCAGGGAGGCTGGCGCAGCAGGTTGCGCTACGCCACCACCAATGCCGCGGCGATCATTGACTTTATTGCCATCTGGCCCACTCTGGTGGTGATGATCGTGTTCGGCGAGGTGGAAGTGCTGCCGATCTTCCGCCTGGTCTCCCGCCTGATCATGACCGGCCGCCGTTTTCCGGCAATGCGGCTCATGGGACGGGTGATGCTGCGTTCCGCGTCGCAACTGGTCAGCATGCTGGTGGCCCTGGGGGTGTTCTGGCTGGCCGCCGGCTACATGCTGCACGCCGCGGAAACGAAGCTCCCCGGCGGCAACCACGAGCAGTTCGGGTCCATCGGTGATGCGCTATGGGCTTCCGTGGTGATCCTGACCACGCTGCCGTCCCTGGAGGTGGTACCGGGAACCCTGGCCGGGCGGGCGCTGGCGGGATTTATCGCGCTGCTGGGCATCGGCTTGTTCGCATTGCCCGCCGGCATCCTGACTTCCAACTTCATGGAGGCCTATCAGCAGGCGCGGGAGACCGCCGGCCAGGTCGAACTGAGCACGTGCTGGGTGCGCAGCGACATACAGCGGCGTCAATCGCACTGGCCGCCGGCTCTGGGCTGAACCTGGCGGTGGAGAGCTGGTCGCCATGCTACAATTCCGCCGATCCAGGCGCTTGCCATTGAGATGCGACCGTGACGCCATGAGCATCGCCAGAAGTGGCATTTTCTGGATCGGGGTTGCAATCCGGTCATGACTCCTAATGCAGACATAGCTCAGCCTGGCGACAGATATCTGGCAGCGGATGAGTATGCCGCACTCTTCGCCGAGGTTTTGCGCCGGCACAATCAGGGGCATTCCGAGACCGACGTCAGGAGCGCCGTCCGGGATTTCATTCTGGGCGTCGATCTGGCCCGGCCCGCCGAGATTAATCAGGAGGAATCTCCCACCGACGGCGCGGCCGGACGGGTGGACATGGTGGTGCGGGAGACCTTCATCGAGTTCAAACGCAACCTGTACAGTGGCTCCGTAGTCAATCCCGGCTACATCAAGCAGCTGGACGGCTATCTGGCCGAGGCCATCGCCAGGGGACGCGGCATCAGAACCGGCATATTGACCGACGGCAAACGCTGGATTTTGCGTTCTATTGGCGACACGGCGACGGAACTGCTGACCCCGCCCATCCAGGTTTTTGAAACTGCCCAACAGGGCCTGCGGCTGTACGAATGGCTGCGAGATGTTGCTCTCACCGAGCAGGCTTATGACATCGCCCCGACGCGGGAAAATCTGCGCCGTTACTTCGGCGATGCCAGCGTCGCCACCAACCAGAACCTGGCTACCCTGCGCTGGATGTACGACCAACACCGGGAACTGAACACCGTGCGAGTGAAGCGGCGCTTGTGGGGCGATCTGCTCCGCGCCGCCCTGGGCGAAGTCGCCGGAACCTCCGACGGGCTGGATGACCTGTTTGTCCGCCATACCTACCTCAGCGCCGTTATCGGGATGGCAGTGCAGGCGTCCTTCGGCATCAACATCTACGACCTGGCGGCGCAGCAGCCCGGCGACCTGCTGAAGGGCGAACGGCTGAAAGCGGCTACCGGACTCAGCGGCATCATCGAGTCGGACTTCTTCGCCTGGCCCACGGAAGTATCCGGCGGCGACGGCTTCATCCGCAGCCTGGCCCAACTGGTATCCCGCTTTGACTGGCGCGGCGCGCCGCCCGACATCGCCGCCAACCTCTACCAAACCGTAATCCCCGCCGACGAGCGCCGGCAGCTCGGTGAATATTACACCCCAGACTGGCTGGCCCGGGCCATGGTGCGCGAACTGATTGCCGACCCCCTCAACCAGCGCGTCCTCGACCCCGCCTGCGGCTCCGGAACTTTCATCGTGGAGGCCGTGACCCATTTCCTGGATGCAGCCGGCAAGTCCAACCTGGAACCAAAAGAGATCCTGGACCGGCTGCGCAGCGCCGTCGTCGGCATCGACGTGCACCCGGCTGCCGTCCACCTGGCCCGGGCCGCCTGGGCCATCGCGGCCCGCACTGCCATCGAGTCCGCCGCCGGCTACAACGCCGCCATTTCAGCCCCGGTCTATCTGGGCGACGCCCTGCAACTGCGCTACCAGGCCCCGGACCTCATAACCGCCAACACGATCACCATTGAAACCGACAAGGACGGCCCGCAACTGGTATTTCCCATCGGGCTGGTTGACCGGGCCGATGACTTTGACGCCTTCATGTACCAGGTATCCACCGAGATTGAAGGGGGGCACGACCCGCTGATTGCGCTGGACGACAACGGCATCCACGGCACGAGCGACCGCAAAACCCTGGCCGAGACCATCGCCACGCTGCAACAACTGCACAACGACGGCAACGACCACATCTGGGCCTACTACACCCGCAACCTGGTGCGCCCGGTGGCGCTGAGCCGCGCAAAAGTTGATGTGGTCATCGGCAACCCTCCGTGGCTGAACTATAATCAGACCGCCAGCATCCTGCGGGAGGAACTGCGTGACCAGAGCTGGCGACAGTACGGCATCTGGACCGGCGGAAACTACGCGACCCATCAGGACGTGGCCGGCCTGTTCTTCGCCCGCAGCGTTGACCTGTATCTCAAAGACGGCGGCGTCACCGGCATGGTGCTGCCCCATAGCGCGCTGCAATCCGGCCAGTACGCTAAATGGCGCACCGGCAAGTGGGAACAGCGCGCCCTGACCCCCAAAGGCAACTTGAGCAAAAAGGTGGAGCGCGCCTTGTCCGTCAACCTTGGCTACAAAAAGGCCTGGGACCTGGAGAAACTTGAGCCCAACACTTTCTTCCCGGTGGCGTCCTGCGTAGCTTTTGCCCAACGGGTCGGCGTTGACGGCGGCGCGGAGCCGCTGGCCGGCGCAGTGGAGCAATGGCTCGGCCAGGCTGGCGCAGACCACGTGCAAAGGGTATGCAGCGGGATTACCGATACGTCGGCGGCGGGAGACTCCCCTTATGAAAGCTATGCCCGCAATGGAGCTACCATATTTCCGCGTTGCCTATTCTTCGTCAACGAAACGGAGAACCCAGCGCTGATCCAAGCCGGGGATACCGTCACCGTCAACCCCCGCCGGGGTTCCCAGGACAAAGCCCCCTGGAAGGACCTGGACTTGGCTGGCATCTTCCAGCAGACCATCGAAAGACGGCACGTGTACGACGTGCATCTGGGAGAGACGGTGGTTCCTTATGCCACGCTGGAGCCACTCAATGCGATCCTGCCGTTGCGTAAAGGAGAGCACGAATTCTCTGTTGATACCGACGGCGTCGGCGGTGTGCGGCTGGCCGGGTTGGATCAACGAATGAGGGGGCGATGGCAAACCATCAGCCAATTGTGGGAAAACAATAAGAGTGTTGGGAGTAGGCTAAATCTTCTGGAGAATCTCGATTACCAAGGTAAGTTGTCGTCGCAGCTGCAATGGCAGCAGAATAATGCCGAGAGGCCACTGCGTGTGATCTACACTAAATCAGGCGAACCGACTGCTGCGATATTACAGGACGATGCAGCCTTTGTTGAAAACGTACTATTCTGGATCTCTTGCATAGACACTAATGAGGCCCATTACCTGCTGGCAATCATCAACAGCGACGCGCTGTATCAGGCGGTAAAGCCGCTAATGCCCAAAGGACAGTTTGGGGCTCGCCACCTGCAAAAGCACCTGTGGAAGTTGCCGATACCGGAGTTTGACGCTGGTGTGCCGTTGCACCAAGAGATAGCCGATGCCGGCGCGGCGGCGGCGTTAGGCGCGTCGCAGCGGCTGGCGGAGCTGCGGGCGCAACGGGGCGACCGCTTGACGGTGACGATAGCGCGGCGGGAGCTGCGGGCGTGGCTGCGCAACTCGCCGGAAGGGGCGGCGGTGGAGCAGGCAGTAGCGCGGCTGCTCAGCGCCAACGGCTGATTATCTGCTATCACCGGTCGCGCTCCTCTGCCGGCACCGGCATACCGGGCCGCCAGCCGCGGGGTGGTGGGTGTCCCCGTCGGTTGTGCCGGCCCAGCGCCCAGAGGAAGGCGGTGACATCGATGCCGGCGCGTTCCACCGCGCTGCCCAATGTGCGCCCACGCATTGGCCGGCTGCCCCAATCGGTTAGCGTGATGCTTATTTCCCCATTAGACAATATGACATGGCTGCCTCTGCCCCGGCGGCGGCTGATTGCTTCAAATCCAAATCTGCGAAACACCGCCACAGGTTCACCGAAGGGCACGTTGTAGATTGGGACCGGCATTCAGCCGTTGACCCACACCGCAGCTGTTTCCACCAGGTATCCTTGCGGTTCCCAATCCTGCCTTATCTGCTCCATATCTTGGACTTCTTCCGCTGGGGGACGCCCTGCTTTCTCCAAAAAAAGTTCGATGGCGCCTTGGATCATATACAAAGCTTCGTCCCAATCATCCCCCTCACTGGCGCAACCAGGCAGGGCGGGTACAAAGACGCTATAGCCGGGTTCGTCGGGCCCGGACACCAGCGTCACCTCGAACTCCTCGGGCTGGGGCGCGGCGTCGTCTTTTTCCAGCCCTGAGTGGTCCTTTGTCGTTACCATATGTCCCTCCGTGAGAACCCCGTCGGGGACGTGTCGCCAATTTCCAGGCTGTCATCTCCGGTGAATCGGCGCAGCCGTCGCAACTGCCGGCTGCTGGTGATGGTGAACGGGCGCGGCGCCTCACTGGTTAGGTCAATCAGGTAAGGAATCAATTCCTCAACCTTGTCAATCATCGCGGCCAGTTCTTCAACGTGATGGTAGTTTTCGTAAAAGTTCTGGTGGCCGATCCAATAGGCTTCAGACAAGGCATCATATTGCTCAGGGTTGAATTCGTATTCCATTGCGACTTGGGTGGCCACCTCGCGCACGTCCTGATGGGATTTATGCGGCCAGCCCCGTTGCTCGGCGATGGCTTTCATCGGCTGCACCACTGCGCCCCAGGCCTTTTCGCCGGCTTGCAAACGACTGCCCGCAGCCAGTTCTTCACGAGCGTGAATGAGCAGCTGCCGACTGATTTGGCAGCGGTCTTCGGTGCTTTGAACGCCGGGTTCCGGCAACTCGGGTGCAGTGGTCATGGGTAAGGCGCTCGTATCGACTCCTTCCTGCTCGGAAGTCGTCAGAATTATCAACGCAGCTCCCTCGGCAGCGTGAAGGTGATGTCCTCTTCTGCGCCTTCAAGGAGCGTGACTTTCGCCGGGTCCAGCGCTTCGATCACCGCTTCCACCAGGACTTCGGGGGTGGAAGCTCCCGACGTTATCCCCGCCCGCTTGCAACCCACCAGCCATTGCGGGTCGATTTCGTCCGGGCCGTTGATCAGGTAGGCCGGCGCCCCGTTGGCCTCCGCCACCTCCCGCAGGCGGTTGCAGTTCGACGAGTTCTGCGCGCCGATCACCAGGACCACGTCGACCAGGCCGGCCATCTGCGTAACCGCGTCCTGGCGGTTGGTGGTCGCGTAGCAGATATCGTTTCGCACCACCGCGCCCGGGAACCGTTCCTGGATGGCGCCGATGGCATTGGCCGTATCGCCCACGGACAGCGTTGTCTGGGTTATGACGGCTACCTCGGTGTCCGCCGGCCACTCAATGTCGGCGCTGACTTCCTGCTCGGCCAGCGGCGCCGAGTCGTTGATCAGCGTCATCGGAGCCTGGCCCATGGTCCCGCGGACTTCCTGGTGGCCCTGGTGCCCTACCAAGAGAACCCGCTTTCCCTCCCGGTGGTACTTCTTGGCCTCGTTGTGCACGCGGGTGACCAGGGGGCATACCGCGTCGATGACCCGGAGGTTGCGTTCGGCCGCTTTCTCGAAATCCTCCGGCGGCGATCCGTGGGCGGAGAACACCACCAGGGAGCCGTCGGGAACCTCATCGACCTCCTCCACCGTGATGGCTCCTTTCTGCTCCAACTCGGCGACCACGTACGGGTTGTGCACGATCTGGTGCTTGACATAAACGGGAGGGCCGAATCGCTCCAGGCATTCTTCCACGACGTCGATGGCCCGCACCACGCCGGCGCAGAACCCCCTGGGGGAACTCAATATCACTTCAACCATCTTGTAATCCTCTCGCAGCGCACCCTGGCCCCTGCGGCCCACGATCCCTTGCATGTTCATTCAGTAAGTCCTGCTTATCTCGCTCGTATTCTCTGGATATCGTCCCTAGGCGTTATCCGGCTCCCAGCCCCAGGGTCGAGGACCCCAGCCGGCTTCGAAAACCTCGCCCCGTTTTACTGACAGCACCGGTGTTACTGCCCTTTCCGACTGCCGGCCGTTGCCCAGCACATCGTAAACAACCCAGTCGCCGTCCTGGATGTCCAGCACGGAAACGTCCGCCTGCTTGCCCACTTCCAGGCTGCCCAGGCGTTCTTCCTCGCCGATGGCCCGCGCCGGGTTGATGGTGCACATCTCCACCACCCGATCCAGGGTGAAACCCATGGCCAGGAAGCGGGTCATCATCTCCGTCATGCTGTGGACCGTGCGGATGCGACCGGGCACGGTCAGGTCGGTGCTGATGCAATGCGGCTCCACGCCCTGGTCCAGTACCCGCTCGCCGATGTCGAAGCTGAAATTGGCGCGGCCGTGGGCGGTGTCCAGCCACACGCCGCGCTCGTGGGCTTCCCGGGCTTCCGGCACCAGGTTCCCGTCGCTGTCCAGCACTCCGCCCGGGTTCGCGGTGAAGAAGTGGGTGACAATGTCGCCCGGCTCCATTAGGGGCAGCAGATCGCGGATCACCTCGGCCGGGTAGCGCTTTTCGGTATCGCCGATATGGACCATGAGACGTACTCCGGCCTCGCGCGCCGCTCGCTTGGCCATGCGGGGCATTTCCATGCCCATGATCTCCAGGGCCGGCGAGACCATGCGGGCTTTGATCCCTCGGATCGTGCCGTTGCTCTCCTCAACCACCTGTATGGTCCGCTCCAGATCGATGCTGCTGGGAGAGAAGATGTCCGGCGTGGTGGCCAGACCGGTGCGGCAGATGTGCAGGAACGGGATCACCTCAGTGGCGTTGTTGGGAATGATGTGCGCGGGGAATCCACCGTAGGTATCGCAGCCGCTGCTGCCGGCATCCACCATGGTGGTGACGCCGGCGCGGACGCCACCCACGTCGGCGTTGACGCCGTTTCCGTTGACGCCCTCGTAGACGTGGGTGTGCAGGTCGATCAGGCCGGGAGTCACGTACCTGCCCCGCACCTCCACGACGCGCGAGGCTGTATCGGCCTCGATGTCGGCGGCGACGGCGGCTATTTTGCCGTCGGATATCGCCACATCGTACGCGCCGTTCAGATTCTGCGTAGGATCAATTACCGTGCCGCCTTTGATGAGCAGGTCGTACATGGGCGGGTCCCTCCGTGTCGCGGGGTCGGTTGGTTGAAAACGCCGAGAGTCGCCTTAGGTTAGAATGCCGGTGCCAGCGTAGTCATCGGAATCCGGGGAGTCAAGCGACCGCCGTCGGGTGCGGTTGGTCGTTTCCGGGGTCACATTGGCAGCGGCAGACAGGCTGCGATTGGTCGCCGCTAAGTAGGGCTCAACCGAGCACGGCGCGAACGTCATCGACAACCACGGGTCGATCGGGAGGCCCGGTCATGGTGCGATACCCTCGGTGTCTAACTCCGATCTGCCGCGGTTTCAGCAGGAGAAGACAAAGTTTCTGGCTCCGCAGTTGGGACTGCCCGGGTGGTAAAACGGTACATCTCCGCAATCATGCTTCCGCCCACCACAAATACCATGTAGACGTAGATGCACACATTCTGCCACAGGTATCCCATGTTCAGCCTGTCCATTGCCTCTTCGGCAGGATACCCCAGCGCGTCGAAATCGATGTCCCACGAATACAGAAGGTTGTGATCAGGAAGAATGGAGGGCAGCCCGGGCGCCAGGTACACCGCCAGCACGGCCACGGCGCCCACTATGATCATCGCCATCGCTACCGCCACCGTCACATAGAGGAAGAACCTGCGGTCTCGTTCTGGTGGATCGACGGCGGGGTCTCGCAACAATAGCAAAATTATGAACACTCCGGACAGCGCGGCCAATTGGAGGCCGAACTCAGTCCATACTCCGATATTGGAGAGTACCAGGACGCCGACATAGGCGAGGGCCGCAGGAGGTGAAACCACCACAATGGCTCGTCGCAACGGATCGGCCGCTCCACGACCTGAGCCGTATTGCCAGTTCCGGAGCAACTGGAATAGCAGTGCCGCGGTCGAGGAGAGAATCAGATTAACCATGAGCGCGAGCATGTAAGGGAAAGGTTTCACCGCGAATTCGCCCAGGGTGTAGAACCCGTAGATGTCCATGCGCGTCAAAGCCGACGGCAGCAATTTGACACTCAACAGGAAGAACAGCGATACGGAGAGGAATTCCCCAAGGGCATCGGGTCCGCGCATTCTCATGAATTTGTACGCCAGCATCAAACTCATGATTGATACGACGTAGACGATGGGCAGCCAGGGGTCCATCAGGCCTGCTGCCATCAATATGTACCCGCTGGCAAAGATGACCAATCCGGGGAGGAGACAGCTCAACACGCTGAACCGAAGCGCCTCATAAATGCCCAGAGTATCAACAACTCTGGCGGAGGAGTGCGGCTTTGTCACGGGGGCGGCCGGCGCTGCGTCAGTCTCAACACGGTTCACGGTGACCGATGGCGAGCCCTCTTCCACGTGGTCAGGCCGTGCTGCGGCGCCGTTTTTGAACCCGGCCAGCGTCATCAACCCGTCCACTTCGGCGTCCGAAAGGTTGAGCGCTTTGCCGAAAACTTCGATACGTTGTCGATTGGGCCGCGTGGTTCCAGACTCCCAGCGGGAAACCATCGTATGGCTGGAGTGGTCGACGTATTCGGTGTCGACCGCGGCCATACGCCGCAGCAACTCCTCCTGTGTCAGACCTCGGGTGCCGTTTTCTTTCGAGAACGCTTCCCGGTAGGCCTTCATCAGGATGCCAACCTGGATGGAGCGGGAGCGTTGTGTGTCGCGGTCTAGCATCAGCGTAAACGGCGCAAGGACAAATGAGCGTAAACGCGTGAAACTTGGGACTCGACAGATGTCGCGGCATCGAGTCTCAAATGTGCGCTCATTTTATCCCGTTTGCATCGACTTGTGGCAACAAATGAGCAAATCAGCGTTGCTGATTCTACATGGCCACGAGCCGGGTTGAGTTCCAAGTGGCGGCTGTCAAGCCGATGCCCTATACTGCCGCCAGGCTAAAGGCCGCTGAATTCGAACGCGGCGTACGCTGCGGAGGTCACTATGGCATTGGGATTGAGAAGCTATCGTCCGCTGGTGGGTGGCGTCACTCATATGGTCAGCACCGGCCATTACCTGGCAACCGCGGCCGGTTACCGGATCCTGGAGCAGGGAGGAAACGCCATTGACGCCGGCGTGGCCGCCGGAATCGTGATCAACGTGACGCTTCCCCAGTACACCAGCTTCGGAGGCGTGGCGCCCATCATCATCCACCACGCCGAATCGGGGGACACCCGGGAGATCAGCGGCCTCGGTCGGTGGCCCGCCGAGGCGTCCATCGACTATTTTCGGCGCGAACATGGGGGCGACATGCCCCACGGGGTGATGCGCACCGTGACGCCGGCCGCGCCGGACGCCTGGCTCACCGCCCTGAGCCGGTACGGCACCATGAGCTTCGAGCAGGTGGTCACGCCTGCGCTGGAGCTGGCGGCCCATGGCTTTCCCATCCCCGCCACATTGCACCGCGCCCTGGTCAGCAGTGGCGACAACATCATCCTCGACGAGGGTGACACCAGCCAGTGGACCAGCACCATGGAGATCTTCTATCCCGGTGGCAAGGCCCTGGGCATCGGCGATCTGCTGGTTCAATCCGACCTGGCGCGCACCTTCCGGCGCATGATTGACGCGGAGCGCGCCGTTGCGGGACGCGGCCGTGAAACTGGAATTCAGGCGGCTCGCGACCTGTTTTACAAGGGAGACATCGCCGAGGAGATGGTCGCGTTCATCCGGGGCCAGGGCGGCTGGCTGTCCATGAACGACCTGGCGTCTTTCTCCGTGGGCGTGGACACGCCTCCCGTCATCGATTACAAGGGCACCGACGTGTACGCCTGCGGGCCGTGGTGCCAGGGGCCGATGAACCTCCACGCCCTGCGCATTCTGGAAGGCTGTGACCTTCAGGGAATGGGCCACAATTCCGCGGAGTACATCCACACGGTGCTGGAGGCGTTGAAACTGGCTTTCGCTGACCGTCACGCCTACTACGGCGACCCCGATTTCGTGGACGTGCCCATGGACGGCCTGCTTTCCCGGGAGTATGCAGATATCCGTCGACGGGAGATCGACCCTCGCCGGGCCAATCCCGAGATGCCCGATGCCGGTGACCCCTGGGCATTCCAGGCGGGAAGCGGACATGCGGCCCAGAAGCCGGAGCCGGTGGCCGGGCCCCTGTCGGCCGATACCTCTTACATCTGTGCGGTGGATCGCTGGGGCAATGCGTTCTCTGCCACTCCCAGCGATGGGTTCGGCGGTGCGCCCATCGTGCCCGGCCTGGGGTTCATGGCATCGGCCCGCGGAGCGCAGAATTGGCTGGACGAGGACCACCCCGCAAGCCTCGCGCCCGGAAAGCGGCCGCGCCTAACCCCGAATCCGGCCATGGCGTTCAAGGATGGCAGACCCTGGATGCCTTTCGGAACGCCGGGCGGCGATGTGCAACCGCAGTCCATGGTCCAACTCTTCCTGAACGTTGCCGAATTTGGCATGGACGTACAGCAGGCCATCGAAGCTCCCCGGGCGTCAACGTGGAGCTTCCCCAACTCTTTCTGGCCCCACGCCTACCGGCCCGGACTGGTCGGGGTTGAATCCCGGATAGAACCGTCGGTGGTGGACGACCTCCGCAAGCGCGGACACGACGTGGACGTGTGGAACGAGTGGACGCCGCGGATGGGTTCCCTGTGCGCCATCGAGGTTGACCGGGATCGGGGCAGCCTGTTCGGAGGGGCCGACCTGCGACGGGACGGCTACGCTATGGGCCGGTAAATTACAGGCCGCACCGGTGAACGACTTGGCGGCGCCGGAGATCCCCGGCGCCGCCCGATTTGTCGGCAATGCTCCTCTGGAGCGGCGGTATGACGTGCTCGTGTCGCGATGGCGCGCTCGAGCCGGGGCTACGCCTTGGCCATCCGGTAACCGATGCCGTGTTCCGTGAAGATATAGGATGGCTTGCGGGCGTTGTCCCCCAACTTTTGCCGCAGCGTCTTCACGTAAGCCCGCAGCAGCTGGGATTGGCCGGCATACTCGGGTCCCCAGACGCGGTGCAGCAATTCGTCCTGCGTCATGACGCGGCCGGCGCTGCTGGAGAGTTCGTTCAGCAGTTTGTACTCGGTTGCCGTCAACTGCACGGGTTCACCCGCAACCGTGACCCGGTGGGATGTGTAATCGATGCTCACTCCGCCCAGGACATATCCATCATCGGCGTCCACTGCGTGGGAGTTCGCTTTGATTCGCAGGGAGGCCCTGATCCTTGCGACCAATTCCGTGGGCGAGAACGGCTTGACGATGTAACCGTCGGCGCCCTTTTCGTAGGCAAGAACTGCGTTCGTTTCATCACCGGGGTTCAGGATGCCGATCACCGAGACCATGTGCGACGTCGCCAGCCATTCAACCAGTTCGAACCCGGCGTCGTCTGATCCGGTCAAGTCAACCACTGCGACTTCCGGTTTTTGATCGGCCAGCAAGCGATCCAGTTCGCTGAGGTCGAACACCGCCAGGGGAGCGAAATCCGCGCGCGACAAAGTGCGGCGCATCGTGCTGAGGATATGTGGATCTTCGGCAACCACCAGGACCCGCGGCTTCTCGGCAGCCGGCGGGCCAACGGGTTCGGTTCCGTTCCTGGCCGGGGACGTCATCGGCGCCGCTTCGGGTTCTGCGACGGGGATGGTCAGGGTGAAAGTCGCGCCGTGTTCGTCCTCGGTCCGCACCACTCGGAAACGCCCTCCGTGCGCGTTGACGATGCCCTGGGCAATCGTCAAGGCTAGTCCGCCTTCCTCGGCGCTCCCCGGATCCGGTCCTAATCGCGCCGCCCGGAGCCTTTCGAACAATTCAGGTGGTTGGGTCGAGTGGTCGCAGTCTCCCATGTTCGACACTGAGAAGGAGACTTGGGAATCCTGCAATTCGGCGCTGATCGTTATGGTGGCGGCTTCGGTGGAATACCTGAAACTGTGAGCGAACAGATCGCGCAACACCTGGTCGATGCGCTGCCTGTCGGCATGGATCTGGGGCAGATCGGACGGAATTCGTGCGTCGATCATCTGGCCGGCATGGTTGCGCCTGAACTCATTGATCGCCTCGGCAACCAATTGATGCACGTCGGTGTTTTCCAGCGAAAGCTGGAGCGTGCCCGCGTTTATGCGTGACAAATCAATCAGGCTGTTGATTTGTGCACGCATCAACTCTGCTTGATGGTCGATGATCTTCAGGAGCTGCAGAGGCTCGGACGAGTGCATCGAGCCAACGACGTCAGTCAAGGCGATGAGCGAACCTTTAATTGCGCTCAACGGCGTGCGCAGCTCCTGGCTGACCATCCCCAGGAAGTCCGATCGCAACTTTTCGTCGTCCAGGTAGGGTGTCATGTCCTGCATCGCCACCACGATCGACGCGATATCGCCGTTGTCGGAATAAATGGGCGCGGCGTTGACCAGGGTGGTGACGGAGCGTCCGCTGGGCAAACAGACGACGATTTCCTCGGCGCGAACTATCTCCCCGCTCTGCATGACCCGGGAGGTCGGCAGCTCACTGAACGAAATTTCCCGACCGTCGGCTCGCCGGAACGAGGCCACCTCAGGCAGCCGCTCGAAGGACCTACCCGGCAGTTGCAGATCGTCAACCATGCGCTGACATTCACGGTTTGCGACGAGCAGGCGACCGGTCTTGGCGTCGAAAACGATTACGCCAATTGGTGCTATATTGACAAGCGCTTGCAGGTCGGTCTTTCTTCGACTTACAGCTTCGAATTCGCGGGCGTTCGCGATCGCGTTTCCCGCGTGCTCAGCAAAGCGCACAATGATGTCTTCGTCCTGCGGAGTAAACTCTTCGCCGCTTTCGGTTTCGGACAGGTAGATGTTGCCGATGTGGACCCCGTCGCGGCGGATGGGCATACCCAGAAACGTCCGCATCGGCGGGTGTCCCTCAGGCAACCCGACCGATTTGGGATGGCTGCCGATGTCCGCTACGCGCAAGGGGCCGTCGACTTCGTTCAGGTAGCCCAGCAGTCCCTGGCCTTGTGGCGGGGTTTTGACGCCGTGGAATTCTCCGTTCGTGTCGCCCGATGTGAGTATGTTCTCCATTTCCCCGGATGCGTTGTATGCGATCAGCACGCCATAGCGAGCGTTGGTCAGACAACGCGCGTGGTCGATCACCCTTTGCAGGACAGTCTCGCTCTCCAAACTCTCCGAGACACGCAGGCATGCTTCAACCAGGGTGACCAACCGGCCGTTGCGGTCCTGGTCATCAGATTTGGATCGGGCTGTTCCTGTTGAGGGTTCTGTCGACGTATGTGCAGGCATCATTGATCCGTATTAATGTCGTGCGGCGGGGCGGTCAGGCACATTAACCCAATCTGGAGTCGTCATGTCCTGAGAGTTTGAGAATGAATGTCTTTTCCGGAATGTCGATAGGTAACTTCCAGAGTGATCGCTTGCAGCCAAGTATCGTACCACATAATTCACCGGTTTCAAATATTTGTTGTGTACATATTGCGGCAACGTAACGACCAAGTAAATATTTAGCCCAGAGCCACCGTAACGGTTGGGAGCGTGGCCATCAACGCCCGGCGCCGGGCATCTCCACTGCGAACGTGGCGTGGGCATGATCCTTGGATCGAGGATATGTGTGGCGAGTATCTCACGGAAAATGGGTTATGTAACTATATCACTGTCTCAAATGGTAATTATGCGACAAGCTGATCCTGCGACCTGCCGATCCTTGGTTTGCCCAGGTCAGTTTCGCATCGTTTAGAATAGAGCCGCGACAATCCGTCTAGCCGCGAATCTATGGCGGGTTGGGCGCCGGCGCCCGCCCCCGGATCATCCTGGTTGGGATGTGTCGGATCCGTCCCCGCTATGGAGGGACGGGCCGCTTGATGCGCGATCCGAGGATCGAAAATGGATAACCTGCACAACATCGCTGACCTGGTGCGCCCGCACATTCATCGCGGACGCTTTGTGCTGGAGGACAGCCAGACCACCGACTGGTACGTCAACGGTCGCGCGTTCATGCTCAGTCCCGAGGGAAGCGTTTTAGCCGGCCGCATGATCGGCGACATGCTGGCCGATGACGTGCGTTGCGTTGGCGGGCCGGCTACGGCGGCGATCCCGGTGGTGATGGCCGTGGTGCACCAATCCGCCGTGCCGCGCGCCGGTTTCTACGTGCGGCCCGAAGCCAAAGACTACGGCATGCTTAACCGAATCGAAGGCAACCTGGAATCGCAGGTAGCCATCGTGGACGACACCTGTTACACGGGCGATTCGCTTATCCGGTGCATTCGGGCCGTGGAAGATGCGGGTTCGGAAGTCCGGCAGGTTATCGCCGTGTTCGACCGGGGGAACGGCGGCGACCGCATTCGCGAACTGGGTTACGACTATCGGTTCGTACTGAGGATCGAGAACGGTCAGCCCATCCTGCCCACCGATTGACCCGTAAGTGTTGGTCAGGACGGGTTTGCAGCTTTCCGCTATCTCCCCTACGCTCCCGCAGCACGCGACCATCGGCCGCCAATAAGCCTGGAGCCAAGGCCCAACGCTTGTCAGGCTCGATCTTCCCCAGCGCCACCTCGCATGGTCAGGGTAGACCCCGGGTTGACCGGTCGAGGCCGGGCGCTCTGCGGTATTCCGGATTTTTATTCCCCGTTTTAGGCAGGGCGAGCTGCCGTAAAATATGTGCGATTTTCAACGCTTGCGTGCGGTTCCATGAATCGACTGGTCAAAATCTCAGCCGGCCTGGTCAACTCCAACTGGTTCGAGTATTTCATTATCGCCTTGATGAACCTGAAATCATCAAATCCGACTCGGTAATTCCCAGGAGCACATCAACTCCTTCGCGGGATGCGACGACCTGTACGCCAATGAGCTTGAGGGCTGCATTTTTGTCGCTGTTATCCATGGTGGCAACGCTCTGGCGAAGGTCGTCGCATGCTTTGCTGATGCGGTCTTCCACGGCGGGCAGGTCTACCTGCTGTTGCTGTATCGCTTTCAACGACAGCAACTCCTGCTCTTTTTTGGCGTGGTCCTTCGTCAGTTGCGCCACCAACCGCTGGTGTGTGGTTGGTATCAGAGAATCTTTGTACATCATCATCTTATATTGGTCATCCGCAATTTTCGCCATCGCTCGCTCCACTGCCTCGATTTGCTCCGATAGGTCATCGTGCCCGTCAGTCTCAACGGCGTCCCGGACAAGGCCTATGAGTCGCTCCGGTTCCTCGACCCATTCCACAAAAGTGGACCACACCAAATTCTCCAGTTTCTCTTTGGGAAGACTGCCTTCGGTGCACTGCCGCTTGCCATACAATGTCATCGGCCGCGACCTTCTGCACAGATAGTATCTTGGCCCGTTAGCGACAACATTTCCTCCGCAAGGGCATTTCGTCATGCCCGTCAGGAAATTTACGCGACCGCCCTTTGCCTTGACCGGTTGAGGCATCCCATCTGGCGATGGGCCGCGTCGTACTCCTCTTTAGAGATGATGGCCGGCGAATAATCGTCGATGCGGATCCACTCCTCCAATGGGTTATCCTCGATCACTTTCACAGTTTTCGGTTTGCCATTGGGGCCTGGGCTTTTGTGGGTTCGGATGCGTTGTTTGCCGTAATCTAGGCTTTACGCATTTCAAGCCGCATAAGCAAGGGAATCCACCATTCGGTGGTACAGGGCGGCAGGGAGTTCTCGTACATCAGGGTCGCGGGCTGACCGTTCGAAACCCTCCGACGCCAGCCACAGGTGGCGGCGCACCAGGGCGATGGCATCCACGAAGGTCGGCGACGGTTTGTCGTACCAGGCGGCGGTACGCTGGGTGATAGGATGCTGTTTCTGCAATAGGTGGGCCGCCAGGGTGGTCCAGGAGAAGAGGCCCAGCAGGATGGATGTGGTGCGGGCGATGGCCAGGTCGGACCACTGACGTTGGGTCTCCATGCCCAGATGGGTGCGGACTTCCTGGAAAGTGACCTCCAATTGCCAACGCAGCACAAACCACTGGAGGATCTGGGTCGGGTCCGCCGCTGGGTCGGTGCAGAGCAGGGCCTGAGGATCGAAGGCGCCCTGGGGATCGCGGATCAGCACCCAGCGGATGGTGACGGCCGGCTTGCCCGAGCGGTGCCAGACGGCGGTCTGGGAGGTGAGTTCCACGATGCGAGTTCCACGATGCGAGTGGCGCCGTCGTACCAGGCCACGGCGGCAACGGTCCAGGCCGCTTGATCCTGATCCAGGAGGGTTTTGAGCGAGGGTCGCCGCTGGCCTTTCAGCGCCGGTCGGCCATTCTGACCCGGCTGACGGTCGGGCGCGGGCGCATAGAGGGCGGCGTCCAGGCGCAATCTGGCGATGAGGGTGACCGGCTGGCGCAGGGACTGGCAGCAGTGGAGCAGGTCGAGGACGGCGTAGCCGCTGTCCCCCACAGCACCAGGGGTCTACGGGGCAGCCAGCGGCGCAGCAGCATGATCATCTGCCGCGTCCAGTCGGCGATCTTCTTGTGGCGACGCCCCTGTCGCTGGTGGTAGCGCGAGGAGGGCGCCAGCACCGTGAGCACTGGCAGCGCCCAATGCCGTCCGGCCCAGGGGACATGGCACAACCACATCAGGGAGATCCAGCGCAGACCGTTGGCCTTGACCAACTGGTGGCGACTGGAGCGCACCGCATCCCGGTCAATGCCTCGGGCCTGAATCCTGGCGCCACGCCGCCGCTCCAGGGTTTCGTCAACGCCGAAGACCAACGGACCGTCGCTCCGATCCAGGTACTGGAGCAGAAGCAAGAGTAGGATGCGGGCCGCCTCGCGAGGCGACCACACCGCTCTCGGTTCAGCACCTCGTGGTAGCGGGCGTAGTCGTCCTGGTCGCTGCGTCCCATGACCCGCAGCGCGGCGGCCACGGTGCGCTGACCCGGGGTCAGGATCACACCCACCAGCAGCAGTTGGGCTTTCTGCCAGGTCGGGTTGGTGAACAGCATTGCGAAGGGGGAGAGTATCGGTACAATGACATCGGGCAGGGTGAGCATGGCTGGACCTTCCGTGAGAAGTCGGGTCAGCACAGATTACCCTGCCTTTATACTTTTCTAAAAATGCGCAAAGTCCAGATAAGTCAGTCGTCAAAAGGCCGGGGTCGAGCGCATGAGGGGAAAGCCGTTTACTCGCATAAACGACACGCGGCTCAGAGTCCGATGGCCACCCACGGACCGCACCCTGACCGTTTTTCGATCGACCGGCGTGCCTCATCCTACAGCCCGATGCCACCCCAACCAAAATATCTGCCCAACTCTGCGCCTGCCAGCCTCGGCTATGGGAGGCCGCATCGACTCAGCTGTGCAACAACGCGGTCCGTGCGTCAGCCGCTCGCGCCGCCGACAAGCGTGCTGAGGGATGTGTCTGCTCCTGTGAAGTACTCGGCCCCTGTCGGTTCCACCAGATAGCCTAACGCTGTATCCTCACCTCCATGATAAATCTGGCTAATTTCGCATCCAGGCTCGTCAACGCCACGTGGTTCGAATACCTCATCATCAGCGTAATCATAGTCAATGGCATCATACTGGGGCTGGAGACTTCGACCACTATCAGCCGGCTCTACGGCGACTGGCTATACCTGGGCAACGACATCGCCCTGGGGGTGTTCATCGTCGAAGCGGCTCTCAAGATGCTGGCCCTTTGGCCCAGACCGCAGCGGTACTTCCGCGACGGTTGGAACGTCTTCGACTTCCTAATCATCGTTTTCGCACTGGTGCCCGCCACCGGCCAGTTTGCGATGATCGCCCGCCTCGCCCGCCTGTTGCGGGTGGTGCGCCTGATCTCGGCCATCCGGGACCTACGGCTAATCGTCGCCGCCCTGGTTCGGTCCATCCCCAGCGTGGGCCACGTCATGATGCTGATGAGCATTGTGGCGTACATCTACGCCATCATGGGGCACCAGCTGTTCCATGAACACGATCCGGCGCACTGGGGCACCCTCGGAAAGTCCTTGCTGACCCTGTTCAACATCACCACGCTGGACAACTGGACCCAGATCATGAACACCGCAATGGAGCATTACCCGTGGTCGTGGATCTACTTCGTCAGTTTCGTGGTCGTCGGAACCTTCGTTGTAATTAATCTGTTTATCGCCATCATAATCAACAGCCTGGACGAGGCCAAAGCGGAACGGGCCCCGGAGGTGGAAGGAGCGGTCTCACAAGAGGAACTGCTGGCTGAGATCAGGACTGCCCAGGAAATGCTGGCTAGGCTGGAGAATAAACTCCGGCTGAGCGACACCGAGAAAGATCATCCTGCCGATTGAAAATGCTCGGTAACGGAAATGAGCAATGCCGGCGGTCAAGTTGCCAGTCGGTGCTCAGTTTTAGTTGATGGTGCCGTCCCGTCGACAGACGGATTGCAGAGCGCAGCAGTTGCACACGGCGGTTGGCGGCGGCTGCTGGATCGTAAAATCGCCGGCGCTGATCCGGTCTGCGGTCTGCGCTCCTCCGCGCAAGGCCTCGGCCACACTCTCTTTCGAGACGGCGAAGGACTGCACCGCATCCGAACCCTCGGGTGCGTCCGTCCAGCGGAAGGACGCCCGCACCACCGGCTGCCGGTACCGCTCCGCCACCAGGTGGGCGTACAGCATCAACTGGTCGCGGTACGCCGCCTGGCGCTCTCCGTCCCCGGCGGCGAGCCGGCCGGTCTTGATGTCCGTGACGGCCAGCCCGTCCCCCTGTTGGGTGATGAGGTCCGTCCGCCCGGTCATGATGAAATCGCCCAGGTCCGCCTGGAGGGGCGTCTCGGACCCGATGATCCCGCCGAAGTTTTTCTCGTTGTCCCTCACATATCGGCGCACCTGCCGCAGGGCGCGGCCCCGGTCCGCCGGGGTTGACGCGCTCTCCCGACTGACGATCTCCCTGACGGCCCGGTCGTCCAGCGGCAGACCGCCCAGAACCCTCCGGTGGACGGCATCGATGCTCCGGTGGACTAATGAGCCGAGCGCGCTTTGCTGCGTCGCCGGCTGGACAAACCCCTCCCGGCTGAAAAACTGGTACCGCCGCGGGCAGAGCCGGTGCTGGGCCAGGTCTCCGGTGACGGAGTAGGAAGGCTTTGCAGTCGGCTTGGGCCGGCACCGGAATCGCTGGCGCGCCAGCGACCTGCGACCGTCCGGCAACCAGCGCGGCGCCCCGTGCCAAATGGCCTGAACGGTGGGTGCGGGTTCGCCGTGCCCCGACAGCAGGAGCAGATCCGCCGCACGGGTGAAGGCGGTGTACTTGCATCGTACCTGATCCAATGCTGGGTCTACCTCGCGAGTTCCTTTTCCGTGCTCCGCAGCGAAGGCGGACAGATCCAGGTCGAGGTTGTGGGGAGCGGGATTGTGGGCGAGGGAAGCCACGGCGGTCACGGGGAACTCCAGGCCCTTGCTCTGGTGGACGGTCATGATCTGGACCGCTCCGGCATCGGCTCCCTGGTCCGCCGGTTGCCAGGTTGATTCCTGGTGCAGGAGAGGTAAAAATCCTCTCGAACAGGTCGTGCTTCATCAACCCGATCCCGTCGCCGGAGATTTTCGTGTGCCCGTAGTGGTCGTGGAAGGTCTGGACGCACCGGGACCAACAGGCCAGGGCGCGGGTGGCCTCCGGCTCGCGCCGGAGCAGCGAGAAGGGCTCCACCGCCATCAGGGCGTAGCAGTAATCGTGGACATTGCGGTCCAGCGTCGTCCCGTTGGCCATCGCCTCTCGCAACTGGGCCGGCCACCTCGTGAGGGCACGGCCCAGCGGGGTGTCCGGGGCCGTGCTAGCCCACACGAGTTCTGCGGCTTCGCGCAGATAGCGGCGAAACGCCCCGTTGCCCGAAGGTGGGCTTCCGGCGGTGTCCTGGAGCGCGTCAAAGATGATCGCCAGGCACCCGACCATGAGTTTGACGTCGGGATGCTCCAGCAGTTTCACCCGCTGCCTGACGACGTGGGGGATCCCCTGGTCCCTGAGACCGTCCCGATAGGGGCCAACCACGTGATCGCGGACGCTGTGGAGCAGCAGGGAGATCTGCCCGTAGTCGGCGACGACGCCATCCTCCTTCAGTTGACGGAAGGCGGCGGCGACTTTTCGGGCCTCATCGTCGGGACTGGCGCCCTCCACGACCATCACGCCGGGATACCGGTCCCGGTCGGAGACACGGGACCCGACGTCGTGTGCGGCGCAGTCCCCTCGTTCTTCCCCGACGATGGCCCGCATCCACCGCGAGGTCGCCTCCGCTATTCCGGCGCAGGACCGGTGGTTGACCGACAGCCGGATGGTCCGGCTACCGGGAACGCTCCGGGTGAACGCCCGCAGACTGTCCGGTCTGGCTCCCCGAAAGGAGTAGATGCTCTGGTCGTCGTCGCCGACCACCATGAGGTTGCCGCTGCCCGCCGTCCAGCGCCGGAATATCTCGGCCTGCAGCGGCGTGGTGTCCTGGTACTCGTCCACCATCGCATACGTGCGCGCGTCCACTATGTGGTCCGACTGGGGATCGCCCAGCAGGTCGCGGGCCCACCCCAGGAGGTGGGCAAAGTCGGCGAGTCCCGCTTCCCGCAGGGACGCCTCGTATTCCAGGTACACCGCGCCCACCGCCCGGTGCAGCGGGTCGGCGGCCGATACCAGGTCCCTGGCGTCCACGGACTGTTCCACGATCTGATCGAAGGCCTGGGCCAGTCCCCGGACCACATGCGTGGCCGTCCCCCAACGGCGGGACAGGAGCGCCCGCTTGGTCGTGATGTCAAACAGCCGGCTGTCCAGGAACGCCGACCGGCCGAGCGCGTCCAGCGTCCTGAACCCCGGCGCAACGATGCGCTGGCCATGGCGCCTCAGCAGGTTCTGGCAAACGCCGTGAATGGTCGTGATCTGAACCTCGGACCAATGTGCGTCCGGCCGGATGGCCAAAGAACCGGTTCCAGAGGTCTCTCGCCGCCTCGCGGGAAAACGTGGTGATGACCAGGTCTTGCGGTCGGGCGAGCCTCGAGGCCAGCAGGTTGATGGCCCGCAGGATTATGGTCGTCGTTTTTCCGGAACCGGGCCCGGCTATCACCGCCAGCGGTCCAGAGGCGTGCTCGATCACCGCTTTCTGCTCGTCGGTGAGCCGGGGAAAACGTCCTGTAATTTCTTGCATCGTGATTTTCCTCGCCTGGGTGCCGTTGCTGGTCGCGAGAAAAGGCTCTTTCCGACTTGACTCGCAAAGAAAAGACATTTACGTTTGCGGGCGCTGCCTGCCGTCGCGGAACCGGGCAGCCAGATAGTTGTCAGAGGAGGGATCAAAACTCTCCACAATAGTGGTCCTGCGCGTAGTATCACCGGCTGTGATTGGAACGCCCAGGGCTCTGCGCATTCGATCCGAGAGGGTCGGTCCGGTGAATCGCAACCTATTGCGGGTACCGTTATGTTTCCGGTGCTCGTTTGGAGCGGTATACCGTGGCGCTGATTCACCGTCGGTTCCCTATTTCAGTCGAGGTAAGTCGAACCCGCCGCTGGCGGCCCGGTAAGGGCGCCGCCAGCCCGTGTCTGCCAAGCGGCTTCCTCATCCACTGCCTGACCCCTGCTCCGTGTCTGCGTTCACGGCCGGGTTGGTCCCTTTCGGTGGTTGAGATTTGCTTCGTCGCCGTCTATTCGGCGAGGACTTCTGCTGCAGCGACATCTGCCGCAGGCCTGGTATCTCGCCTCTCCAGAGAGGCACGGTCAGAGTATGCGTATGATGATTTGATAGCGACGTTCATCGCCATCATCATCAACAGCCTGGACGAGACGAAGCGGGGGAAGCTATTCGAAGGCAACGAGCCGGTATCGCGGCAGGACCTCGTGCGTGAGTTGCGAGCAACCCAGGAGACACTAAAGCGGTTGGAAGAACGGTTGAACGCGGACTAGGCCAAGGATGAGCAAAACCGCTAGCGCCGGCGTCAGAATCAGGACTTACGGGATTTATGATTTGACCGGATTGGGGGAGCTCCACCCCAGAACGGACCCGGTCCTGAAAATCCTGATTCTGACGTTTCCCGGCCGCATGATGCCGCTGGATACCCACCAGCCCGAGACGCGCCGCACGGGTGGTATCATTGCCCTGAATCACACGGAGACGGAGGAATTGACGTGCCTTTTGGAGACAATGACTGGCTGGCCCTGACCCAGGAAGACCCGATCGAACCCGATATCCCGCTGTGCGACCCGCACCACCACTTCTGGGATGGACGTCTGCAGAGCATCCCCTACCAGCGCTACCTGCTCCACGAGCTGATGGCCGACCTCGATTCGGGACACAACGTCCGATCCACGGTGTTCGTTGAAGCGCGGTCGATGTATCGCGCCGACGGGCCGGTGGAGTTGCAGCCGGTGGGCGAGGTGGAATTCGTGCAGGGGCTGGCCGCGGCCAGCGCCAGCGGCACATACGGCGGGGCCCGGGCCGCGGCCGCCATCGTGGGCCACGCCGACCTCAAGCTCGGGGACGACGTGACCCGGGTGCTGGAAGCGTTGCAGGCGGCGAGCCCTAACCGCTTCAAGGGCATCCGGCACAACGTGACCTGGAGCCCCGATCCACTGATAGAAAACCGCGAAACCCAGGGGATCATGTCCAACGAGACCTTCCGCACCGGAGCCAGGGTACTGGCGAGCATGGGCCTTTCGCTGGACGTGATGCTGTCCTTCCCGCAGTTGAACGAGCTCGCCGAATTCGCGCGGGCAGTCCCCGAGGTGTCGATAATCCTCAACCATGTGGGCGGAGTCAGCCGCACCGGGATTTATGCCGGCAAGGATGACGAGGTCATACCGGCCTGGCGGGAGGGCATCAGCGCGGTGGCGGAATGCCCCAACGTTACGTGCAAGCTGGGCGGATTGGGCATGCCGCGCTGGGGTTTCGACTGGCCTGCGCGCGCCGAGCCTATAGGGTCCGAGGAGTTGGCCGAGGCAATGGCCCCTTGGATGACCCACTGCATTGAACAGTTCGGTCCGGATCGCTGCATGTTCGAGAGCAACTTCCCGCCGGACAAGGTCTCCTTCTCTTACAACGTGATGTACAACGCCTTCAAGCGGCTTTCCCGAAGCTACAGCGCCAGCGAGCGGGTGAACTTGCTCCACGACACGGCGGTCCGGGTGTACCGCATCGAGGCGTAACGCGAGGTCGACGAGGCATGAAGTACGACGTCATCATCGTAGGGGCGGGCTCTGCGGGCTGCGTGCTGGCCAACCGGTTGTCGGAAGATCCCGGGCGATCCGTACTGCTGCTGGAAGCCGGCCCCGATTATCCCGGACCGGATCAGTTGCCCGATGAGCTGAAATTCGATATGAACCAGGCCGCGTCCGAAGAAGGGGCGGCCCACAACTGGTCGCTGGTCGGCAGGTCCACCGCGCAACAGGCGCGGCCATTGCACGTGGCCCGCGGCAAGGTCACCGGTGGAAGCAGCGCGATCAATCACCAGATCCTGCTGCGGGGCGCCCCGGAGGATTTCGACGGGTGGGCTGCGGCTGGCAACGACGAGTGGAGCTATCAGAAAACGTTGCCCTACTTCCGCAGGCTGGAAAACGACGCCGACATCAGGGACGACTTTCACGGTTCGGAAGGGCCCATACCGGTTTGGCGGCATCCCAACGAGACCTGGATCCCCCTGCAGGCGGCATTCTATCGGGCGTGCCGGGATGCCGGCTTCCCGGACGATCCGGATATGAACCATCCGGATGCCACCGGCGTCGGCGCCATGCCGTTGAACAACCCGGGCGGGGTGCGCATGAGCACCGCCATCACGTATCTCGACGCCTGCCGCCACCGGTTGAACCTGACCATCCGGTCCAACGTTGTGGTTCGGCGCATCTTGTTCGACCATGGTTCGACAGGCTCACCACGAGCGGTTGGCGTGGAGGTGGAGAGCGGCGGTGACGTTTTCGTCGTCGAAGGAGACGAGATCATCCTCAGCGCCGGGGCCATCGCCTCGCCGCAGTTGCTGCTCCTTTCCGGCATTGGCGTTTCCGAACAGCTGCGCCCGCTGGGCATAGAGCCGATCCACGAGTTGCCCGGGGTCGGGCGGAGCATGAAAAACCACCCGTCGGTGTCCATCGTGTTCCGAGCTCACCCTGACCACCACCTGGCTCCAGACGCGCCTCGCAATCAGGTAGGGCTGCGGTTCACGGCGGCAGGGTCATCCGACCGCAACGACATCCAGGTCCAGCCCACGACGTCGTATCCGGAGAGTCGGGACGCGCTCAACATTCGGATCGGCTGTCGCTTGGAATACCCCTACAGCGAGGGCCTGCTCACCTTGGTATCCGCTAACGTATCGGTCCAGCCGGACTTGGACTTCCAGTTTCTTTCCGATGCCAGGGATACCTCCCGGTTCCGGGACGCCGTACGGCGCACCGTGTCGATTTTGGAGCATCCGGCCTTCGTCGACCTGTTGGCGGAGCGCCAGTCGCCGACCGACGCTGACCTGGCCGATGACAGTTCCCTGGATGCGTGGCTGCAGCAGAACGCCGGTATCGCCGGCCACACTTCGGTCACCTGCAAGATGGGTCCGGCGGAGGATCCAACGGCGGTGGTGGACCAGTACTGCCGGGTGCATGGCATGCAGAACCTGCGGGTGGTCGACGCCTCCGTGATGCCGGACATAGTCCGGGCCAACACCAACGCCACCATCATAATGGTGGCCGAGCGGGCGGCCGACTTCATCAAAGCGGGAAGTTAGTTCGCGTTCGCGACGTGGTCCGGCGCGGCCAGGGAAGGTTGTGGCGCGCGTTACTCTATTCTATGGCGTGCAGCAGGCCGTCGTTCGTCCTGACGTACAAACGCCCGTCCGCGAAGACCGGGGAGATGTCGATGGCTGCTCCCAGCGGGAGTTGCCAGATCGGTTCGCCATTGGAGCGGTCCAGGGCGTAGAGGCTGCCAGCGTCGGTCCCAAAGTAAACCCGGTCTCCCACCACCACGGGTGACCCGAACATGGCACCGTCGGCCTCAAACCGCCACGTCTCGGTGCCGGAAAGCGCGTCGGCCTCGTAAAAGCCGCCGTTGAAACTGCCCGCATACATCTTATCGTCCGCGACCGACGGGGTCGCCAGCAGCCCTGTCGTGGACCAGCGCCCTGTGGTGTTATCGAACGCGAAATCGGGATCAAACAGCCACATTCTTCCCTTCTGCGCCGGCGGCCGCGGCACGCCCGGCACCTTCCAGTCCCAGAACTGCTTCCAGACCAGCTTGAACTGGTACTCGCCGGCGATTTCCCGGGCGTCGGCATCTACCGCATGCACCTGTCCCCCGGACGGGAAGTACGCCATCCCGTTGGCGATAGCCGGGGACGCTTTGGTGTTCCCTTCGGTGCGGAAGCGCAATTTGCTCTGCCCGGTCCTGGCGTCGAATACGTACAGGTTGCCGAGGTTGTCGGCGGCGTAAACGTGGCCTTCGCTGACGGCCGGCGCCGCGCGGACTTCGCCCGCGATGTCCTCCCGCCACAAGACGTCTCCGCTGGCCGCGTCCAGGGCGTTTAGCGCATTGTCGCCCGATCCCACGTAGACGATGCCGTCGGCGACGATGGGCGACGAGGCGATGGGGCCCTCTGTCTTGTAGGACCATCGGAATTGCTGCGTTTCGAGGTCAACGGCCACGACCCGGTGGTCAGTGAGGCCCACGTACAGCAAATCGCCGGCCAGCGCCACGGAGTGATCCAGCGGGCTGGGGACGGTCACTTCCCAGAGTAGTTGGCCCATCGACGCTTCCAGGGCGATGATCTTGAAAAACCCGCCCGCGTACACCACGCCCTCGTGCACGATCGGGGCGGCACGGGTGGGAGTGCCCAGATCGTGAGACCAGACCACCGTGCCCTCGGGCTGAGTGGCCACGGTGGGCACGTGACGGGTGAGCTGGAGATCCCGGCCAACCATGGACCATTGGCCCGGCAGGGAAGCCGAGCTGAGCATGGTTTCGGGCGAGTTGAACAGCAGCTTGATCGGGTTCGGGAAGAACGGGTAATACAGCCACGCCAGGAACAGGAGCACGACGACGACCAACCCGGTTCGGATCAAGCGCCGGCGGTTGAACCATCGCCGTCCCCGGGGGTCATCCTGCGCCCATTCGGGGAGGATTGGGACTGTGTGGTCGCATTCCGGGCCGGGTTGGCCCGGCTCCTGATCTTCGGCCCCGCGCCAGCCGCAATCCGCGGCGCTGTTTGACCCGGCATTGGGTCGTGTAGCTTCATTCATCGGGGATAGATTAGCGCGTTATCTGGTGTTGGGGCAACAACGTCGTCTCCGAACCGGCTGCGGTTACGCCGGGTACGGTGGCGAGCCGTGCAAACGACGGCGCGGATGCGCACAACGCACCCGCGCCGGTCGATCGTCTGACCGCCTCGATAGATTGTGAGACCACTAACGGCAGCGCCGGGATGGTTACAGGTTCCGCTGCTTCGGGTCCAGCTTGTCTCGCAGCCAGTCGCCCAACAGGTTCATGGACAGCACGGTGAGCAGGATTGCCAGGCCGGGGAAGAAGGACAGCCACCAAGCGTCGGTCACGAACGACCGTCCGTCGGCCACCATCACACCCCAAGCCGGTGTGGGCCGGGAGATGCCAGCGCCCAGGAAGCTCAGCGTCGCCTCCAGTACGATGACGAAACCTACTTGGAGGGTGGCCAGAACCACTATGGTGTTGACGATGTTCGGGAAGATGTAGCGGAGCATGATCCGGAAGTTGGACGCTCCGGCCACCCGGGCCCGGGAGATGTAGTCCTGCGCTCTGATGGTTAGCGCCTCGCCGCGAACCAGCCGAGCATAGCGAGACCATTGGCTCAAAACCAGCACGGCTATCAATATCTTCATGCTGGGCCCCGCCATCGCGGCGACCACGATGGCCACCACGATGATGGGCAGGGACAGTGAGATGTCCACCAGGCGCATCATCAGGTTGTCCGCCCAACCACCGTAAAAAGCGGACACAATACCGAAAGAGGTGCCAATTATTCCAGATATCAAAATGGCCACGCTGGCCACAAGCAATGACACGCGGGCTCCATGCATGACCCGACTGAGCACATCACGCCCGATGTCGTCCGTGCCGAACCAGTGCTGCGCCGACGGTTCCGCGAAGCGATTCTTCATATCGCCTTTCAGCGGGTCGTAGGGAGCGAGCCAATTGGCGCCGAGGGCAGGGATGAGCAGCACTATCACCAGGACAGCCACTGGAATGACCGGGTAGCGGAGCACTTCCCTCGCGTAATGGCCAATTCGGGATGGCGGACGTGGGCTGCTGAGTTCTGGCAGTGCTATGGCCATGGCTGTTGTCCTCGCTTACATCCTGTTGGCTTTAGGTGTACCGAATGCGCGGGTCGAGGTACGCATAGGCTATGTCCACCAATAGATTGGCGATGATGTAGATGGTGGTGAAGGTGAGCATTATGCCCTGAAGCAGCGCGTAGTCACTGGCGCGAGCAGCATTGAACAGCAGGAACCCCAGGCCGGGCCATTGGAATACCGTTTCGATGGAAACGGAGCCCACCATCAATGACCCCAACGTGATGGCGAAGTAGGTCAAAGGAGCGATGGCGGCGTTCCGCAAGCAGTGCTTCCAGATGATCTTGCGCTCGGGCAGACCCTTGATGCGGGCCAGTTTCACGTACTCGCTGTCCAGGACGTCCAGCATGGACGACCTCACCAGGCGGAGCATCGCGGCCACCTGGAACCATCCGATGGCCACGGCTGGCAGGATGAGGTTCCTGATGCCGCCCTTGCCGGAGGTTGGAAACCAGTCCAACTGTACGGCAAAGATCCACATCAGGACGATGCCGAGCCAGAATACGGGGAGAGATTGACCCAACAGGGCCACCACCTTGCCCGTCCAGTCAAAGACGGTGTCCCGATAGGTTGCCGTCAAGACGCCGACGGGCAAACCGATAACCACCGCCACCAGGATGCCGGCTCCGGCCAACTGAATGGTAGCTACGAATCGGTCGCTGATCAGTTCGGCTACGGTGAAGTTGGGGTACTTGAATGAATCGCCGAAGTCGCCCCGCACCGCGTTCCACACGTAAGTGAAGTACTGTTCGTGCAACGGCCTGTTGATTCCCCAGAATTCCTCCAAGTCTGCCCGCACCTGGGCGTCGGCGTCGTCCGGCAGAATGGCGTCCAGGGGGTTGCCGCCGGCGTGGCCCAGGGCGAAAGCAATCACGCTGACCACCACCAGGACCAGGACCGCCTGGAGGATACGCATAATGATGTACCGTTGCATCCCTAACTCCTGCCCCAGGGTTCAGCCGCGGCTATTTCCAATTCGCGCACCGCGACCGTCGGTTCCCCGGCAGTCGCGGCGCTTTCAAACCGGTTATTGGTCAGACTGACCAAGGGATCAGCAAGGCGGCCCCACAATCAGCTCGTTGCTGCCGAGGTCGCCTCCCTCCCAACCTGGGAAGGGCCATTCGCAAATGTATTCGGTGTTAACGATCGTCTCGATAGGCACCCAGAAGAGCGGTATCCACTCGTGTTGGTAGAACTTGATGTCGCCAATCTGGTGCAGCACCTTTTCACGTGCGACCGGGTCAACGGTTACCTGCAGCTCGTGATACAGCTCCTGCAGTTCGGCGGTCTCGTACATGAAGACCACACCACCGTCTTCCTTGGGAGTGTTGAACAGCATGATCTGCGCTTCCACTGCCTTGAATGAAGGCGTGGTCGCCAGGGCTGTTTCGTGGTTGGACTTATTCCGGCGCCGGGCGACCACGGCTGCGCGGTCTTCGTCACGGAGTTCCAATTCCACTCCGATCTCCGCCCAGGCCAGTTGCATGAACTGGGCGATCTGGGGAAGTTCAGGGGCGCCGGGGAAGGGATACATCGGAACCGTGATCTTGAACCCTTCGGGATAGCCGGCCTCAGCCAGGAGCTGCTTGGACGCCTCCAGGTCGTAGCCGTATTCCTCCTCCCAGTCCTCGTCCCACTTGGGATTCCAGGCGGTTAGGGTGGGATGGAACGCGTGTACCTTGGAATCCCAGACGCGACCCTTGTAGAGTTCCTGCTTGAAGGTCTCGCGGTCCACGGCCTTGTTCAGCGCCTTGCGCACCTTGATCCCGATTTCACCCGGCGCGGTCACCGGGAAGTCGGGGTCGTAGTTTTCCGCGTCGCCGTAGAACATGCCGCCAAACCGGAAGGCCGTCTGTTGGGCGGGGCCGGTGCTAGGTATGATCTTGAACTTGCCGTCTTCTTCAGCCTCCAGCTTGTCGCCCAGGTCCCGGTTGACCTCGGTCATGTGCGTCTCCTCGGCGCGGAACTGGGCCAAGCGAGTGGACTCTTCCAGTACCCAGGTGTTGCGCATTTCTGGGTAGACCGGGTCATGCCGCCAGTGTCCGTCCGGGAAGGCCAGCGAGTAGTCCACGTGCACTTCGGGGGTACGGCCTTCGTACTGATACGGGCCGGTGCCGGCGAGGTTCTCGTAGTACTCGTCGGTGCAGCCTTCGCTGGCGATGTTCTCAGCATCGTTGAACCCGCCGGCCTGGTCGCACTGGGCCTTGCTGTAGATCATGTTGCCCGCCGACTCCGCGGCGTAGAACAGGTACTCGGCCGAGGGCTTCACCATGTGGACCTGGATGTTGTAGGGGTCCAGAATGTCCACGTGGTCAACGTTGCAGATACCGCCCTTGTAGCTGGCGCGGGTGCCCTTCTGGCAGGTGAGCTTGAAACTGTGCTCCACGTCCGCGGCGGTGAACTCGCCAAACCCTCGATGGAACTGGATTCCCTGCTCCAGCTCGAAGGTCCAAACATCACCGGTGGCGTTCATCTCCCACGTTTTCGCCAACATGGGGATCCACTCGCTGGTGTTAGGGTCGAGTTGCACCAGGTATTCCATGAACGGGCTGTGCTGGTACACGAAGTCCACACCGCCCTGCCATGGTACGACGGTGTCGTCAATGGGCGTGATCAGTCCGAGGATGATCTTGTCCGTTGGCAACTGGCTCTCGTCCACGACATTGCCGCTGGGCTGGTCCTGGGACTCAGGCATCGCGGTGGGCTGAGCCGCAGCGGCCGGCGCGCCCCCGGATGCGGGCTGGGCTGCAGCCGGCTGAGCGGTTTCCGCGGGTGCCTCTGCCCCTCCGCATGCTGCAACGAACGTCAGGAGCAGCAGCGCTGGTAAGAGCATTAGCGCCGATGTGATCTTCTTTCCGTAGCGGTTCATTAACAGACCTCCAGACTGTGATTGTTACGCCCATGACCTTAGGTCAAGACGCTTGTCGTCCCTGGTTCCCTCAAGCCAAAGCCCCTCGATCATGCTGGCTTGTCCATCTGGTTGCGGATTCGGTAGGGTGTTTCTGGCATAAGTGCCGCGCCTCGTAGCGACGCAAGCAGTATCAAATGCCAAATACAGTTACGGTCACTGGAAATCGTCATTGTAGTTACGAAATCTTGCCATTCACAGGCCGGGAAGTGTCGTACGGCGTAACTTGTTCGAACGAACTAGTAGCCATCCGTAAAGCAAGCGGACTGTATAATAGCAACGTGATTCGTGTCAATAGCGGCCGCATGCTCACGCGTACCCGGTTTATCATCGCAAGCAGCGCAGCGACGTGGCGATCTCGTCACCCGAAGAATGGCCCATCCCAGCAACGAGATTGCTGCGCTTCGCTCGCAATGACAGTTGGGGCGAAACTGGGTACGCATAAGCGGCCGCATGAACTCAGGAGCAACGTCGGATCCCGCTGCACGGCGCGCGTGGCGTGTCACAAACCGTTACGGCGGCAACCCGGATTGAGCGGACTCGACGACGGTCAATTGTTGGTTGGTCGGCACGTCGTGCAGGGTTTGCACGATCCCGCTGGGCCACCGAACCCGCACGGAATCCACCTGGGAGGCCGGGCCCAGTCCGAAATGCGCGGGCAGCATATTCTGGCTCTTGTTGCTGGAACCCGCGGCGATTTCCCGGATTTGCGTCTGACCGTTGGCAACGACGGTGACCCGGGCTCCGATACCGTCCCGGTTGCTGATTGTTCCCACGGTTCGGACGCGCAGCCAGCTGGAGTCCCAGTGGCAGCTATTCAGGAACAACCGGGCGCTTTGGGCTTCGTCCCCGGCGAGACCAAGGTTTGCCAGATACAGGTCCAGGCAGCCGTCGTCGTTGAAGTCGGCGTAGGCAACGCCCCGGCCGACGCCCCGGTCGTCGGCGCCACTAACCGACGATACGTCCTCGAAGGTGGCCTGGCCGGTGTTGCGGAGCAGCAGGTTCGGCTGATGCCGGTGATTGGTGAACCGATCACTGTCCAGGTGGCCGCTGGCAATGTACAGGTCCTCCCAGCCGTCGTTGTCATAGTCGAAAAATACCGTTCCCCAACTGACACGCTGCCGCCTTTGAAACGATCCCATTCCCGCGGCGGCGGCGGCGGCCGTTTCGGTGAAGGCGAGCCCGTCGCCGTTGTTTCTCAGCAGGACGTTGTCCTCGATGTTGGTGACGTAGAGGTCGAAGTGCCCGTCGAGATCGTAGTCGCCCACGGCCAGGCCCATCCCGAACATGGGCACGTTGGCGCGAGAATCGCGGGAAATATCTTCGAATTTCCAACTTCCGCCGTCACCAGGGCCATCGTTGCGCCACAGGACGTTGGGCTGGACGTCGTGGCCAAAGTCGTTCACCACGTACAGGTCGGGGTCGCCGTCGTTATCGAAGTCGACCCAACCGGGTTGGAACCCTGCTCCCCACAGGGTGCCGTATTCTCCGGGGATTTTTTGGGGCGCTGAGACGTCCCCCAGCAGATGCGAAACCTCAGCGAAGGTACCGTCCCCGTTGTTGTGGAACAGGCCCAGCGGGCGGACCGCCAGGTAAAACAGCCTGAGGTCGAAAGCCTCCATGTCCGATTCTTCCATGTGCCGGACTACGACGAAATCCAGATGGCCGTCTCGGTCATAGTCGCCCCAGGCGCAGCCCATGGACCGGTAGCTGGGATCGGGGTCGCCCAATCCGGCGTGATCGGTGACGTCGGCAAAAGCGCCCGACCCGTTGTTCCGGAAGAGCTTGCTTGAGCCCCAGTTGGTGACGTAGAGGTCCTGGTCGCCGTCGTTGTCGTAATCGGCGGCGCATCCACCGTTGGACAGGCCCATAAGCTGGTCGACACCGGCATCCGCGGCGACATCGGTGAACGACCCGTTGCCGTCGTTTCGATATAACGCGTTGGCTCCGTCAATCTGATCCGGAGAGTCGCTCCAGGAGGGTTTGGACGCCACATAGATGTCCTGGAGGCCGTCGTTGTTGAAATCAAAAACCACTACACCGGCTCCCAACGGGATCCGGTCCACAGGGTCCCGGAAGTGCTGAAACGCGGTGCCGGCTTCGGTGGCAACGTTGGTGAATAGCGGCTGTCGATAGACGAAGCCCTCGGACAAGGTGCCCGAGCGCCCGTCGGGATTGGTGACCGTCGCGTCAACGACGCCGGTTTGGCGTGGGGGAATCTCGATGGTCATCGTGTGTGAGTCGAGGAATGCCATAACCGGCGCTTCCAGGCCGCCAAGAGTGACGCGGGTACCTGCTTCCAGCCCCGACCCGGATATGGTCACCAGGCTCCCGCCGGACGTGGCGGCGGCGGCAGGCGCCAGGGATACAATCCTTGGCCCCTGCGTGTCGGCCGGCGGTAGATCACCCGGACCCCACGCGGGGGCACTGTCGGCGCCGGGGCCGTGGCTGAGGTTGACTTGGTGTGATCCGTCGGCGTTCATCGCCATGATCTCGGGGTCGCCGTATCGGTCGCTGGCGAAGGTTATCCGGGTACCGTCGGGAGACCAGGATGGCCAGTAATCCCGGAAATCGTCCCCGGTGAGTTGCACCGGGTTCGTACCGTCAACGGCCATCACGTAAACGGCGCGGCGGCCGGTTCGGTCGGATGAAAAAGCGATCATGGAACCGTCCGGAGACCAGGCGGGAAATTCGTCAGACGTCGCGTTCCTGGTGAGGCGGACCTGGTTGGATCCGTCGGCGTTCATCACGTAGATTTCCAGGTTCCCGTCGCGGCGGGTGTTGAACAGGATCCGCTGACCGTCGGGGGACCAGGCGGGCGACGAGTCGTAGCCCGGGTCGTTGGTCAGGTTGATCTGGTTGGATCCGTCAGCATCCATCACGTAGATCTCGCGGTTGCCGTCGCGCTGGGAGGACCAGGCGATCCGGCTGCCGTCGGGCGACCAGGCTGGGAGCGCGTTATCTGAGCCATCGTCTTCAGTGAGCCGACGCACGCGGGAACCATCCGCGTTCATCACGTATATTTCGGGACTGCCGTGACGGTCGGAAACGAACGCAATCTTTTTGCCGTCGGGCGACCACGCCGGCATGTCGTCGTAGCTCGAGTTGCTGCTGAGCCGCTTCAGTTCGGAGCCGTCCGGAAGCGTCGAGTAGATCTCAAAGTCGCCGTCCCGGTCCGAGCTGAAAACGATGCGCGAGTCGGAGTTATCCAGAAAGAATGGTCCGACGAACAGCAGGCCCACGCCTCCCACCATGCTCAGGCCCCACGTGCCGGCGGCGAAGGCGGCCACAGCCTTTTTGGGCATCACTCGTGCCAATCCCCAGAGGGTGAAGGGGCCGGCCGCCGCCGCGCCGAACAGCAGCGCCGCCGCCGGCGCAGTTCCCATGCCGACCAGCATCAGTACCGCCACCAGAGGGATCTCGAAAAGCAGGGGCACGTTGATGAGGATGCCCAGAGTGGCGGCGACGGCAATGCCGGAAACATCGTCTCCCAGGTAGGCAGCCACGGTGTCGGGCGTGATCAACTGGATCACCAGGCCGCCGGCAATGCCAGCCAGGATCATAGCCGGCCCCAAACGCCACAGGTAGTTCAGGCTGGCTTTTGCCCAGTCCTTCAGCCCGGCGCCGATGGTTTCCCGCCACGTGGCGAACTCCGGAACCGCTCCGTCCGCTCTACCGAACCTGAAGGCGTCTCTGAAGCTGAGTTGCCGTCGCATCAGGAGGGCCACCAGCGGCCCCAGCAACAGGACGCCGACCACGCTCACCGCAATCCGAGAACCGGCCAGCATGGGTGTAAACACGAGCGCGGCCATCACCAGCGCCGGCAGGTTCAGCGTGGACGATCCCTGGGTGATGGCGATGGCGGTTTCCACGGGAGCGCCCCGCCGTCGGAAGGCCGAGGCGATCGGGACGATGCAGGCGGAACAGAGGTTCATTGACGAACCCACGGCGAACCCCCGCAGGACCCCCTTGATGCCTCCGCCCGTAATGCCCGAACTTCCGCTCCTGGGGAACAGGAAGACTTCCGTTATGCCCGCGGCGAGGAACGCGAAGATCATTCCCACCGTCACCAGCTTCAGGTAGCTGGTGGAGAAGTCCCACCACCGTTCGAAGAAACCGGCCTCCGGTTCCCGGTTGATGCAAAATCCCTGGAAGCACTCGGCCCGGGGGGCGTTGACGCCGGCCAGGTCAGCCTCGACCGTGTCCAGCTTGGGGATCCGGTTGAAGGCCAGGAACAGACCCAGGATGATGGCCAACAGCAGAATGCCGATGACCCGCTTCTTTTTCAGCGCCGTATCAAACATCCACAGTCGCTCTTCGGCGATATTTCGCTGGCGCTTCGGTCGGGAAGTTTGGCGAGTCGGAAATGACGGGGTAACAGTTCCGGAGTTCGCCGGAATGCGCGGATGTTATGCGCGCGGCCAATGGCCGTCAATGGCGGGTCCGTGTGCCGAAACCCGGCTTCGTTGACTCCCGTTAAAGCCCGATGCTACGGTGACTCATCCTGATTAGCGGGAGCATGGATGCGCCGGATTGACTACCGCTGGGTCATCCTGGCGGCGGGGTTCACGATCCTATTCTTCAACGGTGGGTCGCGCTCCGCCCTGGGGCTCATGCTGAAGCCCATGGTCGATGACCTCGTGTGGTCTCGCTCGGTGCTGTCGCTCGGCGTCACGGCGTACATGCTGGTTTCCGCCGCGGCCATGCCCTTTGTGGGCCGCCTTGCGGATCGCTACGACCTGCGCTGGATCATGGGTATCGGAGCCGTGGTGGGCGCGGTCGGCCTAGCCCTGATGAGCGTCATATCCTCGCCGTGGCAGCTGTTCCTGGTGTACGGGGTGGTCTTCGCGCTGGGGAACGCCGGCATGTCCAATCCCATCGTGAGCGTCATGATCGTTCGGTGGTTCCCGAACCGGCGCGGCGTTGCCAACAGCGTGGCGGTCTCCGGCAACGCGATCGGCCAACTGGTGATCGTCGGACTGCTGGCACAGTCGCTGGCCCGGTTCGGGTGGCGTCTTTCCTACGGGGCATTGGGACTGGCCAACCTCGTGCTGCTGGCGCCGATTGTGATGGCGGCGGTACGATCCGGCCGATCAGCGCCCACAAGCGCGGGAACGCCGGCCACGAGCGCGTCTGCGGGACAGGATGATCAGCAGCCGAGGGAGGGTCCGCTTCTGACGTCGGTTCAGCTCTGGCTGCTCCTGGTGGTATACGCCATCTGCGGCTTCCAGGACTTCTTTGTGCAAACTCACGTGGTGGCTTTTGCCCTGGACATTGGAATCGGCACGGTGGTCGCGGGGTACCTGCTGGCGCTCATGGGCGTTATGGGCCTCTTGGGCGTCATCGCCTCCGGCTATCTCGCTGACCGCCTGGGCCCCGGGCGGCCGACGCTGCTGTGCTTTGTGATGCGCATCGGGATTTTTGCGCTGGTCATACTGAACCAGGACAAGCCTGCGGTGATGGTCTTCGCGCTTTTGTACGGATTCACCTTCCTCATGACCGCCCCGCTGACGGTCATGTTCTCCGGCAACATATTCGGCACCACCCGATTGGGAAGGGTCAGCGGAACAATCTCCGGCGTGCACCAGGTGAGCGGCGGCCTTGGCGCGCTGGCCGGCGCCCTGTCGTTCGACATCTGGGGCAGCTATGACCGGGCCTTCCTGTTGATGCTGGCCCTGTCGGCGGTGGCGACGGTGGGCACCCTGCTGGTCCGGGACAAGGAGGCCAGGGGCGCGCCGCAGCACGGGATGATCTGCTGCTAACGGGAGTGCGCCGCCGTTCGGCGTTACATAGGTTAGAAGACGAAGGCCCGGGGCTGTCTAATCGGCGAAGTGCGGCATAACTCTGGTGGCGAAGTTCTCTAGGTTGCGCAGGATCTGGCGCTGCGACAAGCCGGAGTGGGCAAACTCAACGAGGAGGTAATCCAGGTTGCACACCTCCTGCAGTTCCTGGATCTTCTCGGCGACGTTGTCGGGCGAACCCACCAGCAGTGTGCGAGGCTCCAGGAAGTCCCAGTCCAGTTTGATCTCGGGGTCGAGCTCCTCGTCCGGGTTGGTGAACACCTGACGACCGCGGAAGGGATCATTGAAAATGAAGGCCGACATGATTGCAGCCTCGGCATCCCTTCGGGCTTCTTCCATGGAAGAGGCGACGTACGTGGAGCGCATGACCGCCTGACCTTCGCCCAATTCGTAGCGACGACCCTCAAGGTTCGAGCGCGCCTCGGCGTAGATCTCCATTCGTTGCCGGATCCGGAGGGAAGGCGGCTGCCAGTAGCAGGCCTTGAGGCCCATCTGGGCGGCGGTCGTCACCGACCGGTCGGTGGACACCGTCATCCAAAGCGGTGGGTGTGGTTGTTGGTACGGGCGCGGGGTCACCCGCAGCCGGGTGACGCGTTGGCCGTCATGCCAAGTCGGATCCGGAGCGACCGACGGGTGGGAGAACACGGTGTCCGGAGCGGGGAAGGTGTAGTTGGTCCCGTGGTGGTCGAAGTACTCGTCCGCCCAGATCTTGCGGACAATCTCGATGGTTTCCTGGAAAAGCTCCCGGTTCTCGGCGTCCTTGCGGGGGTCCGCGTTGGGGTGGAACTGTGGCCCCTCGTAGGGCCAGATGCCGCGGCCGAACCCCACCTCGAGGCGGCCTCCGCTCATGTTGTCCAGCATGGCAAGGTCCTCGGCCAGCCGGATGGGATGCCACCAGGTGGCGATGTTGGCCATCTGACCGATGCGGATCCTGGACGTGCGGGCGGCCAGGTCGGCGCCCAACAGTATCGGATTGGGGAGGTCGCCCACGCCGAACGGGGTGAAATGATGCTCGCCCAACCAGATGGCCTCGAAGCCGAGTTCCTCCGCCAGGACGGCCTGTTGACGCAGGTTGTCCAGAAAGCCCGCCGCGTCGGTGGCTTCGCCGGCGGATGCGGCGACTGTGGTGAAAGCTGCGAATCGCATACCGTACCTACGATGCGGGTCAGTGTGCCGGATGTTCGTGGTTTCGACTACCGTACCCGCGCCAGCTTCTGGACACGCTGGTTGGAGGTGTCGGCGCCGTAAATGTTGCCCTGCGAGTCGGTGTAAACCTGGTGGGCGTACTCGAAGGTCCGGCCCCGGGCCAGAAGCTCTCCATCCAGGGTCAGGATGCTGAGGCGTGGCACCTGGTCGGTCACGTAGACGCGCTGCTCGGCGTCGATGTGCACGCCCATGGGGCACTTAAAGTCCGTCCACTGGTCGACGAACTGGCCGTCTACGGTGAAGACCTGCACCCGGTTGTTCTCGCGGTCGGCCACATAGACCCGCCCGTCGGCGGAGACGCGAATGCTGTGCGGCACGATGAATTCTCCGGGACCGCGGCCGGGACTGCCGAAGGAAGCAATCAGAGACCCATCGGCGGCGAGGCGGTGCACCGAGGAATTGCCGTAGCCGTCCGCCACGAACAACTCGCCGGAAGGGGCCACGCATACATCGGCGGGATGGTTGAAGGGGGCCTGGAGCGCCGGTCGGTTGCGGTTGCCGATGGTCGCCAGGAGCTCGCCATCCGGGGAATATTTGAGGATCTGGTGGGCGTCCCGGTCCACCAGGTACACGGAGTCATCAGGGCCGATGTGGATGTGGTGGGCGTCGGCCGGCACGCCCCCGCTGCTGTACCACGCGGCCAGCGGGTGCCCGTCCGGGTCGAACACGAGCACGCGAGGTCCCTGGCGCTGGAACACGTACACCTGGTCCCGGCTGTCCACAGCGACGCCGCTGATGCCCTGGAAACCCTGGCCCACCGGGAGCAGGGGCCATCCCGGTTGGTATTCGTACACGTAATCGCCCATGCCAACAGTGATGGCCATTTGGTTGCCTCCACGGAACGTGTTTTGCGGGTTGCGAGGATTTTAGCACCGCGCGGGCAGCGCTTTCGCATTTTGATCGACGGCGGCCGGCGTTCGCCTTGACCCGGTAACGCCGCGCTGTTAGCGTCCGGTATCTACCATAGCAACCGTTTGTCCGGTGCGACCATAACCGAGGAGTACATCATGGCCATTTCCACCAAGGCAACACCGCAGGAATCAACACGCTCCGTGGTGTCACACCCGCTGGACCCGCTGACGGCGGAGGAGATCGGCGAGGTGTCGGCCATTCTGAAGTCACAGCGCGACCTGGGACCCCGAACGCGGTTCGAGACCATCGTGCTGCGGGAGCCGGACAAGCACGTTGTGCTCGAGTTTCAACCGGGAGACCCGATACGGCGAGAGGCCTTCCTGGTGGTGCTGGACAACGACGTGCCGGCCACCTACGAGGCAGTGGTGTCACTGGACGACCGTAGCGTCGTTTCGTGGGAACACATTCCTGGAGTGCAGCCCCGGGTGATGTTCGACGAGTTCATGGAGTGCGAGGCGACGGTGCGCGCCGACGCGCGGTTCCAGGCGGCCATCAAAAAGCGGGGCATCACCGACCCCAGCCTGGTGATGGTGGACCCGTGGTCGGCCGGCAACTATGGATACGAGGACGAGGAGGGCCGGCGACTGGTGCTGTGCCGAAACTTTGCCCGCACCAGCCCCACGGACAACGGCTACGCCCGTCCCATCGAGGGCGTCACCGCCGTGGTCGACCTGAACAGCATGGAAGTGGTCCGGGTCGACGACTACGGCGTGATGCCGCTGCCGCCGGAGCCGGGGAATTACGGAGCCGAGTTTGTCGGCAGGTTTCGCGATGACCTGAAACCGCTGGAGATCACCCAGCCCGAGGGGCCGAGTTTTCAGGTGGACGGCTGGAAGGTGACGTGGCAGAAATGGCACCTGCGCGTCGGGTTCACGCCTCGGGAGGGGCTGGTGATCCACACGGTGGGGTACGAAGACCAGGGCCGGGTGCGGCCGATCCTGCACCGGGCGGCATTGTCCGACATGGTGGTGCCCTACGGAGAACCCGGCAAGGACCACTACCGGAAGAACGCCTTCGACGCCGGGGAGTACGGGATCGGCTCGTTGACCAACTCGCTGACTCTGGGCTGCGACTGCCTGGGAGAGATTTACTACTTCGACGCTGCGCTCAATACGGGCAGCGGTGAAGCGTTCACCATACCCAACGCGGTGTGCATGCACGAGGAGGACTACGGCATCCTGTGGAAGCACACCGACTGGCGCATCGGGCAAACCGAGGTGCGTCGCTCGCGGCGGTTGGTGATTTCCAGCGTCGTGACCGTGGGCAACTACGAGTACGGGTTCTTCTGGTACTTCTATCAGGACGGCACGATCCAAATGGAGATCAAGCTGACCGGCATCATCAACACCGCCGGGATCGCCGAGGGGGAGACGCCCAAGTACGGCACACTGGTCGCGCCCCAATTGAACGCGCACATCCACCAGCACTTCTTCAACTTCCGCATGGACATGAGCGTGGACGGCGGGCAGAACTCGGTCTTCGAGGTGAACACCGTGGCTGCGCCGCCGGGTCCCGACAACCCTCATGGCAACGCCTTTTACGCCGAAAAGACCCTGCTGGGAACGGAGCACGAAGCGCAGCGGGTGATCGACCCGATGAGCGGGCGCTACTGGCTGGTGTCCAACACCTCGGCGAAGAACGAGCTGGGGCAGCCGGTGAGTTACAAGCTGATGCCTGGCGAGAACATTCTGCCCTTCGCGCATCCCGACGCCAGCATCATCAAGCGGGCCGGGTTCATGACGAAACACCTGTGGGTGACCCCGTACGACCGTGACGAGATATCCGCCACCGGCCCATACCCCAACCAGCACCCGGGCGGCGCGGGTCTGCCTGAGTACACGAAAAACAACCGGAACGTGGCGGACACCGATGTTGTCCTGTGGTACACCCTGGGCTACCACCACGTGCCCCGGCCGGAGGACTGGCCGATTTCGCCAGTGGCCTACTGCGGGTTCAGCCTGAAGCCGGTGGGGTTCTTCGACACCAACCCGGTGCTGGACGTACCGCCCAGTGACCATTGCGAGGAGGAGTGCCACACTTAGGAACGTGAACGCCGAGCGTCTACGTCCGTCTCCTGTTGCCTGGTCCCCCAACATATGCCGGGGCTAGGTCACTCGTATCGGATGGGCGACGGGCTGGTTGAAGAGGTATCCCTTCTCGTTGAACGGCACGCGGTCGGGTTGGGTATTGCCGGCCGCGTCGGTGGCCCGGGTCATGATGGTGTGTTCGCCCGGCTCGGCGTCCCACTCAAACTCGAACCGAGCCCAGGAGCGGTCCGGCTGGGACCCGGAAAGCGCTGCCACGTTCCAGGTTTGGCCCGAGTCCATGCTCCATTCGACGCGTGAAATCGGTCCCGAGGGGGAGTGGGCGTACCCGCGGATGCGCTGGCGTCCCGCCGGTAGTTCCGCCGGCCAGGGCAGGGCCAGTGCGCTCTTGATCACCTGCGCGGTGACCGGCTGGCCCAGTGATTCACCCTGTGGCGGGTACGCATCGCCGATGAGCGTGTAGGAGGTGGTGTTGTTCCGGGTCCACATCGGCTCCAACGAAACGACGATGCGGCCCAGCCACTTGACGTTGGCGCTGCCCACCCAGCCGGGGACCAACGCGCGGACAGGGAATCCATGGTCCCTGGGCAGTGTCTCCCCGTTGAGCGTGTAGGCCAGCAGGGTGTCCGGTTCCATCGCTTTCTCCGCCGGGAGAACGTACCGGAAGCCCTCCTCTGGAGACTGCACGTCGAGCCCCACCAGCAACACGGATGCCGCATAGGGCTGGATGCCCGCCAGCGTCAGGACGTCGCGGAGTTGCGCGCCGACCCATTCGCCGTTGCTTACCGCCCCGGTCATCCACTGGGTACCCGACGCCTCCCGTCCGTTCATCAGGTTGAACATGGCGCGGTGATTGCCCGCGCATTCGAGGTAGGATATCAGCGTGCGGCTGGGCAGGCTGCGGATTTCCGCGTAGGTCAATCCCAGAGGCTCGGAGATTGCGTCGCCCTCCACGATGAGACGCCAGTCGTCGGCGTCCAGATCAAGGCTGACCGAGTTGTTGCGCACGAAGAACAGACGGTTGGGGGTGAGCATGCCCTGCATGTTTTCCAGCCGCGCCTCCAGCCCCTTGTCTCCATGCACGACGAACGGCTGGGGATCTTTGAACCAAGGGCTGACCGGCGCTGGGGGTTCCATCGTCGAATTGGATGGGGCCATGTCGGCGCAGGCAGCCAGGACCGCGGTTGCGCCGCCGGCCAGCAGCAGGCGCAGGAAATGGCGCCGGTCCATCCCCCGGGCGCTGGCGAGCTCCCAGAGCGAAGGCTTGACCGGTGGCGGTGTGCCGAATTCCTGCTCGTGCTCGTTCATGCTCGGCTTGTGAGCGGAGGCCGCACGGAGCTCGGCGCTACGCTACGGCGCTTGCAGCATGGGCCAGAAGGTGGCGGCGGCCCCACCCATCATCCAGTCGAGGTCTTCGTTAGAAAGCCAGGGCAGTGCGGTTTTGCCCAGTTCCACCTGACCGATGAATCCGCCCGCGCGGGACGACGGGAAGTTGGAGCCCCACATCATGCGGCGCGGGGTGAATGCTTCGATTACGCGGCGGAACAAATCCTTTTCCTCGTCGGACAAGTCGGCGTAGGGACCGAGGCTGGTGCTGGAATAGCGCAGATGGGCGTTGGGCAGTTGCGCCAACTCCTCCAGGGCGACGGTCATTCCGGCTTTGTCGGCGGAGTTGCTCCAGCCGGCGAAATGGTCGGGCGCGAACTGGACGTTGGGGTGTCGCGCGCCGATGTTGCGCATCCGGTTGACCCGATCCGCCGTTCCGCCGCCGCCAATGGAGATGGGGATGCCCAGGGACTCGGCGCGGTTCCATAGGGCGTCGCAGCGAGGGTCGTCCGGCTCGGCCTGGCTTTGCAGGCGCACGCCCCACATGCCGCGCTCGTTGGTCCAGTAGGAGAGCTTGTCGGCGGCATCATCGGCCGCTGGGTCCAGGATGCCGACGGCAACGGTGCGGGGCGCGTACTGCAGGGCGCTGTCGCACTGGTAGGAGTTATCCAGCCCGTAGGTGCCGTTGGGCTGTACCAGGGTGGCGCATTCCACGCCGGCAGAGTCCATCTCTTTGATCAGGTCCTCAACGTTGTTGCTAACCTCAAGGGACCAGCCGGTGGCGTCGGGGTGCAATGGGTGGGCGTTCTTGTCGCTGCTGACCACGTGGGTGTGGGTGTCGATGATCATGGTCGTAACTCCTGGAGGGATTGTGCACGGCGGGACAATGCCAATCTTACGGCATCATGCGCGGGTTAGTCAGGTTTTAGATCTTCATGCGTACCCAGATTAGCTCCGACTGTCATTGCGAGCGAAGCGTGGCAATCTCGTCGTTTCCGGAGCCACTTTTCCGGCAGCGAGATTGCCACGGCGCAAGCGCCTCGCAATGACCAACGGGGTACGCGTGAGTGCCTAAACTCTTCAGAACAGTTCGCGGCTGGCGATGTCCGCGCCCTCACGCATGGCCTACAGCTTGAGCCAGACGATGCCGGGCTCCACGCGGTTGGAGCCGGCGGAGGGTAGTCAGGTGAAGTGATTTGTCGGGAAAACGGCCCCCGCACCCGGTTGCCCAATCAGGACATGGGGAATATTATACTTGGGCGCAGATAGTGAAAGCGCAAAAAGGACGAAACTCTCAAGCATAACGGAGTGAGAAATGGCAACTGGAAGCACGTACAAGATAGTCGAGTTGGTGGGATCATCCAGCTCAAACGTACAGGAGGCCATTGACGGCGCGATCGCGCGGGCGGCCCAAACGATCCGCAACCTGGACTGGTTCGAGGTGCGGGAGATCCGCGGCACCATCGACGACGGGCGCGCCAACTGGTACCAGGTCAAGCTGGGCGTTGGGTTCCGCGTGGACGGCGGTGAAGACATCCGCGAAGACTAGGCCGGCGCCGATATCCCTTTTGGACAATGCGCCCGCCACCGGTGGTGGTGGGCGCGCTTTCGGTTGGCCGCGGCAAATGTCAGAATCAGGATTAGCCGGATTAGAGGATTTGCGGGATTTACGCACATCCTGAAATTCTGAAAATCCGGTAAATCCTGCTTCTGACAATGACCACTTAGCCTGTTTCATGCTCGTCGCCTCCGACATCAGCAAAGCCTATTCCGAGCGGACCCTGTTCCGCGGGTTGAACCTCTCCATGGCCTCCGGCGACCGCATCGCGTTGATCGGCGCCAACGGGTCGGGAAAGACGACGCTCCTGGACATCCTGGCGGGCGATATCCTGCCCGACGCGGGGTCCGTTTCCGGGCGCCGCAACACCACAGTCGGATACCTCAAGCAGGAGCCGGCTGCATTCGCGGGCAGGTCTTTGCTCGAGGAGGTGTTGCTCGCCAATCCGGAAGTGGTCGCGCTGTCCGGACGGATCGCCGCGACGCGGGAGATGCTGTCGTCGACGGCTGATCCTGCGCAACAGCGCGAGTTGATGGATCGGCTCGGTCAACTCGACGCGGAACTGGAAGCCGCCGGGGGCGCCGATCGCGATCACGAGGCAAAGGCGATCCTGTCGGGCTTGGGGTTCAAGGAAACCGACTTCGCCCGCGATATGCGGGAGTTCAGCGGCGGCTGGATCATGCGGGCCGAGTTGGCTCGCCTGCTCTTCCGCAACCCGGATGTCCTGCTGCTGGACGAGCCCACAAACCACCTGGACCTCGAGGCTAACCTGTGGTTCGAGAAATACCTGTCGTCCTTTCCCGGTGGGGTGATTATCACCTCCCACGACCGCGCCTTTTTGAACCAGGTCGCCAACCGGATCCTCGCCATTGAGCCGGGCGAGGCGGTGCACCACCGGGGCAACTACGACGACTACCTGCTCGCCCGGGAGCGCGCGCTGGAGGTCAAGCAGGCCGCCGCCGCGCGCCAGGAAAGGGAAATCCAGCGGCAGATGCGCTTCGTGGAACGGTTCCGGTACAAGGCAACCAAGGCGCGGCAGGTGCAGAGCCGGCTGAAGCAACTGGAAAGGATCGAGATCATCGAGCTGCCCCGGGCGACGCGGAAGGTCAATTACTCTTTTCCGGAACCCCCGCGCAGCGGCTCCGACATCATCCGGCTCACCGACGTGGGCAAAGCGTACGGCGACAACGTGGTGTATCGCGGCTTGAACCTGACCCTGGAGCGCGGGGATCGCGTCGCGCTGGTCGGGCCCAACGGGGCGGGCAAGTCGACGTTGCTGAAGATTCTCGCCGGTGTCCTGCCCATCGATCACGGAGAGCGCAGGCTTGGCCACAACGTGATTACCGCGTACTACGCCCAGCACGTCCTCGATCTCTTGCACGCTGACAATACCGCCTTGGAAGAATTGCAGGAGGCCGCGCCGTCCGAATCTGAGCAGAACCTGCGCACCACCCTGGGCGGCTTTTTGTTCAGCGGCGACGACATTCTCAAACCGATCTCCGTGCTGTCAGGCGGCGAGAAGGCCCGGGTCGCGCTGGCCAAGCTGCTCCTGCAACCCAGCAATTTCCTGCTGATGGACGAGCCGACCAACCACCTGGACATCGCGTCCCGCGAGATCCTGGCCGACGCTCTGGGCGACTACCAAGGCTCCATCTGCCTGGTCACCCATGACCGCACGCTGATCCGGCAGGTTGCTAACAAGATCATCGAGATCGACGGCGGGTTGCCCCGGGTTTTTCCCGGCGACTATGACGGCTACCTGTACCGCAAGCAGCAGGAAGCCGAAGCGAAGCCCGCGGCCCCGGTTGCCGACGACACGGCACATGCTGCAATGGAAAAGGCTGCAACCCGGGGAAGGTCGCGCCGGCCCCTTACCGCCAGGGAAGAAGAGGAAAGAGCGCTGAGCAGGAAAGCCCGTCAGTTGGCCAGCCGAATCGACGAGATCGGCGCCGCGATCACCGAGCGCGAGGCCGTGACCTCGGAACTGGAAGCCATGTTCGCCGACCCCGAGCAGTTTGAGGACCGATCCCAGTTGGAGGATACCGGGCAGCGTTATCGGACGCTCAAGGAGGAGGAGCAGTCGCTGTGGGACGAGTGGGAGCGGCTGTCGCTGGAGGCTGAGGACGTGGACCGGACCCTGATTGCCCTCAAATCCGGTTGATGCAAGGGCAATTGAGGTTCCCGTAGCGGCTAGGCGTCCCCCGGCGACCAGATCCAGTACCGGGAGACCGCGCCGGCGTCCACGCGCAGGTCGAAGCCGGTGATCATTTCAGCATCCTCGGACGCGAGGAATACCGCCGCCTTGCCATAGTGGGACGGGCCGGGGAGTTTGAGCAAAGGCGCGCCTCGGCTGGCGTCCGGCAGCAGTCCCGCGGCACGCTGGCCCAGGCGGAGGGCCGGCCAGTCCACACCCCATCTGGCGGCCCGCTCCCGTCCCTCGGACTGGTCGGTAGCGGTTGGGGTCAGGCTGTTCACCCGGATGCCGTAGGCGGACAGTTCCATGGCTACCGAGCGGGTGAAGTTGAGCATCCCGCCCTTGGCGGTCCCGTAGCCCACGTTTCCTGGCTCGCCTTGGTGCCCGGCGGTGGAGATGATGTTGATGATGTTGCCCTTGCGGTCCTGCTGGATCATCAGATGGGCCACGTGCTTGGTGAACAGGAACGCGCCGGTGAGGATGATGTCGGTCTGGCGTCGCCACTCGTCCAGCGGCATGTTCAACACGCCCTTGAAGTTGAACTGTGCCGCGCCGTTGACCAGGATGTCCACGCCGCCGAAGCGCTGGGTAGCCTGGGCGATTGCGGCGAGCGCCTGCTGCTCGTCGGTCACATCGCAGGCTACGCCAATCGCTTGACCGCCCTCCGCAACGATCGAGACGGCGCATTTCTGGGCCATCTCCTCGCGGATATCGACGCAGACCAGGTTCGCGCCTTCCCGGGCCAACTCCTCGGCGATGCCTCCCATGATGTTGGGGCTGGTGCCGGTCACCAACGCCGTCTTGCCTTCGAGTTTCAAACCTCAACCTCTACCGTTTGGCATGAAGACGACTACGGCCATCTGTCAGAATTAGGACTTGCTGGATTTGGGGATTGCAGGATTACTTTCCCCCAATCCTGCGAATCCTATAATCTCGAAAATCCTGATTCTGACGGATGCTCATAGGCTCAGAAAATGATGCTGACCGCGCCGTGCCAGGACAGGGCTTCGAGGTCCAGGACGGCCCGCCGGTAGGCTATCTTCAAATCCCCGCCGTCGCGTCGCAGGATGTAGTCGACGCTGCCCACGTAGGGCGCGCCCTCGCCGGCGCGGAACCGGTAGACCAGGACATTGGAGTTCACCGAGAGCTCGCCATCGTCGTTTTCCGTCACGCGCACGTTGGAGATAAACCTGCGGGTCCGCGACCACGGGTACTCGCGGTGGGCATGGCGACTGTTCAGCCGCACCGCCCGGGCGCGCAGGCGGGTGATGTCGTCGTCAATGAAAACCAGGTCGCGCTTGGGGTCGCCCTCGGGCAGGTCGGTGGTCGGAACCACGTAGCGGGCATCCTCGGTAAAGAGGTCCACCCAGTCGTCCAGTCGCCAGTCGTCCAGGAGCGCCGCTTCCAGGAAAAGAAAGTCCTCCACCTGTTCGCGCAGGGTGGGTTGGTTAACGGTGGTCATGGTTCACCTGATGGAGCGAGGGTCAGTCGTCGTCGGCCAGGGCCAGTGCGGGCTCAGCTTCCTCGACGGGCGCGTCCTGCACGTTGGTGTGGCTATGGCCCTGCATGTTGGCGTGCCACTGCCGCCAGAACCCGCGCATCTGGAGCTCGTCGGTGGACTTGGCTGGCCGGAGCATTCCCCGGGAGATGTCGGACCACTCGGTTTCGGTGGCGCGGAAGCCGATCTGGCACGACTCCAAGGCCTCCACGTCGTCGGGCGTGGCGAAGCCCCCGGGGCCCAGGAAGGTCAGAAAACTGTCCAGCCTGGTGGCCAGCATCGATTCGGACTCCTCACGCGGGACCAGATGCCAGGCGGTGACCTCCATGTTGTCGGGGGCCAGGGGCTCGAAGTACCGGACGGTGATGGCCATGATGTCGTTGATCACCAGGTTGGGATAGATGATCAGGTTGCGGGAGGTATCGGCCATGCGGAAGGTGCGCTCTTCGCCGTATTTGTCCACGAGCCGCTGGCGGACCTGCGCGATGGGTTCCCGGGCCTCCTCGCCGAACAGGGGATGCCAATGAGCGATGGGACGGCCGTTGCGCACCGGCGACTCGATGACGCAGTGTCCGTTGCCCAAGGCCCGAGCCTTGCCGACGATGCGGGAGGACGCGGTCTGCCCGCTGTCGTCGGAGCCCAGACCGCTGATGTAGTCCAGATAGGTCTGGTGCGTGGGGACGAGGTGATAGCCGTCGAGGCTGTTTTCCACCAGGAGCTTCCAGTTGGCCTTCATGGTGTACTTGTTGGAACCGGCGACCATCCGCATCCCTTCCTCGGACTGGTCCATGATCAGGTCGAGGTACTCTCGGGCTCCGGCCAGATAGGTGACCAGGTCTTCGCCGTAGGGGTTGAAGCTCACGAAGTAGAAGCCGCGGTAGCTTTCGACACGCGGAGGCTCCTTCAGGCCGAGCTCGTCCCGGTCGAAGTTGGGTCCGTAGGCTTCCTGGTCGGGCACGCCGATGAGCTCGCCGTTGGTGTTGAAGGACCAGGCGTGATAGAAGCACTGCAGCACGTCGGTATTCCCCGCGTCGCGCCGGCAGATCAAGGCGCCCCGGTGTGGGCAGGAATTGAGGAACACGCGCACCTGGCCATCGCGGCCCCGGGCAAAGAACAGCGGCCGACCGGCAACCGTACGGCGCCGGTAATCGCCGGGATTTTCAACCTCGGACTCGTGCCCGAGATAGATCCAGCAACGGCTGAAAATCAGTTCCCGTTCCCGTTGGAACAATTCGTCGGACGTCATGGATGACCGGTGGACCCTGAAGATGCCTCGCTGCCGGTCGTCGATGATCAGGTCTTTGATCTCCATAAGTTCACCCGTATGCTCGCACTGTATTTGATGTGCCGCAAGCCTAGAGTCCCCGGCCGGGGCTGTCAACAAGCGACCTGGCACATAATGACTGCCGCTTCGGGCGAGCAGTGCGCGCCGTTGCGGATCCCACCCCGTGCGTGAGATATGGTTCAACCGGCAGCTATGCCCGGTCCCCAAGTCGTGCCGAAATCAAAGCGCGACGCAAGCTGTCCGGTGAAGGTACTGGCATCCTGCAGGGCCAGGTAGACGGCCAGCGGGCCTATCGCGCTGGGGTCCACGCGCTCGTGCCAGTCGCGCTGGGTCCACGGGATTGCCGCCGAGCCTTCGCTGCGCAGACCGCCGGGGCTCAGGATGTTGACGGCGATGTTGTACTCCCGCACCTCGTCGGCCAGGCAGTAGCTGAACATATGGACGGCCGCCTTGCTGGCGCTGTAGAGGACGCCGCCGCCCTGATTGGGGTCGGTGGCCATCCGGGAACCGATGTTGATGATGCTGCCCCGACGCTGCTCCATCATGGTTGGGAGCACGGCGCGGCTGCACAGATAGGGGCCGTTGACGTTGACCCGTATCATCTGTTCCCAGCGTGCGGCATCAATGTCCATGATCGTCTCGCCCAGAACCATGGCGCCGGCGTTGTTGAACAGCGAGTCGATCCTGCCGTAGCGTTCCACCGCCCGGTGGACCATTTCGTTGACCTGCGCCTCGTCGGTGACGTCGCAGTCCAGGGCCAGGACGTCGCCGCCGGCTTGCCTGATATCGTTGGCGGTCTCTTCGAGGGTGCCGGCCAGTCCAGTGGGGGACTGACTGCGGGCCGAGATCACCACGCTGGCGCCTTCCTCCGCGTACGCCTTGGCTATGGCACGCCCCAAGCCCCGGCTGGCGCCGGTGACGATCGCGACCATTCCGTTCATCTGACCCATAGGTGATGTTCGTCCTGCTCGCCTTACGCTTCCGCCAGGCCCTGGGCGTCGTCGATGTACGCTGCGGTTTCTCTTATGCGGCGCTCGGTCTGAGGATTGCACCGCGCGTCGTAGAAGCAGGCCCCGTGAAGTTGCCCCAAGCGGCTGAAGTAGCGGCCCAAGAGCGTACGAGCTTCTGGATCCCGGTCCGCTAACGCATCTAATTCGTCAGTAGTCCTCGCCGTGGTTACGGGCTCTTCTCCCGTGAGGGCGAGGATGAGAGCGTCGGTGGCGCGCTTGGTGGCGCACCAAGCTTTTTCAGCGGCGTCCCGGACGTCACCTGCGTCAAGGCGCGCGACGGCTTGGGAGTGGACCTGTCGGGCGTCGGCGAAGAGTTCAACGACACGGTCACGAGTCGATGTGGTGGTCACATGTGGCTCCTTTGCTGGTGAAGGTCCATGTTACCAGTCGAGTGTAGTCGAAGAAACCAGGCGGTGTCTCCACAGCGCCACCTATGGCAACGGCCCCAACGGAGCGCCTTGGAACTATCCACTGTGCTGTCGGTCAGGTCCGCTGATCAGGTGTTTACCTGGGGCATACGCCTCGGCACGGCCGGCACACCTTGCAGGCTGGTCAAGTCCATGGGTGGCAGGTCCACGTCGACCAGATCGTGCACGCCGTTGGCCAGCTCGTTGTAGCCGTCGAACCAGGCCGCCAATTGGCGACGCCATGACTCCAGGCCACCGCTGGCGTGGAGCTCGAATGCGGCCTCTCGTCCGTCCAGGCCGGAGGACACCTGGTCCCAGGCCAACTGCAACAGCGCGGCCCGTTGCATTGCGGTATACCCGCCACCGCCGAAGGCGTCTTCCAACTCGGCGGCCATCACCGGATCTACGAAGTCGGTGTCGGCTGGCGCGTTGATCAGCGAGGAACCGGGGAGGCCGCGCAGGATTTCACCCATGCGCTGTCGGACTTTCAGGGTATTGACGCCAGCGGCGGCCACGTGGATCTGGTTTGCAAGGGCATGCCCGCTTACCGATATCTCCTGATCCAACTCGGCCGCCCTCATGCAGGTGCGGCTGGTCTGGACGTTCACGGTCATCTCGACCAATTGCTCGATGGTCTGCGCATTGTCCTTGAGACCCATGATCTCGGCCAGGGCCAGCGCCAGACCCAGGCTGAGTTCCGCCTTGGCCAGCCAGCCGTAGCTGTGATGCCAGAGCATCCAGCACACCAGCGATTGCTTGCGGTTGCGGTCAGGGGCTTCGCCGGTGAAAACGCGGTTGCGCGGGATGAACACGTCCTCCATCCAGACCATGGAGTCCAACTCGTCGAACCGGCCGCTGAGCGGCGACAGGAACAGATTCTTGTGCCGGGCGGCGGATCGACGTGACACCACCCGCAGCCCGGGCGCGTTCACCGGCACGATGAACCACAGGTGCCGGCCGCTGCCGGCCGGCATGTCGTTCCGGGTGGAGATCAGCAGGTCCTCGGCGAAGGGGGTACTGGTGTGCATCTGGATCTTGCCACTCACCACGATGCCATCCGCGGTTTCGCTGACCAGTTTGAGGGCTGCCCTGTCGTTCTCATCCGGGCGGAGCCGGGTGCCGATCAGCGGGCCGCCGCCGGCGTAGGTGACGAACCGGCCGCTGTCGGACACGTACTCCAGGTACTCCTCCGCCTTGGCGATATCCTCGGAGGAGTTGTCCAGGCGTTTCATGACGTTCTGCAACCCCAGGGAGATCAGCTCGCCGTAGCCCGGGGTGTGGGTCATGTTCCCGCCGGTGATGAAGTGGACGGCGCCGATCTCCTTTCCCAGGCGCTTCAGGTCGTCGGGCGTCTGCGGCGGGGTCATGGCGACGGGACGGCGCTGGCCGGCGCCGTCGGGCGGGGTCAGGAGGATATCCTGCCAGTCGGGGTCGAAGTGGCGGTCGTACCAGGCCACGTACTCCTCCACCATGCCCGCGGTGGCTGGGTGGGTGGTGACGTCCTCCACGCGCCCTTCGCCCAGCACCCACACGTCGCGACCGTCGCGCAGGCTTTCTCTGTAATCAGCCCCGGTACGCATTGCTCACCATCCCCCAATTACCCACATCCAGTAAGCGGTTTTCGTTACGCCTGAGTGCGACCGCTCCGGATATTTCGCCAAACGTAGGCATTCCTACACAAATTGCGCTTCAACCCACCCCTGGTCGAATGGGGTCCAGAAGTGGGACGTCAGCTTCAGGTGCTTGAACATCCAGACGCCGTCGACCCTGACGTACTCCTCATCGTATCTGGCCGAGCCCCAGACCGCCCGGTTTCCGTCCGCGTAGGTGCAAGGCTGGAACAGGTACCAGATGCCGGTGGCGGTATCCCCGTTCACCTCGATGATGGGGTTCGTCACCATGTGGACGGCGAAGGGCAGCCGGTTCGGAGCGTTGATGAAGAAGTTGCGGATGCCCTCTCTCCCTTCGGCTTTGCCCCGGATGCCGCCGTCCCAAACGGCGTCCTCGACGAACAGGCTGGCGATGCCGTCGGCGTCGTAGCTGTCGTCGCAGTACGCGCAGTAGCGGGCCTTGAGGCGCTTGATATCCTCCACGTCTTCCAGGACTTGCAGTCTGCGTTCGATGTCCTCAAGGCTCATGGCTCACGTTCCTCCGTTAACATAATTAACCCATGATCACAGCCACAGCGCTGCGATGCCAGTTTTCCGTCCGTACAGGAATCGCATCACCTAGTCGCTGGCGAGTTCTTCAAAGGACGGCTCCGGCATCCCCGCCGTCCAGGTGGGGTCGCGCAGTTCCAGGCGGTTGCCGCTGGGGTCGAAGAAATACAGCTCGCGGCCGGTGAAGAAGCCCTGGGCCCGGTAGGTCAGGTGGTCGATCCTGATGTTCCTCCGGCGGAACTCCTGGCATGCCACATTGAAAGTCTCGGGCGACACGGTGAACGAGTGGTGCGCGCCGCCGTTGTCGGCCAGCGAACCGTCGGTTGCGTTGGAGCGCTCGCACAGCAGGATGTTGTGGTCACCGACGTTGAAACACGACATGACGCTGTTGCCCAGCCGGCCCTTCGGCTCAAGACCCAGCAACTCTCCGTAAAACTCCTCGGCTTCGTTCAGGTCGTTCACCGGGATCGACCAGTGGGTCACGCCTTCAATTTGCAAGACTGCCATGTCGCCTCCAGTAGCACGCACAACACGCGGCCTGACATTCGGCTCGGTATTGGCGGCCATTATAGGCGCAAGAATGGCGGCTGGTACCCTTTTTGCGACGATAGAACGGAAATGCGCCCAAGCAATCTTGCAGGTATCCGTCCGCGCACTGCTGAACCCATAATTGCTCGTGATAGTATCGGTGCCAGCGACAAGACTGAGGGGGACGACATGGTACTGAAAGGCGAAGACTGGCTGGCGCAAACCGTTGAGGAAACCCTGGAGCCGGACCTGCCGATCTGCGACACGCACCACCACTTCTGGGTTTCCCGCCCGGAGCCGCCCGCGTACCAGCGATACCTCCTTCCCGAGCTGACCGCCGACGTGGGTATTGGCCACAACGTCCGGTCCACGGTGTTCATCGAGGTTCGCTGCGAATACCGCCAGGACGGGCCGGAGGTGATGCGTCCGGTGGGAGAGGTGGAATACATCGAGACCATCGCCGCCGAGGCCGCCACCGGCAGCCACGGTCCCACCAAGGCCGCCGCGGCCATCATCGGTCACGCCGACCTGAAGCTGGGCGACGCCGTCCGTCCGGTGCTGGAAGCCATGGTGGCCGCCAGTCCTGGTCGGTTCCGCGGCATCCGGCACTCGACGGGATGGGACGCCAGCCCGGAGTTGGTGCAGCGCGATATTCGGGGCGCTTTGTCGACGGAGGGCTACCGGGCGGGCGCCAGGGTCATGGCCGACATGGGGCTGGTCCTGGAGAACTCGCTGTATCACCCGCAGCTATCGGAGCTGGCCGATTTCGCCCGCGCCGTGCCCGACCTGACCATCGTGCTGAACCACATCGGGGGCCTGGTGCGCGTTGGCCCTTACGCCAACCGCGACGACGAGGTGCTGCCCGCGTGGCGGCAGGGCGTGGCAGAGGTGGCCCAGTGCCCCAACGTCGTTATCAAGCTGGGCGGTGTGGGCCAGGTGCGCTACGGCTATAACTGGGACGACCGGGAAACGCCCATCGGCTCCGAGGAGCTGGCCGGTACCCTGGGCCCGTTGATGAACTACTGCATCGAGCAGTTTGGCCCGGACCGCTGCATGTTCGAGAGCAACTTCCCGGTGGACAAGCCGTCCTATTCCTACAATGTGCTGTTCAACGCCTTTAAGCGGCTTTCGGCCGGTTACTCGCCCACCGAGCGCGCCGCACTGTTCCACGACACCGCCATGCGGGTGTACGGCATCAGCGATTGATCGGGCCGTGCATCGCTCCCCGGGCGCTGGCACTGACACTCCTAATCTACCGACGCTTACCCATCTCCATAGCATGGTCATTCGAGAGCGGAAGACGTCTTAACGTTCACGCTCAACTTTGGCTGGGCGATTAGTGAAGTGAATCGATCAATTTTGGATTTGGACAGGGAATGGCTCTGGTAACATGAGAATGCCTACGAAACGGGGAGCAATCTGCCTTGAACGACAAAAATCCTAGCGACCCCGGCGGCGAACTTTTGTGGCTTGGACGCATTGTCCCGGACGGCCGTGAAGGGAACGTCGTGTTTGCTCGGTCGTTGAGACCGGGAGAGGTGGACACTGGCGAAGGCGTGCGGGTTGGAGAGGGTGAACAGTTAGTTATCCGAGCCGGTGGCTTATCGGTCAACTCCGATGAAATAGATGCCGAGAGCCCGAAGGGAATGGGAGGATACGCGCCAGTAGCGAACACGATTTGGACTTGGCATCAGTTCGCCCGTGAGCAATTGGGATACTTCCTGTTCATATTTTCTTTCGCTAGGCGGTTGGACGCTGCCCACCGTAACTGGTCAGAAAGTATGAAAGACCGTGAACACGCTACTTCCATGAGTGGGATCCCTCGCCGAGCCGCGCTTTTTAGTGCTCTGGCCACGGCGGAGATCACGATCATTGCATTGCATCGGGCCACCATCATGGCTGAGACACTGGTCCATAAACACTGCACGGACCTCGTTTTGCCCGACGAGATAGAACTGATCGCTGAGGCGGTCACAGAGATGCGGTTGGCTTTTGAACATATCGACGACCGAGCCGAAGGCAAGGTCGGCCAAAACCGAAGGTTCGACATTGAAGCCCTAACTATATTTGATCAACCGGATTTCATCACATCGGCAATCCTTCGATACAAGCAACTATCCCTGAACTTCGAAACCGACGTTCTGGCTGCGCTGCTGGCTTGTCGCAGGCTGATCATTGACTCGATAGATTCCCGGATCGGGGCGCAAGTTGAGCGTGAACACGGAACCGAAGCATGATGCCCAACCGATGCCTCACGGGCTCGGACGAACAGTTTGTTCACGGATCGCATGCAAGCGGCACCCAGCCTCACTAACCCGTCCAACGTATTGATGCATGTGCACTGTCTAAAGCACGGCTGGTGCCTGACCTGAACGTGAGGCGCACATTTCCTAGCAGTACCTTTCCGATCTGTCTAACGCCTCCACGCCCGCCGCCGGGCCTATAGCGTGATCCGCATCAGCTCCTCGGAAAACACGATCTCGCCGTCGTAGATGCGGCTGATGTCGCCGATGCCCTGCTCCATGGGGCCGTGGCCCGACAGGTGCGGGCCGATGTGCACCAGGACCAGCTTCTTCACGCCGGCGGCCTGGGCCATGCGCGCCGCGCCGGTGGTGCCGCACTGGCCGCCGGCCTCTCCGTTGGCATCCATCACGGCCTGGTCGTCCCAGCACATGCACAGCATCATGTCGGCGTCCTGGGCCAGCTCGGTCACCGTGTCGCAGGGCTGGGTGTCGCCGGTGAAGATCACGCTGCCGTCGGGCGTGTCCACCCGATACGCCAGGGAGTCCAGGTAGGGCTGCACGTGCTCGGCCGGCGCGGCCGTAACCTGCCAATCCGGCCCGCTGAAAACCTTGCCCGGCCCCACGTCGGTCGCCGACACCGACGGAGCCGGCCGGGGCAGGGTGCCGCCGCGATTGACGAAAACCGCCTGGCTCAGGGGGTGGTTCACCCGGGCCTTCCAGTCGTGGGCGAACAGACCGTTTTCGCCCAGGATGCCCTCGGTGATCTTCTCCGTGAGGTCGGGGCCGAACACCTGCAACTGGTTCTCCTTGCCGATGCTCTGGTCCCAGCGGCACAGCAGGAAGCAGGGATAGTCGATGTCGTGGTCGAAGTGGTGGTGGGTGAAGAAGAGATAGTCCACCTGGGTGGGGAAGAGTCCGGCCTTGACCAGCTTGTGGGTAGTGGCCGGCCCGCAGTCGAACATCAGGTGCTGGTCGCCCAGCTTGAGCACGTGGGAGCTGCCGAAACGGGTGGGCGTGGGCGTGGGCGTTCCGGCGCCCAGGGTGTAGATTTCAGCCATTGTCATCCCCTCCATTCGTAACCAGTTTGTGCCGACCCGGTCAGTTCACCGTGAGATCGGTGCCCATCTTCGTCAGGGTCTCGCACCCGTCGGCGGTGACGAGAACGGTGTCGCCCACCGCCATGGCCAGCTTGCGCTCCCAGTCCAGCAGGACCATGTGCATGAAGATGACCATGTTGGGTTCCAGCACCACCGGGTTGGCCCGGTAAATCATGGGCCAGTCCATCCAGGTCGGCGGGTACAGCGCGCCCAGGCTGTAGCCGCAGGCGTTGAGCCGATGCTCGCCGAAACCGGACCGGTCCAGCGAATCGGCGTGGGCGTCGAAGATATCGCCGAATGTAGAACCGGGTCGTGCGGCATCCTTGCAGGCCTGGAGCGCGTCGCAACAGGCGGCGTGCATCGCGAGTTGCTGCTGACTGGGCTCGCCGGTGAGAATCGTACGCATCAGGCAGGAATGGTAGTGGCGATAGGCGCCCCCGAACTCCAGTTGTAACTGGTCGTTGGCCTCCAGCGTCCGGTATCCGGTGAAGTTCCGCACCATCAGCGCGTTCTCTCCGGAACCTATGATGAAGCGGGAGGCCGCGTAGTCGCCGCCGCCCTGGAAGACCGCGGACTGCATCCCGGCCAGCACGTCCTGCTCCGGTGTGCCGGCTGTGGCCAGGCGTTGGGCCGCTGCCAGCGCGTCGTCGGCCAGGGCTGCGGCCCGGCGGACGTACTCGATCTCGGCGTTGCTCTTGACCAGGCGGAACCGGCACACCAGTTCGCTGCAGTCCTCGTATTCGCAGCGGCCGTCGATTGCGGCTCTGACGTAGTCCCAGCGCGCACCCGTGAGGCACCACGCCTCCAGCTCGATGCCCAGGCGCTGGCCGCTGCATCCCTGCTCCGCCAGGATTTGCCAGAGGTCCTCGCCCGGGTTGCTGTCGGCGCTGTCGACCCAGATGCGAATGTCGTCGATCACTGAGGTCAACCGCGCCTGCCGCAGGTCGGCGGACCGGGTCAGCAGGATCAACGCGCCGTCGGCACCGAGGTAGAGGCACTGGAACTGGGAGTAGCCGGTGGTGTCGTATCCGGTCAGGTAGTACATGCTCTCCTGCCGGAAGATCAGCAGGGCGGCCAAACCCCGCTCCCGAAGCTCCGCCACGACGTTCGCTCTCCGTCCGGCCAGTTCCTGCTCGGTGAAGTGCAATGGCATTGCGGTCCCTCCATCGTCCTGTGCGACGCCCGTCCGCGCTAACTTTGAGGTTGGCGGATTCTATCATCGCCTTGTGAACAGGCACTTGTATAATCCGACCAGAAGGATCACCGCCCTCAACCCGCAAACGGTTACCCGGCTTGCTGCGAATGGCTATTTCGAGGAGCGAAGCGACGTGGCAATCTCTCTGGCTGAACGACGATCGCTCCAGCGACGAGATTGCCGCGCTGCGCTCGCAATGACCCTTTGGGCAAGACAAGACGTTGGAGTTGCGTCATGACGCCAGGACGGTTTCATTTCGTAAGCCAGGTGGGGCGCGTGCCCTCCATGACCGTGCCCCTGGACCGGCAGCAGGAGCTCCGGTTTGAACGGCTGATGGAGGAGTCGATCATGATCGACCTCCACCAGCATCCCATGGTCCTGCCCGAGGACTTCAGCCAGTACTGGGAGTACCTGCGCAGCGACCGCTATGTCTGGGGGTACGAGGCGGTGCGAGCCGGCGGGTTCACCGCGGTGGGCACGGCCAACGTCTTTCGCGGGATGCTGCACACCAACGAGATGTCCTTTATCCGCTTCTCCGACCTGCTGGAGGAGGTCAGCATGATGATCTCCGACATCGCGCAGAACGACGACGTGCTGCAGGTCAGCAACGCGGACGAAATCGAGGCGGCCAAATCGCAGGGCAAGGTCGGCTTCCTGCCCACCGTGGAGCACCTGGCCATCGGCAACGAGCTGAACCTGGTGGACGTGCTGTACAACGCGGGGGTGCGCCTGGCCGGCCTGACCTACAGCCGCAAGGCCTACATCGGCGACGGCATCTTCGAGCGCAACGACGGCGGCCTCAGCGACTTCGGTCTGGAGGTGGTCCAGCGCATGAACGAGCTGGGCATGGTGGTCGACGTGTCCCACGCCTCGGTCCGCACCGCTCTGGACGCCATCGAGGCGTCGGAAACGCCGGTCACCTTCAGCCACGACGGTTCCTACACGCTGTCCAGCGACAGTTTCCAGGCCCGTCGTTTGCGCCGGGACGCGGAGCTGCTGGCCTGCGCGCGCAAGGGCGGCGTCATCGGCATAACCGCCGTGCCCAACCGGTTCAGCAACGACCCCGAGCAGAGCATCGAGTGCGTGCTGGACCACTACGACTACATGGTCAACCTGGTGGGCATCGACCACGTGGCCATCGGTACCGACACCAGCATCGGCGACTCGGTGGGCGTCGGCGAGGCGGTGATGGGCCGCCCCGGCCCCACCCCGGCGCGCTACATGAACGGCCTGGAATCACCCGCCGACGGCAAGAACATCATCCGCGGCCTGATAGCGCGGGGGTATTCAGATGATGATGTGAGGAAGATCGCGGGTGGGAACGCGCTGGCGCTGTTCCGGCGGGTGATGGGGTGAGGTGCGCCGATTCGCCTCGGTCATCTGCCCATCTCGGTTAAATCGAAAGCTAAACTGACGCCAAAGTGAAACCCGCATCATTTGTAGGTAGAATTGGTGGCAATTGAGGCAGTAGGCTGGGAAATGGCAGGCAGGGGGTTGAAGTTGGGAATGGATGAGATGGGAGCGCTGCTGGTGCGGTGGCGCATGGACGAGG
>DAOUIF010000061.1:0-26380 GCA_034423575.1 Dehalococcoidia bacterium | reverse complement strand
GGCGCGGCTTTGAGGCGCATCTGGCCTACCTGATGATGGCCTTCAACCTCCTGGTGCAGTGGAACGGACTGGAACCCGACGCAACCGGGCGCATCCACCGCTCCATTGCTCAATTCGTCCTCTGACACCAACTAGCACCAATGGTTCATAGTCATTCCCTCGTCGTATCTTTCTGGAACTCTTCCATCACTTTCTCAAGTGTTGGCTGAACCGCATGTCTGAGCTTCACGATGTTCTCGCTCATCCAGTCTCTGATATCGTTCAAAGTCTCGTCAGAATCACCCAAATGTCCGTCTCGAGTAATTCCCAGGCTGACCTGATGCCAACCGCCATGCTGACCTATCACATCAAACTGTAGATCTGGCAGATTGTGAAGTAACTCCGTCTGAAACTCACTTAGCGCGTCGTAGATTCGTGTGCTTTCCCCACGGTCTCCGACGTAAATCCACAAGAACACGAACGGTTTGCTCCATTCAAAGCTGGCATTGTATGTAATGCCAGAGAAACCGGAAGGGAATGATAAGCTTCGCCCTATCTGCAGATCCGTCGTATCCATAGATCTGTTGCGGCGCAGGTCTGTCAGCAAACGTTGAAAGAACGCGCGGCGCTTTTGCGGCAAATTCGCTTGCTCCTCTGGTGTGAGAATAGGGGCCTTGGACCAGTTGTTGTGTAGGTCTATTGAAGAGAAGACCGCGCGAAATCTTGGATCATCAGGACGGCTATTGACGGGCCTCAAATCGCCGTCAGGGGCGAGACTTGCAACAACCGCGTAGATTTCTTTCTTGCCGTCCATGGCCTCTTTTAGCCATCCGAGCTGTCGTTGGTGATATTCCCAGAAATGCGGCGCCACCCAAACCAGAATGTCCGCATCGCAATCGGCGGCGTAGCCGATGAGCCTGGCGAAATGGTCGTTGTCAGACGGCTCGATTTGGTTCTCGATAGCAACTTTGCCCTGGCCGATAGCTTCCGCCAGTATGTCCAAATACCCGGACCAGCCGGACGCTTCCGTCTGAATCAGCGACAGTTCCATGCCTATGGCTTTGCCCAGCAAGTCCAGGTTCTGCGCCAGCCAGGGCGTGAAGTCGAGCGTTTCGTTAGGCCAAATATCTCGCATCGACACCTGTTGCGTGTAGGCCATTTTGCAGTCTCCTCTTGGGTTAGACCAGCAGCACATCCAGCGCTCGCTGGCACTGGCGAAAGTTGTTCCTGACGTGGTGGTCTGGTAAGTGGACACGGTAAAAGTAGCGATGGAGCACCTCGCCGTGTCAGGCGGGCTCATTCGGCCATCGCCAGCAGGTCGATTATGAACGAATGCACCACTGGCTGGTAGAACACGACATCCTCCAGATCCAGCAGATCACCGTCGCTGTTCCTCTGGTACTCGAGGGTAATCAGATAGGCTGCCATCAGTCCTACCCCGGGATCAAGCTGTTGGTCCAGGCTGTCAATGAACGGCTCTACGTCGTCGTAATCCAACGAATGCAGCTTGTGGCCGCGGGCCGCTGCCGCCTGCTTTATCGCCGCTTCCGTGGCCTTCCAGAAGAAAGTCGACGCCTCACCGTGCTTGCCCCGCAGCAAGCTCAAGTCGGCCCGGTCCAGCAGCGCCTGGACGTTTTCCGGTATCGCACTGTCGGCTGGCATGGCAAGTCTCCGGCAATCAGCAAAGAATAGGGGCGAACTCGCGTCCGCCCCTACCATTTTACCAACGGTGTCCGCCGGCGAATCTATCCGCCGTTCTGCTCCCACAGCGCTTCCAGCACCGCGCCGGGGTTCATGGGCAGGTTCTGCATGCGTACGCCCGTGGCATCGTGGATGGCGTTGGCGATGGCCGCCATGGGCGGCACGATGGGCACCTCGCCCACACCGCGCACGCCGTAGGGATGCCCGGGGTTGGGCACCTCAACGACCACCGTGTCGATCATCGGCAGGTCCAGCGCGGTGGGCATCCGGTAGTCCAGGAAGCTGGAGTTCTGCATATGCACGTCATCGTTGAAGAAGTACTCCTCGTTCAGCGCCCAGCCGATGCCCTGCACGGCGCCGCCCTGGATCTGCCCTTCCACGTAGGACGGGTGGATGGCGGTGCCAGCGTCCTGGAGGGCAGTGTAGCGCAGGATGTCCACCTTGCCGGTCTCCTCGTCCACCGCCACGTCGGCGATGTGCAGCGCGTAGGCGCCGCCCACGCCGGTGGGCGACACGTTGGCCCGACCCACGATGGGGCCGCCCGTGCCGTTCAACCGAGACGCCAGTTCGCGGAAGGTGAAGCGCAGCTCCGGCTCCGACTTGTGCTGGATCACGCCAGCGTCGTACTCCACGTTCTCGGGGTCAATGTCCCAGATGCGCGCCGCGCGGTTGATCATCTGCTGCTTCACGTCCTGGGCCGCTTCGTAGGAAGCCCAGCCGGTCTTGAAAGCTACACCGCTGCCGCCCGTCATGGAGGTCCAGCCGATGGAGTTGGTGTCGCCCACCGCCGGCGCCACGTCCTCGGCTGCGAGGCCCAGCACCTCAGCTACGTGCATGGCGGCCACGGCGCGGGTGCCGCCGATGTCGGGCGAGCCCTCCACCAGGCTGACGGTGCCGTCGGCCAGGACGCTGACGATGGCGCTGGCCGGGCCGCTGCCGTTGAACCAGAAGCCTCCGGCGACGCCCCGGCCCACCTTCTTGCCCTCGGCTTCCGGAGACCGGTCGATGGGAGAGTTCCAGTGGTCATGCTCGCGAAGCGCCTGCAACGTTTCCAGCCAGCCAATGCTGCCGAACTGTGGACCGGTCACGCGGCGGTCGCCCTGCTTGGCGCCGTTCAGCGTTCGGAAGTCGAGCTTGTCCATCCCGATCCGTTCACAGATTTCGTCCACCACAGTCTCGACAGCAAAGCAGGCCGCCGGCGAACCGGGGGCGCGGTAGGCCGCCGTCTTGGGATGGTTCATCACCACGTCGGCCGCTTCAATCCGTCCGTTGGCGATGTTGTAGCAGGACAGGGCGCACTGGGCGCCGGGGTTCACCGGTGATCCGGGATACGCGCCGGCCTCGTAGTACAGCGCCACGTCGGCGGCGGTGATCCTGCCGTCGTTGGTGACGCCCATCTTCACCCGCATGTAGCCGCCGGAGGTTGGGCCGGTGCCCTCGAACACCTCGGTGCGGGACATCTGGATCTTCACCGGCCGCCCCGTCTTGCGGGACAGCACGGCCGCCACCGGCTCCAGGTACACCAGCGTCTTGCCGCCGAACCCGCCGCCGATCTCCAACTGGGTCACCAGCACCTTGGATACCGGCATGCCCAGGATGGTCGACGTCTGGTCGCGCACGTTGAAATGCCCCTGGCTGCTGCACCAGATGTGCAGGGTGTCATCGGCATTCCACAGCGCCGTCGCCGCGTGGGGCTCGATGTAACCCTGGTGCACCGCCTTGGTGCGGAACTCCCGCTCGATCACCACGTCGGCGGCGGCGAAACCGGCCTCGATGTCGCCCAGTTCGTAAAAGTACCGGTTCGGCACGTTGCCCACCTTGCCGGCGTCATCCGCACCCAGCAGACCGCCGGGGCGGATGTTGGGATCGTTTACGTTGGCCAGGCGCTCGTGAACCAACGGCGCATCTTCACGCATCGCCTCCAAGACGTCGGTGACTGGCTCCAGGACTTCGTAATCGACCTCGATGAGCGCCAGGGCGAGTTCGGCTTCATGGGCGCTGTCCGCGGCCACGGCGGCGATGGCGTGGCCCTTGTACAGGGCTTTCTCCGCCGCCAGGCAGTTGTTGCTCAGGAACTTGGGGTTGATCATCGCCCCTTCGCCCAGGTCCAACAGTCGTCCGCCGGACTGCGGCAGGTCGGCCGACGTCACCACAGCATGGACACCGGGCATGGCTTCCGCCTTGCTGGTGTCAATGCCCTTGATTCGAGCGTGGGCGTGGGGGCTGCGCAGCACCTTGCCGTAGAGCATCCCCGGCAGCGAAAGGTCCGCGCCGTACTGCGCCCGGCCGGTGACTTTGTCGGTCCCGTCGTGCCGGATGGGTCGGCTCCCGATTACGCTGTAGCCGTTGGTAGCGGCGGATTGCTGAGTGGTGGTCATGGTTCACCTCGCAATGTGAAACGGTGGCATTAGCGTGTTGGCGCCATCTTACCATAGGAGCGCTCCCGTGCCGGAAATTTATGCCGGTTTGGCGGTTGCGCGCCCCTTGTTGTGTTAGAATCGCACCATCAGACGCTTGAACAGCATGCGCGACCCGCTGCCCATCTGCCACGCCCCCGTTTCATGCCCGTACGCAGCCCGCGCGGCAATCCCATTAGAACCCGGCGCTCTATATTCCGAGAGCACGCTGCGGACAACGGCAGCTTCCGAAGCCTACCGCACATCGATTTTCACCGGGTTCAGCACAAATAACATAATATTTGTGCCTATTTTATAAAAATTCGTCGATGTGTGGGCTATAATTGCCGAGCCTGAACCCCAACGACTGCGGTGACCGCCGGTTCACGCCCGGCTCGTTCGCCCTGGAGGAATAGCCGGAAATGCGACCCCTGGAAGGCATCAAAGTACTGGACCTGACCCGCGCGCTGGCCGGACCGTTCTGCGCCACCATGCTGGGTGACTACGGGGCCGACGTCATCAAGATTGAACGACCCGGCGCCGGCGACGACACTCGCGGCTGGGGCCCCCCGTTCATCGGCGAGGAATCCGCATACTTCCTGTCGGTCAACCGCAACAAGCGCAGCCTAACCCTGAATCTGCGCGACGAGAAGGCCCAGCAGATCTTCCTGAAGCTGGCTGCCGACGCCGACGTGATCGTCGAAAACTTCACGCCCGACGTGATGACCAACTTCAACCTCTCTTACGAGGACGTGAAGAAGATCAATCCCGGCATCATCTACTGCTCCATTTCCGGCTTCGGCGCCAGCGGACCCTACCGCGACCGACCGGCCTACGACCAGATCATGCAGGGCGTGAGCGGCCTGATGAGCATCACCGGCGACCTCGGCGGCGACCCCCAGAAGGTCGGCATCGCCGTAAGCGACATCGGCGCCGGAATGTGGGCCGCCTTCGCCATCATGGCCGCCCTCTTCCATCGCAACTCCCCCAGCGGCACCGGCGACGGCCAGTACATCGATCTCTCCATGCTCGACGCCCAGGTTGCGTGGATGACCTACCAGGCCGGCTACTATTTCGCCACCGGCGACGCACCCCAGCGGCTGGGTGCGGCCCATCCCACACTGGTCCCGTACCAGGGCTTCAGGGGCGGAGACGGCAAGTTCTTCAACGTCGCGGTGGGCTCCGAGCGCCTCTGGGAGCGGTTCTGCCAGGGCATCGGCCGCATGGACCTCAAGGACCAGGCCGACTACGCCACCAATGGAGACCGGGTCAACCACCGTTCCGAACTGATCGAACTTCTGGAGAAACACTTCCAGAATAAGGACGCCGACGATTGGGTCGCCGACCTGCAGGCGGTCAGCGTCCCCGCCGGCCCCATCAACGACCTGAAGGACGTCTTCAACGACCCACAGGTGCTGCACCGGGAAATGCTGCTGGAAATGCCCCACCCGACCCTGGGTACCATCCAGCAGACTGGACTGCCCATAAAGTTCTCCGAAACCCCTGGCGAATTGGAAAAACATCCACCCTTGCTGGGCGAGCATAACCACCAGATACTCAGCCACCTGGGATACTCGGATTCCGATATCGATCAAATGGCGACTGCCGGCGTCATTTAAGTGGCCGGCAACTTGTGAGGGCAGGGAGGCAGTCTAGATGGACTTCGGACTCCAGGATACCGTAGCCCTGGTGGTCGATTCGCATCTCGCGATCGCCACGGCTACCGCCACCGCGTTGGCAAAAGAGGGCGCCATCCTCTCGTTGACCGCGCCCGACAATTACCGCATGCGCCACGTCGAGATGGAAATCGCCCGCAAACACGTCCCCCAGGACCGCTTTCGCGCGGTCATTGCCGACCTCGACCGGGAGCAGGACATTCACCGCCTGGTCCGCGAGACCCTGCACCGCCAGGGCAACATCGGCGTCATGGTGACCACCGTACGGGACCAGGGCAACTCCCCGGCCAGCGAGCTGGAGGACGAGCAGATCGAGCCGGCCCTGGCCCGCAACTTCATGTCGGCCGTCCATTTGACCCGCGAAGTTCTGCCACACATGAAGCGTTGCGGATTGGGCCGGATCATCAACCTCGTCCCGTCTTCCGCCATGGAAGTGTCACCGCACAACACCCTGTCCTCCCTCAGCCTGGCACCGGTGCTGGCGTATTTCAAAGGCCTGGCCTCCGAGCTGGCTCCGCACAACATCACCGTCAACAACGTGATCTACGCCGGCGTCCACAGCGAGGAGATCGAGGATCCCAAGGGCGCTCAGGATCACGAAACGTCCGACGGCGAAGGGGACGGGCAGGAATGCGCCGGCGCCAATCTCGAGGAGATCGTCGCCGAAGCCCCCATGAAACGCATGGGCACGCCCAAGGAGATCGGCGACATCGTTTGCATGATCGCTTCTTCTCAGGCATCCTACCTCACCGGCGCCAACATCATCGTCGACGGCGGCATCCACCACAACTACGCCTGAGCCCGGGCGAAACCGAGCCAGCCTGATCCCCGCCACAGGAGGCCCTTTCCATGGCCAACGCCAGGATGCTTGACGACGCCCGCGAATACCTGCAAGCGGAAGACCTCCCCGGGTGGTTGATTTACGACTACCTCGGCTGCAACCCGGTCCTGGCCCAGGTCGCTCAGCCGTCCGGGCATGTCACCCGTCCCGTCTTCCTGTTCGTGCCCGTTGACGGCTCGCCCAGGCTGCTTACCCACCACGTCGACGCCGGCAAGTTCACGGAAAACGCTGCGGGAACTGGCCTGGAACAGGTTGTGTACAGCAGCCGGATCACGCTGGAGAATGCTCTGCAGGACACCCTGTCAGGCTGCCCTCGCGTGGCCATGGAATACTCACCCCGCAACAGCCTGCCCCGCGTCTCACGGGTCGACGCCGGGACCGTTGAGCTGGTCCAGAGCATGGGCGCCGAGGTGGTGTCCTCGGCCGACCTGATGCAGTATGCCACCCAGCGCTGGTCACCGGACCAACTGGCAGGGCACAAGCGCGCCGCCGAAAAGCTGGCCCGCATCGTCAACGAGGCCTTTGCCCGCATCGGCCAGCGTCTCGCCGACGGCCCCACCGAGTTCGAGATCGCCGAATTCATCCGCGCCCGCTTCCGCGACGAGGGCCTAGTGACCGCCGACGGCCCTATTGTCTCCACCAACGCCCACTGCTCCGACCCTCACTACGAGCCCGCGCCCGAGGGCAGCAGCGTCATCACCCCCGGCGACTGGATACTCATTGACCTGTGGGCCCGCGAGAACACCCCCGGCAGCGTCTACGCCGACATCACCTGGACCGCCTACGTGGGAGACAACCCCGCCGACCACCACCGTCAGATCTTCGACATCGTCCTCGGCGCTCGCGACGCCGCCCTGTCCTTCCTGCAGGCTTCCTTTTCCCGCGGCGACTCAATACAGGGCTGGCAGGCCGACGATGTAGCCCGAAGCTACATCTCAGACCACGGTTTCGGCGATTACTTCACCCACCGCCTGGGCCACAGCATCTACCACACCGTCCATGGCGAGGGCGTCAACCTGGACAACTTCGAGACCCACGACACCCGCCGGATCATCCCCGGCATCGGCTTCTCCATAGAGCCGGGCATCTACCTGCCGGAGTTCGGCGTCCGTTCCGAGATCGACGCCTTCATGAGCGAGGAGGGGCCCTATGCCTCGTCGCCGGTGCAACGGGACATCGTGCTGATTACGGCCCCGTAATCGTACCGACAAAGTCCAGCTCAAGCAGGATTTCGTCCTCCACGCTCACCACTATCGCCACCCTGGGCTTGTCCATCCCGAAGTCCTCGAAGGTGAACACCACGCTGGCTAACCCACTGGCCGTCCCATCCCCGGTAAACTCGGCCCTGGCGTCCCACGTAACCTCCCGAGTCTGGTCGCGCACCGTCAGGTCGCCCGTGATGGTGAACTCCACCGGGCCGGTCGCATCCGATATCGACGCCGGCAGGCCATCCACCGAAGTAGGGACGAAAACCACCTCCGGCCAGGTGTCCGTCTGTAGGGTGCGGTTGCGCACGTAGCCGTCCCGCCGGTTGCTGTCCGTCCGCAGCGTCGCCGCCTGCACTGCAATGCGGCTGCTGTCCGCGACCACGTTGCCATCGGCATCAAAAGCGATGCTGCCCGCCACGTCCAGGGTTTCACCGGTCGCAACCTTGAAGCCCGTATTGGCCAGCACCTCCTCCACCTTGTACCGGGCAATCGTGCCCTCCCTTAGCGTGAACACCATGGCACCGTCTGTGCCGGCGGGCTCTGCTGTGGGCGGCGCTGGCGGCGCTTCCGTGGCCGGCGCCAGCATGGCGGTCGCGGTTGACGGGCTCGCAATCGTGGGAGCGGTGGTGGGTGCGACAGTAGACGCCACCGTTTCAGTGGCCGCCGGCGGGTGGGTCTCCGTCGGCAGGGCCGGCGCGGACGTGGCGGGCACGGCCGGCGGAGCCGGTGGAGCCGGCAGATCCGAACTCGGCCCGCCGCAGGCGACCGTCAGCAGCGCTGCCGCAAGGACCAGCACAAGGAGCGCGGCGAAAGAGGAAAAAGAACGCATCACAATGATCTCCTGAAATTATTAGAGCAGAAGCATCCCAGCGATTCTAACATTGCCCACCTCCCGGGGCGGCGGTACAATCTCGCCAACATTTGTCACCAAGGGAGCAACCCATCATGAAATTCGGCCTGGCCTACGAAATGCAGCGTCCGGAACTGGATGACCACGCCGTGATCGAGGAAACCATCGAGCAGGTCTGCCTGGCCGACGAGATGGGCTTCGACTACGTCTGGTTCGTGGAGCACCACTTCCTAACCACATTCAGCATGTCGCCCTGCCCCGAGGTGATCTTCGGCGCATTGAGCAAGCTGACCAAGCGGATCCGCCTGGGATTCGGCGTGATCATTCTTCCCTACCACCATCCCGTGCGTGTCGCCGAGCGCGTGGCCATGATCGACCACCTCACCAACGGCCGTGTCGACATGGGCACCGGGCGCAGCGCCGCCTATGAGCAGACCGGCATGGGCATCGACCCCCGGGAAACCCGCGAGATGTGGGAGGAATCCCTCAAGATGATCCCCCAGATCTGGGACGCCGATTACTTTGAGTGGGAGGGCAAATACTGGAACGTGCCTCCGCGCCAGGTGCTGCCCAAGCCCTACCAGCAGCCGCACCCTCCGATCTGGGTCGCCGCCCTCCAGCCGGCCACCTACGAGCTGGCCGCCCAGCGCGGTATCGGCGTCATGGCCCTGGGCGTCAGCGCGCCATCCGTTCTGGAACCCCACATCGCTGAGTACCGTGAGAACATCAAGAACGCCCAGCCCGTGGGCCAGTTCGTCAACAACCAGTGGCTCAGCTCAGTGTTCGGCCTCTGCGGACCCGACAACTCCGGCACCCGACAACTGTGCGCCGACTCGCTGAAGACCTTCTTCGGGCCGGGCCGCCCGTACGTCCAGGACCAGAAGGACGTCTACTCCCGTCTGCTCGACCAGTGGGGCGGCATCCCCGAGCACCTGCAGCAGAACTTCTCCCGCTACGTCGACGTGCCGGCTGAAGGTGCGTCAGAAAGCGATGGTTCCGTCGACCTCTCTGGAGGCACGGCACTGGCCCAGAAGATCTGGGAGGAGTTCGACGCCGATACCCTGGCCGAGCGCGGCGTCATCGTCGCCGGCGACCCCGACAGCTGCATCCAGGCCGCCAAGCTCCACGAGGCTACGGGCGTCGACCAGCTCCAGTTCCTCATGGCCACCGAGACCGTCGCCCACGACAAGGTCATGGAGTCCATCGAGATGTTCGGCAAGCACGTCTTCCCGGCGTTCAAGTGATGACATGCTCTGACGCCGGCAACGAGAATGGTGTGCTAACCTGAATTAACGCTCAGCGCCGCCGATTTACCAGCAGGTAACCACAATTGACCGCGCCAATCCTCGACCTAGATTTGCCGCCCGAGCACCCGTTGCGGCAGATACTGGATTTCATCTCGGCCCATCCGGAGGTGCGGCAACCGGTGTTGCGCGCCCTGCTCACCGAGGACTTCCTGGCACTGCCCATCCAGGTGCAGGAATTGACTGACCGAGTGGATGGCCTTGCCGGACAGGTTGAAGAGCTACGCGATGACGTCGCCAGCTTCAAGGATGAAACGCGCGAACAGTTTCGCTTGGTCAACACCCGCATCGATGAGACCAACACCCGCATCGATGAGAACACTCGTGTGCTGACTGAAAATACCGTCTCTACCAGGAGGCTGGAGGGTCACATGGGCCGAATGCGAGGCCTTTCTTACGAAGACTCATGCAGATACTACATCGGCGTAATCTTGGACGGATACTTGGACGGTCCCGTCCTTGCCGACCGGGAACGTATCAATGTGCAGCTTCGCAAGGCCAGACGAAACGACGACATTAGCCGAGTCGAGTACGAACATGGCCTCAGCCCTGACATCATTGCTCGTGCCGAGGACGATCTGAACCAAAACGAACTACTTGCGGTAGTCGAAGCCTCGATTACGTTCAACCGGCGGGACTTGGAAAACGCCGCCCGGCGCGCCGCCATCATCGCCAAAGTCACAGGCGTCAGAACCGACGCCTTTGTTGCCACCCATTACCCGTGGCCGGAGGATATGGACGCTGCTGCTCAACAACTGAGGGTCACCGTCATCCGAAGAGAGTCGGAAGAGCATGCTTACGACTACTGATCGAACAATTATTGGAGATCAAAAGGACGGGGGCGACCGTTGCGGCCGCCCCCCGTTTTTGAGACCGCACCAGCGCCAAGTGTCACGCCGGCGCCCCCGTCAGATCGCTCACCCGCGGCGCTACCTCCTCGGCGATCAGGCGCAGGCAGTCCATCTCCCACTGGTGGTCGTCCGGATCCTGCGTGATGCACAGCAAGTGTCCGAAGCCGCCAACCCCGTCGTACAGCTGTCGGATCCGCTGGGCGCACTCGTCGGGGTCGCCCACGATCCAGATGTTGTCCATCATGTAGTCAACGGTGAGATCGTCGTCGCTCATGTTGGGATCGATCTTGGTAGCCTGAATCAGCCCTGAGCCCAGCCGGTTGGGCAGTTGGTGTTGCAGGTAGTTGCGTCCCAGCACCGCGTGGGCCCGCTCCCGGGCCTCCTCGCTGGTCTCAGCCACGAACACGTCCCGCCCGATGCGCCAGTCGGAGCGGTGGGCCTCCCGGCCCGCCTCGGCGGCGGCGTCCTCCACCGTGGTCCAGTGGTCCGCCAGGTACTGCGGGGCCAGGTTGCTGCTGCTCATGGGGATGTAGCCCTCGCGTCCGGCGACCCGGATGCTGCTGCTGCCGATGGACGTGGCGGCCACGCCGATGGGCGGGTGCGGCTGCTGCAACGGCTTCATGTGCAGCCCGCGCTCCAGCACCGGGTCCAGCTCCGGCGCCTCGATATCGAAGAACTCGCCGTGGTAAGAGAACTGCCCCTCGGATGCCCATAGGCTGAGGACGATGTCCAGCACCTCGGCGGCCCTACGCCGCACATCGTCGCCCTGACTCGGATCCATGCCGAAAAGCTGCAGGTCGGTGGGTATCGCCCGGTGTCCGATGCCCCAGTACAGCCGACCCCGCGTCAGGTGGTCCAGCATGGCGATCCGGTGCGCCAGCTCGATGGGGTTGTGGATGGGCAGCAACGTGACGCCCGTGGCCAGCCGGATGTTCTCCGTCAAAGCCGACGCCTTGGCGATCAGCAGGTCGGGGAACGGCGCGTTCTCCCAGCGTTCGGTGAGGTGCTCCCCGATCCAGGCCTCGTGGAACCCCAGCCGGTCGGCCTCTTGCAGCAGGTCAAGGTCGCGGTCGTAGGAATCGGCATAGGAACGGTGCGGGGGATGCAGCGGCATCATGAACAGGCCGAATTGCATGTCTGAACTCCTTGGCTCGGTTGATACCGCCAGAATAACCCACTGCGCCACCTGCGGCAACGCGAACTATTGGAAGCGGCTAACCTGGTAATTCGGAAACTCCGCATTCCAATCAGCGATGCTGAAAACTCCACAACGATGGACGATAGGCTGTATCCACTCAACCGATGGTGGCAGTTTCTGAGGAAGGTTCCTTTCAAGCAAATCGAGCCGGCGAGACAACAATGGCTTATCGTCAACGGCTATAAGCACAAAGCAGTCAACAGGCTTGTCCGCGCGGCCTGCTGCCCACTCGTAGAGAAAAGTGTCCCGGAACTTATACTTCAAATCTTCATCGAAAGCGCTGCTTTGGAGGTTTTCAATAGCGGCGGCTCGATGCTGGGCAGGAATGTTCGGATTATCTGGATCTTTGAACTCAATGAACAGGTATCGGTCATGCAGCTCTACGATAAAGTCCACTGCCTTCATGCAATGGCTCAATCCATGACCGATGTCATCGAATCTTCGCGCTTGCACCACGTCATTGAAGGTAACTTGGAGATCGTCTTCGGTGAACGCGGTCATGACATCCGTCCCATGCTGCGTTCAATTTGGCGATCGTAAAGGTCGTCGAAGGCTTCGCCAATGGCGTTGGGATGAATGTCCAGATACCGGCTCGTCGTATGGCAGGCGATCTCGCCATCCTCATCCCGGTACAGCGAGTGGAACGCCACCGCGTCCTCCTCTGTCATCTGCAGGTCCAGCTCCTTCAGGATCACGTAGTCATGCGTCGCAAAGAACACCTGCACCCCCGCCCGCTGCAACTCCAGCAGCACCTCGATCACCACGCGGAACGTCTTGGGATTCAGGTTAGCCTCCGGCTCGTCCCAGAAAAGCACGGACCCATCCCGCAGCGTCCCGTTCCGTATCAGCAGCCAGAGCAAACCCAGCTTGCGCCACCCCTCCGCAAGCAGGGTGAACTCCAAGTCTCCCTGCTCGTTGCTCCGGAAGAACTCCTCACCTTTGACCGTTACCTTCCCGCCGATTTCGGTTTCCAAGATTTCGAGCATCCTCCAATGAGCATCACCGACAGGTTCACGTAGCGGCGGAAGACTCGCGCGGAGCAAAATATCTTCATAAACCTCTTCGAAGTGAATTTGGCGGGCAGCGTACAGCGACAGAAAACCCGGAGCGTTGGCTAGCATCTCCTTTACGGGAACATAAGCCGACTCGATCGCTCGGCCCACCAATTCGTCAGGAATGACGCTGGAGCGTAATCCGAAACCTCCGTATGAAGCTCCCAATTCACTCGTCCCAAAGTGGACCCGGAGCTTTCCATCACCTCCCTCATCACCTTGACGCAGCAACCGGTAACCGTCGCGGCCTGAAGGGAGAAATATTTGGATTAGTTTCCGCGAAAAGTCGTCGCCGGTGCTCGCTACATCACAAGCCGCATAACACGCCTTCATCAGATGCGTCTTTCCGGTCCCGTTCGGGCCGACCAGCGCGTTGATGCCGGGCGAAAACTCCACCTCCAAATCCTTGAATGCGGTGAAATTCTGTAGTTTTATCTTCGTAACAGGCATGACAGTTCCCGTAATCTCGGCTCCAATTCCGATGCTAGTCCTGCACTCTGCCAACTGTCAAACCGGTGAACGGGATGGCACAGGCTCCCATGTATAATCGTTGTATCGACCAACTGAACGCCGCAGGTATATCACCATGCCCCTCTTCAAACGCCGCCCCGGCATCGCCGTCGTCGAAATGCACGGCGTCATCGGCGCCGCAATCAAGGAACCAGACTACTCGCGCATCTTCGAGCGCGTCGCCAGCAACCGCAAGATCGGCGCCCTGGTGCTGGACATCGACTCCCCCGGCGGCTCGGCCACCGCCAGCGACCTGATTTATGAGAGCGTCCGCCGCGTCGCGCAGCGCAAGCCCGTGGTCGCCTACATTCGCGGCCTGGGCGCGTCCGGGGGTTACTACATCGCCTGCGGAGCCGGCACCATCATGGCCTCCCGCGCCGCCCTGGTGGGCTCCATCGGCGTGATCTACATGCGCCCGATCCTCGAACAGCTATTGAGCAAGATCGGCGTCGAAATCTCAATCTTCAAGGGCGGACACCTGAAGGATATGTCCGGTTTCTGGCGCCACCCCACCGACGAAGAGGCCGGAAAGTTCGAGGGCCTGATCACTCAGATCTACGCCCTGTTCGTGTCGGTGGTCGCCGAGAGCCGCAGGATGACCCCCGAAGAAGCCATTGAGCTCGCCACGGGAGAGCTATATACCGCTCCGTCCGCTCTGGATCGCCGTCTCATCGACAGCACGGGGAACTTCGACGACGCCGTCGCCGAGGCCATGCGGCAGAGCGGAGCCCGCCGCAGGATCCGCAGGTTTCGCCCCAAGCGGCCGTTCATGGAACGGCTCAGCCCCTTCCGTGGCTCAACCGCCCAGTGGCGCGCCTTGTCGGGCTTAGCCGCGATGGCTTCCGGCGGCATCTACATGCTGGAGCCAGGATTCCTCGGCCACGCCCTGGGCAACAGCAGCGACGACTGATCCGCGGTCTCTATTCCTCGGCCGCCTTGGCCTCCTGCCACAGCGCTTCCTTGTCGTCCAGCGGCAGCGCGGCGAAGTCCTGCTCCCGCTCCGATGCCAGCCGTTCCATGGCCTGGTAGCGGCTCCGGAACTTGCCGTTGGCCTGCCGCAGCGCGTCCTCCGCGTGGATTCCGGACCAGCGCGCCAGGTTCACCAGCGCAAACAGGACATCGCCGAACTCGTCCAGCCGTTCCTCCGGCGTACCGGCCGCTCGAAACTCTCCAATCTCCTCGATCAGCTTATCCAGAACGCCGTTCGCGTCGTCCCAGTCGAACCCGAAGCGCGCCGCCCGGTCCTGCATCAGCTGGGCCGCGGTCAACGCCGGTAACGCCGCCGGGACGCTGTCCATCGCCGAGGGTTCCGGTTTGCCTGCTTCCCGTCTCTCCTCCGCTTTGAGTTGTTCCCAGTTTCGCTCGACCTGCCGCGCATCCGACGCGGCGCCATCGGCGAACACGTGGGGATGCCGGCGGATGAGCTTGCGGTTGATGGCGGTCAGCACATCGGCGATGTCGAAATGGCCGGCCTGGCGGGCGATGTCGGCGTGAAATGCCACCTGCACCAGGATGTCTCCCAGCTCCTCCGCCAATTCCATGGGCTCGCCAGCGTCGATGGCCTCCAGGGTTTCGTAGCATTCTTCCAGCAGGTTGCGCTTCAGCGACTCGTGGGTCTGCTCGGCGTCCCACGGGCAGCCTCCCGGCCCGCGCAGCCGCGCCACGACGTCGACCAGTGACTGGAATTCCCCCATTTGATCTTCAGGTATCGGTGAATTGGCTGATGACGTTACATCGTTCTGCATAATGCGGGCAGTATATCTCAGCCTCCAACTCGGCGCGTTCCCGTCACGTTTGATAATCAAACCTTCCTTCAGGTAATCTGTAACTGGCCGCAGCCCGCCACCGGAGGCCTGCCATGGCAACGAAACCCATCGTCACCGGAACCCGCATGTCCATCGCCGAGTTCCTGGATCTTCCCGACACCGAATTGCGGGAAAAAATGGAACTGGACGACGGAGAACTTTACATCATGCCCAGACCGAGACCCGCCCACCAGTTCATCGTACTGCGGTTGTGCCTGTACATCGCTAACTATGTCGACAGTTTCGCAGAGCCTCCGGCCGCGGTCCATTTGGACCAGGTGACCATATTGTCCCGCGATCCCCGACACGTCTTGGTCCCTGATGTGGCGGTTACTTTGACCGGACAACCCGGCCGGATAGCGGGCGGCTATTTCGAGGGCGTTCCCGATATCGTGGTGGAAGTCCTCTCTTCCGACCGCAACCGCGACCTCATCCGCAAGCGGCGGATCTACGCCGACGCCGGCATTTCCGAGTACTGGATCTTCGACCTCGAAAACGACACGGCCCTGCTACTCGAACTGCGCGATGGCAATTACGTTTCCCGGGGTCTGTTGACTGCTGACGACACCCTGACCACTCCCCTGCTGCCCGGTCTGGACATTCCGCTGGCCGAGTTATTCCACCACCGCCAGCGTCCCGCCGATGCCTAGCCGCCAGCCCGTGACCATCATCCTGACCGTCGCACGGGCCCTTGCTATTCCCGCCGTTCTCCTCTTCCTCGTCGCCGGCTCTGTGACTTGGGCAGTCAACGATCCCGGGCTCTACCGCAACGGCTTCCAGCGTTACAACACCGCCCAGCGCTCCGGCATTGCCGACCCCGACCTCATAGCCATCGGCGCTGAGCTACGCCGCTACTTCAACACCTCGGCCGAACCCCTGGCCGTGCGCGCACCTATCTACGGCATCGAGCGTGAGGTCTTCAACCAGCGCGAGATCGCCCACATGTACGACGTGAAGCGCCTCGTGTGCGGCACGTACTGGGTGGCCGTGGGATCGACGCTGTGGATACTCGGTGCCGTCGCCATCCTGATCGCCACGGATCGAAGGACCTGGCCCGTCCGCGCGGCCCGCCTGACCGTCTGGGGAGGCTCGATCACCCTGATGGCAGTTTTCCTGGTCGGTTTGGCGGCGGTCGCCAGCTTCGAGCAACTCTTCCTGCTCTTCCACCGCCTCAGCTTCGCCAACGACCTGTGGATGCTCGATCCCAGAACCGACTACCTGCTCATCCTGTTCCCCGCCGGTTTCTGGTTCGACGCCACCATGCGCGTCGCGCTGACCTCGGTGCTGGGCGCGGTGCTGCTCTTGTCCGCCGGAATCGCGGGCCTCAGCTACAGCCGTTGGAGCACAAACCGACGACGGGATACTGGTTCCGATCCGTCACCCGATCAGCCAGTTACCATTTCAGAGTAGCTATTCCGGCCCTGACGGCAATCGCTCCAGCAATGACTCCAGGCCCAGTGACCCGCACATCTCTTCCAAGTGCGTCCGGCGCACGCCCGTCCATCTCACCTGTTCCGGTTCGGTTTCGTCCAGAGGGACGTCCAGCCTGAGAGTGGCCAGAGTACGGTAGAGCAACGCGTCGTCCCATTGTTCGGCCAGCGCCGCCATCAGGTTGCCCGCACCACGGACCTTGACGTCCCAGTCCGCCATGTCCGCGGGAATACCCTCGATGTGGCCGTATCGGGACAGCACAGTTGCCGTGGACCGCGCTCCCCAGCGGGGTATGCCTGGTATACCGTCCGCCGAGTCTCCCACCAGCGCCAGGTAGTCTGCGATCGAGGCTGGCAGCACTCCAAACTTGTCCACCACACCGACCTCGTCGATAACCTCCCCCTTGCGCCGATCCAGCATCACTATCCGCTCTCCCGACACAACCTGCGACATATCCTTGTCCGGTGAGCACATGACCACCTGTTCCACGTCAGGGATCGCCGCGAAGCGAACCGCGGCGGTTGCGATGGCGTCGTCCGCCTCAAACTCCTGCATGGGCCAAACGGTCATGCCCAGCGCGGCGGTGATCTGCTCGGCCAGCGGAAACTGCGCCAGAAGATCAGGCTCCACTCCGTCGCCGGTCTTGTACCCGTCGAACAGATCGTTGCGGAACGAGCGGATTACGGTGTCGAAGGCCACAGCCAGGTGGGTTACATCGGGCTGGCCCAGCAAGGCGATCAACGACTGCGCCAACCCGTGGGTCGCCTTGATGTCCCTCCCGTCGGCAGACATGCGTCCGGGCCGCGGGGAGTAGTGCGCCCGAAACAGCTCGAAAGTGCCGTCAACCAGGTGGATCTTCATCTCCGGCCGACCAGATCACTCTGCCGCCGTTTCATACAGCGCGAAGATCCGCTGCCGCACCTCGAAAACAAACCCTGCCATCACCGGGTCACCCGTAATGGTTTCCGGGTCTTCCAACAGCTCAACCTCAACATCGGGCCGGTATACATACACCCGCCGGCGGTACGGGTCGATCAGCCAACCCAGCTGCGCTCCGTTGGCCATGTAGCGTTCCATCTTGCGCTGCAATGGTAGCAGCGTGTCGGTGCCGGACATTATTTCGGCTACAAACGCAGGGCAAACCGTAATGGCGCGGGACGAAATCGGCCCCAACAACGCCATCTGCTCAGGGGACAGCCATGACGCGTCCGGTTCGGCACGCGTTCCATCCGGCAAGCGTACGATCGTGCGCGAACTGAAAGTCATTCCGCCATTCTCTCTTGCCCAGACAGTTACATCCGTGGCAGCTTCCACTTCTGCATTGCCGCTATCCATGTTGACCATCGGATTTATCGTTAGCTCCCCCTCGGCGGTCATTTCCAGATAAAAGCCCCGCCCTTCATTGGCGCGTGCAAACCCCACGAACCATTGGTCGATCTCGTCGTCGGTCAGCTTGCCGGCCACCGATTCCAGGATCGGTTTGATGTTGACTGACAGCGGCCCGATCAACTCAAACCCATCCTCGCCGATGCGGTCAGTCGAGCGGGTGGTAGCGGTGGTGGTCGCCATGCCGAGACCTCAGACTAGTCCAGGTAGCGGTATCCCGGCAGCGTCAGGAACTCCACAAAGTCATCCGACAGCACGATTTCGTCCAGCAGCTCAACTGCCTTGTCCAGCGCGCCCGGGTTTTCCTGCCCCCGCTGCTCCACCAGCGCGGCAGCTTCCTGTGAGCGCACCTGGCGATACAGCTCGGCGGTGATGGGGCGCCCGTCGTCCAGCGCCGAGCCGTGGTTCAGCCACTGCCACAGTTGTGAGCGTGAGATCTCGGCGGTAGCGGCATCCTCCATCAGGCCGTAGATGGCCACCGCTCCATTGCCGCGCGTCCAGGCGTCGATATACTGCAACGCCACGCTGACGTTGTTCCGCAGACCGGCTTCGGTTATCTGACCTTCCGGCACGGCCAGCAGGTCGTCCGGCGCGATCCGCACCTCAGGGATCACCGACAACTGATTTTCCGTCGCAAAAGCCGACTGGAATACATCCAAGACGGGTTCAACCAACCCGGGGTGGGCGATCCAGGCCCCGTCAAAGCCCTGGTCGGCCTCCCGCTGCTTGTCCGAGCGCACCTGCGCGAAGGCTGCCTCGTTGGCCGCGGCATCGTCCCGGCGCGGAATGAACGCCGACATTCCCCCCAGCGCGTGCGCGCCCCGGCGGTGGCAGGTGTTGACCAGCAACTGCGCCGCCGAAGTCAGGAAGTGCGTCGCCATCGTCACCTGGGCCCGATCCGGAAACACCATGTCCGATCGCTTGTTGAACACCTTGATCACACTGAAGATGTAATCCCACCGGCCCAGGTTCAGACCCGCCGGCCGTTCCCGCAGTTCGTAGAGTATCTCCTCCATCTCGAACGCCGCCAGGATGTGTTCGATCAGCACGGTGGGGCTGATGGTCCCCTGGGGGATACCCAGCCTCTCCTCGGCGTACTTGAACGCGTCGTTCCAGAGGCGCGCCTCCAGATGCGACTGCAACTTGGGCAGATAGTAATAGGGCCCCGTGTCGTGGCTCTGCTGGGCCACATGGTTGTGGAATACCGTCAGGCCGAAATCGAAGAAACTGCCGGCCACGGGTTCGCCGTCAACCAGCACGTGGCGCTCCATCAGGTGCAGCCCGCGCGGCCGCACGCACAACGTCGCCAGGTCCTCGTTGAGCCGGTACTGCCGTCCGTCCGCCGCCTCGTCGCTGATGGTGCGACGGTAAGCGTCGCGCACGTTCACCTGGCCATCCAGCGTCGGCAGCCAAGCCGGAGAGTGCGCGTCCTCGAAATCGGTCATGTAGACCTGCGCTCCGCAGTTCAGCGCGTTGATCACCATGCGCCGGTTGGACGAAGGCCCGGTGATCTCCACCCGCCGGTTGGTCAGATCCGACGGCGCCGGCTGCACCCGCCAGTCCCCCTCGCGCACGCTCCGTGTCTCCGTCAGGAAGTCCGGCGTCGCCCCCGCGTTGATCTCCGCCTGCCGGCGGACGCGGGCCTGCATCAGCCGCCGCCGCGTGGTCTCGAAGTTCCGATGCAGCTCGGCAACGAACTCCAGCGCGCCGTCGCTCAGCACTTCAGCGTACTGGGAAGGCACGGCGCCAATGACCTGAATGTTGTTATCTGCCATTTCTGTTTGTCCCGGTAAGCCCAATTTGGTTCTACGATATTCCCAAGTAGCGCGACTGCCAATCGGCTAAACTGCGGTACTCCCAGCACGCTCGTAGAGCGATACGCCGGGATCGATTGGCCCATCGATGCTCAACCTTAAACTGCTCCCGGTGAGCGGTGCATCTAACCTGATCGCAACCCCAAGTCGCGCAGGCTCGGTCGCGCAGCATCGCCCAACGACAAGCCGTTCACCAACCCGGCGTTGAACTTCCGTTGCAATTCCCGAATCTGGTATGCCACCGGCCGCATACCTTCGGAGCGGTGCGCCGCCGTCTCGTCAAGCGTTTCGTACGCCTGGTCCAGCGACCAGTAGAAGGACAGCAGCCACGACAATTCCCGCTCGTTGGCCGGCGCCGGCGCGTCGGTGATATCCAAGATGGTGTTCACCACCTTGGTGTAGCGCAGGATCCCCGCCTTGTCCTGCTGATCCCGACCGTAATAGCGCCGCCGCATCAGCTCGACCACCCGGTCGGCGTAGTCATCTTCACCGTAGATGTTGACCGGCAGCCATCCCTCGCGCAGGTCAACCACTTCGTTGCCTTCCCCGTCCAGGATGGCGACTGCGACTTCCGAGCGCAGCATGCCGTCGTACTCGAACTTGACCGCGTTCCGGAGCAGGGCTTCCTGCAGCATCATGGTCAGCTCGCGCGGTATCTTGCGGTAGCGCGAGCCCGACGCTTCCTCGTTGCTGTCGGCCCCCACTCCGCCAGTGTTGAAGGCGTAATACTCCTGCGCCATCCCGCCCCAGGCCAACTGCTGCAGAACGTGGTACAGCAGGTTGGCGTTCTCGTCCTCCAGGCCGATGATGAACGGGTCCGAGAAATATTCCACGTACGGACGGCCGATGGCGCCGATGGCCGCTCCCATCTGCACCGCCTCACCGTACATCAGAACCCGGATGTACTGTTCCAGGCTCAGCCGGCGCAGGGGCGGTATCACCGTGTTCTGCCGCATCACCTCCTGCCAGAAGACCCGATCCGTGTTTTCCATGGGCACGTGCACCGAGTCGCTCAATCGCCCGTCCGTGATTTTCGAGATCAGCCCAGCCGCTCCCTTGCGCTGCAACAGCCCCTTCCGCGAAAGGATCATCCGCATGTTGCGAACCGGGTTTTCCAGGTAGTTGGGTTCCTGACTGTCCACGTGCACTGGCACGTTTTCCAGCGTCTCGTCGGGCGAGGTCACGCCGGGAGCCCCGCGGAGCACGTCGTAGGTGATCGGATCGTCATCCCGCGTCAGCCCGAAGGGCACGGCGTAGAAATTGTTCTCCGTGCCGTCGATGGCGTGGGAAATCATGGCGCGACGACCGCCCCGGCTGCTCGGGATGGGGTCATCCAGCGGCTGCAGCAGCACGATATCGTCGTTCATCGGGTAGACCCCTTCCTCGGGGTCAGTTTTCAGATCCAAGACGCCGGCCAGCTCACTGTTCGCCAGCTCCACCATGATGGTCAGCGTGCTCTTGCCGTGCAGCGACGGCCCCACGGTGACCAGCGCGGTGTTGGCGACATCGCCGTCCAGCTTGCGCACCCGCGCCATGCTCAGCGCCGCCTGCACCGCCAGACCGTTCTTCTGCTTGACCTGGTGCATGGCAATGGACAGCGGCCCCATCTTGTGCTCGCCCACGTAATCGAACCCGAAGTGCAGCGACAACCCACGCGTGGGCGCCTTGAACACCAGTTGCGTGATTCCCGCCTCCCGAAGCTGGGCCTTCAGATCCTCGTCCAAATCCAGGTCGTCCATCCAATGCGGGACCGAAACCTCCAGGATGTCGGGCGGCTCCTGCCATTGCTCCTGGGGCAGGTCGAAGGTCAGCCGCCGCCACATGTAGGGCGCTTGCATGTACCTCGTGCCGAATAGCAGTTGGCGCGCATGAAAAGACCGACCCGGCGCGTCGCAAATCTGCCGGTCGGTCTGCACGATGCCTTTCTCCATATCAGGGCTCGGGCTGGCGAAGTGGGCCTCCATCTTCTCGCAAACTCGGTGGAATACCCCCGTGAACAGTCGCTGGTTGTCTTCGGAGAACGCCAGCGCGTCGCGGTTGCGGGTGAACCCTTCCACGAAATACTGGGTCAGGTCCGGACGGCGCACCACGCCCAACTGGCTGAAGAAGGCGAGACCGCCGTTGTCCAGCCGGAACACCGTCTCGGGCCAGACTTTGCTGGATGCTCGCCCTGCTGCATTGGCCTCCGCCGCCTCGGCTTCCAGAGCCTGCGCCTCGGCGAGCAGTTCCGAGCGTTGCTGCTCCGGCAGGTCCTGGAAGATCGGCATCCTCGCCACAATCCACTCTTCCGAGGGGTTGTAAAGGGGGCTGTCGGTTCGTTGGCCCCGCCGCGCTATCGCACACAGCCGTGTCAGCGCCGCCTCAAAATCGGGGACAATTTCGGGTCCGGACAGTGGCGACTTGCCGTCGGGCCGATCGACAGTGTTCGCGGTAGGGCTAGTCAAGACATCTCTCCCAGGGAGCGGACCAGACGCGCAGCGGGTTCAATTGCCAATCCGCGCGCAGGGCGTCAGAACGATAATCATTCCGTCCGGTGGCGATCAGTTCAAAAAGGGCAGTTGGTTGGCACAATCACGAGCCGCCGGCGCCAACTTTACAAGCTGAAATCCTGCCAGAATATGCTACCCCTAACCGTCCCTACTGTCAAAAATCCGCAGCGCATTTTGCCGCCGTTTTGAGATTTCAAACGGGCGGCAAAGCTCAGCGATCCACCCGCATGACCCAGCGCCATCGGCTAGATGAGCGGACCGGGATCGGTGTTGACATGCTGCCGCCTCACCCCACAGACGAGCACCGCCTGCGGGCCGGAGCCCACCGTGATGCAACTGACACCGGAGGAAGCCGAGGTGTAACCAGGGGAGACGTATTGCTGCTGTCGGGATTGGCGTTCGTTGCAATCGCCGTCCTCGCCCTTCTGGTGACTATCGTGTTCTTCTGACCCGCCTCCGGGCGCGATCCAAAGGGCAGCACGTTTATGCCGTACTGCCCTTTTTTCGCCTCTGCGTCACGAGCTTGCGGCCCATGGGCATACTACTACGACACAAAACGATACAATGGCCCCATTGCTGTCCATCATCCGTACGAGCCCCGATTATTTCGGCGCGCAAACGCATCACCCTCGCAGGAGGTGCTACCGTGGCCAACAGCATCGATACCCGCCTCCCCATCGGCGACATCCTCGACCAGCAGACTGAGCGCTACCCCGACCGCGAAGCCCTGGTCCATACCGCCACCGGCGACCGGTTCACCTACACCCAGTTCCACGCTGAGATCGAGCGCGTCTCCCGCGGTCTGATGTCCATCGGCATCGAGAAGGGCCAGCACGTCGGCATCTGGGCCACCAACTACACCGAGTGGGTCCTCACCCAGTTCGCCACCGCCAAGATCGGCGCCGTCCTGGTCAACGTCAATCCGGCCTACCGTACCCACGAGCTGGCCTACCTGCTGGAACAGTCGCAGCTCACCGCCCTGGTCCTCATCGGCCGCTTCCGCACCTCCGAATACGTGGCAATGGTCAACGAGCTCATCCCCGAGTTGCTCGAAACGACTCCCGGCCGGTTGAACTCCGCAAGCTTCCCTTACCTCCGTCACGTCATCTTCATCCCGCCCCACGACGACCCCGACGCTGCAACCCCCGACGGCATGTGGCGTTGGGCAGACGTCGCCAGCCGCGCCGAGCAGGTGAGCCCCACCGACCTCCTTGCCCGCCAAGCCCAGTGCGGCCCCGACGACCCGATCAACATCCAGTACACCTCCGGCACCACCGGCAACCCCAAGGGCGCGACCCTCACCCACCACAACATCGTCTCCAACGCCCTCCACGTCGGCGACTGCATGGAGATGGACGAGCAGGATCGCCTCTGCATCCCCGTGCCCTTCTATCACTGCTTTGGCTGCGTCATGGGCACCCTCAACTGCGTCGTCCACGGGTCAACCATGGTGATCCCCGCCGAGCACTTCGACCCGCTCCAGACCCTCCAAGCCATATCCGACGAACGCTGCACCGCCGTCCACGGCGTGCCGACCATGTTCATCGCCCAGCTCAGCCACCCTGACTTCGCTCAGTTCGACCTGAAATCCCTGCGCACCGGCATCATGGCCGGCTCTCCCTGTCCCATCGAGGTCATGCGCGAGGTCATCGACCGCATGGGGGCGGAGCGCATCACCATCGCCTACGGCCTCACCGAGGCCTCGCCGGTCATCACCCAGACCCTGGCCGACGACAGCATCGAGCGTCGCGTCTCCACCGTGGGCAAGGTGCTGCCTAACGTGGAGGTCCGCCTGGTTGACCCCGAAACCGACCAAGTAGTCCATGCCGGCCAGCAGGGCGAGCTCCAGACCCGCAGCAGCATGGTGATGCAGGGCTACTACAACATGCCCGACGCCACCGCCGACGCCATCGACGCCGACGGCTGGTTGCACACGGGCGACCTCGCCACCGTTGACGAGGACGGCTACTACAAGATCACCGGCCGCCTCAAGGACATGATCATCCGCGGCGGCGAGAACGTCTATCCCCGTGAGATCGAGGAGTTCCTCTACACCCACCCGCAGATCGACGACGTGCAGGTCATCGGCGTCCCCGACCAGCGTTTCGGCGAGGAAGTCATGGCCTGGGTCCGCCTCAAGTCCGACGCCGACGCCACCGAGGACTCAATCCGCGACTTCTGCCGTGGCCGCATCGCCCACTACAAGGTCCCCCGCTACGTTAAGCTCACCGACGAGTTCCCCATGACCGTCACCGGCAAGGTCCAGAAGTACCGCATGCGGGAGCAGTCCATAGAGGAGCTGGGCTTGCAAACGGCGGCCGGCGTGCAAACCGCGTAAACCCGCCTCTCATTCGCATCCCCTGTCATTGCGAGCGCAGCGCGGCAATCCCGCCGGCGCGGTGCCCGTCCAAACTGCGGTTTGAAGGAACATCATGCCAACTAACCAGGAATTGCTCGCGAGAATCACCGCCAGGCCGGATGTGTTCGGCGGGAAGCCGATTATCCGAGATATGCGGATATCGGTGGAACTGGTGCTGAGTCTACTCACCCAGGGAGTTTCGCCGGAGTCCATTCTGGATGACTACCCCGACCTTGAGTTGGATGACATCCGCGCCTGTACCGCCTACGCCCACGCGGTAATTTCAGGAGATACGCTGGCTGCAGTTTCCGTTATGGAAGGATGAGGCGTGAGGTTCCTGGTGGACCGCTGCGCCGGACGCCGCTTGGCCGAATGGCTACGCGCCGAAGGCCACGATGTGTTGGAATCCCGAACCCTCGGCCCCGACCCTGGCGACCGAGCATTACTGGAAATTGCCGTATCCGAAAGCCGCATCCTGATAACCATAGACACCGACTTTGGCGAATTGATCTACCGCCACGATGTGCCGCACGCCGGACTGGTTAGATTGCCTGACGTTCCGGCGGAACCGCGTATCGCCCTGCTGGCCGCAGTGATTAACCGTCATACTCCAGCTTTGCAGAGTCGCGCCATCGTAACGATACGCGGCGACAGGATCCGGATTTCCCTTCCGCCAGTGTCCTGAGATGACAGGTTTGGGAATTTTGGCCCCGGATCCACATGATCCCCGCTACCCGCTCTCGGTACATGCCAGCTGAAGATCCCCGTGCGGTCACCCGTCAGGGGGCTCCAGTCCGTGCAATTCGGCCGACGCTGGACTATCCACCCCGCCCAGCGAGGCCACCAGCGCCTCCGCTTCCGCCGAACCACGCAGCTCGATGACCCGCAGGTGCGGGAAATCGCCGTCGTCCAGTATCCGACGGTATTCTCGCCGCAGCGGTCCGTGGGACGAAATCACCCACCGGATGATGGAATCCCGGCTGAGGAAGGACATCCTGAAACTCTCCCGATTGCCTGAGAACAGCACTTCCCGGGTTATCGCTCGCCTGATGGTACGGCTCAGACAACGCCGCAGCACCACGCGGAAGGGATAGTTCAACCAGACGACGGCCGTCGCCCGCCCCCAGACTATGTCCCTCACCGCGCTGTAGTTGCCGTCCATCACCCAGCGTTCCGCAGCCGCGGCCTCGCCGACCATCTGCCGGACCTCATCCAACGGCCGGAGCTGCCAGTCGGGCATCCAGTGGATGCCATCCAACTCGATGTGGGGCGCTCCCAGCACCCGGGACAACTGCCGCGCCAGCGTCGTCTTGCCGGAACAACTTGTCCCAACAACAACCACCCGCTCCATAGCCTGGCTCGTTTCTCTGTCTGCGGTCACCGTGTCAGCGTCCCGTCGCATCAAACCTCGGCCTGCTGGAACTCCACCTCACGTGGCCACGGGATTCTCCCCGCAATGATACCCTCCAGCCGCTGACGGTTGCCCCACGCATCGCACCCGCCCTAGCCGTATCCCGCCCCGTAATCTAC
>DAOUIF010000060.1:0-10014 GCA_034423575.1 Dehalococcoidia bacterium | reverse complement strand
TGGCAACGGCGAAGGTCCGCTGGACGGCGACCGGGCGGTTCTGCGTCAGCGGGTGGCGGAACTGGAGGACGAAAACGCCGAGCTGAGGGACTTGGCGGATGATCAGGCGCGACAGTTGGAGGAACTTACCCGCAGGCTTGCCGCGCTGGAAGACGACTGGCAGTCATATGACAGTGCCAACGTTGTTGACGCTGGCGCTGATGATGCACACGGCCATGACCGGGCCGACGGCGCGGCACAGGATTGGAGACCGCCGAGACGCCGACCCGGAATGCCCGATGCCGGTATGGTTACCCTGGAAGTACAGCCCGATGAGGAGTTCGCCTTCGGCCCGGCGGCGCCTTTGGTTGCCGAATGGCGCAGGTTGCGGACAGACGGCAGGCAAGGCGCCAGCCGCGTTGACCGGGCCCAGGCCGCCGTGCGGCGGTGGGAGCTGGAAGCCGCAATGATTGGCGAGTACCACCTGACCCTGCCGCCGGACACCTACCCATTGGACGATGGACGCCGTGCCGATCACGTCCGCTGGCGGCGGGAGGCCCTGGCGGAGGCTCAGAGGGAATTGCGGCGAGCCAGGTGCGCACGATTGCTTCGGCGGGTGGTCACGCTGGGGCTGTGGTGGGCATAGGAGTAGCAGCCATTGGCGTATCATTTCGACATTCAACCTGATGCCATATGATCGAAGTCGTCACAGACAGCGGCTGATGCGTTCAATACGTGCGCGCAATCCAATCCCTTGCTCAAGGGACAAAAGCCTGAATGGGGGTGCGTTATGCCGGAAGCGATTGCGGTAAATCGGGATTTTCATTTTGCCGGAAATCGTCGCGGTTGATAGAATGGACGCTGTTACATGTGATTCACGCGAGGATAAGCAATTGGATGTATCTGGCGCGTAGTCTCACGCTTGTACAGAACCAGACACTCCAAGGGGTTTTTGACGCCATGCGGAGGCGACATCAGCGGACGTTGGAGCGGATGCGGGCGGCGCCCACGCCAGCGGACATTCGCTGGTCAGAAATATCCTCTCTGTTGAACGCCATGGGAGTCTCCCTCGTGGAGCCGGCTGGCTCCAGGGTGCAGTTGGTCAAGGGGTCAGATTCCATAGTCGTTCACAAACCCCACCCTGGGCCGGAAACAAGGCGCGACACAGTGAGAGACATCCTCAATTTCATTGATCGTATAGAAGGGGAATGATGCTGGAGTACAAAGGATACATCGGCGAAGTCGTGTACGATGATGAGGCAGAGGTGCTTCACGCCAGGGTGATCAACAGCGGTCCGTACCCCATCGCCAATGCGGAGGCCACCGACGTCGAGGGCATCAAACGGGAGTTCCGTATATCTATTGACGTTTATCTTGAGGGGTGCGCCGAACTTGGCATCCTGCCAATAGCTCCCTCAGCCATACCCCACGGCGCCGAGGCGGGCTAGAAGATGCTCTTGGGAAAATTGGCGCGGCCGGGTAGTGGCCTAATGAAATTCAAGTCAGAAGGCTGTGAATCGATTAGTGATCCACCCAGTAAGCATGAATAAACAGGAAGACTTCCAGAACCGGGCATTGGCTCTCCTGCTGGCCGAACGTGGTATTTCCACCGACTTTGAGCAGCGGGCAGGCCGGCGGCGAATGGATATTGTCGCCGACGTAGAAGGCTTGCGCGTTGTGCTGGAGGCGGAAACAGGATTTCACCGCAAGGCCCAGGCCATCAAGGACGCCGACGCCCGGCTACGCCAGCGCCTGGCGACAGTTGTGTTTGCCGTTTGCTACCCCGAGGGCGTTACGGAGGACAACCTGGCCGATGCAACCTTGACCTGGACGGTTCGGGTGAAGGCCGGGGAGCCGCCGGGCGAGTGGTCCGTGGGAGACGTGTCCCGACTGGCCCAGGCTGTTCAGCAGGCGCCCAGGTCTCTCATCGGAGCGGACATAGCGGCGCAGATGCTGTCCGACGGGTTGGACGCCGCGGTGCAGCGGTTGACCGCGCCGGTGCGCCAAGCCCTGGCGAGGGCGCTTGACCTTCCCGCCACCAGGCCTGACGGCAAGGAGCACAGCGACCGGTACTTCGTGGCGGCCAAGCGCGGGATGCTGGTGGTGGCGACGGCCATGCTCTTCCACCATCGCCTACAGGGTCATCTCCCGACTGAACGCCCGGATGGTTACGAAGGGGACTGGCCACCGGCCAGCGCCATCGCGTGCGCCGAGCAGGAATCCACCATCAACGCCTTTCGAGAATCTTGGCGCGGAATCCTGGCCGTTGACTACAGACCGGTGTTCGAGACCGGACGGGCGGCGTTGGCGGCGCTCTCGGCAGACCCGGATACCGGCCAGGCGGTGAAGAACTTGGCGGAAGTGGTGGCTCGGGTTTCGGAACGGGTAACCGGATTGCGCCACGATCTGCTGGGGCGCATTTTCCACCGGGTGCTGGACACTGCCCGCTACGACGGCTCCTTCTACACCTCCACCGCCGCTGCGGTGCTGTTGGCGTCGCTGGCCTTGCGTGAGGGCGACGCCGATTGGGGTGATGCCAACGCCGTCTCCAACCTGCGAATATGCGATCCTGCCTGTGGTACCGGGACGTTGCTGATGGCGGCGGCGGAACGCATCCGCGACCTGCGCAACCATGCCGGTTCCGGCGATCCAGACGACGAAGAGGCTCTGGGCCTGATGCTGGTGGAAGATGTGCTGTGGGGATACGACGTGAACCTGACCGCGACTCACATGGCGGCAAGCACCCTGGGCATGCTCTCGCCTTCCACCAGGTTCAGCCGCATGAACGTACATCGGGCGCTGCTGGGCATTTTCGACGGACAGGCTTACCTGGGTTCCCTGGATTTTCTCTCCGGCCAAGCACGGCTGGCCGCATGGCCGACCACAACCCGGCAGGTGGACAGCGAGCGGGGAACCTCGGAGCCTCCTCCTCCGATGGACCTGGTGATCATGAATCCGCCCTTCACGCGGGACAGTCTGCGTCATGACCAGTTCAGCCGGACGGAAGAACAGGCCATCAAGCGGCGGGAGAAGGAGGTTATGGAGGGCCAACCATACCGGGAAGCTGCCCGGCTCTCCGGCTCAGCCAACGCGTTCATGGTCCTGGGGGACCAGATACTGAGGGAAGACGGCGGCACCCTGGCAGTGGTGCTCCCAACCGTAATGGCCACCAATCCCGCGGCGTCTCAGACACGGAGGTACCTTGCCCAGCGATTCCACATCGACACCATTGTCAGTTCCCACGACCCGGACCGCATCTTCTTTTCGGAGAACACCAGCATCGGCGAGATTCTGCTGGTCTGCCGGCGGTGGAGCGGCGAAAGTTCCAAGCCTGCGACGCGGGTTATCAACCTGGCGCGCAACCCGGCTACGCCGTTGGAATCGGTGGATACAGCTGCGAGAATCGAAAGGATTGGCGAAAGCGGAGAGACGGTTTCCCACGACTTCACGGTTCAGCACGTGGCTGCGGAGCGCATCGAGCGCGGCGACTGGTTTGCCGTCAACTTCCTGTCGCCCTTCCTGGTGGACGCCTACCGGACCCTCAGCGAGGGTGATCCGATGTCGGTGCCGAGCGTGCCGCTGGGACAGTTGTCTGAAATCGGGCCAGAGGGAAGACGGATTCGAGACTCCTACACCAACTCGGACATGCCCACCGCGTCGGGCCGCCGTGCCCTCTGGTACCACAAGACGGACGTCACCCAGTCCATGATGGCCCAGACCGACGTTTACATCGAGCCGAAGGAGGCTAAACGGCACCTAGCCGACAGCTATTGGGAGCAGCGCAGTTCGATGCTTCTGCCGCATCGGCTGCGGCTCAACCTGGCGCGTGTAATCGCAGTCACGCTGCCGGAACCGGCGGTTGGCTCTATCTGGACTCCTGCCCGTCCGCATGATGCGGGAGTCAACAAGGCCCTGTGTCTGTACCTGAACTCCACGCCGGGCCTGTTGTCCTTGCTGGGCGCGCGGGACAATCGCGTTCCATCCTATCCGTCCTTCTCGTTGGATACGCTGCGGTCCCTGCCGGTTCCCAATTTTGCGGAACTCGGCGACGCGGAGCGGGACCTGCTGGGAGGTTGGTTCGACTGGCTGGCGAACCAGACCCTGCTGCCCTTTCCCAGGATGCACGAGGACCCGGTGCGCCGGCAGATCGACGATGCAATCAGCCAGGCCCTCGGCCTTGAATCCGAATGGGTTGCCACTTTGCGGCGGGAACTGGCGCGAGAACCTTCGGTGACTGACGCCGCATATCAACGTAACCTGGAGTAGTTCGGGAATGGCGTCGTAGTCGCCGAAACGGATATCGCTGAGCGGTACGATAGCCTCTCCCGAATTACAGGACTCTCTGACTTGGGCACCTCCCGACTTACCTTATTGGCCTCCGAGCTGGTGTCGAGCAACAGAGGGACGTAGGTTACAATAGAGAAAGATGCCATGAGAGTCCTAGCCGCAAAATGGAGGTAGTCGCACGAGTGCGGGTACCTGACATACGCTTGGCCCTGACCATGAACCCGGACCGCCCTCGTTGGCTAGTCCCCAAGTTCAAGCATACGGTGCTTTGACATGATGAACATTCAGCAGTCCAGCCAACTAACCGACATCGAGGACATTGAAGGTCTAGATTCCGGGGACGAATCTTGGGGTGATTACCCAATTGACGATCTCCTGATCCGGTCCGAGAACAGGACGATTTACGAAGTTCTGCGGCGTATCGATCAAGATGCGTACGTAATGGACCCGGACTTTCAGAGGGATTTCATTTGGCCGGAAGATAAGCAAAGCAAACTGGTTGAGTCGGTTATGATGCGCATTCCATTGCCGGTCTTTTACATGGCAGAGGACGATCAGGGGCGTATGGTCGTAGTTGATGGCTTGCAGCGCTTGTCAACGTTCAGGCGTTTCGTCAAGAATGATCTACGGCTGGTTCTACCGGGGCGGACGGAGCTCCACGGGAAAAAATTCTCGGACTTGTCGTCGAAACTTCAGAACCGAGTGGAAGACTGCAATCTCATATTCTACATTATCGATTCAAAGGCGCCGGAGCGCACTCGTCTCGATATTTTCGAAAGAGTAAATAGTGGTATGCCGCTTTCCCGACAACAGATGCGGAATTGCTTGTTCATGGGGCAAGCCACGCTTTTCCTCAAGAGGGAAGCTCAATCCGAGACTTTCCGTAATGCTACCGGGAAAAGTTTGAACTCCCAAAATATGCGTGACCGTGAATTCGTCAATAGATTTTGTGCATTTCAAATACTTGGTGTTAATGAATACCGGGGAGATATGGACGAGTTCCTTGCCAATAGTTTGCGTCGCATGAATGAATTAGACGAGGATTCACTCTCTAATCTATCAACTCAGCTTCAACAGAGTCTTGCCAACAACCTTTTCTTGTTTGACCAACATGCCTTCAGGAAACACTCTCCGGAGAGACAATCGCGGAGTGTGCTGAACGCGTCGTTGTGGGACGTCATGTCTACGGGATTGTCCCACTACTCCCGGAACAGAGTAGAGGCCTGCGCTGATAGTGTTCGGCAAGCTGTGGAAGAACTTCTTGCAGACCAGGAGTTCAGTACTGCAATTTCCTACGGCCCGAATGATCCAAGGAAAGTGAGGCAGCGGTTTCAGATGGCCCAAAGGGTGTTTGAGGAGACTTTAGGTGCTCACGCAAATTGAATTACGACATTTCAAATGCTTTCGGATTTTAAGGCTTCCACTTTCGCCTCTCACGTTGTTGTCCGGCACCAACGCGTCCGGAAAGTCAACAGTGTTGCAAGCACTGGTTTTGCTGCACCAAACGATGTGCGAACAGGAATGGTCCTCACGGTTATTACTCAACGGGGGAACGATCCGCCTGGGCACCGTTATCGACGTGATAGACCAGATACATGGGCGTGGATCCTGTGAGATTGCATTGATGGATGATTTCACGGAATTCCGATGGGAATTTGCCGGTGAACGCCAAGACATGTCGATGGCTGTAATGCGCGTTTACGTCGAAGGATTTGACGGCTTCGACATTGACGATAACGAGCCGCTTCATTATCTGCTGCCGCACCGCCTACCGAATCCGTCGGTTGTCGTTTCGTTGACCGAACGGCTGCGCAAGCTCACTTATTTGACCGCTGAAAGGATTGGACCGCGCGAAATCTACGCGCTGGAAGACATCATCCTTGCACCTACTGTTGGCCCGCAGGGACAGAACGCACCCAGCATTCTTCATTCTGATGGTGCACGGCACGTCTTGGACGGACTAGCAGTTAGGGGAGTGCCTCCCACCAGACTGCGACAAGCCGAAGCGCGCATGGACAGCCTCTTCCCTGGATGCGAGTTCACCGTTGAAAAGGTTCCTCACGCCAACACGGTAACCATGGGCTTTCGTACCTCCAAGAGCCTTAGCTTCCAAAGCCCAATCCATACGGGTTTTGGATTGACGCAAGTCCTTCCAATCGTCGTTGCTGCCTTGTCGGCGGGTAAGGACGACTTGTTGCTCATAGAGAATCCTGAAGTGCACCTCCATCCCTCAGGTCAGGCTGCGATGGGAGAGTTTCTGGCGGAGGTCGCCGCAGCCGGCGTTCAAGTCATTTTGGAAACGCATAGCGACCATGTGTTGAACGGGATACGCCGTGCGGTGAAAAAGAGAATCTTGCTCTCCAATGATGTAGCTTTGCACTTCTTCCGCCCTAGGTCGGAGAATGAACAAGGAGATGTATTGCAGGTGAATAGCCCTGCACTGGACCAAGATGGCAATGTCGACGCATGGCCGGAGGGATTCTTCGATCAGTTCGACAAGGACATGAACTACTTTGCAGGGTGGGGTTGAGATGGAATTCATCGCCAACGACCTGTCGGTTCACGAACAATTCCACGATATATCGTTATTCCGTAACGCGCTGGAGCGCGTAATGACTATGCGCAACACGGCCCGGCAGTTCGGACGTGATATCCACTGTAGTCGGATGCTGTTGGTTGCGAATGTAATGACGGGCGTCTCCATGCAGCGGGCGCTTGGGCAGCTTGGAGTCAATGAGAAGAGAGCGGCGATCAGTTGGATGACCCGCACGGGCCCTTTCTGGGACGATTGTCGCCAGCATGAACGTGGAGACTATCTGGAATGCCGAGGGGAGGTTGTTACTGATTCTTCCGTGGGAGAAGCTGCCTATCGCAAACTGAATGGCTTTGATTGTGCCCTCGTAAGCTTTGTTCCGTCCGACTGGGATTTGTCGCACGTTGAAGTGATTTTGCGGCGCAACGCCGAGGCGTCAGAGGATCCCAGTACAACTCTAGAAAACTTCAGGGACGTCTTCAACCTACGCGAAAGACTTTCGAATGACCCACTGCCAGTCAAGTCGTGGGACGAACTGGCGAGGAGCTCGCGGGACCGGTTCACCAGTTTGACTTTCTCCACTGATTGCTTTGATCCCCTGGAAGGGATACCTTTCGCCAAGGGTGCAAGCGAGCGCCTGACTTCGCTACTTGACATACTTGATCGACTTGCTCGTGCTTTTGATGCCGACGGAGCTAGAACCGCAGAAGGCCACTCCATTTATCGTGATTATTTCACGGGAGCGAACGCGTTGTTCTCTGATTCTTCGGATACTGAGAAGAATAGGTTTCGCGATAGGTTGACTTTCCGACATCCAATCGAAAGCGAAGAATACCTTTTCTGCCCGTGGCACGGCAAAGTTCAGCAAATGACGCTTCGGCTACACTTTTCCTGGCCCATCCACCACGGTAGACCAGTCTACGTGGTCTATGCTGGTTACAAGCTGACCAAACAGTAGTTCATATACGTACGTTAGGAACACCGCGGAGTGCGATCATTACGGACTTGGGTCCCATCATCATCAAGCGATCCCATTTCGTCTTCTTGCTTTGCCTTGCGAAGCCCTCTTTCCGGGGGTAACCTAGCCCGGGTACAATCTGCCACGTCACATTGGACGCTCGAAGGGCGCCAATCACCTCAGTTCCAATATCTCGCGCTTACAGGCCCATCCACATCTCGAAGATGGTACTGCCTACGGTCAAGACAGGCCCACCATCCGTTGGCAACAAAAATGGCGGTCTCCATTCGGAGACCGCCTATGCTTTGCGCTCGGAGCCCTAGCTTCCTATGGTGGGCGACCATTTGTAGATGTTCGTGAGTGACCCGCCCATCAGAATGGCTCGGTCTGCGTCGGACAGGGTGTCCGTGACGCGGAACGCTTCCACGCCCTGCTCGTAGTTCAACAGGTTTACGGCTCGAGTCCAATCGGTGCCCCAGAGGCAGCGCTCCAGGCCGAAGGCATCGAAAATCCGGTGCAACGGCTCCCAGATGTCGGGATAGGGGAAGGGCTCGTGCGCCAGCGTGCCGGCGCCGGAGATCTTGATGGCAACGTTGTCGCACTCCGCCAGGGCCAGGACGTTGGCCAAGTCGGACCAGGGTTCCGGCGGGGCGGGCGGCTCAAAAGGCTGCGTCAAGCCGAGGTGATCGACGATCAGTTGGGTATCCGAATTGCGGCGGGCGAGTTCAAGCATCAGGGGCAGCTTGGTGGCGCACATGATGTTGACCGGAACGCCGGCGCGCCCGCCGGCCGCGATAATCTGGTTCACGCCGGGATGGTCGGCCTCGTAGTCCACGTCGCGCAGCATGATGCGCGCGCCGACGACCCCGGGGCGGCCAGTCCATTCCGCCATCTCCTCGTCGATTGACGGTGATTCAGGATCGAAAGGCCGGACCAAACCGAACTTGTTGGGATGCTGATCGTAGACCTCCAAGGCGTAACTGGCGTCGTAGCGGTACATGGAAAACGGGGAAATCAGGATCGGACCGTCGACGCCGACTGCATCCATGGCGGCGACCATATCGTCCCCCGTTGCCTGATCCGGGCCCTGCAGGTAGCCGGCCCAGGGGCGCGCGGGTGTGTTGAGTTCGTAGCAGTGTACCTGGCAGTCGACGGTTAAGTTGCGGTCGGCCATCGTGTCCTCCTTGCTGACTCAGGAATTGGTTGAGTTTCAGCAAACGCCAATTCAGTGTGATTGGGTTTCGTTGCTGAGCATCCAGCTGATACCGAACCGGTCGGTGCACATGCCGAAGTAGGCGCCCCAGAACATGTCCTGGGGCTCCATCGCCACGCTTCCGCCGTCGGATAAAGCCCCGAAAAGGCGATCGGTTTCCTCACGGGACTCGCTTGAGATGCTGATGGAAAAGTTGTTGCCCGATGTGGGAGGCGGTCCGAAAGCGGAGCAGGAATCACTGCCCATAAGCACGCCGCCACCCACGGGCAGCGATACGTGCATGATGCGATTCTGCTCGTTCTCGGGCAACGGCGGCATATCGGCCGGGCCCTCGGCGAAGGTCAGCATGGCATCAAACTCGCCGCCGAACACGGAACGGTAGAACTCGAAAGCCTCGCGGCAGTTGTCGTCGAAGTGGAGGTAAGTGTTTAGATTCATCGGTCGCTCCGGTTGCGGTAGGTCTTCGGTAGGGCACGTAGGCGCGCCCGCTACTCGTCGTCAGGGTGGGTGGTGATGAACCGACCCGCGCGGACCGGATCCACCTGAGGGGCGCGCACCTCAACTCCGGCCTGCTCCTCCTGGAGCCGCACCGTGATGCTGCTGTCAGACTCCGCCCAACCGCGGTTCATCGCCTGCAATGCGATCTGCTCGGCCAGTGTCGACATGGGCATGGGCACGTCGTACTCCCGCGCCAACTCCGTCGCCAGCGATATGTCCTTGTACGCCAGGTTCAAAGCAAAGCTCGCCGGCTCAAACTCCCCGCGAAACATCGTCCGTACCAACCCCTCGTGGAGAACGCGCATGCGCCCGAGGGAGCCGCGACGGATACACTCCCAGAGAGCCTCGGGTTCCACGCCGGCCTTGACGCCCAGGGTCAATCCCTCCGCAATCGCCTGCCGCACGCTGTGGCCAATCATGTTGTGCACCAGCTTCGCCACGCTCCCCGCTCCAATCTCTCCCGCATAGAACACCTTGTCTCCAAAGGCGTCCAAGATCGGCTTCACCCGCTCGAACACCTCCCGGTCTCCTCCCACCATCACCGCC
>DAOUIF010000059.1:0-33015 GCA_034423575.1 Dehalococcoidia bacterium | reverse complement strand
TCTCCGATTCCAGCCGGCGCAGCCGTGCCCGCAGTCGTTCATTTTCCGCCAACAATTCAGCTTGCCTGGCTTCGTAAGCTGCCTGCCGGGCTCCATACGCCGCCCGCTCCTGCCGCCAGTTCTCCAGGTAGGTTCCGGTGGCCGGGTCATAGAAGCGGGGCCAACCCTCATCCCAGCACAGGTACAACTCCATCAGTTCGCTGTACCCTTTCAGAATGCCGTCCGGTTCAGTTGTCAGTTCCACCGGACGGTACGCGCCGTCGCGCAGAACCCACCCGGACATCGGTTCCCCGTGATGCTCCCCGCCGCTGGGGTCGAACCGCCAGTATTCGGGGATACCGACAGTGGCATATACCCGGTGCTTGACGACGGTATCTTCGGAGCCGGTGCTTTCCGAACCCACTTCCAGGGCCAGATCGGGCGGCTTGCCCGCCTCCCAGGGGAGATAGAGCTTGCGCCGGCGGATTGCGCCCTGGTCAACTCCGAAGGCCAGGTAGATGTCCGGCTGCCGGCGCACGTTCAGGTTGGTCGGGTCGTGGCAAAGGATGGTGTTGCTGCTGAGGAACACATCCGGGCGCGACATGAAGTCGGTGAACCGGCTGTGCATGATGCCGATGATTTCAGCTACGACGGGTTCCTGCTCCATGGCTTCCGGCATCGGCTCCGGCTCATCGGGATTGTACTCCAGAGCGGCGTAATCGATCTCGCCCTTCTTGACATAGGGCAACATGGCGAATGTAGACGCTGTGGTGGTCATGCCCGACCTTCCCCGGACCCGCGACGATGGTACTTCGATGGTATCACATCGGAGTCTCAGGCCGCCCGGGCCTGCGCCTCGCGGACGCGGTCCCGGGCCACCGAGACCAACCGGTCATCCACCCCCAGAGGCGGAGCCACCGACATGGGAATATCTGGATAGGATTCCTGGAGCCGGTGCATGGTACCCAGAACGTTGCGGCGCAAAATCATGCCGGGAAAGAACACGTAGGGCACGCAGATGATGCTGCTCACTCCTCTCTCGCTGACCAGCGCGGCCGTGGCGTTTTCCATGGTTGGATCGCCGTAATGGGACTGTGCCACCTCCACGGCGTGCCCCTCGCCCAAATCGCGCTCGACCCAACCACCCAACTCTTTCAGCCACAGGCAATCATCGTATCGGGTCTGGGTACCGGCTTTGACCAGCAGTATACCCACCGGCCCGCTGTCAGCCGGCTCTCGCACCCCCCGGGGCAAGGCCGCGATGCGTTCGCGCACCAACTCCGCGATGCGGATATCCGCGCCCAGACCGTCAGCCAGCCGCACCTCCACGCCAGGCGTTTGGGCGGCGATGTCCTCCAGGACCTCATCCATCTCGAGGGTGGCGTGCTTGCCGTTGCCGAGGAGATAGGGAGCGATCACCACGCGGTTCAGACCCGCGTCGGCCAGGATGGAAACGGCTTCCGGCGGGTGCGGCGGGAGAAACTCCAGGCAGGAGACGATGACCTGCTCTGCGTCGTCGGACAGAGAATCGGCCAGGCGGCTGGCTGCCTCCCGCAGGCCGACCGGCGTGTTCGGACAGCCCAGGCACCACGCCGGGAACCGGGGGCCGTCAGCCGCCCAGGCGCAGGAGCACTCGTCTCGACTCGCCCCGCGCTGGCTGCCGTGGCACAGCAGCACCACGCCCCAACCGTCGGATCCGTTATTGGTATGGTCGGCATCGGGCATGGCGGCTCAGTCCTCCAGCAAGTCCAGCAGGGCGTTCACGGTGGCAGCAGCAGCGGAGCTCCCCCCGCGTCGGCCGAGGATGGTGATGTGCGGCACGTCTCGCGCGGCCAGCTCGGCTTTGGATTCGGGGCAGGCCACGAAACCCACCGGCATCCCGATGACGGCAGCCGGAGACACCTGGCCGGCGTCGATCAGGTCCAGCAGGGCCAGCAATGCGGTCGGCGCGTTGCCGATTGCCAGCACGGCGCCGTCCATCTGCGGAGCCAACTCGCGCACGGCCGCGACGCTGCGGGTGGTGCCTTCCCGGCGGGCGCGTTCGGCGACCTCGGGGGCGTCGATGAGGCACGCCGTCTCCACCTCGCGTCGGGCCAGCGCGGCCCGGGAGATGCCCACCTGCACCATGCGGACGTCGGTGACCACTCGCTTTACTTCCCGCAACGAAGCCAACGCCGCGCCCACAGCGCCGTCGCTGAACCGAACGTCGGCGGCGATCTCCGGGTCGCCTTCGGCGCGCACGATGCGATGCAGCACGTAGCGCTCCGCTTCGGGCAGGCTGGCCGCGTCAGCATCGCCACGCAGGCTGTCGGCCACCATGACCAGGCTTTGCCGGTCAATCTCCTCGGGGAGCAGGGCGTATTTTTCAACGAGGGTCATGCCTTGGAACAGAGGTACAGATCAACGCGAAATGCGGTCGTGTCGCCACTGCATCTTGCAATTTACCGATACGAAATCACGTTGATCAGTCGGTGGTTGATCGGATCAACGCCCATACCCAGCCCTTGCAAGGTATCACTGCCCAACAGTTTCGGACAATTTCCCTCGCCAAATATGAAGACGCGCACCAAGTCCACATCGTCGTACTGGATTCTAACTTGTCCCATATCTACCATGGTCACAGTGCCATCCGCGAGACCAGCGGGGCGAGGCGGCAGGTTTGGAACCCAACCCAGATCGCGCAAGGTATCACCGGGGAGCTGGCTGTAAGACGCTCCGGTATCCACCCGCATATCCACGTGATGCAAATTCGAGCCATCCGCAGCCCAGATGCCTAGATTGACAATGACTTCGCCCATGACGTTCGTCCGCCTACCCTACCACCACGTTCACCAGCCGGCCCGGCACGTACACCACGTTGCGCACGGTCTTGCCGTCGATGTGCGACTGGACGCGCGGGCTCTCCAGCGCGCGTTCCCGGGCGTCGTCATCGCCGATGCTGGCCGGGACCGTGATGCGGTCGCGCAGCCGGCCGTTGACCTGCACCACCAGGGTCAGCTCGTCCTCCGCCGCCAGTTCATCGTCCCAGCTGGGGAAGGGCTGCTGGTGGATGCTGTAGCCGTGGCCGGTCCTTTCCCACCACTCTTCCGCCACGTGGGGCGCGATGGGCGCCAGCATGAGCAGGAACTTCTCGATGCAGTCGCGCCAGGTGGCGTTGTCCACCGACCCGTCGTTCCACACCCGGCTCAGGTGGTTAACCAGCTCCATCAACGACGCGATAGTGGTGTTGAACTTGAACTTGTCCAGGTCCTCGTAGCACTTGCGGATGGTCTGGTGCAGGATGCGCTGGGTTTCCCGCACGGCATCGGCTTGGGTATCCATGCCGTCCAGCTGGGAAGGGTCGTGTTCCACCAGCGTCCAGGCCCGGTTGAGCCAGCGGACGACACCGTTGATGCCCTCGTCACTCCAAGGTCCGCCCTGGTCCCAGGGACCGATGAACATGAGGAAGCAGCGCACGGCATCCGCGCCGACCTGGCCGACCACGTCGTCGGGGTTGACCACGTTGCCCCGGCTCTTGCTCATCTTCTCGTGGTCGCTGCCGAGGATGACGCCCTGGTTGAACAGGCGCAGGAAGGGCTCGTCGATGTCGAGCATTCCCATGTCGCGCAGCGACTTGATGAAGAATCGGCTGTAGAGCAGGTGCATCACCGCGTGCTCCGCGCCACCGGTATACTGCTGGACCGGCATCCAGTCGGCGGCCACGCCGGGCTCGTAGGGCCCACCGTCGTATTGCGGGGTGCAGTAGCGGAGCATGTACCAGGACGAGTCCATGAAAGTGTCCATGGTGTCGGTCTCGCGACGACCCGGGCCACCGCACTTCGGGCACTCCGTGTTCACGAAGTTCTCGTTGATGACCAGCGGCGATTCACCCGTGGGACGGAACTCCGCATCCTCCGGCAGGAGCACGGGCAAGTCCGCCTCGGACACGGGCTGGACGCCGCACTCGTCGCAGTAAACCATGGGAATGGGCGTGCCCCAGTACCGCTGGCGGGAGATCAGCCAGTCGCGCAGGCGGTAGGTGACGGCGCGGCGCCCCCAGCCTCTCCACTCAACGTCATTGGCGATGGCTTCCATGCCCTCCTCGTTGGTCATGCCCTCGTATGCGCCGGAGTTGGTCATGAAACCGTCGCCGATGAATGCCTCGCGTTGTTCGCTGCCGTCCCAGGTTATGGGGGCGATCACGGTGCGAATGGGAAGCCGGTACTTGCGCGCGAAGTCGTAGTCGCGGTGGTCGTGGGCCGGCACGCCCATCACCGCGCCGGTGCCGTAGGTAGTCAGCACGTAGTCGGCGACGTAGATGGGCACCTTTTCATTACTCAACCGGTTGCGCGCGTAGGCCCCGATGAAAACGCCGGTCTTGTCCCGCTCGGCGGAAAGCCGGTCAATCTCGGATGAGGCGCGCGCTTGGTCGACGTAGGCTTCTACGTCCGCCCGCCGGCTTTCCGTAGTGAGCTTGGATACCAGGGGATGCTCCGGCGCCAGCACGAGGAAAGTCACGCCGAATATGGTGTCTATGCGCGTGGTGAAGGTGCGGATCTCCCGCTCCTCGATATTGTAGTCGGAGATGTCGAACCCGATGTCCACGCCCTCGCTGCGGCCGATCCAGTTCCGCTGCATGGTGAGGATCTTTTCCGGCCATTCCTCCAGCGTGTCGAAGTCCAACAACTGGTCAGCGTAGTCGGTGATGCGGAAGAACCACTGCTCGAAGTCGCGGCGCGTGATGGGCGTTTCGCAACGCTCGCATTCGCCGTTGAGCACCTGTTCGTTGGCGAGCACGGTCTGGCACGACGGGCACCATACCACGGGCGCTTTGGCGCGGTAGGCGAGACCCTGTTCGTACAACTTGATAAAGAACCACTGGTTCCAGTGGTAGTACTCCGGCAGGCAGCAGACGACCTCGCGGTCCCAGTCGTAGATGGCGCCGATGGAACGAAGCTGCCGGCGCATGTTCTCCACGTTGGACATGGTCCACTCGTAGGGGTGGATGCCACGGGAGATGGCCGCGTTTTCGGCAGGCAGGCCGAAGGCGTCGAACCCGATGGGGTGCAAAACGTTGTAGCCCTGCATGCGGCGGAACCGGGCGTGAGCGTCCGAGGGAGCCATGGCGTACCAGTGGCCGATGTGCAGGTCACCGGACGGGTACGGGTACATGGTCATTTCGAACCACTTCGGGCGGGGATCGTTGTCGTCCACCCGATATATCCCGTCGCGCTCCCACCGCTCCTGCCACTTGCGGTCAATCTCGACCGCGTCGAATCGGAGCTCAACTTGACGCTGGGCTGTGGTCATAAAAAAGCAACCCTCAACATCTTGGGCGCGGGCGACGGCGGCGATGGCGCCCAGCAAACGTACGTCTGGAGTGCCTCAATATAGCACAGGCTTAATCGGGGCACTGCGGCGTTTGACAGTATAACACCCGGCCGGCTAAGACGGCTGGCCGTCGGCCTGCAGCGCGGGTCAGCGCCCGCTGCATTGATGCGGCTCCAACCCGGCATCCGGGTCGGACCGAAGCATCCGGAACCGGCGCGTCGTCACGCTGGATCAGGGCGCCACCGCGCCGATCCTCAGGCTGCGTGGCGGACGGGCCCGTTCCGGTGAAACTGGGAGACGGGCCCAGTGGTCGCTTCCGTCAGTCGTCCAGATGAATGGTGGCGGTTACCCGGGGAACGTCGCCCACCACCCGCGTCGTATGGCCGTGTCCGGTGAGGTCCTCGGCGAGGTTCACGTCGCCGGGGCCCAACCGGTGAACGGTGCCGTCCGCCAGGCCAATTTCCGCCTCACCGGAAAGGGTGATGATGTACTGCCGGCGGGGCGCCACGTGCCAGTCGCTGAAGTATCCCGGCGGTGAGGCGCGGAATATGATCCCCTTGGCGTTTTGCACCTGGCTCCACACCGGATGGGACGGTGGGTCGATCTCTTCGATATGGGAATGGCCGTCGTCGCCGGTGTACAGTCGAATGGAACCCATGATCTCTCCTCTCGTGACGTCGATTCACGCGGGATATTAACACAAACCGGGAGGCGCGGCTCGACCTGCAGTCACGTCAATATCGGCTGCGCACACAGCGTCGCCATTCGAACATTCCAATCATGTTTTGTGTTCCACGCCGCCCCTTGATCCTGCACACGCTAGGTATATGCCGCGATTGACATATCCCCGCGTCGGGTGATAATGACGCTGCCCGCGTCGGGCGAACGAAAAATTTCCGCACCCGGCATCCCAATTAGCTCTTCAACAGCGTCCGGTGCTTCCCAGTGAACGTCCCGTCTCGCGTTAACGCCGGCTCCAGCGACCCGGAAGCGGCAACTGCGCTCACCCGGCCCGGCGAAGATGGTTCGTCGTGGCGAGTGCGGCGGGTCGACCCGGTTCGCATTCCCATCCGTCGCCACCGCGCCCCGCCGCGCCGCTGGTCGTCTACTCCGCTGCTGCTGCTGCTCACGTTCCTGCTGCTGAACGTGGTCGGCGGAGCCGTGCTGGCACTCCCCATCGCCGCCGCCGACGGCGTCGCGGCCAGCTTGCGAGTGGCGTTCTTCACCGCAATTTCCGCGTCCACGGTCACCGGTCTGACGGTGGTGGATACGCCGGAATTCTGGTCGCAGTTCGGCAAGGCCGTCATCTTCGTGCTGATGCTGGTGGGAGGCCTGGAGTTTATTACCGCGGCCACCGTGTTGATCGCCTTCATCGGCAGGCGGGCCACCGCCCTCGAAGAGGACGTGTACCAGGACACCGTGGGCGACGTTTCCGCGCGGAACCTGACCCGTGTGGCGCGCAACATCGTGGTGGCGTTCTTCATCGGCTACCTGGCAGGCGCTGCCATTATTTTCGTGCGCATGCGGTCGGTAGCGGACTTTACGACCCTGGAAGCGGTCTGGCAGTCGTTATTCCTCTCGGTGTCGGCTCTCAACAACGCCGGGTTTTCGATCCTGCCCAATTCGCCGGGAGGCGGCAACGCCGAAACCCTGGGCGCGCACCCGTACCTGATGTGGGTCATAACGCCGCTGATTATCGCCGGAGCCCTGGGGTGGCCCTTCATCATGGACATGCGGCGGAACTGGAGCCCGAGCCGATCGCGCCGGCGCTGGCCCGGACTGTTCATGTTCAATTTTCAACGGTTCAGCCTCGATACCAAGCTGGTGCTGATCCTGACCACCTTCCTCTACGCATTCAGCGCGCTGGCGTTTCTGTTCGCCGAATGGAACGGCGTGCTGTGGGACCATACCAACCCCGGCATCCTGGGAGCGGCGATCTTCCACGGGGTCAGCGGGCGCACGGCCGGGTTCGCGGCGCTGGATTGGAGCGCCACCCGCGACTTTACCCAGTTGGTGTTCGCCGGCCTGATGTTCATCGGTGGTTCCACCGCATCGGTGGCGGGCGGAATCAAGGTGAACACGGTGGCGGTGCTCCTAGCAGCCGCCCGTTCTTCGGCGCTGCGCAACCCCACTACGGAGATATTCCGCCGGGAAATTGCTCCGGTGCTGGTGTCCCGCGCGCTGCTGGTGGCCCTGCTCGGGGTAACGTTCCTCGCCATCGTACTGCCGATCATTACGTATACCGACCCCCACCTGCCGTTTTTGCCGTTGATGTTCGAGACGGTGTCGGCATTCGGCACCAACGGAATGTCCACGGGCGTATCCGCCGAACTCAGCCTGGCTGGCTCGATCATATTCATGGTTACAATGCTGGTGGGCCGGGTCGGGCCCCTGACCCTGGTGATGCTGCTCACTCCGCGGGAGGACGCCACCTACCACTGCCCCGAAGAACCCGTTAGAATTGGTTAATCATCATGGCGAAGCAGGTATGCGTAATCGGATTGGGCCGGTTCGGAGCGAAGCTGGCCAGTACGCTGTTCCAGCGGGAACACGAGGTGCTGGCCATTGACCAGGACGAGCAGCGCGTGCAGGAAATGCTGGGCCGCGTCACCTACGCCGTCGAGGCCAACGCGACCAACGAGACCGCCCTGCGCGACCTGGGCGTGGTGGACATGGACGTGGCCGTCGTGGCCCTGGGCAGCCAGATCCAGTCCAGCATCATCACCACCATGATGCTCAAGTCCATGGGGCTGCCCTACGTCATCGCGCGGGCGACCGACACCCAGCACGCGGAGATATTGCACCGCGTGGGAGCGGACAAAGTCATCTTCCCCGAGGAAGAGGCCGCCGAGCGCGCCGCCAGCCTGGACCTGAGCCCCAACTACGTCGAGTTCATGCACATTACCGACGACACCGGGGTGCACAAATTGCGCCCACCGGAAAGGATGCGGGGGATATCCCTGCGTCAGGCGGGCCTCGTCTCCGATTCGACGCGGCATCGCGTCTCCGTGATGGTCATACGGCGCGGGAGCGAATACATCATCAACCCGGCCGAAGAGGAATTGATCGACGATGGCGACATCCTCGTAGTGGTCGGCAGCCACGAGGATGTCGAGCGGGCGTTCGCCCGGTGACCGCGCGCCCGTCCCGAACCGCGGGGTAATCCTATGAGCGAACAAATCGGATACCTGGGCCCTGCGGGAACCTACACGGAGCAGGCCGCGCTGCTCTACGCGCCCCAGGGCATCCTGGCCCCCTACCCCTCCATCAGCGCGGTGGGCGCCGCCGTCTCCGACAACGAGGTTCGCGCCGGCGTGGTGCCCATTGAAAACAGCCTGGAAGGATCGGTCACGTTTACGCTGGACCTGCTCATCGCCCAGTCCGGCCTGTCCATCCAGAACGAGGTGGTGATCCCCATTGATCACTACCTGGTTGCCGCGACCGGCGTGTCGGCCCAGTCGGTGGAAGTGATTTACTCCCATCCGCAGGCGCTGGCCCAGTGCCGGGAATACCTGGAAACTCATTTTCCCGCGGTTCCGCGCGAAGCGTCCCTGAGCACGGCCGCCGCCGTGGCCGACATGCAGGGAAGCCGGGTGCCGGCAGCAGCGATCTGCCCCCAGCGGGCCGCCGAAATCTACGACGTTCAGATCCTGGACAAGGGAATCCAGGACAACACGTCCAACCAGACCCGGTTCGTCGTCCTCGCCCACGCCGACCACGCGCCCACTGGCCACGACCGCACGTCCATCTGCTTCTCGTTCACTGTGGACCGGCCCGGGAACCTGTACAGCACCATCGGCGAATTCGCCAGCCGGGACATCAACCTGGTCAAGATTGAAAGTCGGCCGACCAAGCAGGAGTTGGGCCGGTATATCTTCCTGATCGACTGCGAAGGGCACCGGCACCAGCCGGAAGTCGCCGCCGCGCTGGATGGGCTGCGCCGGCGCACGGACATGCTGAAGATACTGGGGTCTTATCCCTCCTGGGAACCCCGCCCCGAGTAACGGTGGCGCGGAACAGGCGCGGTTGGGTTGGCGCGGCGCCGACGGCCATCCGCAACGCGGGCATCAACGTACTCCGGGTATTGTCCGGCTCGCTGTATCTGGTCCGGGGCGACAGCATGAGCCCCACCTTGCGCGACGGCGACTTGATTCACGTGCGCCGTGTTTCGGGAGAGGGCGCCAGTTACCGGCGTGGATCGATTGTAGTGGCGGAGATACCTCCGCCATCAGGAGATAAGAGACTGCTGACCAATGTGAAACGAGTAGTCGGGCTGCCCGGAGAGCTGGTTCGCGTCGGGAGCGACGGCGCCGTCTCGGTGGAGGGGATATCGCTGTCGGAGCCGTACCTTGCGGTTCGGGCACGGGACGCGGCTGGCCCCGGACTGTTGTGGTCGTGCGACGATCACGAATACTTCCTGATGGGAGACAACCGCGCCGACAGCTGGGACAGCCGACGATTTGGCCCCGTCCCGGCTGCCAGCATCACCGGCAGGATGTCGCTCAGGCTGCCCACCCACCGCCTGCTGGGCGGGGGTTCGCCGGACCGCCCCGGCTGATCGGACCGATCACAGATGGCATCGCTTGAAGCGAAACTGCACCAGGCCGCCGACTGGGCGACCCGCAACCGGCGGTTGCTGCGGATCCGGCCGGTGATTCGCGCTCTGCACCTTCGTCGTTACATCCAGCGATTGGCGCAGCGACGGAGCTCAGTGCGGTTGGTGCTGGCAACCGTGTCGGCGGTCATGCAGAACGACAACCAGCAACTCATGGCGGGAGTGGCCTACTACGGCATGGTGTCCCTGCTGCCCTTCTCGGTGGTGGTGCTGCAGCTCCTGCCCCTGCTGCTGGGCGAGGAAGGAGCCCAGACCTGGTTCTCCGCGATTTCGTCCGGCGTGCTCCCTCCCAATATCGACGTTTCCATGTTGTGGCCGGCCCAGCCGCCGGCGGTGGCGAGAGCAACAGGTCTGATCGCGTTTCTCGGAATGCTTTGGGGAAGTTTCAAGCTGTTCGGCGCCGTGGGGCTGGTGGTCAACCGCGCCTGGGGCATCGAACCGGCCCAGGTGGGCATCCTGGGCAAGACGAGGCAGTACCTGTTCCTCAGTGCGATGGCTCTTGGGCTCCTGGTCTCCACGGTTCTCACCTACGTCACCTTCCCCGACTTCACCGTCTACATCCTGCGCGCCGTGGAGTTGGAGGGGTTGGCAAGTGCGGTGGAGGCCCAACGCTGGTGGCCGAGCCTCCTGGCCTGGTTGCTGTCGATCATCGTATTCCTACTGGTGTACCGTTACGTGCCTGAGCGGCCGGTCCTCTGGCGTTTCGCGATTGTCGGAGCGGTCAGCGCCAGCATCATCTTTGAGGCCGCCGCCTACGTGTTCGCCCTGTTCTTCTCGTACGTCGCGCCGCAGCGGCTGTTCTACGGTCCCCTGGCGTCCGTGCTGATCATCCTGATCTGGCTGTTCTTCTCGGCGCTAACGCTGGTATCGGGCGCCGTACTCACCGCTTACGCCCAGAGCATCTACCGGGGCGACGGCCCATGGCCGAGATCCGGCTGGTTCCTCAGCATGGGCGGCAGCCCGCAGGCCTCCCCCAACCATCTTGAGTGAGCCGATGACTGTCTCCTATTCGGCTGCCAAAGCCCTACCTAACCTCCGCGTGCTGGAGGTTGCCTCCCTCATCCTCGGCCCCTACTGCGGCAATCCCAACGCCTCCCTCAGCGCCACAGTCATCAAAGCCAACCTGCCCATACCGCCCGCGTGATAGGATTAGAATAACGCAGAGGCAAGCATGGAAGCATTTCAATGCCCGTACTTGGGCGGCGCGGTTGAACTTTCCGACGATAGGGACCGTCATATCCAAGCCGATCATTCCGGCTTGCCCCCTGACATTTTCGATTACATTGCCGGGACGTTGGCCAGCCCGGATTTGATACGTCGTAAATTCCCGAGTGACAACACTATCCGGTTTTACCGCTGGTATTACGACCTGGATAAATATATGGTCGTGATCGTGGTTGACGATTCCCCTCCACGGTACTGGGTAGTTACCGCTTTTGTTTCCCATAGGGTCCAAAGAGGAGAAACGCTATGGCAAAGGATTTGAAATTCCTGCACGATGTAATCGGCAATATTATGACCATCGAAAAATGCCGTCCCTACGCTGAGCAGGACTCGGACGAAATTGGCTTATCGGTGGTCGGCAGGATGAATCCGGATACCGGGGAAGTGGAAAGCCTGGAGATTTTGTCTTATTCCCATCTTATTCTGAGCCGCGATCCGATCCGGCTGGAAGTCCCCGTCGCGCCCGGCCTCATCTGCGGCGAGCCGGCCGCCGCGGAACTCCACTGCCTCACACCGCCCGGCTCAGAGTGGCTGACCTTCCCGGAGGATGCCGAAATCGTCGAGCTGTACATTCCCGGCTGGACTGAGACGACGGAACCGTCTCTAACTTGATTCCGCCTATCCTGTACATCCATGCAAGATCCATCCCAAGCCCCCGTCGCCCTCCCCAACCTCCGCGTGCTGGAGGTCGCCTCTCTCATCCCCGGTCCCTACTGCGGCAAGCTGCTGGCGTCCCTGGGAGCCGAGGTCATCAAGGCGGAGCCGCCCGGCGTGGGCGACCTGTCCCGCCGTCGCGGCCCGTTCCCCGGTGACGAACCCCATCCGGAGCGCAGCGGCTTGTTCCTGTACCTCAACACCGGGAAGAAGAGCATTACCCTGGGCCTGGAAAACCCGGCCGGACGTGATCTGCTGCGCCAGCTGGTTGCCCGCGTCGACATGGTGGTGCACGACTACACTCCGGCCAACGCCGCCGCCGTGGGGCTGGACAGCGACTCGCTGCTCGCCGCCAACCCTGACGTGATCGTCACCGCCGTCACTCCCTTCGGCAGCACCGGCCCCTACGCCGATTACCATGCCGGACACCTGGCCGTATTCCACGCCGGCGGCGAGGGTTGGCTCATGCCCAACGGCGTGGCACTGGACACCTTCCCGGACCGGCCGCCCATCGTCGCCGGCGCCAACATGGGTGACTACCAGGCCGGACTCACCGCCGCCGTGGGCGCATTGGCCGCCGTGTACAACCGCCTAGGAGAAACGGACGACGCCCGTGGTCAGGTAGTGGACGCCTCGGCGCAGGAGGCCCAGCTATCGGTGGGCTACATGCCCATCCAGCGGCACGAGTCGGAGGGGATCACCGAGACGCGCTTCTCCCGCTACTTCCGTGTCGGCGGCGTGCTGCCGGCGTCGGACGGCTACGTCGAGCTGCTGACCCTGGAGCCGCGCCAGTTCGAGGGCCTGCTTGCCTTCATGGGCAACCCCGACTGGGCATCGCCGGAGATGTTCAGCGACCCGGCCACCCACGGCCCCGAGCTGAACCGGCACATGCGGGAATGGTTCTCCCAGCACACCCGCGAGTGGCTGTACGCCGAGGGGCAGTCCCACGGCGTCCCCATCGCGCCCTACTACACGCCGTCCGAGGTGTTTCAGAGTCCACAGCAACGCGAGCGCGCCTTCTACTCCGAGGTCGACCATCCCGCCACCGGCCCCCTGGAATACACCGGCGCCCCCTTCCAGCTCAGCGAGACCCCCACCACGCTGACTCGCGCGCCACTGCTCGGCGAGCACAACGCGGAGGTGTACTGCGGGCTGCTGGGCTACGCGGCGCGGGAGCTGGCGGCACTGGCGCGAGCGGGGGCGATTTGAGCCTTCACAGATTGGGAATAGTCGCTCAAAGTTTTCGCGGAGCGCCAAACCCGCTTGTTAGGGATATGCGGTCAATCGCCCCAGTGTTCAGCGTCGCACAGTTCCACTATTCTTTTGGCGTATTCCGTCCCGCGGACACCAACCAGATGGTTATCTAGGCAAATCTTCGCGGTGCGATCCATTGCCATCACGAAACCCACCCTGCCAGAGAACATTCCGTATTGTGCGTAATGCGGGCGAAACCACGCGTTGTGCAGTACCCTGGATAGGGTGACCCCTGTCATGGTGTAGAGTTGGTGGCGCAACTGGTCGTGATTGGGTACCTCAGTCTTGAATGTAATGCATTGTTCGAGGGTTTTCCACGTCGCCCTTTGGCGTCGGTCGCTAAATCGGTCCCCAAGAATCTCTTTGACTTTCGCCATTCCATCATCACAATGCTTCTTCGATTCCGCAGATATATTTTCGAATTGGCTTATGCGATTCCACAACCTGTGATAGACATCGTGCAATTGCCACCGTGCGTAGTCGATCAAACGCGCCGCGTCGTCCGAGAGATAATCCAAGGGAAATGCGGTCTCGACTATGGGGCGGGCCAAGTCGCCCGCGCGATCCTCGGATCCTGACTCATGCAATAACTCCATTGCCCGGTATCTGTCGATCGTGTATTCACCGTCAACACGAACACAGAATATCCACAGATTACTGATGTTCCAAAAGCCATCGGGATGCGTGACCGTTTCTGGCAGGGAGTCAATCAGCCAACCGCCGACGTTTGCTATTTCGGCGCACTTGGACGCGTTGTTGAACGACAACGCCATAGGATTGACTCCGGTTTTTGACACCGACCGTCTCAGATGGTGAGCTCTGCCACCGGGGTCAGCTTCTGGTTCACCGGGTCAACCGCGAGGTCGAAGTTTTCCAGCGTGGTGGCGCCCAGGAGATAGCGTCCTTCGCGACCGAAAATCACCGGGCATGGCATGGCTTCTTCGCCGACTGAAAACATGGCCGCGCCGATGTCGTAGGTCTCGGTCCTGCCGTCGGCCATAGTGAAGGTCCGCTGCCGAGTTGGTGTGATGCCCAGCCGAGTCAGCAACGACGCCGGCATCATGGAATGGGTGGCCCCAGTGTCCACCAAAGCGGTTACGGTGACTGTATCATCACCGCCCAGTCCGGCCACTCCGATTTCGATCCGAAAGGTTCCCATGGTTTCAATCCTCTTACCACCATCTTACCATTCGCTCCGCCGACCAACTTTTCTGTCCGACCTTGCCACCCGCTGTATAATCCCCCCCATCCCAGCGAACCCGCCCCTGCCGGCGGCGTTCGCATCCCAACGGAGGCTATTTCCCATGGATTTTGGACTTGAAGGCAAACTGGCATTTGTGGGCGGCGCCAGCCGCGGCATCGGCAAGGCAATCGCCCTGGAACTGGCGCGCGAGGGCGCCGACGTGGTGGTCGGCTCGCGCTCCATGCCCGACCTGGAAGCGGCAGCCGCCGAGATCGCCGAGACCACCGGCCGCCGCGCCATCCCCATGTCCTTCGACGCCACCAACCGCGAACAGGTGGACCGGGTAATCAACGAGGCCGCCGACACCCTGGGCGGGCTGCACATCCTGGTCAACAGCGCGTCGCTGCCCGGCGGATCGCCGTCGGCCACCGGACCCATCGAAGACCTCATCGACGAGGACCTGATCAGCGACTTCGACGTGAAGTTCGTCGGCGCGTTGCGCTGCTCCCGGGCCGCCATCCCCCTGCTCAAGGCCCAGGGCTACGGACGCATCATCAACATCAGCGGACTCAACGCCCGCAACGCCGGCAACCTCAGCGGCGGCGCGCGCAACACCTCGCTGGTGCACATGACCAAGACCCTGGCCGCGCAGCTGGGGCAGTTCGGCATAACCGTGAACTGCATCCACCCCGGCACCACGCGCACCGAGCGCACTCCCAGCCTCCTGGCCGCCCGGGCCGAGCAGTTGGGCGTGTCGCCGGAGGAGGCCGAGGCGCAGGACTTCGCTCCCGGCTCCGGCCGCGGCAACCACATCTGCCGCATGGTGGACGCCTCGGAGATCGGCTTCCTGACCGCCTTCCTGGCATCAGATAAGGCGTGGGCCATCACGGGCGAGCTGATCGCGGCCGGTGGCGGCACCGGCAACGCGGTCTACTACTGATACGAGATTGAGCGTCCCGGCGGCGGTGCGTATCGCCGCCGCCGGGATTGGAGTAGGATGGAAATACCATTCAGCGATGCTATAAAGAACCTTCCGTTGATCGTCCTCGGCATATGGCCGGTGAACGTGCTGACGATGCTGGCAAAAGGTCATCAGTGGACATGGGACGCAACACCGGAAGCAATCGTTGGACTGTGGGAATGGGGCCTTTTCGTTTCCTTATCACTGATTATTGTTATTGAATTGGGGGTCAAGATGTTTATAGCTTTGGCAGAACGTCGCAGACGCATCGAGCAAGCCAAGGCGGAAGGACGAGAGGAAGGTCGCAAAGAGGCTGAGAAAGAGTCTAAGCGGGAGGCTCGGGAAATGCTGATGATCCTCAACGCTGCGGCCCGAACCAATCCCGATCTCCTGCCTTCGCTGCTCCAGGAGTACCAGGAGAAATACCAAAACGGCTCGGCGGCCTCGTAGTCGACAGGCGGTAACCATGACCCACGCATCCGCTCCACTATCCGGCGTTCGCGTCGCCGACTTTTCCGTGCACGCCGCTGGCCCCTTCGCCGGCATGATCTTGGCCTCGCTGGGCGCCGATGTGATCAAGGTCGAGTCGGCGGCGCGGCTGGACATCACCCGCCGGCCCCACGCCATGTACGGCAAACCCCCGTCATCATTCGAGCAGGTAAACGCCAGCAAGCGCTCCGTTACCCTGAACCTCAAGGAGGCGCGGGCGCTGGAACTGGCTTACGACCTGGTGCGCATCTCCGACGTGGTGCTGGAGAACTTTCGGCCCGGCGTGATGGACCGCCTGGGCCTGGGCTACCCGCAGCTGCGCGAGATCAAGCCCGACGTCATCATGGTCTCCCTGTCGTCCAACGGGCAGACCGGCCCCGAGGCCCGCTACGCCGGCTACGCGCCCATGTTCGCCGCCCTGGGGGGCCTGGGCTACCTGACCGGCTACCCCGACGGCCCACCCGTGGAACTGCGCCACGCCATGGACCACACCGGCGGCATGATGGCCGCTTTCTCCGCCGTTGCCGCCCTGTGCGCCCACCGCAATCACCAGATTGGGCAGCGCGCCGACGTCGCCGTGCGTGACATCGCCACCGCCTTCATGGGGCACGCCCTGATGGACACGGCGATGAACGACCGTGACGGCTCCCGTCCGGGCAACCGGGACGACGCCATGGCGCCCCACGGGGTGTTCCCGTGCTTGGGAGAGGACCAATGGGTGACCATCGCGGTGGCGGATGATGCGCAATGGCGCTCGCTCAAGCAGGCCATGGGTGATCCGGAGTGGGCTGACGGCGACGAGTACGGGGACGCCTTCCTGCGCTGGAAGAACCAGGACAGCCTGGAGCGCGGCGTGTCCGAATGGACAGCCACCCGGACCGCCGAGGAGGTGACCGACCTGCTGCAATCGGCCGGCATCGCTGCGTTCCCGTCTCTCTCCGCCGACCAGTTGATGGTTGACCTGCACCTGGCCGAACGCGACGCCTTCCCCACCTCTGCTCATGCCGAAAAGGGCGAGCAGCGCGCCGTTGCCCCGCCCTGGCGCTTCTCCGGGACGCCCACCGACTCGTTGCGCTGGACACCCGAGCTGGGTGAGCACAACCATGAGGTGTTCTGCGGCCTGATGGGCATGGACGAAGCCGAGCTCGCCAGCCTGCAGGAAGCGCACATCGTTTGGTAACCCTTAATCCCATTGGAGAACAATAGTGACCGACTACTCTTCATACCAGCACCTGCTCATCGAAAAGTCCAACGGCATCATCACCCTCACGATGAACCGCCCGGAAACCCTGAACTCCACGAATTTCCGGCTGCATAACGAGCTGAGCCGCATCTGGCTGGACATCGGCGCCGACCCCGAGGTGCGGGTCGCCGTGGTCACCGGCGCCGGCGATGCCTTCTCGGCCGGCGGCGACTTCGAGATGATCGAGCAGGCCATCGACAACCCCGCCATCGTCGCCCAGAACACCAAAGAGGCCGGCGACATCGTCTACAACATCCTGAACCTGGACAAGCCGGTCATCTCCGCCATCAACGGCGTCGCCGTGGGCGCGGGCCTGGCTGTGGCCCTGATGGCCGACATCTCCATCGCCGCCGAGGACGCCCGCATCACGGACGGGCACATCCGGCTGGGCGTCGCCGCCGGCGACCACGCCGCCATCATCTGGCCCCTGCTCTGCGGCATGGCCAAGGCCAAGTACTACCTGCTCACCTGCGACTTCCTGGACGGCAAGGAGGCCGAGCGCATCGGCCTGGTCAGCATGGCCGTGCCTCGGGACGAGCTGATGGAAACCGCCATGCGCGTCGCCCGCCGCCTCTCCGACGGGCCGCAGCCCGCCATACGCTTCACCAAGCGCGCCCTGAACCAGTGGCTTCGCCAAGCGGGCCACACCTCTTTCGACTACTCCCTCCTGGCTGAGGCCCTGGGCTTCTTCGGCGACGACGTGAAGGAGGGCCTGGCCGCGCTGCGGGAACGACGCCGGCCAGAATACCCGTCGGCCAAAGAGGCGTGATCGTGGGAACGTTCACCTATCCCTTGGAAGTCATATCCGCAGACGGCAACCTCTCGGAGACGGTGGATGCGACGGTCGACACTGGCTCCACCTACACTTGTTTGCCCGCAAATCTGCTACGGAGGCTGGGGGTAACGCCCATAGAGCGCATCAGATCAGAACTGGCCGACGGTAGCATTGTCGAGGATGATGTCGGCGAAGTGCGCGTCAGGATAGAAGGCGTGGAGCGATCTACCATCGTAATCTTTACCGCCGAAGGCGCCCCGGCCTTGCTCGGCGCGTACACCCTGGAAGGGGCTCTGCTGGTGGTTGACCCGGTGCGGCAGCGGCTGGCGCCAACCCATGCCCTGCGGTATGGGCGCGGAACCTGATCCATAGATTCCAGAGCCCATCAACAACGGCCGCTTTTATCATGACCTCGACCCATGCAACCGCCGCCAATCGCCTCTTCTACGGCGATAACCTTGATATTCTGCGAAGGCATATCGCCGATGAAAGTGTTGACCTGATTTACCTCGATCCGCCCTTCAATTCCAACGCCACCTATAACGTGCTGTTTCGAGAGCGAACGGGTGAGGAATCGCCGGCGCAAATCAGGGCGTTCACCGACACCTGGGAGTGGACCTCGGAAACGGAATTGACCTTCGAACGGGACATCATCGGCAATCCGGCCGTGCCAGCGGCGGTAAAGGATATGATCACCGCCTTCCGCGAGTTCGTGGGCCGCAACGCGATGATGGCTTACCTGGTGATGATGGCACCCCGTCTCGTGGAGTTGCACCGTGTCCTGAAGCCGACCGGAAGCCTGTACCTGCACTGCGGCCCCACCGCGGGCCATTACCTGAAGCTGCTGCTGGACGCCGTATTTGGCATGGCCAATTATCGCAATGAAATTGCCTGGCGCAGGACGAACGCGCACAACGATGCTAAACAGGGGCGACGCCAATACGGCAATGTGCGCGACACCATTCTTTTCTACACCAAGAGCAATGAGTGGCAGTGGAATTGGCAATACACGGAATACGATGCTGAATATGTGGATAATTTCTACAAATTCACCGAGCAGGACTCAGATCGCCGGTACCAAATGGGAGACTTGACCGCTGCCAAACCGGGTGGCGACACCAGCTACGAGTGGCGAGTAAAGTGTCCACCAGATGGTGAATGGGAATCTGACCTAACAGACGAGTACACCAGTCCTGTTGACGGTTGGGAGTACAAAGGCGTTTTTCCATATCGAGGAAGATACTGGGGATATTCGAAGGATGGAATGGTTGCGATGGCTCAACAAGGCCGTCTCGCATATACGCGAAATGGGGTGCCGAGGTTCAAACGATATTTGGACGAGATGCCGGGCGTGCCGCTGCAAAACGATTGGACTGATATACGTCCCGCCTCCCGTTCAGAATCCCTGGGCTATCCTACTCAGAAACCGGAGGCGCTGTTGGAGCGCATCATCCTGTCTTCCTCCAATGAAGGCGACGTCGTGCTCGACCCCTTCTGCGGCTGTGGGACCGCGGTAGCGGCGGCGCATAGATTGGGACGACAATGGATCGGAATAGATATTACCCACTTGGCCGTCGCCCTGATGAAGAACCGACTCAAGACCGCCTTCAACCTGGAAGCAGGCGCCGATTACGAGGTAATTGGTGAGCCCCAGGACGAAGGCAGCGCCCGGGCATTGTGGGAACAGGACCAGTATCAGTTCCAGTTCTGGGCGGTATCCCTTCTGGAAGCGCAACCCCAATCTGCCCAGCGTCGGGGCGCCGACCGCGGCATCGACGGCGTGATTTACTTCATCGATGGCCGGCGGCGCAGGCCGCAAAAGGTGGTGATACAAGTCAAGGGTGGCCGAGTTTCATCACCCCAGGTGCGCGACCTCAAGGGCGTGGTCGAACGGGAGCAGGCGGCCCTGGGGCTTTTCATTTCGCTGGAGCCACCCACGCGGGAAATGGAGCGGGAGGCGGCCAACGGTGGCATTTATCACTCTGAGCTGTGGGACCGGGATTTCCCCAAGATCCAACTCCGCACCATGGGCGAAATGCTGTCCGGCCATGGCTTCGACCTGCCGCCCATTGCCTCTGCCTACCAACCTGCTCGACGTATCAGACAGTCGCAAGGACGCCAAACCAATTTGGTATAGAATGCGAATGACAACAACGCCTCATCAGTCCGTCACGCAATCGTCAACCCCAAATCCCGCGCCGCCGTTTTCTGCTGTTCGTCCAGCGTTACGAAAGCCAGGCCGGGCACCAGTTCGGCGAAGAAGAGGGCCGTGGCAAGATGCCACAGCCGAATAGGCTGCAACTGCGCGGTTCGTAAAACCGCCGCCATTTCAGCATCCAGGCGACGGTTCGGCATAATCCAACGGACGCTGGACAGCACATCATCGTCAAACTCCCGCCCTTCAAATGCGAAAGCGGCGCGCATCTCCGCCTCCAACAGATTGGCGGACAGCAAATAGCGGAAGCCTTTCAGCTTCCGCTGTATGGAGTCAGCGACCGGCTCCTCCCCGTAGGTGACAGGAAGGAGCGCGGTGGTGTCGACGTAGGCGGCGGCAAGCGGCGGCGTTGTCAAAGGCGACTAGCTTCGGTCGCGCCGTTCCAGGAACCGCTTCAGGCCGCCGGGAATGTAAGCGATGGCGCGCAGGGATTCGCGGGGGCCTTCGCCGCCAACCAGGATGCCCTGCCGGTGCAGCTCGGCGATGCGCCGGTCCAGGTCGTCGGGTTCCGCGCCTGTGGTTTCATTGCGATTGTTTGCATTTTCGGTACTCATAGCCGATTGCCTCCTGCCGTCCGCTGCAATTCGATTGTATCGCCAGACCCGACGGCATTACAATGCCGCAATTGCGCCTACTGGAGACCGCAAAGCAGCGCAACTCCGAACCTCGTCAAGGGAACCAGTCACATGACCTACCCGCCCCACATTTTTGCCGACAACCCCATCAACCGCGGCGAGGCCGAGCGCCGCGACGAGGACTGGATACTCCGGCAGGCTGAAGATCCAGCCAGCAGGTTCCTGCCCTTCCGCAACCTCAATGTGCTGCTGACCGACCAGACCCCGCCCGAGCTGGGCTGGCTCAGCCCGGCCATATTGCGGTCGATGCCTCCGGAAGCCGAGTGGATATTTCTGGGCCTTCTGGACGACGTGGCCCACTTCTCCATTGACCTGTCCAAGTCGGCCAACACGGCGGACCGCGTCGAGGAAGAGACGGGCTGGCGCTTCGAGGACTGCCGCACCGCCGGCGAGACCATGTCGGGCCCCAACACCGGCCTGCTGTCCCATGCCCGGGCGCAGCTGGACTGGAACCTGCGCCACGCGTACTGCTCGGTGTGCGGCCACCCCACCGACAAGAAGCGCGGCGGCCAGATGCGCCAGTGCGCCGCCTGCAACGCCCAGCACTTTCCGCGCACCGACCCGGTGGTCATCACCGTAGTGGCTGACGTGGAACGCGACCGCTGCCTGCTGGGCCAGTCCCGGGGCCGGCTCCAGCGGATGCGCGCCTATTCCGCGCTGGCCGGTTTCATGGACCAGGGCGAGGCCATCGAGGAGGCCGTGGCCCGCGAGGTGATGGAGGAAGCCGGTATCAAGGTCAAGAACGTCCGTTACCACTCGTCACAACCGTGGCCCTTCCCATCCTCGCTGATGATCGGCTGCCTGGCTGAGGCCGATACCACCGACATCAACATGGACGACGAGGAGATGACCGACGTCCGCTGGTTCGACCGCTCCGAGGTGCTGCTGGCGCTGGACGGTCGCAGCGAGGAACTGACGGTACCGGGCCCCATCGCCATCGCCCACCACCTTATCAAGGCGTGGGCCACCGGCGCATCGACCGGGTAGTTCGCGTATTGCTGCCCATCGCTTGGTCCCCATCGCGCCTGCAATTTCCTGACAGATATTCGTTGCGCCTCCGACGAGGGATCCCCTACCGTGGAATCCACACTCGCCGGAGGTCCGCTTCTTTGTGACCAGTTCGTTTCCGACGGACAGCTACCTGTTCCTTGCCGGGGATGACGCCGAGCAAACGGAATGGCCGGCGACGCGGTTTCCGGAATACACGGACGAACACCTGACTCAATTCGCGGATCGTCTTTGGGCCATGTCCAACGGTGACTTTGCCGCAGGCCTGTCGGTCCTGAGCAATGCCGGGCTGTACACCCTGGTTGTAGTGTTGGCCAGGGCGGCCGGCGCAGGCTACGGCTCTTGGGCCGCTGACCGGCGCATATGCGATCAACTGCCGGCAGCCGCGCCGGCCCTGCTCGCCGAATTGCGTCGCCGCGACTCATGGGCCATGGGGGGCGATCCGACCGGGCCGGTTCGCCGGGGCCGGCTGCTCCAACTGGTCGGTGCGTTCACGTCGCTGTCCCAACCGGGTGGCACGTCTCGGCAACGCCAGAAGATGCAGGGCGATTGCCCCTTCTGCGACCAATCGGCGTCGCTGCAGGTTTCGCTACCAGGGGTGATCTGGCGTTGCTTCGAATGCGGCCAATCCGGCGGCCTGCGCGAATTCGCAGAATGCCTGCTCACCCGGGTCCGGGAAGGCTCGGTGGCCCAGGAACGGCGTCGATCGCCCAGACGCGGTACCGGGCCCGTTCCATCGTAGCCGGCGCTACCGGCGATATCGCCGCTACCAACCGCCCGCCTTTGGCAACCGGCGAATGGACAACGTGACCGGCATACTGCTGGCTGTCGGCGTCCCACTCCAGTTCCATCCTCGTCGCCGATGGCGCCACGCTGTCCTCGATAACCCACACCACCCAGTCCTGCCGCACCCGGTTGTTGATCAGCACGAACCCGTCTGCCCGCCAGTCCTCAGCGTTCGCCTCGCCGTTGTCCCATGAAAGCGCCAGGTCGCGCACGCAGGCCCCGATGCCGTGAATGGCGTCATCCGTCACGTAATGGAACCGCACCTGCGCTTGCTGGCCGGCGTAGTCCGTCAGCGGAAGCGTCACCTGCCGCCACCCGCCGGCTCCGGTGTAGCCGTGGCCGTAGCTGTTCCCCAGGGGATTGGCGTCGGTCGTGCCATCGGCGGGAAGCACGTCCCAGGTCTCACCGCCGTCGGTGGACACCTCGACGTAAAGGTAGTCCCAGTCCTCTTCGATGTCATACCAGAGTTGAAACATGAGCGCCGGCTTTTCTCCGACGGATGCCGCCGCGGGCACCGTCATCTCGCGCGTCAACGTGGTCGATGTGTCATCGCCGCGATTGGTCCACCAGCATGCTCCACCGGGAGGTTCATCGGGCAGGATGGACGTCACCCCGTCGGCCTCGAATTGGATCTTTGCACCCTTGTCGATGCCTTGCACCTCCACGTAGTCGATGCCGTATTGGGGCAGCGACACGGTCGCGCCTTCATCCCCCACGCGCTGGGTTCGGGTTATGCTCGCTTCCACATCCAGGGCGGCGTAACCGAATTCGCCATCGTCCGCGTCCAGCAGGTTCGCCACCATCCAATCGGCGAACACGGAGTGGAAATCTGCGAGTTCGCCGTCGACGGTTTCGGCCCCCTGCTCCGCCAGATAAGCGTCCACGGCGGCGATACCGTTCTCCGGGCCGGCCAGCAGTTCAGGCAACCCGCTTTCGGGGACATACCGCTCCCGCAGATAGTGGGCAAACAGCGCCGCCGCTCCGTAATTCAGGCCGATGTCGCTGTTTAGTTCCTTTGGCCAATTGACCACCGACGCGTTGGGCCGTCGCAGGTAGTACCGCATGCTGCCCGGCGAGTACCCCGCCTCGGTGACGGCCAGCTCTGACAACCCCTCGTTGAGCCACGTCGCCTCCGCCGGATCCGCGTACCAGTGGATGGCATGCTGCAGCTCGTGGGCCAGCACGGTGAGGTACTCCGGACTGCCCAGGGGAATTTCCCGAGCGTTGATGTAGATGGCCGGCACTCCGTTGCTGTAGGGCTGCACCGACGGCGGATACGGGTCCGCGCCCGACACATACCCGCCGACGCCAGGTATCCGCCCGTTGATGATGTGTCCCCGTTGCGGGTCCGCGGCCGACCCGGGGGCCGCGCCAAAGGCTGCCGTCACTCGAGGGTAGATCTGCCCTTCCACGTCGGCCACCGACCGTTGCAGGTCGGCATCGTCCACGTTCAATCCCCGCTCAATCCACCAATAGGCGTGCTCGGATACGGCGGCCAGAACAAACTCCTTGCTCACCATCCTGCTGCGTGGGTAGTCCAGCGTCCAGAAGTCCGTCGTATCACCGACTTCGGGAAGCCCGTCCGCGAAACGCGCCGGCTGCGGGTCGGGTTCCACCCCGTTCCATCTCAGTTGCCGGGCCAGCGCCAGCAGGTCGCGATCCTGCGGAACCGGAAAGTCTGCGGCGACCATGACGTCGTCCGGCATAGTCGGCGGAGTGACTGCTTCCGGGCCTGGCGCCGGCTGCGTGCTCTGAGCGTTGTCAACGGTGGGCACGACGGCCGGCGTTGTCGTCGGAGCGGAGACCTCACGAGTGGATGGCGCTGTCTTGACGGAAGGAAGATCAGCAGATCGTTGCAGGGCGGTCGTTTCCGATGCGGAAGCGCCCGGGTCGCAGGCCAGCCCGATCAGCAAAAACGCGGCCAACGCCGCGCCGGTCATGAAACGCTTAATCGTCATCGCAGTGCACCCGTTGCGGGTGGTTGCGGGCATCCCATTCCCAACACCACTCCAGACCCGCACCGAAATTTACGCTGACGGCTCGGCCTGCGGATCCGTGTTGTACCGGTTCATCGCGATGTTGATCCCATCCGTCAGCAGACACTCGACGGCCTCGGCGGCCCGCTCTATAGACGCCTTGACGGCCGGCTGCTCGTCATCCGCAAACCGCCCCAGCACGTGGTCGACGCTGCCGGACATTCCCGGCCCGCCGATTCCGATGCGCAGCCGGGGAAAGTCGATGGTGCGTACCGTCCGGATGATGTCCTTGATGCCATTGTGCCCGGCGTCGGAACCGCGGGCCCGCAGGCGGATGCGTCCCAGGGGCAGCGCCATTTCGTCGTACACGACGACCAGGTCCGCCGGCCTCCCGCCGAACCGCGCCAGCAGGTAGTCCACCGACTCGCCGGACAGGTTCATGAAGGTGCGCGGCTTGGCCAGCACCACCGCCTTTCCCTCGCGATAGCCCTGACCCAGCACCGTGGTTCGCCGCCGGTCCTTGACGGCAATACTCCACCTGTCGGCCAGCAGGTCCACGCACCCGAAGCCCACGTTGTGCCGCGTGTCCCGGTACCGAGGCCCGGGGTTCCCCAAGCCGACGATGATAAGGGGTGCGGTGCGTTGTTGCGTTTCCTCCATGACCAGTGCCGATTAGCCTGTCGTCAACGCGCCCCATCAGCCCACGGCAGGAATAAAATCGGCCAACGCGAGAACCACATCCGGAAACGCCTGCGGGCTCACCTTGCCATCCAACGGGATAACGTGGACGTGCGCGTAAGCGGCCCCTTCCGGCTCGGTGTTGACCACCAACTCCCCGGCGCGCAGGTTGGCGATCCAAACTTCCGGTATCCCCGCGGCGGCGTAGCGGGCCAGCTTCTCGCCCTGGTCGAACTCCAGGGAACTGTCGGCAACCTCAACCACCAGGTACACGTCCGGCGGCCGCACCGGCGCGAGGTCGTTGACGGAACGCAGCCGGATCACAGCGATGTCCGGCTCAGGCATAGTGGCATCATCCAGTTGTATTGATCCCTGCACCCGCACCATGGCACGGCTTCCGATGGCCGGGCCCATCAGATGAGCCACCCAGTCGACGCTGTTCATGTGCCGGTTGCCAATGGGCGCCATGCAGATAATCTTCCCGTCCAGCAGTTCAATGCGCTCCTCTTTTCCCAGTATGCCGGCCGCCCCCAGGGCCAGATACTCGTCCACGGTGAAGCGCCGGCCGGCGCTTACGGCCTCGCGCTCGCCGGCAGACACGATGCCGGCCGCGACCATCGCGTCCCTTTCGGCAGCGGAAAAGTGACGCATTGAGCCGGTCCGTGTGGTGGCCATTGGAAACCTCACAACTTCACGTGGGCAATAAGGAGACCCATTCTATCACCAGTCCCATCGTCGCCCTGTGCTAAACTGCGCCCACCAACCTGTCTTGCATATTTTCGCCCTGCGGAGCCACGCTGCCATGACCTCCACCACCAAAGACCCCATCCTCGTCGTCATCCAGCTTACCGGCGGCAACGACTACATGAACACGGTCATTCCCTACGCCGACGGCCGCTACCATGACAACCGGCCCACGGTGGGAATCCCCGCCGATCAGGTGCTGCATATCGACGACCAGTTCGGCTTCAATCCGGCCCTGCCGGAGATCAAGTCTCTTTACGACGCCGGCAAGGTCGCCGTCATCAACGGCATCGGCTACCCGACTCCCAACCGGTCGCACTTCCGCAGCATGGACATATGGCACACCTGCGAGCCAGAAAAGGTCGGAACTGAGGGCTGGCTGGGTCGCGTCATCCGCGACCTGGATCCCAGGGCCGAAAACGTGCTCACCGGCGTCAACTTCGGGCGTGGCCTGCCCCGCGCCATGGCGCTCACCGGAGTACCGGTCGCCTCGGTTGCGGTGCTGGAGACCTACGGCGTGCTGACCGGCATCGTCAACGAGCCGGAGCGTTCCCAGGCCCTGGACATTTTCGCCCGCATGTATTCGCCCACGGTGGGCCTCGGCGCCACCATGGACTACCTTGGACAGACCGGCCTCGACGCCCTGAAGGGCGCGGACATCCTCAAGGCCGCGCCGGACATGTACACCTCCACCGTGGAATACGCGGAAACCGGCATCGCCCGGAACCTCCAGGGCATCGCCAAGGTGCTCACGGCCAATCTCGGAACCCGGGTGTTTTACACCCAGCAGGGCGGCTACGACACCCATGCCAGCGAGACCGATGTCCAACCCAAGCTGCTATCCGATCTGAGCCGCGCCGTCAGCGACTTCTACGCCGACCTGCGCGAGCACGACACGTCCGACAACGTGGTCATGCTGGTGTTCACCGAGTTCGGCCGCCGCGTGCGCGACAACGGCAGCGGCACCGACCACGGCAGCGGCGGCGTCGCCTTCGCCATCGGCGACCCGGTGCGCGGCGGGATGTACAGCGAGTACCCGTCCCTGGCGGAAGCCGACCTGGTGGAGGGCGACCTGGCCTTCAACACCGACTTCCGCGGCGTCTACGGCACGCTGGTGGAGCAGTGGCTTGGCCTGGACGCGCAGCCCGTGGTGGGAGGCAACTTCGAGCAGCCGGAGTTTGTGTAGGATGACGACGCAGCGGCCGGTCATTATCAACGTTCCCGAATACAAATGGCCGCCAATCCTGCCTGGTACCACCGTTGGGGGCGATGTGGGGATATTCAGCGTTGACTTCACCATTCGGCACAAGGATGGGACGCAGCAGCGTGAGCTTACTGGTGTAGTCGATACGGGGTCGTCATTCGTCATCATTCCCGAGCACGTTCTGGATGAGATGGGTGTGCGACGCGAGGAGATGGCGATATTCAGGCTTGCGGATGGTTCTGTGCGCGAGATGGACCTGGGAGAGACGCTGATGGATCTGGATGGAAGAACCAAGACGGTCCAGGTGGTTTTCGGACCAGACCCAGACAAGGTATTACTGGGAGCCACAGCCCTTGAAGCGTTCGCATTGGCAGCGGACGCGAAAAACCATCGCCTGATCCCGGCAGAACTGATGCTGTAGTTCAACGACGAGGCATCGTGACCACCCGCACCAACGGCTTCCAACCCGCTTCCCCGGCCGGCTCGGCGATTTACGTCGACACGGAGAACCTCCGGGAGTCGGACCACGCGCAAACCGTAGTGGCCCAAGTGGTTGCCAACTGGCCGGCGGACAGTCCGCCCCTGAGCGGTCTGTCTCTTTACGTTCGCGCCGACAAGGCCGAGCTATGGCATCTTTGGGCCGAAACCGAATTCCCCGCGCTACGGGTTCGTGTCCGTGGTGTCCAGCACTTCAGCAACCACCGGGCCAAGAACTCGGCCGACCTCGCCATCACGGCCGACGCCATCGCTGATCTCATCACCGGCTTGGCTGGCGCGGTAGCGGTGGTGAGTAACGACAGCGACTTCGGAGCCCTGTTCGTCAAGGTGCGTGAACTGGCCGCGCAAGCCGACACTCCGGACATCCCGTTCCTGTGGATCACCGCTCCTGACGCCGGATCTCTATCCGCTGAGATCGAGCAGTTCATCCCCGACCGATATCGTTGGGACCTGTCCGCTGCCCTGGCGTCGCCGTCCTCCGCAACCCCGCCGCCGCCAGTGAGCGCGACGCCCTCGCCGAAGCGCCTGCCCACAGCGAGGCGACCCGCGCTGCCGGCCGCGCCCGCCGAAGCTGCCATCAGCGATGAGGCCGTGGTCGACGAATTGCTGCGGTTCCTGCCGGCGGGTCGTTTCGGAGCATCCGATGCTCAGAAAGTTGTGAAAGATCGGTGGCCCAAACATCCCGAAGCCGCTAGCGATACGGCCAAGTTCGGTCAATACCTGGGCAAAAACCTGTGGCCGCAATTGGAAAAGCGCGGCGTGACCATGCCGCGCAAGAGTTCGCCGCGCGTTTACGAGATCACGCAGGCAGCGAAAGACGCCCTAGTTCAGTCGCGAACAGACAAGTCAGTCCCTTCCGTCCAAACGAAACCGACGGACGTGGCCACACCGGAGCAACTCGCCGCCGCCGTCGCCGACGGCATCGCTGATGACATTTTCAAGGCGTCCGACGCTCAGGACGCCCTGAAGGGCAGCCAACCTCAGCATCCGGCTGCGTCCTATACTGCGACCCAGTTCGGCACCTGGTTCGCCAAGCAACTCTGGCCCATCATGGAGCAGCACGGCGTCACCATCGCCAAGGAAAAACCCCGGCGCTATGAGATGACCCCCGACGCGCGCCACAACCTCATCGCCCTCCCCTGATTCTTGGAGCCCGATACCATGCCCAACCGCGAACGTCTCGTCCGAACCGTTACCGATCTAATCCGTATCGACAGCCCCACCGGCGAGGAGGACGTCATCGATGCCCACCTGACCGCGAGGCTCAGCGACCTCGGAGCGTCGGTACAGCACGATGATTACGGCAACCTGGTGGCCACCCTGCCCGGCAACAACGGCCGTTCCGGCGAAGCGCCGGTGATGCTGTCCGCCCACATGGACACCGTGGAGCCGGGACGGGGTATCCAGCCGATGCTCGACGCCGACGGCGACACCCTGCGGTCCGACGGCACCACCATCCTGGGCGGTGATTGCAAGGCCGGCTTGGCCATTGTGATGGAAGGGATCACCGCGGCCATGGAAGACGGCGGCCTGGGTCGCCCGGTGCAGGTGGTGTTTTCCCGGGCGGAAGAGGGAGGCCTGAACGGCGCCCGCAACCTTGACTTCTCGCTGATTACGGCCACCAGAGGCATGGTTTTTGACGGCGAAGGCTCGGTGAGCCGCATCTGCGTCGGCGCGCCGGCGCAGAACGTGGTGCAGTGCCACATCACCGGAGTTGCCGCCCATGCCGGCCTGGAACCGGAAAACGGCGTGTCCGCCCTGCTGGTGGCCGCCAACATCCTCACGCGGCTGCCGCTGGGGCGCATCGACCACGAGACCACCAGCAACATCGGCGTGCTGGAGGGCGGCCTCAAGCGGAACATCATCCCGGAGCAGGCCTACATGGACGGCGAGTTGCGCTCTCGGGACCAGGCCAAGCTGGAAAACTACACGGCCGAATTTCGTCGTGCCTTCGACCAAGTGTCGGCCATGTATCCGCGGGCCGAGATCGACCTGGAAATCCGCAACCAATACCAGGCCTATCGAATCGCCGAGAGCGACCCTGCCCTGGTAGATATCGCCCGCGCGGTTACCGCCGCCGGACTGACACCGGCGCTGGAAACCACCGGCGGCGGTTCGGACGCCAATGTCTTCTTCGAACACGGCATAGTGGCCTTGCCGGTGGGCATCGGCGTGCGGGATTTCCACACCACGCGGGAGACCGCCAGCATCAACGAGATGTACGAGGCGGCGGTGGTGTGCCAGAAATTCATCTGCCCCGCCTGATGCAGGCTCACGCGTACCCAGTTTGTCATCGCGAGGAGCGAAGCGACGTGGCGATCTCGTCGCCTGAACGATTACTCCTCCAGCAACGAGATTGCCACGCTGCGGTCGCAATGACGTTTCACCCAAACTGGGTACGCGTCAACTGATGCAGGGCCTTGCCAAAGTATTTGATAGCCATTAGATCCCGCTCATCCTGAGCTTGTCGAAGGATGCCCATTGGCATGGTTCATGGTTCGACAGGCTCACCATGAGCGGGCGAAAGGGTACCTGGAAAGGTCCTGGCCGCCCGCGGGCCGTTTGTCATATATAATATTCGACCATCGGAGATCGGGGAGGGCAGCCGCTGCCGTCACCGGTCCGTGCCGCATCGATCTGAAGGAACATTCCAAGGAGCTGCCCAATGGCCGACGAATTTGTCAAGATAGCGTCTCTCAGCGAGGTTCCGCCGGGTGACATGATGTCCGTCCGCGTGGGGTCGGAGGAGATCCTGCTGGTGAACCTGGATGGCGACCTGCACGCCTGCGACGACATCTGCACCCACGCCTACGCCAACCTGTCGGAGGGGGACCTGGAGGACGGCGAGGTGGTTTGCCCGCTGCACGGGGCCGTGTTTGACGTGGCGTCGGGCAAGCCCGTCACTCCTCCGGCCACCGAGGCGCTGCGCAAATTCGCCGTACGCATTGAGGGCGACGACGTGCTGGTCGGCCCGGTTATCGAAGCGGAGTAGCGCCCGCCATTTCCCTATGTTGAAAGACCGACGACCGGCGCATCGACGCCGGCCGCAGTCGTGATCCGCCGCCTCGGTTATTCCGGGAACCCCCACGCTGAGCGCGGCCAATAGATCGCCCAGACCTTGCCGATGATATGGTCCGCCGGCAGCGGGCCCCAATGGCGGGAGTCCCTGCTCCCGTTGCGGTTGTCTCCCAGCACAAAATACTCGTCGTCGGTGAGTTGCACGTCGTGCATCCTGGTGCGACCGAGGATATCCAGGTAGGGTTCGTCCAGGGTTTCGCCGTTGACGGTAACCTGCCCGTTGTCGATGGCCACCAGGTCTCCCGGCTCCCCGATGATTCGCTTGACGAACTGGCGCTCCGGTTCCAGCGGGTAGTTGAAAACGACCACGTCACCTCGTCTTGGAGGTCGCACCGTATGCACCAACTGAGGTTCTTCCGGCTGCCATAAGGGGATGATTTTGCCCAGTCGCTCCGTGTCCAACTGGTAGTACACCAGCTTGTTCACCATCAGGTAATGACCGGGCGACAGGGTGGGCCGCATGCTGGAGCCCTCGACCCGGAAGTTGGCCACCGCAACCTGGATAGCGACGAACACCAGGATGCCGATGAGGGCAGCTTCGACAAGTTCGCGCAGCCAATTGCTCTGGTTCATCTGCATGTGCCCCGGGTTCCGGGTTTATTCTAGCAAAGGGCGCGTCGCCAAGAGCGCCGCGAGCGTGCGATGGGCGACGGTTCGCGCCTGTGGGTCTCACGGCAACTGCAATCATCTTCGATCCGAAGGCAAATCCGGGTCTCCCAGGCCGCGCCTCGGGTTGCTGCCGTTGACGGGAATCGGTTCGCCCAATTACCATTACCAACCGATTGCCCCGTTGAATTGGCCGGATTTCGTGCCGGCTGCCATGCCCTCACCGCCATTTACTGCAAGGTGCTGCCATGTCCACGCTCGAAGAACTCAAGGTATTCACCGGGAACGCGCATCCCCAACTGGCGCGGGATGTCTGCGATTACCTGGGGATACCTCTGGGGCAGAGCGAGACCTTCAAGTTTGCCAACGACAATACCTTCGTCCGCATCGGCGAGAACATCCGGGAGCGTGACGTGTTCATCGTGCAGCCCACGGTGGCGCCCACCAACGACAACCTCATGGAACTGCTGATCATGATCGACGCCTGCAAGCGGGCCTCTGCGGGTCGCATCACCGCAGTGGTGTCGTACTACGGCTATGGCCGAACCGACAAGAAGGACCAGCCTCGGGTGCCCATCACAGCCCGGTTGGTGGCAGATCTGATCACCACCGCCGGGGCTGATCGGGTGCTCACTCTGGACCTCCACGCCGGTCAGATCCAGGGTTTTTTCAGCATCCCGGTGGACGAGCTGACCGCGGAGCCGATCCTGTCCAACTACTTCGCCGAAAAGGGTATGGAAGACCTCGTCCTGGTTGCCGTTGACTTTGGCATCAGCAAGCGGGCGCGCGACATGGCGGAGCGTCTGGGCGTGCCCGTGGCGGTAATCGAGAAACGCCGCACCGCCAACGATGACCGCTCCGAAACCCTCAACGTCATCGGCGACGTGCGCGGGAAGCGCGCCCTTACATTCGACGATGAGATCCTCACCGGAGGTACCATAGTCAACGCTGCCAACGCGCTTTTGGATGCCGGGGTGACCGAGGTGTTCTGCTGCGCCACCCATCCCGTGTTCGCTCCCCAGGCGCCCAAACTGCTTAAAGAAAGCGCGTTCAAAGAGGTTGTGGTTACCGACTCGGTGCCGCTCACCTCGGACCAGAAGGTGGGCAACCTCACGGTACTGTCTGTCGCGCCGCTGATCGGCGAGGCGATGAAGCGCATCCACGAAGGCCGCTCGGTGGGCGAACTGTTCCAGTGACGCCTCCAAATTCCCACAGGCGTTGGGTTGCGCTGGCGGCGTTGGCCGTGCTGGCGTTTACGGTATTTCTCACAGGGTGCGGCCCCGCCGACCGAAGCATGGCGACGACAAATCCCGAGCCGGTTGCGGCAACCCCCGAAGGTGTATCGCCGCAAGCGGATGGTCCGAAAGAGCAGACCGATCTCCCGCCGCTGCCGCCGAAAGAACCACCGCAGTATCCAAATCTAGATTCCAACCTGAACCGGCTGGCAGAGGTAGCCTCCTCGACGCTGACACCGGCCGGCGCAGGCGCGGCGCAGTCAAACCAAGATGACGAGCCCGTGCTGGTAACGTTCTACATCGAGGCGGGCTATGTGGACGACGTGCGGGAGTACCTGGAGGAGAACGACATATTCGTCCGCAACGTGGGGGAAGACTACATCGAGGCGCACGTGCCACCGTCCCAGTTGGGCGCGGCGTCCGAGCAGCCTGGAGTGTTGCGCGTGGACACTGTGGTGCCCGCGTTGCCGCCTCAACCGACATCGGCCAACCTGGCCCAACCTGCCGTCATCAGCGAAGGGGTCGGAATTCACGGGGCCGACGCCTGGCATGGGGCCGGGTTTCGCGGGGAAAACGTCAAGGTCGGCGTGATTGACTCCGGGTTTGAGGGCTTTGCCCGGTTGCAGGGAACCCAATTGCCGCAGAACGTGGTGGCCCGGTGTTAC
>DAOUIF010000058.1:0-22601 GCA_034423575.1 Dehalococcoidia bacterium | reverse complement strand
GGCAAGGCGTCGTCTATCTTGCAGTAAAGCTCGGTGATAAACTCGGCAATGTTCATGGGGTTCCTCGCTGCTGAGTGTCGTCAACCAGCAGGTTGCGGGAACTCCATGACAATTTCAACTTTTTCTCAAACTAGCACCAATGGTTATTAGAGGAAACCCCGAGCAAGACTCCACTGCGCTTGGTGGCCTGGATCCCATAAGCAAAGATGCCAGCGTGACCAGCGACGTGCGGGAGTACTTTTTCCACGTTGGAGCGGAGACCGACCTAGGCGTCAGCGTGACGACGGTCCCGGCAGACAGCGCAGACACGTCCCTTGACCCCGGCGACAAAGTCACCGTGACGGTGACGGCCAGCAATGCGGGCTCCGAAAAGGCGCCGGTGACTAAGGTGGCCGTCAGCTTGCCTTCTGACTTGGCAATACCGGCTGATGATCAGCCACGAGCAACGAAGGGCACCTATGCGAACGGGGTTTGGACGATCGGTAGCATGTGCAATCCGACCGAACCTGCCAAACCCAACTCCAACCCACCCGAACCTGAGTGCCCGCAAGAGGCCACTCTTACCATAACGGCATCTGTGGATGCGAAGGCCCACGGAAAGACGTTGACCGCTGGGGCGACGATTTCCGCCACGGAAACCGTGGAGATCACGGAGACCGCGGATGGCACAACGACTGTGGAGACATACCATGTGCCGGTGCTGGACCCGAATACGGGCAATGACACGGCTACGGGCTCGATCACGGTAGCGAGCATCAGAAACGTGGACCCACATTGGGATATCGTCCTGATGGTTGAAGAGAACACCGAGGGCGGTACTCCAGTCGGAGACGAACTGTGGGTGTTCGACGACGACGGTGACACACCTACGTTCAAGGAATTGACCGATCAAGAGCTGGAGAGCATGTCTCTCGCGCCGTTCGGCGTGAACGGAGCTGATCTGTTCACTCACTCGGTAACCCGTGACGGCGACTTCACCGGGGTACAGATCGCAGTTGAGTCCGGAGCGTCGTTGGATCACGAGACGGCACCGGTGTACTTCCTTGCGATGGGAGTGCATGACTCCAAAGACGCTCAAGGCAACGCCGATGAGACCATCGACGACGTGTTGGTAGTTGTCATCAAACTAGTGGACCTCATTGATGAGGCCCAGGACTTGGAGTTCAGCGTCGCGCCAACCACGTTTGCAACTGACGGAACCGCCACGTTCACCCTCCAGGTGGACGGAGAAATTCCGGACGGGGCAACCGACTATCACGTAGGCATGACCTGGCCCGGACAAACCTCTGCGACCTCTCCGACCACCAGCGACGATGCTGCTGGCACTTACACTTTTGAGATCACGGGCCCTGCTGCGGCCGGCGACGTACTCTACGAGGGCTTCGTCAAGTATATCTGCGAACAGGGGACACCCTGTGCGCATATACCCGATCAGGGAACACTTGTGATTGTTGAAAGCGACGTGGTCACCGTGTCGTGGACTGCTTCGGAGTGAAGATGAACGTCCCTCAACGGGGGGCGGCAACCTCAAATTCATAGCGAAGTAAAGCTGGCGCCGGGTCGGTTGGTCATCGGCCTGGCGCCAGTAAATCGCAACAGGAAGGTGCAACAGCATGACCCGATGGACCCGCATCGCCGGTTTAGCAGCGTTGTCTCTGGCCATGCCGGTGATCGGCGCAATCTTTGGCCCGGGCTCAGTCCACGCCCAGGGAGAGGATAACGACTACGTGGACGTTGGTTTGATCCTGGAAGTTCCCGACACGATATCAGTAACACACTTCCATGACCTAAACATCATCGTTGTGAATCAAGGGTCCAGGACCGCTTATGACGTGGAAGTCGTAGTGACGGTGACGTACCCCGTGGACACGAGCGGTTTTCGAGAGGCGCCAGAAGTTCCCGTCGGGAGCGCGTCTCTGGATACCGATGCATATACCCTCAGTTGGTCCATACCTGAACTCGGAGGGCTGCAACGAGAGGAGGTTACTGCGGAGGTTCGTCATGCCAGGTCTATTGGCGGAACGCCTTTTGACAATACCGTACACCCGCATAAATTCGTCGGAAGGGTGACCACGACATCCTTTGAGAGTGACCTCCACCAAGAAAACAACGAAACTCAGGTCTGGTCATACAGTTACACTACTCAGGGTAATTCGCGCATACAGGCGGAGGGGAATTATGTAGTTACCGTGTCGGTGGACAACCCGGGCCCCTCACCCGGGGGCACCGTTAACTTCACCATCACCGCACTTAGAGAAAATCCAATTATTCTCAGTGATGGCATTCCGGCACCATTGACCGCACCGCCGATTGACTTAGAGGTTGATGTTGAATTGACTGACGGTCTGACAGTTTCCGGCACGCCAAGTTATGGCTACCCGGGGACCAGCAAACCGGGATCGGTGAGCTACAGCAGCGGCGTGTTCAATATCGGGACCCTGAAAAGGGGTGACGGCGAAGCACCGAGGTATTCCGTGACTCTGCCGATCGAGGTGGACAGCAGCGCCGTCGTGAATGAACAGTGCCTGACGGCGACGCTAACCGGGAACCCCCCGCCAGGCACCGGCCGCTGGGACGACGACATATCGGACAACTTGGCGAAGGTGTGCCTGGGAAAACCGCCTGACCAGGCGGTAGTGTTCAGCGGCGGTGAAACCGAGTTGCTGAAATTGTACCCATGCGTTGGAAATACAACATACCCTTGCACCGATGCTGGTGGCGTGTCACTGGCAGTAGACGGAGGAACCGCTGGAGCTCATGTAAAAGGGCGCGAAAACACAGTTTTCGCGCCGGAAAACATAGTTGTCCAGATCAAAGATCCAGCAGACAGAAATGTCTCTGGGACAAATTTTAGGTGGCAGACGAGCATTGATATAGGAATGCATTTGCCGGGGACGGATACCGGTTACTCTAATCTTACATTTGCAATCCAGTCACATTCAGATCCAAATCTTCCCAATAACCCAGGATTTCTTTGGTTTTATATTCCAGGCCCCACGCTTTGGCTGAGTACAGATCCTGGCGAGAGTAAGTCCTCTAATTCCCATCCCGGCATCGCGAGCGCTATGTCATTCGCTTCTTATTTTGAGTTCAGTAAATTGGGAACATACCGGGCGGACATAACCCTAGGAGCCACCCATTCGAGTACACCATATACCGACGGTGGGACCTATACCTTCCACGTCGGCCCGATGGCAGAATTGGAGGTTCGAGACGGGGAGGCAAGCCCGGACGTTGCCACCGATCAATATGCCATCACGATATCCGCGCTGAACAACAGAGCTGATGCAGAGGTCGACGCGGAGGTTACGATTGATCTGTCGTCCCTGCCCGCCGGAGTAAGTGTGGCAGAGCATATCGCCAGCGACGGTACCTACTCCAACGGCACGTGGGACCTGGGGGCGCTGAAGATGGCAGGCCAACGCCGCAGCGTCGGCAAGCCCGAGGCGGCGACGTTGACCCTCATCCTGGCCGGCGACGACGCGGACAGTGCCGAAGCCACCGCCACGATTGCCAACGTCGCAAACTACACGGTGTGCATCGGCAGCGACGGCGACACCCTGCCGCCTGCCAATCAAACGGACTGCGAATCTGACGCAGCCACCACAAACGTCTGGTACGCTGCGGTCTGCGTGAACACCGCAGACGGCGAGATTGACTCTACTATCACCGTCGAAGCGACGTGCGACGGCACAACGGATCGTGCCTGGACTGAAGACGTCTGCGCCTCAAGCGACGGGAGTGTCCGACCCGGCCGCACGGAGGCAGAATGTGGCGGCTGGTTCCAAGGCACCGTGTACGACTACGACGCCGGCAACGACACGGCCACCATCACCGCGGCCCAAGGAACCGGCGGTGGCGGGGAAGGCGCGCCGACGTTGTACAAGGTCGACGCTGTGACCGGCCTCAGCGTGAAATGGAATGGCGCGGAGTACGTATATGGGCTTCCCGTTGTGGGCTACCAGGTCTGGCGGCTGGAGAACCCCTGGATGATGCTGGATGACGACGTGACGGTTACCGAGTACTTGGACACCACGGTGGATCCCGGGGAGACCCGATACTACCGGGTCCGCGCTGTGAATGAAGCTGGCGTGCCGGGGCCGTGGTCGGAGCCCATGCAGGGCGTTGTCATCGACCCTGGCGCGCCGGGCGTCTCGGTTTCGGAGAAAGAGTTGACCATCGCCGAGGGCGAAACCGCCGACTACACGGTAACTCTGGGCGCCCGTCCCCTGTCCAACGTGACGGTGCGGGTCGATGGAGGCGGGGTAGTTTCGCCCAACCCCAGCCGGCTCATCTTCACGCCGTCCAACTACAACATGCCCCAGACCGTGGAGCTCACGGCCAACCAAGACAACAACCCGGATAACGAGGAGATCGAGGTGGCCCACTCCACCTCCTCCTCCGACGGCGCCTACAACCGCCTAACGGTGGCGCCGGTGGCGGTAACGGTCATCGACGATGATTCGGGGGTGTCCGTTTCCACCGACCAAGAATCGGTCAACGAGGGCGAAACCATCACCTTCACCCTGACGCGCACTGGCAACACCGACGGCGCGATCACGGTGGACCTGTTCGTCGACCAGCGGGGCAGTTTTCTCCCGGCGGACCAGCTGGGCGCCCGTTCCGAGATCATGGGGGCCGGCGTTGCCACGGCGACAGTGACGGTGCAGACTGACAACGACACCGTCCTTGAGAACAACGGGTCGGTGACTTTGGAGGTGGAGCGCGGGACCGGCTACCTCGTGTTGGCGCCCAGCTTCGCCACGGTGGACGTGGCTGACGACGACGGACCGCCGGGCCAGCCGGTGAGCCTCGCCGCCGAGGATTTGGACGAAAGGGTGAGGTTAACCTGGAGCGCGGCTCCCAGCCCCAGCAGCGCCATCGAGAACTACTCTTACCGGGTGCGCGATACCAACGGCGGCTCCTGGGACCCCGACTGGACTGTTATACAATTCAGTGGGATCGGCACCACCGAACACACCGTCACGGGGCTGACCAACGGCACCGACTACACCATCCAGGTGCGGGCGCGCAACGCCTCCGGCGACGGCGCGGCAGCGGAGGTTACGGCGAACCCCAAAGCGGAGCCGGATCGCCCGGACGTCACGGTTTCATCACGCAGCGAAGCCCTGCTGGTGACGTGGACCGTCCCGAACGACGGCGGACGCGACGTCACCCAATACCAGGTGCAGTGGAAATCGGGCAGCGAGGCGTTTGACTCCTCGCGTCAGGCCGCGCCAACCACCCCGGAACACACCATCCCGAGCCTGACCAACGGCACGGAATACGGGGTGCGCGTGCGGGCCATGAACGAGGTCGGCTGGGGCGACTGGTCCTTCGAACAGCGCGGCACACCCACGCCGCGGCCGCCCACCTCCCTCCGCATAACCACCGATGCCGAGGACGGAGTGAGCGAGCCCTTCCGGGTGACATTCACCTTCACCGATGAAGACCACGATGGCACCCAATATGTCGTGGAGGGATTCGGCGTGGACGACGTAGAGGCTCGGTACGGCGCTCCCTCCCACTATGAGGTCACCCTGGCCGATTTCAGGGTGGAGAAGGCCGGCCTGGTGTACAGCGCGCTGGTGGACGAGATACTGGACGGGAGGCTGCGCATCGACGTGCCTGCGGGTGCGGCCCAGTCCACCCACGACGGTCAGCAGAGCACGTCCGCCGCACTGAGGATAGATGTGGAGGCGCCCGAGGCCGTCGTGCCCACGGGTACGGAAATCTGGTCGGCCGATATGACCGTGGGCGACTATGATGGCAACGCCGTGGGTTACATCGATCCTGACCGGAGCCAGTGGAGCCTGAACGACACAATCGGCAGCCTAGCCGGCGACGACGGAAATGAGTTCACCTACGCCGGAACGAACTACACCGTGGGAGAGCTGAGTTACGTCTCGGCCTGGAACATGGTGATGTTCATCCTGTGCCCGGGCCTCGAAGCGGCGGACGCGACTTTCGACCTGTACTTGGACGATACGGTCGACGGACGGCGCGATCACACCCTGAACTTCGATCCGGACGAGGTCGAAAGTCGCGAGTTCAACAACGGGTCCTGCGTCGAATACCGTTGGTCACCCCGGCGGGTGGCCTGGCAGGAGGACGGGAACGTCAACGTGCGGCTGGTCAGGTAGGGCTTGATCCCTGACCCTGGCGTCAAGCTCTGCCAATCAGCGATACGCATGAACCTGCATCCCAGAGCCGCTGGCCCGCCGGGCCGGCGCTTTGGTGCGAACCACGTCAATCACCCGCGGTTGACGGCGTACACTCGGCTCGGCATTGAGCTGACGTGCTTAGTCTTCGGCTTACGGAGCTGAAAACAGTTACTTGTATCTTCGTTTCGGGGTGCAAAAATCACTTCCACAAGGGAACCGGGGCGCGGTAGGCCGATGGAAACCAGGTCATGGAAGACCGGTCGGGAGCAATGGTCGCCGCGCCCCCCACGAGTAGAGAGCTCGAACAGTTGCCTGGGTCAACCGAGCCCGCATCTTGCAAGGTCGGGCCAACGCTCAAATAGGAGGGACCGATGGAACAAGAACCGACCTTCGTAGGAATTGATGTCTCAAAGGCTCAGGTGGACGTTGCCGTCCGGCCCACAGGACAGAGCTGGGTCGTGTCCTACGACGATGCCGGCGTCCAGGAATTGGTTTCCCAGATGGTGGACCTGGGTCCGGCCTTGGTTTTGCTGGAGAGTACGGGCGGACTGGAGCTGTCCTTGGTGGCCGCCCTGGCTGCGGCGGCGCTGCCCGTGGTGGTGGTGAACCCGCGCCAGGTTCGCGACTTCGCCAGGGCTACGGGAACGCTGGCCAAGACCGACGCCCTGGACGCGGCGATCCTGGCGCACTTCGCTGACGCCGTTCGTCCCTCCGTGCGCCCCCTCAATGACGCCGAGACCCAGATGCTCAACTCCCTGACTGCCCGCCGGCACCAAGTGATGACTATGCTGGTCTCGGAGAAGAACCGGCTGGGCACCGCCGTCAGTGCAGTGCGTCCCCGCATCGAGGCCCACATCGCCTGGCTGGAACAGGAGTTGGCAGACCTGGACGGAGGGCTGAGGCAGACGCTCCGCCAGAGTCCCGTGTGGCGTGAGAAGGATGATCTCCTGCGCACCGTCCCCGGCGTGGGGGAGCAACTTCGCTCACTCTGATGGCCTACCTGCCCGAACTGGGCACCCTCAGCCGTAAGCAGATCGCCGCCCTGGTGGGGGTGGCCCCCTTCAACCGGGATAGTGGCACCTTGCGGGGCTAACGCACCGTCTGGGGTGGACGCTCCCGGTTGCGAGCTGCCCTCTATACGGGAGCGTCGGTGGGGAGCCGCCACAACCCGGTCATCCGCGATTTCTACCAGAAGCTATTGGCGGCCGGTAAACCGAAACAGGTGGCTTTGGTCGCTTGGATGCGCAAACTGCTCGTCATCCTCAACGCCATCCTCAGGCATCGCTCACCTTGGGGCGACATGAGCTCGACATTACCGGCCCTGTCCGCTTGACATAAAAGACAGTTGCTCCGATACGCCATCGCTGCACCTCAACATCGAAGTGCAGCAATGGTCGCCGATCTGGCTCCCAAGGTGGTCGATGACCATGAAATTCTCGGTCAAAGACCGTGAAATTTTACGATTCAGATGATCAGAGTCGGTGGAAATCGGCGCGGTTACCGGTACGCAACGAGCAGCAGCCCTCAGCACGGCTGGAGTACGTCCTTCGGTTCAAATGGTTGCTGGATCTGAATGTCATGAACCACAGCTTTGTCCAACCAGTATTGGTCAAGAACCAGCAGCGGCTGTTGGACGCTGACCTGGCCCGGTAGTTCGTGCTCGTGATTGTGGAGCAGGCCGGGATGCAGAGCCCGCCGCCGGAAGCACACTGAGACGCGGACGGGACGCCGCTACAAGCTTGATCATCTTCAACGCCTTGATGACGGTCGCGGTGCCGGGCTCCGCCCGCGTCATTTGCCGAGACGACGCACCGGGCGCCCGTTGTGTAGCCAGACGGTTCCCGCGTCACCCACGACGTCTCCCTTGCGCAGGTCCCCTACGGGCGCGATCAGCATTCGACCGACTCCCTGTTCCATGAAGCGGCGCACGGCTATCCGCCGGCAGACCACCATGACCGGAAAGTCGTCACTCCTCGTGTCCGAAAGGTAGCCGCGGCATTTCTTCGCCACCCTGGTTTCACTGGTCCTGCTCAACTCGTACTCCACATAGAACCACGTTGGTCCAAAGGGGCTGCTCTCCACGTAGACCATGGCGTCGGGCGCCACTTGGCCCTGCGCCCATGACGTCGCGGAAGCGCCAGCCGTTGGCGACGGGACACCCGGCGGCGGCAAACTGGCCCGCCAGGTCGGCAACTCCCTTTTCGTGCCTGGCGTGGCGCCCCGCGTAGAGCTTCTTTACTTTTTCCGGTTTGAACTTACGACCGGGTCTCCCGGACCAGACCCGGTCCCGGCGGGCGGCTATGGACAGCCATTTCGTTCCCACGCCGAACCCTCCTCTCGAGGTCCGCCACACCAAGTCCAACTCGCTCAGCAGCTTCTCCGCCGCGGAGGTCGACTTCCCGTTCAGCCTGGTGAGGTTCCGCAACGCCGATCTCGAGACCCCGGGCCACTGTTCCACGGTGGTCAATAAACGCAACAGGTCCCGGGCGTTTTCGTTCCCCATCAGCAGGGACATCAGACTGTCAAGCCGGTCCGGCGGACGGAGCGAGCGGGCCACGTCAGGACGCGGCGGGCGACCGTGGCTGCCGGAGAGGTCGTAGCCGTCATCGATGGAACTTTCACCGGCAACGTAGGTCAGGCAGATGTCATCAAAAGCGGTTATCTTCACGGCGCGCCGCACCAGTTCGGCCTGCCAATGGTCCGGAACGATGATGCACAGTTTGCCGGGAAAGGGCAGCCGGCCAGGTCGATCCCACTCTCGCAGGTTGTCGGCCAACCCGCGCAACTGTTTGACCAACGCCTTCTGGGTCTGCCAGATCCCGGACCACATGAACGCCATCCAGCCGTCGTTGAACCGGGCGGTGGCGTCGATGACCGATTCGAAACGCCAATGAAAATCCAGGAGTCTCCGCCTGGGGTCCTTGCTCAAGGCATCCTCGATCATGAAATAGGTCGATTCGGCCAGGGCCAGGCGCGTTACCAGGGCACTCACCAGGGCCGGATCCTTGGGTTGCGGATTTTCAGGATCCCAACCTCGGCTACGGTCAATGGTCCAATACCTGGGCTGCCTCCGGCGAGTCGTCCCCGCGTCCATCCCGCCAACCAGGCCGTCGGCATTCAAAACGGCGAGGACGCGGTTGCGCGCGATAAGATCTTCGCGGTGGAACGCGTCCAGATTCTGTCCACTGGCCAGGGGAAACCGGTCCAGGCGCTCCTCAATGGAGCGTTCGGACGGCGTCAGCCTGCGGCGTCGGGATTTCCGGTTTTTGGATTTCGGGCTATCAGACATGAAAACCTCCACGGCGCGCTCGCGCCAATTCACTAGAGCCTCTCGTCGAACCGCCCGGCGCGAAGCAGCAGCCTGGGCGCTCGCGTACGGACGGAATCCGGGAGGGCTTCCCGTTTTTCGGTAACCACCAGGGCGTACCCCAAACGAACCAACGTCCGATGGGTCGCTTTCGCGAGCACCTGGTCCGGCGATTCAGATACCGCTCGCAGCGCCAATATCGCTGACGTGTCGCCCAGATCTCCCAGGGCGCGCAGCACCGCCAGCAGAACGTCCCGCGGCTGGTCCTCGTCTTCAAGAACGTCGGTCAGATGCCCGGTCGCGGCGCGGTTCCCCAAACGGCCCAACGCTCGCGCCGCCGCGATCCGGACTGGGATGGCCGGGTTCCCGAGCGCCGTGAGAAGCGGTGGTAATGCCGGCCCCTCCCCCGTCAAACCGAGCAGGGAGACCGCGGCGACTCTCCGCTCAGCATCGATATCCGGAGAGGCCAGCTCGTCGGTTAACTCCGGCACTGAGGTGGGGTATCCGATCGTCTCCAACGCGTCGAAGGCGGCGCGGGCCACCCGGTCGGACTCTCCGGCGATGACCCGCAACAGCTCCGGCACGGCCCTGGGCTTCCGCAGCGAACCGAGACTCCTTGCCGCCGCTGCTGCCACCTTTGGCTGAGGGTCGTCGAGTTTGCGCAGCAGGGCATCCGACGCCCGACCATCGCGCAGGTTCCCCAGGGATGACGCCGCCCGGAACCGAACCTCGTCGTCGGGGTCGTCCAGAGCATCAACCAGAACGGGCACGACAGCCGCATCCGCGATCTCCCCCAGCGCCCATGCAGCGCTGGCCCGGACCTGAGGATCGCCGTCCAGTATGGCTTGCCCCAGGCTGTTCAATGCGTACGGCTCGCCCTCGATGCCCAGAGCGACGGTCATGCGCCGCCGCAGGTCGCGGGTCCAGTCGTCGCGTGGATCGATTGCGTGTCTGGCCTGGTACATCGCATACAGGGTTCGGGCCAGCAGCCGACCGACGCCGTCGGCTCGGCTGCGGCACAATGTCTCCATCACACGGCGACGAACCCCGCGGTCGTTTTCCATCAGCAGGATTTCCAGTATCGGCACGCCCACCGTCGGGTCGATGGCGGCCACGGCGCATGCCGCGTTGGCCCGCACCAAATGTTCGGGATGACCCAGCAGTCGGTGCAGCCGGGGCAAGGCCTCCTTGGCGCCGCGGGACGCCAGTCTTGTCGCCACCGCGATGTAGTAATCCTCGGGTTCCGGGAGGTCGACGTCGCTGACGCCCAACTTGTCCGCCGCATCCCGGCGGACACCGGGGTCGTCGGAGAAAAGCTCCTCAATGTCCGAGCGGTCCATTGTTTCCTGCATCAGTTCACTTCCTCCCGGGCTTTGCGTTTTCGATTGCTGAGCATGGGCACCGCTTTACCGGCATACAGCCAGGCGTTGACGTCCTGTCCCACTACGGGCAGGCTCCTGACCCTGGTGGCCGAGGCGGTCAGCACGGCCCGCCCGGCGCCCAGCTCCCAGACCAATTCCTCCATTTCGTCCCGGCATACCACGAGGATAGGGAATTGGTCGGTCCGGGTGCCGGACCGGGCGCGATCCATGACCTCCTTGATCGTGGATGGGCTTTTCGCGTGGAGGGTGTTGACGACGTAGTGCCAGCCTGCCCCAAAGGGAGATCCATCGAGCCACACGACCCCGTCGGGTTTGAATTTTCCGTCTCGGGCCATCCAACCCGGGGCGACGGCGCAGCCGGAGGCAGAGAATTTGGCCAGCAGCCGTTGCACATCCCTCAGGCGCTTCCAACGTCGCTCGGAATACTCCCTGATCCTCTTCTGTCCGTGTAGCCTTCCCGGCAAACCGAGCCACACCCCGTCCCGTCGCGCCGCCATGGCCAAGACCCAGTCCGCGACCGTGTGCCGGCCACTCCTGGGCTGCTCGACCAGTTGCCGGGCCTCCAGGTGGGCGAGGCCCTGCTTGGTATTTCGGCCATTTATACCCGTCAACCTCTCCAGGTGTGAGGTGATGACCCCGGGGTGCATCTCCATGACCCGCAGCAGGCGCCGCATCCGGCTGGCCGGGTCGCTCTCCAATAGGCCGATCAATCGGTCCACATCGGCCCGCAGCCGCGGCGGTTCCTCCCTGATGGCCATGGGAATCGCTCCACGGGCGTGCTCGAGGTCCAGTTCGCCGATCAGTTCGTCGTCCTCCAGATTCAGCGTAGTGCAGGACTCCTCCCATCCCCGGCGGGAGACCGCGCGCCAAACCACCTCCGACACCCACGCGTTGGGCGTCACGATGAAGATGCGACCGGGCCAGCGCCGCGCGCCGTTCCCGCTCCAGCGCCCCAGTTCGTTCCAGCACTCCTGGAGTCGTCGGTCCAGTCGCGGAGGGTCCTGCCAGATCCCCACCCACAAGAACGCGGCCCACCCGTCGCTGCACTGAGCCACCGCGTCGAAAGGCCGCCTCCACATCCAACGCAGCGCGAGAAGATCGCGCCCGGGTCGCGACAGCGCCAGGACGCCCGCAAGACGATAGACCGCAGCGAGCGCCTCCGGGTTCAACCACAACCGGGTCAGCATGTTGTCGGTATGGGGCAGAGATCGGTCCGGTATCACCTCATCCCACCGTTCCTCGGGTATCCAGAAACGTTCTTCCCGTTTGCCGTCAATGTAGACGCGCCGACTTTTCACCAAGCCCAGCTGGCTCAACCTGTCCATCGATTCGTGCACCGTCGTGAGCCCTCTGCCGGCGGCGTCCGCCAGATCCTGGCGACTGGCCATCGGCAGATCCCCCAGCCGCTCAAAGACGTCGATGTCGATCCGGGTGAGACCCAGTTTCCGCATCGCCCGCCACCGGTCGTGCGTGACGTCGTCCCAATGCCGTGCGGACTCTTTCGGCCGGCCGCGCTGCCGTCCCTCTCGCAGGACCTTCCGGTGCGGCATCTGGCGCACCGTCAAATTCGGCGGCCGAGAGCTGTGGAACAATTCGCGATCTTCAACGCCGGTGTACTCAATTCCGCAAGCCGTTCCGCCCAGCGGAACCGCCGGCTCGTCATTCTTGATGGGCGCATCCAGGCCAGCGATCGCTTCCGCCCATCGTTTCTTGAGGACGTCATCGGGGGTTTGGGAAAGATCGATCGCCCGTGGCTCCTCCACCTTGTCCGCTTCCGATTGGTCCGAGAGCACCACATCAACCGACACCGGCGTGGGGGTCGCCAAAGGAGCCGGCCATAACGGCGCCAGCTCCGCAGGGCTGAGGACGTATCGCAAATGCCGTTCCGGTGACACGAAATTCAACGGCGGCCAGGGCTCGAACGAGCTACGGAGTTGGTTACGGTGTTCTCGCCCGAGCCTCGACCCGGACGCTTCCTTGAACGCGCGCCGTTTCCATGTGTCCGCGCCGCCGGCCAGTTCAATCATCAACCCCGTCAACCGGTCCACGGCGGCTTTCGAGAGGCGCTTCTTCTCGCGGTCATCTTTGGAGATGCCGACCATTTGGAGTTCGGCCCGGAAGGCGGTGCCGTTCGCCTTGGCGGACCACCACGAGTCGGGACTTTCTTGTCCGTCCCGGGATGCGGCGCGAACGTTCCTTTTGAACCCCTCGCGCCAATCCGGAGCAGCGGGTCCCAACAGAAGTCGAACGCCCAGGGTGCCGTCGAACGCATCGTCTTCCTGCCCGACGATATGCCTCAGTACCTTCTGCCATCGATCGTGTATGGTGCCCGGGCCCTCCCGGCTGATCGACAACACAGCGTGCTCCGACAGGGTCACGGTACGGACCACCGCGTACTCTGATTTGAGAAGCCGCAGCCAATCAGCATCATTCGACCTCCTCGCGGATCCAAACTTGAACTCGAGGTGCGTCCTGACCTTGGAATCCCCGCGAGGAAACCGGACGAACAAGCGATATCCGTTGCTCCCGCTGACGGTCTCCAAAGCGAACGTTTCTCCGTACGCGTGCCATCGCTTCAGGAGGTCGGCAATGTAGTCCGGCAGGAACAGGCCATCCGGGGGCGGCATGACCTGATACGGGTGTGCACCAGGAATTGAAAGGAGTGGCACCGTTGCACCTCGCGGTTCGGATTGGTGTACTCCCTTGATGCTAGGGCAGCAGCCGGGCACCTTGGTCCCTACCTGCCCCGGACCGCCCCGCCTCCATCTCTTTCGGTCCTACCGACCCACTGCCGCAGAAGCGCTCGCGGCGATCACCGACCATGAGCACAGCTCGGTTGGAACCGGGGTTGGCGCAGTCGGCCCCGCGGACGCTGTACCCCGCCAAACGGTGATCCGCGGGCGTCCGCATGGGCAGGTGATCCGGGCACAGGCTCTTGGTCAATAAGGACTGGGCTATTGACTTGAGGAGGAACCGGGCCCTTCGGAAGGACAGTCCACATACCAGCTTGGGCGCGGCGCCAGCGAACGGGCTCACCGGTCATGACAACGATCTTGATCCTGTTTCTTGACCGGATGCTGTGGAATGCCATGCCAACGCGCCTCCACTCGCAGGTGTGGGCGTCGCGTCGGACATCGGTCGCACCGTAGGCCGGCATACCAGAGGAGATTTTCCGGCGGTCGCACCGCAAGGCGCCAACATATTCCGCGCCCCGGCCAGCACGGCCGTTACCGGTATGTGCCGAGCGATTATCTGGACCGCTTGACCCCATTGGGGATCCGAGGCCGTACCCTGCATCGGCCACTCGCTAACGGATCACAGCCAAACCGGAGCGGTGCAGGGTCCGGTATCACCTTGTCGTGCAAGCCGGTGACCGGGGATCCGCGCTCTTCACCATCTCCGCGCTCGCCACCTCCGGAGTGGTGGATATCAATCGCGACAGCGATGAGACCTTTGGCCTGGTGGGGACTTCCGTTTTCGCCGCGGTAGGCTTGCTGCGGCTATCACGTTTTCCCAGCGCCAACCTCCCGGCCGGGTATCCATTGCGGTGGCGCTACGGAATGGGAAGCATTTTGTCCCGCCGGAGAATCGGTTCAGCATCACGGTGCCGATTTCGCCGTGCTCGACGCGCGCCATGCCTTCCCTGTTTTTCCTCCTGCCCGCGTCCCGATTCCTTTTCGCCTTTCTCATCGTGGCGGCAGGCACAGGACGCAATTCTCGCCGGAATTTATTGACCCGCTTTTCCGCGTGTTTGTGCCTGTTTTTCCTTGTTGCCCCTGCGGGGTACCCTAATGTGGTCGTGTTGACTTGGTTTACCGTTGCGGACGGTATCTAAGTCCAAGCGCTCGCTGCGGCGAAACAGCGGAACTCAAGCGGCGGCCAATAACTGCCGACTCGTGCGAATCCTCATCGGCGAAACAGCGTGACGCAATTGACACATACTTCATGGTACCTGTCGTCAAAAACGTACCCCCTACTTCAACGGCTGATCAGCCGTCAGTTGCCTTGGGGAAGTAGAGCGACGGTCTTGAAAATCAGAGTGGGATGCGTCCGGGATTCCAATGCTGCCCACTTGCGATCATGGGGTTCAGCATGGTGGAGAGCGTCCGCATACAGGAGGCGATTGCGTCCCTGTTGGCCTTGCCGGCGTCGGCAACTGATGGCAAAACGCACGGATCGGGCTCCCATCCGTGGCGGCCACCTTCGCCATGCCGAACAGAAATGGCGCTCTGGCACGTCTACCGTTGTAAAAATGGTTGATTTTAGTTACAAACTGCCGTCAGCCATTCCTTAAAACGCAATCTGAGCCGCGTCGCCGCCCCAACAGTGCAAGGCGACTCCGCCCTGGAATCTCACCAGGGAACACCGAACTGATCCCCGCTCAGGCCACCACGCGAGCATCAGCACGCGCGACGGCCTGAACCGGATTGGGTCGGCGTTTCCGCCTCCCCAGCCGGTGTTGCGCTGCAAGCGCCGGTCTCAGCTGCCCCGAGATCGCACCCCAGTACGTCCACACGTGCTTCACTCGCTTCCTCACGGGTACGATGAAGGCGACCTGAACGCCGTTGCCGACGGGGGCAACCCGTCGGCGTGGAATGCGCTCGGAACAGCCGAGCAAACGTCGGGCCAGCACCAGAGCCGCAGCCTGGTGGACGCTGAGCCCATAACGCTTCATGAACTTCACCCAGCCGATCACCGAACTAAAGGCCGGGTTGACCTGATGTACTTCCACCCCCTCACGGTAGCCGCGGGACAGGAAGCACGCCTTGATCTTGCCGTAACTGAAACTCGAAAGCATCCGGCTGTATCGCCGGCTCTCGCCCTCCAACAACGCCTTCTTCCCACGGAAGTCCAGCTTTTCGATGACGATGGGCTTGCCCGCCTCGCGGGCATAGCTCACTACGCTCGCTACGGCGTCGCCAATAATGGCCTCAGCCTGATGCCGGGACTTGCCGTAGGTGACCAGCGGTACACTGAAGGCGTTCACGTAGCTGCCGCTGGCGTCGGTTTCACAAACCGCCAGGTGATCGGCGTTGAGGTCCACGCCGATGGCGCCACGCCGTTGGTCCGTCACCACTGGAACCTCCATCATGGCGGTGGTGGCGAACACCCGCCAGCCCTTGCGGTCCCGCTTGAACCGGTAGCTGATGGCCTGCCCCAGACTGGTGGCCCGCGCCACTTTTTCGCCATGCTGCCGCCGGTGGCGGGCGTACTCCGCATTGCTTTCGACCGCCGCCAAGACCTGTTCCTGGCCGTAGGCGAACCGTACGCCCTTGATGATCAGGTACTTCCTATGCTACGGTGTGAGGCAGTCCGGCAACCGCAACCGCAAGTTCAGGGTCCCGTCATCAGCCACGGTCGCCACGCAGAGCTGACAGCCTGCCATCTCATCTCGGCTGCCCAGCACGAAAAACTCGTCGCTGCGTGCATCCCGCCAGTCCCTACGCCATTCCAAGTGGCTCGCGTAGCCGTTCTCCGCCAAGTGGCGCTGCTTCCGCCAGAGTTTCTTGGACCCGAAGCAGAGCCGCAACCGTCCCGCGTCAACATCGTCCTGCAACGCCGTCAGCCGCAACCGTAGATTGTCAAGCCGCCGTCGCTTCTGGTGGACCTGATGGTGCCGCCCACCCTCAACGGCATCAGTAATCTGCCGCTCGGCCCGAGCAATCCGCCGGCCCAGGCTGTCCACCCGCAACTTCTGCTGCTCTTTGACCGACGACACCTTCCCCTCCAGGGACACCCGCACCGCGTTGAACATCCGCGCCGGTATCCCGTAACGCTTCAGGTACGCGCTCTTTAGCGTCGCCGCCGACCGGCCCGCCGCTACCTCGGCAAACAATCTCCGCTCCACCCTGCCGTAGAGCTCAGCATAGGCACACAGCGCCGCGTCGCCATCCGCGCGTTCCACCACGGTGTAATCGCGGATGCGGGTCTGATACGTGGCGGCCGGTGCCTTCGCAGTGGAGCTCCACGAACCCAGTGTTCGGCCATGTCTCTTGCTGCGGACCATGGTTACGGCATAACAGAACGCGGGTTCGGCGCGTCGGTGACCGAGAGGAGACCTCTGAATGGATGGCAGGCGTCGGTCAAGCTGACCATCAACCACCATCACATATTATCACCCACTAAATCATGAACAGTTGGCAACCCCAGACTGAGCGACGACGTGACCTGTGCTCCCACCGGGGAAAGAGCGCACTGGGTCAGCCTTCCCCGCCGCTACGGGCTTCGGCGCAGCGTCGCCCGTAACATCGGGGCCGGTCTCATGGCTTACAAACTGTCCACCGATTCCGCCGCCGCAGGCTCGTCGTAGTCGATGCTCGCACGCCGGCCGCTGGGGCGAACCTCGGGTTGAGCGATGTGGTTGCCGACGTAGGCCGGTTCCTGTTCCATGCTCGCCCACGGTCGAGTGCGACCCTCAACTGGGAAACCAATCTGAGCCGGTCCGTGCGAGCGTTTGGGTCCTATGCGGACGGATGCGGTCCCTGGCATTTGTACAGCGGCGCGAGGTGCCGTCAACGCGGTTTGCCGCCTCCCGGTCCGTTTCTCTCATGAAGGCCAGGGTGCCCGTCAACCTTTGTTGCTCGCAACAGTCCGGCACAGACTTGGCGGTCCCGACGTTTGCATGAGGCGCGATCCTCAGGGCTCCAAGCCTGCGCGTTTGAGTTCCGCTCGCAGCCGGTCCACTTCGGCTTCCGCTTTGTCGGCTCTCATCCGTTCGCGTTCCAGCGCGACCGCGGCAGCGGTGGCCTTTGACCGTTGAACCTCGTGGTCCTCCCGCAACGATCGCAACTCTTCTTCCAACTCCGCGTTGGACCGCTCCAATCGTCGCACCTGTTCATTCAATGACCTGACGGACCGCGTAGCCCGGCGGTGGTCCGGAGAAGGTACTGAGGCGGTCGCGGCCGCTCGTTCGTACGCGTCTTCGAACAACATCTCTCCATTCAAAGCGGCTCCTTTCCATTCCGAGCCCTTGACCACTCGGGCGCGCCGGTAAGCTTCGTTGAATCCGAGCTTCCCGGCTCTGACGTCCTCCGCCAAGCCAAATGTCCAAACGTCTTTCGCTTGACTGATCAACGTGGTCCCCACGCCAGCCAGGTCCGCCATGCCGGAGATCGAATGCGGTGGGGCAGTCGTCGTGAGAAAATCCACAGACGTTGTGGATTTTCTCGGTCGCCCCCTTGGACGCCACTGACACATGGACACGACGATCAACGCCTTCAGGCTCTGACTCAACTGCCTCTCGTGGAGACCGGCGGCACACAGGAATGCGACGGGATCGCTCCCGACGTATTCATGAAACCGAACCGGCAGATGCAATTCCCGGCCGATCGTAAACCTGTCCCAATCCCATAGCACCTGGCCATCCAACAAAGCGATTTCCACCGTGGTGTGTGCGCCGATTTCGATGTCGGCGGCCGACTGCATACGCATGGCGGCGCGCAGTCGGTTGCGGGCCGCGGGACTGCGGTTCCCGAGAAGCCGGCCAAGTTCGTGTTGCGAAGCATCGGGAAGATCTTCCTCACCGCGTCCTGCGACGACGAGCGCGGGCGGTACGTTGGAGTCCTCTGGCCGCTCGGGCTCCCGTTCGTCAGCGCCGGTTGTGCTCGGCATCAGTTCCAGTTGACCCAGAGGGAAACCTGTCGCGCGCTCGTTGCCCTTACTAACCATGATTCCACCGCCTGGTTGCGATTGCGCCGTTCATATGCGGCGCCTACCTATCATGTGGAACCGGTGGGTAAGGGTCCGATCGACGGCCTGACGCGCATCGGCGACTCAACCCGGGCGGTGCTCGGGTTGTGCGAAATCCGATGCCGGCGCTTTGCCGGTACCCGCACCCGGGACGGGTCGCCCCACCACTCCGTCGCGCAGCGTGAGCGGACATTGCAGCGGGCGTGTGCGGTGACTGCCCGGTGCGCCCGAGGTACCCGGAAAATCCCGCCGGCCGATTACCCGCCAATTTCCCCCAGAACGCATCCATTATGGCCTGAAACGGCCCTTTTGCTACATAGGAACGGTAGTTGATCGTATAAATCGCTTATTATTATTGTAGCGTGAACCCGTTGACCTGGCTGAGAATTGGGGAGCCCGTCGGCATGAACCGGGCGTTGCATCGTCAGAGGTGTCGCCTGCACAGAGCGGTTATTGTTGATGTAGCATACCCTACGCGCGATGCGTGGCGGCAGTCGCAACCAACAGCGGTTTCTGATTGAAAGCGGTTCGGTTGCGCGCATCGACCAACATAGACGACACCAGGAGCAGGCTATGAACATTCATGGATCGAACAGCGTGGCAGCCACTGGAGCGCGTGTCGCACTGAAAGCTTTCGGCCAAGAAATCCGCAATGCTCGCGTTGAAGTTGGCTTGCGACAGGAGGATGCGGCAGAGGAGTTGGGCGTTTCGACCCAAACCATTCGAAATTGGGAATCGGGCAGGTCGGAACCGAGCGAGGAGAACAAGCAACGGCTGGCCGAGAGGTACGGCGTGCAGGTGGGGGATTTCGCGGCTTTTTACGAAGAATTCCACTCGTACCGGGTGACCAGGGAACGACCGGTCATAAATGCCAAACTGCTGCGGCTGGCACGTCAGGATGCCGGTTTCACGCAAGCCCAGGCTGCCGAGATGGTCGGCGTAAACCGCAACACCGTGGTCCGATACGAGAACGCGACCTCACGACCGTCGCCGAAAACTCTTGCCAAATTGTCGGCAATCTACGGCAAGACCCTCCGCTGGTTTTGCGGCGCCGGATCGGCATCGTCCTCGACGGCGGAAGGTGACCACGCCGGGCACCACGACACTGCAACGCCGGCTGGCCGTGCCCGGGTCGCACTCGAACTGGCCATCTCGGAAGCACCAGATGCAGTGATCGATGGCATAGCCCGTCGTATCGGGGAGGCCCGATTGCTCCACAGCCTGGCGAAACGCGGTCCCGTCGATCGGGGCGCCGGAGGCGAGCGGCCCTGATGTTCACGCCAACTTGGTGCGTGATATTTGCTGGCGATCTGCAGACCGAGGTCGCACACCAGCCAGGAAATCACGCTGGAATTAGCCTGTCATCGAAATGGATGCACTTGCGACCAAAGCATGGGACCGTTACGCCTGCCGTGGCCCTGCTCTGGCGCATAAAAGCCAGAGGGCCACAGACGGAGTCGGTCGGGAAATCCGAGGTGTGGTGTTGGGCATCAATGAGGTGGCGCGTTGTTGGGGGTCGCGATGGGACCAAGCCGCGATAGTACTGCGGATGTGTCGGTAGCCTACGCCACGGGAGCAGTAACGGTGGCACGAGAGGTGGTTGCTGACGCAAGGCTGGGCGACAGCCACGGTGGCCCCGGCGTCGGTACCGGATGCCCAGCCCATTGGGCAATTGGCTCAGGCACTGGCGCACAAACTTACTGGCCTCGGCAGGGCTGGAACGCATGACAGTACCAACTTGCCGCGCAACGCTTTCATGGTGGAACATGACGAGAGAACGGGTCTGCTGAGACTCGGACGCGCACACCTGTTGAACCCTATAGACCGCATGCGCCAGCCACCCAACAATCCGATGTCCGCTGATCGGAACTGCTTCCGGAGACCGCCTGTGGAGAACGGGGAAATAAGGGGGGACGAGGTGCTTCACTACATTAAGGACACCACACGGTTCGGTGTCCGCACCTGGCCGGTGGCAAGGCTTGGTAGCCATGCCACGAAAGACCAGACATATCAAAGCAGTGCCGCCACCTCCCGCGGAGATCAGGGGTTTCCTCGCGGAGGTGGGAGAAGTGTTGCGTGAGCAACTTGCCGAAAGGCGCAACTCATCCGGCACAGTGCCAGAGGATGTTCACGACGGAGCGAACGATGATGAGAGCGGTAGGATACTTCCGAGTGAGTGACGAGGAACAGGTCGAGGGGTACTCGCTTGATGCCCAGCGTCGCGCCTTCTACGAATTCTGCGCCCAGAAGGGCTGGGAGGTGGTGGGCATTTACAATGAGGAGGGCCGCTCAGCGTGGGTGGAATCCATCGCCAAGCGTCCGACGTTCCGCGAAATGTTGCAGGATTCCCAAGCGGATAAGTTCGACGTGGCGGTCACTCATACGCTGGATCGATTCACCCGGAACTTGAGGGTGATGCTGGACGCCTTTCACACCTTCTCCCAGCACAACGTCACCTACGTGTCCATTACCCAGGACATCGACTACACGACACCCGAAGGCCGGCTGTTCATGACCATGCTGGGCGCCTTCGCCCAGTATTTTTCGGACGCTTTGTCAATACACACCAAGAAGGGCATGAGGGAGCGGGCGATGCAGGGCATGTTCAACGGAGAACCGCCCTTCGGTTACGAACGTTGTGACGCGAATTGCATTGGCATCGACGAGAACCACACCGGTTGCCACATCGACCCGGTCGCCGGCCCGGCAATGCTCAAGACATTCGAGAAATACCGAAGCGGCTCGCACTCCTATCGCACACTGGCTGAGGAGTTGAATAGGCAGGGGTTCCGCACCAAGGGGAGACGACGGTCCGACCCGGATACCGAAGTAACTCACGACGGTCCGGACGACGCCAAAGGAGCCCTCTTCACTGGATGGTCGATTCGTGACCTTCTCAGTAACCGTTTTTTTCTCGGTGAAGTTCGCCATAAAGGCGAATACTACCCCGGCCGCCATCAACGCCTCGTCATGGAGGACCTGTTCAACGACGTCCAGGAGCGTATCAAAGACAACCGATCCCGGAAATCGGTTTCGGTCAGCCGATCCAGCAGGAACCCGCATATGCTCACCGGGTTGTTGAGATGTCACCAGTGCGGGACCAAGCTGTGGTCGCAGAGACAGGGGCAGGACGGCAAGACGTACTATGTCGTGCCCAAAAAAGGCACCGATCGAAAATGCGCTCATGCCGGCCAATCGTTTGTCGGTTACGTGTTCGAGGACCAGGTTGACCAGATCTTTGGCGGTTTCACCCTACGACCCGACTGGGTCGACTGGATCATCCAAAACTATGTCGAAGGAACCGACCACAACGAAAGCCTCAAGAGACGCGAGGCCGTTCAGAGGAAGATCGAGCGCGCCCAGGAACTGTACCTGGAAGGGGACATAACCAAGGAACGCTATCTGATCATCAAAGAGAACGCAGAGGCTGAACTGACTACCATCTATGTCCCGGAGCTGGACGACGCCGCGGAGGCCGTCAAGATCCTCACCGACCTGAAACAACTCTGGAAGTCCGCAGACCCCGGCCAGCGGAACCGTCTCCTGTTGGCGGTGTTCCACAGCATCTACGTGGATCTGGATAACCGGGAGGTGGTGGGTTTCCGGCCCATGAAAGCCTTCAACGCCCTCCTCCAAGCAATGGACTATAGAGAAGACGTCGAAGTGTGGCCCACCCCGTATGGGGAATTTACACGGGATGGTGGAGACGGGGGAGAGTCGCACTCCCCGTCCAGAAACTTCCCTGATCGGATATGCTACAAGCGTGTTCGGCGATTTAGTCTCGCTGCTGAGGACTCCCGCCGACGGGATTCGTCAACCGCCAGCCGATAAAGTCTATGGCCTCGGGTATCGGCGTCCCTGAGGTAGCATCCCGGAATAATTGTACGTCCGCGTCCCAGCTTCCGGACCTACCGGTGGCAGACGTAGCCGCGACTAGGCGGCTAGAGCGAATTCACGTTCGCCAGTTACTTTTTCGCCACTGTTTTTACGAGGGCAGCAGCAACCTCGGCCTGCAATCCGTCAGAAACCGCTCCTGTCGAACCTACGCGTCCCCATTCT
>DAOUIF010000057.1:0-44910 GCA_034423575.1 Dehalococcoidia bacterium | reverse complement strand
GGTTAGAGGTGGACGGGGATGGTGTCGGGGAATTTGACGTGGAAGGTGTCTTCCAGGGCGCGTTTCCAGAGGGGAGACAGCTCGATGGAGGAGGGGTCGCCGCGCCGGGAAAGGTCGGCCGGATGACAGGGGCAGGGCCGGGGAGTGAGGCCGCGGGCGTAGAAGTTGTGGTGGTCGGGGAGACGGGCCAGCGGTGACCCGGCCAGTCCGTAGGCCTCGGCGATCTCCTTGTAGTCGGGCAGGGCCATGATCTCGGTCATTGACCGGGGCATGGGACGCCATGGAGGCCGCGGCGGGCGGCGACCCCGGCCGGTGACCGGTCGGCCGGCGATGGCGCCCTCGACGGATCGGATCAACGCGGAGACACGGTTCCGGGCCTGTCGGCATAAACGGCGGGCCGCGTCGGGGCTGGCTGCGGCCAAGCGGCGGGGGAGCTGGTAGATCTGGCGGAAGGTACGGACGGCTCCGTTGGAGACGTGGCCATCCCATGCCAAGGCGAACAGGGTGTTGGTCAGTATGCGCCTGGTAGCCCGGCGCAAGAGGCCCCGGTGGAACATCGCGGCGGTGGCGGCGTGGGATGCTGCCCGGGACAGGGCGTTGGCGGCGCGGGCGTAGTCGCCGGCGTTGTGGTCGGACCGGGCCAGGGAGAGAAAGCGCCGGGCCTGGTTCTGATGGTGCTGGACGCTGCCCATGATGGATCACTGCTCCTTGGGATGGGTGCGTCCCGGGGTTCGGTTTTTACAGGGATGTACAGGATTTACAGGATGGATTCGCTTATTTTGGATTGGGTTGGCGCAGGCGATGGTTGGTTTTTGCAGGCGATTTGTCGAATGGTTGTTGATGACCAGGTTCCGGGAAGTGATCAGCCCTACGGCCGGAGGATTTGCGCTGGGTTTTTGGCTCTCATTTTCCATGGACCGGGCACGGGCTCGGGCATGGCGCGTTGTGGCGGACGCGGTGGCCGAGGGGACTACTCCGATTAATCCGATCGGGGACAGTCTCCTGCGGATGCCGTTAGCGACTGGGATGCTGATGGGGTTGGCCGTGTATTCTCGGAACCTGGTCGTAAAGGGACAATCACCTGCGGGATGCATGATAGCACACACGTTCTATAGTGCGCAAGAGGCGTTCTCACGAGTACCCAGTTTCGCCCGAGCTGTCATTGCGAGCGAAGCGCGGCAATCTCGTTGCTGGATGGGCCATCCTTCGGGTGACGAGATCGCCACGTCGCTGCGCTCCTCGCGATGACAAACTGAGTACGCGTGAGCGAGATTCAGGTCTTGCAAACGCGATTGCCGTGGCGGCGATTGGTCAGGAATTGACAGGAGCGGATGATGGATACCGGGCCGGCGAAATGCTGCTTCACTTCGCCGGCTCCGTAATGGCCTCTGGAGTGGACAGGCAGGATGGACGAGAGAGGATTGACCGACGGGAGAGTGTCAGCCCCGGCGCAACTGCGGGGCCGCGAAAGCCAGCAGCGCGACCAGAGTGATGCCGGTGAATCCCACGACCTGGGCCGCGCCCGGAGCTCCCCATGCTCCCGCGATGGCGCCGGCCGCGACGCTGCCGAAACTGTAGGCCAGAATCGCGAAAGACCGCAGGCTCATCACGCGCCCCCGGAACTGCTGGTCCGTGGTGCGGAGCAGCAGGGTCAAAATCAGGACCTGGGTGGAGGCAAAGGACATTCCCACCAGCGCGAAAATCGCCATCGAAAGGTAGAAGGATGTTGAGAGCGAAAACAGGAGGATGGTGCCGTGCCATGAAAATACCGCGAGGATGAGCAGCAACCCGGGACGGCGCAGGTTAGGCAACATGGTGAAGCCCAGGGACCCACTGAGGGCTCCAATGCCAAAGGCGAACAGAAGCAGTCCCAATCCGGCGGAGTCACTGCCCAACACATCCCGGGCGAAGATCGGCGCCAGGCCGGTGTGCACGGTCCAGCCCGCCAGGTTAATGATGACGGCAACCGCCAGGACGGCCCAGAGCACCTGGTTGCCAGCGACGTACCGAAGGCCACCGAGCACGGTGCTCATGACGCGCTCCGGGGCGCGCACCACGGTCGTAGGCGGGGTCCGGACATTCAACGCGACGAGGCCGCTGACGAGATACAGGCACGCAATTGCGGTGTAGGCGCCTTGCGGGCCCAGGCCTTTGAAAAGATATCCGCCAATCACCGGACCGCAGAGCATGGCGATGTTCATGGCTACGGTATTGAACGCCGCGCCATGCCCAAGCTGATCGGTGCGCAGGGTATCCGCCACCAGGGACTGTGCCACCGGCATCTGGCAGAGCCGAACGACCCCCATGACCAGCGTGATGGCGAAGATGTGCCAGACCTCCAGCCTACCCGTGAGGATCAGCGCCAGCATCAGCATCCCCATCGAACCCATGATGAATTCGACGGACGCCAGGAGGCGGTTGCGCGGCAACCGATCGGCCAGGGCGCCGGTGAACAGGGCCAGGAAATTCAGCGCCATTCGCGCGGCGGCGATGGCGCCGACCAGAAACGGCGAGTCGGTCAGGGTCAGGACGAACCAGCCCAGCACCGCCGACTCCATCTGGGTCCCGACGCCGACCAGGGCCGTGGATCCCCAAACGAAGGCGAAATCGCGGTTCCGGAATATGCCCAGCGGCGAGGACGCGCGGCTCAGCGTCGTCGCAACTCTCATGCCGGACCCGAGCCCGGGCCACGGGCCGCGTCAGTGAGAGGTGGAGTCAGCCACAATAAATCGCCCGGATTTGTTGTCACTCGAATTCCCTCTGGGCCTCCGACACATTGAGTGCCGGATGATACCATGCGCCGCGAAGAGGCGTTGCGAGTGGGCGAGTTGGCCGTGTACCGCGAGTACGTGATAGTCTGCCGACGGGTGGCCACGCCATGCCGCCTGCAATCAGATCAGTGATTACAAAGCAACGAAGCACGACCGAAACTCCGACACCCGCCATGCTGATGGAGCGGGCGTCGGCGATGCTGCCTGCACTGAAAGAGCGTGCGGCTCATGCTGAGGAACTGCGTCGGCTGCCCGAAGAGAGCGTGAGCGATCTGTTGGCGTCCGGTTTGTATCGCATCGGGGTGCCGGCGCGATACGGCGGTATGGATGTCGATTACGCATTGTTGCTGGACGTGGCCGCGGAGTTGGGACGAGCGTGTCCGGCCACGGCGTGGTGCTACGGTTTATGGGCGGCGCATGCGTGGCTGGTCGGATACTGGCCGGAGCCGGCCCAGGACGAGGTGTTCGGGTCGGACCCGGACGCGCTGTGCTCCAGTTCGCTGAACGTGGGCCGGTCCACTTGCACGCCCGTGGACGGCGGCTACCGGCTGACTGGAAGGTGGGAGTTTTCCAGCGGGTGCGATGCGGCCAGTTGGGTGATGCTGGGCGTACCGGGAATCGGCGAGCGGAATTGGGCGCTGGCGCCGCGGGCCGATTATCAGATTGTAGACACGTGGTTTGTGTCGGGACTACGGGGAAGCGGCAGCAAAGACATAGTGGTGGAAGACGCCTTCATACCGGCCCACCGGATACTGGACGTGACCACCGCCGGCGACGGAGATTGGACCGGCTGGGAAGTGCATGGTCAAAGCAGGTACCGTTTGCCAATACCGGCGCTGCTAGGATGGGATCTGGTGGCCCCGATGCTGGGCATCGCCCAGGGGATGCTGGACGAGTTCATCGTCAAGACGGCCGGAACGTCAGGAGCGGCAAAGTCGGCTGACGCCCCGGCGGTGCACATTAGACTTTCCCAGGCCGCCGCGGCGATCGACGCCGGCAAGGCCCTGATGGATCGGGATGTGCGTGAAACGCTGGACCGAGCCGATGCCGGCGAAAGCTTCACCACGCTGGAGCGGGCGAAGTACCGCCGAGACAAGGCATACGTGACCCAGCTGTGTCTACAGGCGGTGAATCGCATCTTTGACATCAGCGGCGGGCACGGCCTTTTCGAGTCCGATCCATTGCAACGGTTCCACCGGGACGCCCACGCCGCGGCCCACCGGGACACGCTGATCATGGACCTTGGCGGTCAGGAGTACGGACGGGTCGTCCTGGGCCTGGACGCCGAGGGTAGAATTTAGAACCTGAATACCAAACGGCCCAAGCAGTTCGATTTGAGGAGTTGACATGGCGATCCAGCAGACGATGCACAATCTGGAACAGGGAGACGTGAACCTGCCCGAATCGGGACGGCCGGTGATTCGATCCAACGAGGGCGTGATCTCGTCGGGGCATTACCTTACGTCCATGGCCGGCATGCGGATCTTGCTGGCCGGCGGCAACGCGTTCGACGCCATGGTGGCGGCAAGCCTCGCCGCGGCCGTGGTGGAACCGATCGCGTCATACTCACTGGCCGCCGAGGGCGTCTTCATGCTGTACGACTCGGACAGCGGAGACCTGACGTCGCTGTCCGGACAGGGGGGCGCCCCCGGCGCGGCGACCGCTGAGTTCTACCGGTCTCGCGGACACGAGCGCATCCCAACCGGGCCGGGCAAGGACGCGCCGCTCTCGTTCACCCAGCCGGGCATTGTGGACGCCTTCATCAATATGCTGGACCGGTACGGCACGATGTCGTTTGCCGAGGTTGTCGAACCGGCGATCCGTTACGCGGAAGACGGGATCCCGCATTACGAGTACATGCTGGAGCGACTGCGGTCGGAGACCGGCCAGGAGCAATTCGACAACTTCCCTCCCGGCGGCTGGGAGGTCTTCTACGAAGACCGCAAGGTTCCGGCTCCCGGAACTTTGATGCGACAGCCGGGCCTGGCCAACACGCTTAAGGCCATGAGCGACGCATCAGAGGCGGCGTTAGGCTCGCGCCCTGAGAGCCTGCAGGCGGCGCGCAGCGCTTTCTACGAAGGACCGACTGCGGAGCTGATCGTGGAAGAGTCGCGGAAGGTGGGCGGCATCCTGGAGATGGAAGACCTGTCCGGATACCACGCGCAATTCTGCGAGCCGGTGAGCACCACTTTCCTCGGGCATGAGGTGTGGGGCCACGACTCCTGGACCCAGGGGCCCATGCTGATGCAGGCGCTGAACATCCTGGAGAACTTCGATCTCAAAGCGATGGGGCACAACAGCCCGGCTTACATCCATACGGTGGCAGAGGCGCTGAAGCTGTGCTTCGGAGACCGGGAAGCGTTCTACGGTGACCCCAATTTCGCGACTGTGCCCATGGACGGGTTGCTGTCCAAGGAGTATGCCGCCGTCCGCGCGGGGGAAATTGACCCCGAGGGAGCCTATCCGGAACAACGTCCCGCGGGCGATCCCTGGCGCTTCTCCAGGAAGACCGGACGCACCGCTCCGCAGGTCATGGCAGCGGCCATCGGACCCGATACCTCTGCCGACGATGGCACGACGCATGTGTCAGTATTGGACCGGCACGGCAACCTGGTGTGCGGCACCATCAGCGGCGGGTCGTTCTCCAAGTCGGTGTTCTTCCCCGAACTTGGCGCCTGCCTGAGCACGCGGATCGAGATGTTCAACTGCGAACCGGGCCACCCCAACGTGGTGGAGCCGGGCAAGCGACCCCGCACGACCCTGGTGAATTACATCGTCGCGAAAGACGGCCAGCCGGTGATGACCGTGGGCTGTCCCGGCGGCGACAACCAGGTGCAGGGGAACCTGCAGTTGATCCTGAACTCGCTGGTGTTCGGCATGGACCCGCAGCAGGCGGTCGAGGCGCCCCGGTTCGCCACCTCCAGCAACGTGAACTCCTTCTATCCTCACGTGTACTACCCGGGCCAGCTGGACCTGGAGGACGGGTTCCCGGAGTCGACCGAAGGCGCGCTGAAGGCGCTGGGTCACAGGATCCACCACACGGCCAACTGCGGATTGGGCGCGACGGTGTCGGTGCGGGATCCCGAGACGGGCTCGCTCAGCACCGGGGCCGACCCGCGCCGTGCTTGCTACGCGCTGGCGCTGTAGAAGCCGACCCTATCCGCGATAAAGCTTCCGGGGCTGGCAATCAGTCCCGGAAGTCGTTTTCGTAAAGCTGCTGTAGCCGAGCCAGGTGCTCCGGCGGGATTGGCGGGATGTCGACGCACGCCGCCGTCTCCTCCGCCTCCGCCCGGTTTTTGACGCCGGGGACGGTGGTATGGATGTCGGGGTTCATCAGGCAGAAGACCATCGCCGCCCGGGACATCGTCCCGATTGGCCCGTCCAGCAGGAACCCGAGCTTCCGCACGCTGTTCAGGTCCTTCTGCATCAACGCATCGCCGGGCCGTGGCGGGCGGTCCAGGGCGTCCGTGAGCGCGCCGGCGGCGTGGGACCGGATGCCGATGACGCCCATATCCAGGCTGCGCGCCAGCGGGATGATCTGCCCGTTGTCGTGCTGGCTGAAGCCTGGCGGCGGCGGTTCCTGGGCAGTCCGGTTCAGCAGGTTGTAGTAGGCCAGCACGGTGTCGTACTCGTTGGCTTCCAGGATGCGGTGCATCGTGGGCACGTGGTGGTCCATGGCGGACAGGCCGATGAACCGGGTCTTGCCCGCCTGCTGTACGGAGCGGTAGGCCTCAAGCACCGGCCCCAGGACGTCGTCGGCTGTCAGTGAGTCGGGCGCCTCGCCGCGCTGCTCGGTGAAACGGTTGTGTACATGGAGCACGTCGACCGAGTCGCGGCGCAGTCGCCGCAGGCTAATGTCCACCGAGCGTTGGACTGCTCCGGCCACGTCGTCCATCTCTTCGGCGCGGAGCCGCACCTTGGTGGCGACCACCACCGGCTCGGTCCGACCCTCTAGCGCCTTGCCCAAAGCCTCTTCGGCCTTGCCATCACCGTAGGAGGGGGCCACGTCGAAGAAGGTGATGCCCAGGTCGAGGGCCCGGTGGACGGAGGCGATGGCTTCATTCTCGTCGGTGGGTCCCCAGACCTGGCCGATGCCGCCGCCGCCGAAGCCGGCCCGGGACACGGTGAGGCCGGTGCGGCCGAGCTGCGCGTATTCCATGTCTAGCTGTGCTCCCCTTCGGCCAACTGGAAGTAGATGCCGTGGGAGCTGGCCGGCTCGATGCTGGCGGTCAGGTAGCCGAAGGGACTGGCGGACGGCCCGTCGCCGCGCATGTCGTTGCCGTTGGCCTGCAGGTCGTTGAACAGCTGGCCGATGCCGTCCACGCCCCAGGCCACGTGCATGACGCCGGGGCCGGACTCCCGCAGCTGGCGGGCCGTGGGCGTGTCGTCGTGCAGGGGCTCGAAGAAGTCGACGAGGGTTTCGCCGATCTGGTAGAGGATGGACTTGAAGCCGCGCTCGGTGAACTCGTCGCGGCGGATGGGGGTCAGGGAGAAGTTGCGTTCGATGTAGGCGGCCATGTCGTCCACGTTTTCCACGACATAGGTTACGTGATGCACTTTGTTCAGCATGATCGACCTCCGCGCTTTTGGATTGGGGGCTGTTAGACTTGAGTGCAGCGTATTGGTTTTCGGGCCGGCATTCAACCCTCATGAGGACGATATATGAGCGAGCACAAGATTTTTGAACTGGGCGACGTGGACCTGCAGTGTGGCCTGCGGCTGCGGGGAGCGCGGCTGGCGTACCAGACCTACGGCGAGTTGAGCGTCCGCAAGGACAACGTGATTGTGTTTCCAACCTTCTTTGGCTCGCAGCACCCGGCCAACGAGCCGATGATCGGACCGGGGATGGCGCTGGACCCGGCGCGGTACTTCATCATCATTCCGAACCTTTTCGGCAACGGGCTGTCGTCGTCGCCCAGCAACACGCCGGCGCCTTATGACCGCGCCCGGTTCCCCCGAGTCACGTACTACGACAACATCGGGTTCCAGCATCGGCTGGTCACCGAGCAGTTCGGCATCGAGCGGATCGCGCTGGTGTGCGGGTTCTCCATGGGCGCGCAGCAGACCTTTCACTGGGGCGCGCTGTATCCCGACACAGTGGAGCGCATCGCGCCGTGGTGCGGGTCGGCGAAAACGGCACGGCACAACTTCGTTTTCCTGGAGGGCGTCAAGGCGGCCCTGTGCGCCGACGACGCCTGGAACAACGGCTGGTATGACACCCCGCCGGCCAAGGGGTTGCGGGCCATGTCTCGGGTGTACGCGGGATGGGCGCCATCGCAGGCCTTCTACCGGGAGAAGGTGTACCTGGAAATCGGGCACTCTTCTTTGGAGGACTACCTGATTACGTCCTGGGAAGGGCGATACCTGCAGCAGGACGCCAACAACATCCTGGCCATGGTCGCCACGTGGCAGGCCGGGGACATCAGCGACAACCCACTCTACGGCGGCGACTTGGCCAAGGCGTTGGGGTCAATCAAGGCGAAGGCGTTCGTGATGCCCTCGCGCACCGACCAGTACTTCCCGCCGGAGGACAACGAGATCGAGGTGTCGATGATGCCCAACGCCGAGCTGCGCGTCATCGAGACCATCTGGGGGCATACCGGCGGTGGGCCGGGAAGGAACCCGGCCGACACCGGGTTCATCGACGCCCAGCTGAAGGAACTGCTGGCGAGCTGATGCTATGGGTGGGTCTCCGCCCGGATGCAGCCTTGGCGAAAGGAACAAAGGGAGAGCGAATATGGTACGACTGACTATGCCAAGGATTCGGGCCGGAACTTCCGGTAGCGGGACAACTTATCGTTTGGAAGAGACGTACTTGCGACGAGAAACTCCTCGCCTGTATGCAGAATCTGCACAATGTTTGGCGGACGCTGCTCGCTATTGGGGTTTGATCGTTAATGCGCATGAGCACGAGTTCGACCAGGTGGTACACCATGAACATACCGCTGCGGCCTGGGAGAAAGCGTCCGAAGGACTTGCGTATATGACGATGGCCCGCCAATGTCATCGATACTTGCGGGAACACACGGACGAAGTTCATGTGCCGGAAGGGATGCGTGTATACCCTCGCGCTCTATTTCAGCAAATGCTTGCGTCAATGCTGATCGTGCACTCGCGTACACCGGTGCCGACGCCCCCAAATGCGGCTACGCTGCGGGGAATGGCACGCAATCTGGCAGAGCAAGCTCATGCAGTCGCCGTTTTATTGGGGCGTGGAAATTACTCCGCACAACCATTGCCTCCAGTCGAGTGACCGAATCCGCAATGGGGTGCAGCGGCGATGGCGGTTGAAGCAGGGCGTTTAGAATGCGTGTTGATCACGACCAATGGTGGTCTGTCTTCTTCTCCGGCCTGTGCCTTGAATATGTCCAGCATGCCCGCGACGAGGAACGGACCCGTGCGGAGTTAGGGTTCATCCAGGAATCTATGGGTCTGTCGACGCGAGCCAGGGTGCTCGATGTTCCGTGTGGTAGCGGCCGCCTGGCACTGGAGATGGCCGCGTGGGGATACCAGGCGACCGGAATCGACCAGAGCGCGGAGTTGATCGAGGTTGCGAAACGTGAGGCAGTGGAGCGTGGCCTTGAAGTCGATTTGCGCCAGGGTGACATGCGGCGCCTGCCTGAGGATGGAACCTACGACGGCGCCATCTGTTTCTGGAACAGCTTCGGCTACTTCGACGACGCAGGCAATCTCGATTTCCTGTGCTCGGTTTCCCGGAGCCTGAAGCCGGGCGGTCGGCTGGCGCTGGACACGCCGCTGTTGGAAACCATGCTGATGGACGCGGTTCAGGAACCACGGGTATGGGAAAGGGCTGGAGACCTGCTGGCCCTGGAAGAGCGTGCTTACGACCACGAGAACGGCCGGCTGGAATCGACGTGGACTTTCATTCGCGATGGGCAGCGGGAGGTGCGGGAGATGTCCATGCGCCTGTACACCTATCGCGAGCTGATTACGATGCTTGAGCAGGCCGGGTTCGGGCTGCACCAAGCGTACGGTGACCTGGATCCGACGCCGTTCGAGTTGGGCGCGCCGTGGCTGTACCTGGTGACAACGAAGGTGGACGAAACTGACCCGCGACGGAGTCCCAGACAAACTTAGGGGCGACGCACGCGTCGCCCCTACTGTCTCTTCCCGTTAGGGCAGTGGGTCTAGGCCAGCGAGCCCATGGGGTCCCACGGAGGCAGGACGATGGGTTCGAGGGCCAGGGCGTCCTGCAGTTCCTTGGGCAGGTAGCTCTTCGGCGCGGCGATCTCAAACATGTACTCGGCGAACCAGGAATCGTTCATCATGAAGAAACCCTTTTCGCCGACCTTGTCGTCCCAGCTGTTCTCCACGCGCCAGCGACGGGGCTTGCCATCGACCACGTCCACGCCGGTGAAGAGCATGGCGTGGGTCATCGCCGTTTGGTGGTACTCCAGGCGGTCCGCCTTGTCCATCTCGAAGTCGGCGCTGTACACGCTGCCGTAGTCGAATAGCTCCGCGTCCCAAAGGCCCTTGTCACGGTGCATCTGCTTGCCGGTGTCGCAGCCCATCCAGACGGGCGTGCCGTCCTGGAGCATGCGCATGGCAATGTCCTTCATCATATCGATGTCGACGTTCAGGTAGGTGATGCGGGTGCCGTCCACCACGTTGCCCAGGTACTGGACGGTGTAGGTGCGGCCCGGCGGGCTGGAACCGCGCGGGTCGTGGACCAGGCAGACGTAGTCGTCCATGGGAGTGGTGATGTACTTCTCGGCGAACCCCAGGGGCGTCATCTCGCCGTCCCGGTGGAACTCTCCGTCCTTGTCCTTCCACTGCCAGTCGAACTGTGCGGGCGGAGTGCCCAGGTGAATGCACAGGATCTGGTAGATGGCTCCGAGGGCTTCCTGCTTGGCCTCGCGCATCTTGTCCAGGCCGGCCTCGTCCGCGTAGAGGCGGCGGATGTTGCGCGCGCCCTGGCGAACCTGGTAGTTGAGGCCGGCGTTCATCCGCATGGAGTTGCCGGAGCTTTCAGTTTCGGGCATCACGGTCTTGGGCACCACTCCGTGCTTGCGGACCAGGCTGACGAACATGTCCCACTGGCCGCCGTCGCCCAGGGGTTGTTGCAGCAGCCAGGCCACCACGCGGTCGTCAATGGGCCGGTCAGCGGTCTCGATGACGGCCTCCAGGATGTAGTTGGCACGCTCCATCTTGTCCCAGAACATGACGTAGCTCTGGCTGAACTCGAACTCCTTGACGTTGAGGACGTTGCGGGTCTCAGACCGGAACAGGTTGAGCCCGGCGAACATCCAGCAGCGGCCGGAGCGGGCCTGATTGGTTACGCTCCAGTCGTCCAGCACCGTGGAGAAGCTGTGAGTGGCCTCGGCAACGATGTTGCGGTTCAGGGCGACGTCGTTCACGTCGTGCTGGGTAACGACGTTTTGCATCAGCTGGTGGTTGGGCTGGGAGGCGAAGGCATCCTGGAAACCGGCCATGGTGGCGGCGTCAAGGGCGCCCGGGTTGGTCTGGGTGGTCATTGGTTTTCACTCCGGTGCAGTGTGGGTCAATTGGCCGCGATATTGACCGGCGAGAGTTGGGCTACCACGCCCGTGATTTCGGCTATCGCCCGGTCTATCTCGTCCTCGGTGGTGTAACGCCCCACGGTGAGGCGCAGGGTACCCATGGCGTACTCAGCGGGCACGCGCATGGCCTCCAGCACGTGGGACAGTTCCACCCGGTCGCTGTGGCAGGCCGCGCCGGCCGAGGCGGCCACCGAGGGAAGACCGGCCAATATACCATCGGCCTCCCGCCCGCGAAAGCCAATGCTGCAGGTGTTGGGCAGCCGTTCGGTCGGATGTCCATTGACTCGCGCATCGTACCCCGATGCCAGGATGCCCTGCTCCAGGCGGTCGCGCATGGCGGCCATGTGGTCGGCGTATTCGTTCAGGTTGCGCTCGATGAGTTCGCAGGCGATGCCCAGGCCAGCCATGAGAATGATGTTTTCTGTGCCGGCGCGGCGGTTCGCCTCGTGGTTGGCGCCGTGCATGAACTTTTCCAACTGGACGCCGGGCCGGATGTACAGCGCGCCGATGCCCTTGGGTGCGTAGAGCTTGTGGCCGGCCACGGAGAGCAGATCGACGCCCAGGTCGTCCACCTTCACGGGAATCTTGCCGATGGACTGGGCGCAGTCGCTGTGCACCAGCACGCCGTGCCGGTGGGCGATTTCGGCGATCTCAGCGACAGGCTGAATGGTGCCGACCTCGTTGTTGGCGTGCATGATGGTGACGAGGACAGTGTCGGGAGTAATGGCTTCCTCAACCCGCCGCGGGTCGACCATGCCATGTTCATCGACAGGCAGGAAGGTGGTACGGAAACCTTGCCCTTCCAGATAGCGGCAGACCTCGGTTACGGCCGGATGTTCGATCGCCGAGGTGATGATGTGGTTGCCTCGCTCGCGATGTGCGCCGGCCATACCCTTGATGGCATGGTTGTTGGCTTCGGTGCCGCCGCTGGTGAAGATCAGATCGCCCTCGGAACAGCCCAACATGCCGGCCACCTGCTGGCGGGCGTGGTCGACCCCTTCCCGCGCGGCCAGGCCGAAAGAATGCCCGCTGGAGGGGTTGCCGAACAGCCCGTGCACGTAGGGCAGCATGGCCTCGGCGACCGCGGGATCGATGGGAGTGGTGGCGTTGTAGTCGAGGTAGATGCCGTCCATATCCGGCTCCGACGCGGAGAAGTGCAAGGTGGATTGCGCCGCATTATAGACCACGGCGGAGAAACGTCAGAATCAGGACTTTCAAGATTCAGTGATTATCAAGATTGGCACCGATCCGTGATGGAGATCCGCCAATCCTGCCAAATCATAAAATCCCGCAAATCTTGATTCTGACGATTTGCGAAAGTCAGTACGCACGAGGCCCGGCTTACGGGTCCGCCGGCGTTGACCAGTTGGTGTTCCCTTCCTGCATTGCGAAAGGCGGCGAGGTCGCCGAGACGTAGATCAGCTTTTCCTCGCCCACGTTGCGGATCGAGTGGTCTGTTCCGGGCGGGACCAGGATGGCGGTGCCCGCCCCGACCTCTTCCACCTCTTCGCCCACTCGCATGGCGCCGCGGCCTTGAACTATCACGTACACCTGCTCCCGGCCGTCATGCGAGTGGACGGCCTGCTCGCTGCCCGGCTCACCCTCGACCCAGGTCACGGCCAGGTTCTCGGATCCGAACTGGCCGGCAGCCAAAAGCAGGTGGGACACCTGACCTCCGCGATGATTCTGCGGACATCGATCCAAAGTTTGTATGTTCATCGTCAGGACCTCTCATCAGTTAGTGGCGCGTCTTGTTTGCTCCATCAGGTTTTCAGTGCAAGCATATCCCTGGAGGGTGATGCCAGTGCGAAAATCTAAACTGGGCTTATCCTATCACCCCTCTCCCGCCGTAGATGGTTTAGAAAGCATTTTCCAGCAAACGACTTTCTTGCGGGATTGTGCAATAGCGTGTTAAATTTCGCTCACTGTTTGAGGTGGATTGGATGCTGCATACGAATAGATTCTTGATGATAATGGGCCTGATAGTGGCGATGCTTGTGCTGGCAGGGTGCACCAGGGAAGTGGTCACCGAAGTTGTGGTCACCGCCACGCCGGATCCCGCCGCCGTAAGCACGCCGGCTGAGCCGACACCCACCGCAACGGAGGCGCCCGCGACTCCCACTCCTGAGCCGGCGACGCCCCAGGACGTTGAATACGTCTACCAGATCGGCATCTCGGCCGACCTCACCACCACGAACTATTGGGCCTACCTGGGGCCGGACGGCACGATCTGGAACCAGTACGTTCTTGGGGGAGACAAGCCATCGCTTTATACCTACTCAGCCCAGCGGTACGACTGGGTGCCGTCCGTGGCGGCAGATTTCCCGACGGCACTGCAGGAGGAGCAGGTCGCCGGAGAGACCTTTTGGACCACGGAGGTACAGCTTAAGGAAGGGGTGAAGTGGAGCGACGGCACGGACGTCACCGCTGAAGACTTCGTCTTCACCGCCCAGACCGTCGCCGACATGCAGCTATCGGGAAACTGGCCGTCGATCGTCGACACCGACTACTTCGATCATGCTGAGGCGCTGGGTCCACACCATCTGAAGATCTACTTCAAAGAGAAGCCGGGCCTGGCCCGGTGGCAGTTCGGGCTGGCTTTCATGCCGATGATGCCCAAGACCTACTGGGAACCGGTGGTGACCGGAGCCATGCAGGCAGCGGATGTCATCGAGCAGCAAAAGGCCCTGTACGCCCACGTACCCGACAACGAACCGACGGCGGGCGGCTTCGGCTTCCAGAAGTGGGAACGCGGCGCATTCGCGGAGAAAGCCAAGAATGCGCGCTATTTCTTCACCGACTCCGTAGTCACTCAATACGCCAATGGTTCCTACGAAACGATGAAGCCGGGGGTATACGAGTTCAGCGCCTACGGCGAACCCGGCGGTGACAAGTCGCTGGAATACACGGTGGGGCCCTACGCGGCGAGCACTATCTACTCGATATATGGCAGCCAGGACGCCACGGTGCTGGCTCTCAAGAAGGGTGACATCGATTTCATGCTCAACCCATTGGGGCTTGCACGGGGGTTGCAGAAGCAGCTGGAGGGGGAGAGCGGCTTGACGGTTCTTGAGAACCCGTCCGACGGCATGCGATACCTGGGCTTCAACTTCCGCAAGGCGCCGATGGATAACCATGCCTTCCGCGAGTCGGTGGCGACGCTGATCGACAAGGAGTTCATCACCCAGACCGTGTTGCAGGGGGTGGCGTTCCCCATGTATGGCACCGTACCTGAGGGCAACCGCGCCTGGTACAACCCTCACGTGCCCCAGATCGGAAAAGAAATGACACGCGGGGAACGGATTGCCCGGGTGGTGGAGCTGCTCAAAGGCGCGGGGTTCACCTGGGAGACCGAGCCCCGAGTGAGCGAGGACGGCAGGTTCGTGGAGCAGCGCGGCGAGGGGTTGCGGATGCCCAGCGGAGAGCCGATGCCGTCCATCAGCATCCTGGCGCCAAGCCCCGGCTACGACCCCCTGCGCTCGACCTTCGCGATCTGGATCGAGCGGTGGCTGAACGAAGTCGGCATCCCGGTGCACGCGGACCTGACCGGCTTCAACCTGATCGTGGAAAAAGTATTCGACCAGCAGGACTTCGACATGTGGATCCTGGGCTGGGGCCTGACCCTGTATCCGGACTATCTGGAGTCGTTCTTCCACAGCCGGCATTCGGATCTGGAGGGTCACAACGCCGGCGGATACAACAATCCGGAGTTCGACAAGCTGGCCGACGAGTTGCTGGCGGAGACGGAGGTAGATGCGGCCCTGGACCTGGCCTTTGCAATGCAGGCGTTCCTCGCTGAGGATCTGCCCTACGTTCCGTTGTTCGACACGCCGCTGGTAGAAGCCTACCGCAGCGACCGCATCGAGTACCCCTACACCCACTCTCTGGGCGGCCTGCAAAACGCTTCCGGCCTGACCACCCTGGTCCAGTTCAAGTAGTCGGTGGGCAGGGTCGTTAGGCTGTCCGCACTCTCAGCAGCGCTTTTTCGGCCACTGAGGCCCCAACGTACCCGACAGGGCGTGCACGGTGACTAACGTGGGCGGTGGACCCATCGATGACACACGGAGTCGATTCCCGTGACTGGTTACCTGGTCAAGCGGGCCGGGCAGATGGTCCTGACCCTGTTCCTGATTGTCACCCTGACCTTCTTCCTGGTGCAGGCACAGCCGGGCGACTACGCCACCTTCTATGCGCTCAACCCCGACCTGCCGGCGGAGGTGAGAGCACAGATCAAGGAGTCCTTTGGCCTGGACAAGCCGGTATGGCAACAGTACCTGGTCCACATGAAGAACACCTTCACCGGCAACTTCGGCGTGTCTTTCGGCCATTTTCCCCGCCCGGTGATCGAGGTTCTGGCCGAGCGTTTGCCGCGCACGGCAGTTTTGTTCCTGACCGCAACTGCGGCGTCATTCTACATCGGGTTTTTCCTGGGCAAGGCCATCGCGTGGCGACGAGGCGGCGTGCTCGAATACGCGGCGACCATCTCCGGCGCGACCCTGTTTACCGCGTTCACTCCAGCTTTCGGGCTGATGATGATCTGGATCTTTGCGTTCAAGTTAGGTTGGCTGCCCGTGGGCAAATTCCTGGATCCCCTGGTTTGGAGGGGCGCCGACGTCACCGCCAACCACGTGTTCAGTTACATGCTGCTGACCGGTGCCGCTTTCGTGGCGTTCGCGTTCCTCGTCCTGTTCTTTTTCCGTAGGTCGGGGAGGATCGGACCCACACCGCTGGTAGCGCCGGTTATCGGAGTGGCGGCGCTGGCTATCCCGGTGGCGTGGGCCTTCTCGGACATCGGGTTTCTTGCGCTGGACATCCTGAAGCACATGATTTTGCCCATCGTGACGCTCACCCTCATCTCGTTCGCCGGCACGATGCTGCTGACGCGCAACAGCATGCTGGAAACGATGCGCGAGGACTACGTGATGGCGGCGCGGGCCAAAGGGCTGCCCGAAAAGGTGGTGCGTGACCGGCACGCGGCGCGCAATGCGCTGCTCCCGGTGGTCACCAGCCTCGTGTACAGCCTGATATTTGCCATCGACGGCAGCGTCATCATCGAAGGCGTCTTCTCCTGGCCCGGCACTGGCATGACCCTGCTGGAGGCGGTGCGCTCGGAGGACCTGCCCCTGGTGATGGGCTCCATGGTGTTCATCGGACTCTTCTCGTTGCTGGCCCACGTTATCGTGGACGTGCTCTACGTTTACCTCGACCCGCGGATTCGCTACCAATGATCGGCCCGCAACCCGACCAACCCGCCTTCGCCGGCGAACCTTCCGGGATCGCCGAGCCGCCGCTTGTCGACCTGCATCCCGGCCGCTCGCAGATGGCGATGGCCCGGGCGAGGCTGGCGCTGCGGTCCTTTCGAGGCGGCTGGGCTATTTTCGTGGAAAGCCGCATCGGCGTATTGTCGCTGGCGACCATCGTGCTGTTTGCCCTGATGGCGGTTTCACACCCCATTCTAATGGCAACGGTATGGGACGCCGAGGTGTACGACCCGGTAACCGGGTATGGATTTGACCGGCTGGAGCATCCCTCGCCGCCGAACTGGAGGCATCCGCTGGGCACCGATCCGTTGGGGCGGGACGTCCTCAGCCAGTTGCTATCGAGCACGCGGTCCGAGTTTGTGCTGGGCATAACTGCGGCGCTGGTGACGGTCGGCATCGCGACAACGGTGGGCGCGGTGGCGGCCTACTACGGCGGTTTGGTGGACGCGCTGTTCATGCGACTGGCCGACCTGATCATCGCGCTGCCGGGAATCTCGTTGCTTATCGTTCTCAGCGCGCTGTTCCAGCTCAACCTGTTCTATCTGGCGCTGATCATCGGCGTGCTGGGAGGGTTCGGCGGAACCGCGATCATCCTGAAATCGCAGGCGCTGAGCATCCGCGTAAAGCCCTACATCGAAGCGGCGCGGGTCGCTGGCGGGGGACATTTCCACATAATTTTTGTGCACATCATCCCCAACCTGTTGCCTCTGTCGCTGCTGTACATGATGTTCACGGTAACGGGCGCCATCTTCGCCGAAGCCGTATTGTCCTTCCTGGGTCTGCTGGACCTGCGGATGAGCTGGGGCATTATGATCCACACCGCCAACACGGGGGGCTACCTGCTGGGGGGCACCAGGTACTGGTGGCTCATCGTACCGGCCGGCGCGTCGATCACCTTCCTGTGCAGCGCGTTCTACCTGGTCGGCCGCGCCCTGGACGAGGTGGTCAACCCGCGGTTGCGGCGGCACACCGGGTGATTGCGGAGACGACGGGATGGTCGCGGCCAACGAAGCGCCGGTCCTTGAAGTGATCGACCTTGCCCTGCGCTATCAGACGCGGCAGGGCGAGGTGCAGGCGGTGGAAGGAGTCAGCTTCGAGTTGGCGCAGGGGCAATCGCTGGGATTGGTGGGCGAGTCGGGCTGCGGCAAGACCTCGATCGCCACCAGCCTCATGCGGCTGCTGCCGGAGAACGCCCGTCTGGCTGGCGGCCAGGTCAAGCTCGGCGGGACGGACCTGCTGCAGCTTGACGACGAGGAGATGCGCACCTATCGCTGGCGCCGCATCGCCATGGTGTTCCAGGCGGCGATGAATTCCCTGGACCCGGTGCATCGAGTCGGCCAGCAGATCATTGAGGCGATCGAGGCCCACGGCATGGAGACCACCGTGGCGGATGCCAGGGAAAGAGTAGCGCGCCTCTTTCGCATGGTTGGCCTGGACCCCCAGTTGATGGACCGGTATCCCCACGAGTTCAGCGGGGGTATGCGTCAGCGTGCAGTGATCGCCATGGCGCTGTCGTGCGATCCGGACGTCATCATCGCCGACGAGCCAACCACCGCCCTGGACGTGATCGTCCAAGACCGCATCCTGCGGGAACTGAAACTGGTCCAGCAGGAACTGCACATGGGGATGATTTACATCAGCCACGACATCGGCGTAGTGGCGGAGGTCACCGACCGCATCGGCGTGATGTACGCCGGTCGCCTGGTGGAACTGGGTGACACCGCCGAGGTGTTCCGGTCACCCATGCATCCCTACACGGCGGCGCTGATGTCCTCGTTCCCCAGCGTGCACGGGGAGCGATTGCCCTTGGTGGGTCTGGCCGGCGAACCGCCCAATTTGATCGACCCGCCCGACGGATGCCCTTTCCATCCCCGCTGCCAGTTCGCCGACGAAATCTGCCGCACCGAGTTCCCTTCCAAGTCGAGCCGCTGGGACCATTGGGCGGCGTGCTGGCATCCCCTGGACACGACCTTGGTGGGCACGACTTTGGATGCTAAGAATCGTCAGAATCAGGATTTTCAGGATGATGGGATTAGCAGGATTGGGGGACCATAATCCCGAAAATCCTGAAATCCAGCAAATCCTGATTCTGATGACATAGAGCATGCAAACACCCATGGCGATAACCAACCGGAGCCACGCCGGACAGCATGCCCTGGTAGCCGTGGAAGGATTGACCAAGCGATTCCCGGTGTCGAAAAACCTGTTCCGCCAGCCCTCCAGCTTCATCCACGCCGTGGACGACGTGTCGTTCGCACTGGCCCCTGGTGAGAGCCTGGGGCTGGTGGGCGAATCCGGTTGCGGGAAGACGACGGTGGGCAAGTTGCTGGTGAAGCTGCTGGAGCCGACGTCCGGCCAGATACGCTTCCGCTTCCCGTCCCTGAATGTCACTGCTGGTGACTCAGGCGATGCCGTGGACGCAAGCGCGATACGGTCTGCGGATTTGCGCGCCTTCCGCCGCCAGGCCCAGATGATCTTCCAGGATCCCTACGAGTCGATGAACCCGCGGCGGACCATATACGACACCATCGCCGAGCCGCTGGCGGTGCAGGGCATCGGCCACCTCACCGACCGGGTGGACCGGGTCACCGAGATACTTACGCAGGTCGGCTTGACACCGGCCGCATCGTTTCTGTTCCGCCACCCGCACGAGCTATCGGGCGGGCAGCGGCAGCGGGTGGCCATCGCGCGGGCACTGGTGATCGGCCCTTCTTTCGTGGTGGCCGACGAGCCCACGTCCATGCTGGATGTTTCCAGCCGCACCGGGATCATGTTGTTGATGCAGGAACTCGCGCTGCAGTTGGGGATATCCTACCTGTACATAACTCACGATCTGGCGGTTGCCCGCTATATGTGCCACCGCATCGCTGTGATGTACCTGGGCAAAATCGTCGAGCTGGCTGAAACCGAGGAGCTGCTGCGGAATCCCTTGCATCCTTACACCAGGGCACTGCTTTCGGCGGTTCCCGTACCGGATCCTGAGTACCGTCGCGATCACCCCGATATACGGGGGGATTTGACCTTGCCCATAGACCCGCCGGCGCGGTGTCGCTTCTACGACCGCTGTCCGGCGGCAACGGACTTCTGCCGCGATAATGCTCACCCTCCAATGGAGGAACATGGGCCGGGGCACTGGGTCGCCTGCTACGAGGCGTAAGGCGCAGCGTAGTCATCGGGATCACCGGTTCTTGATCGTAAGGCGAAAAGTTCACCGGGATACACAGGATGCACGGGATAGAGAGGATATTTTGAGGTGAGCATGGCGGACGCTGAGGTCATCATTATCGGCGGTGGGATTGCGGGGGCGTCCGCCGCGTTTCATCTGGCTCAGCACGGCCGCGAGGTGATCCTGCTGGAACGGGGCGAGATCGCATCCGAAGCTTCGGGCGTCAACGCTGGCGGCATCGGCGCGCTGGGATGGGGCAACGTTCCCGACCTGGAATCGTACCTGACCATGGGCAGCCTGCAGATCTTCCGCACCCTGCAGCTGGAGCTGGGCTACGACATCGAGTTTCGCGCTTCCGGTGGTCTCCAGGCGATCCAGACCGAGGAGCAGTACGCCTACGCGCGCGACCGGGTGCTTTCGTTGAAATCGCGCGGCTATACGCTGGACCTGCTCACTATTGACGAAGCGCGGAGTATCGAACCGGAGCTGAACCCCCAGCTATACGGGGCCATGCACTTCCCGCTGCGCGGTCAGGCCGATCCCAAGAAGGCAACCCGCGCCTTCGCTGCCGCCGCAGCGGAACGGGGAGCGAGCATCCTGACCGGTCGGGAGGTAACCGGGATCAGTCGGACCGCAGAGGAAAACTACCGAGTTGCCTGCACCGAGGAAACCTTCACGGCGCGGCAGTTGGTCCTGGCGGCGGGAGCGTGGTGCGGTCCTCTGGGTGAAATGCTGGGCGTTCGCATACCGATAGTGCCGGTGCGCGGGCAGATGTGGGCGACGCAGCCGTTGCCTCCCCGGGTCTTCTACTCACTGTCCTCGGCCGAGTCCTATGCGCACTGGAACCGCAACCCGGCCGGCTCTGGGGACACTCCGCCGGAACTCACGCATGTCGGCGGGCGTCGAGTGACGCGGCACCTGTACGGCCGGCAGAACCGGGACGGCGAGATCATCTTCGGAGGCGACCGGGAATTGGTGGGTTACGACTACACGGTTGACGCCGGCGGCGTGGAGGTGAACTTCGGCCACGCCAGCGAGGTCCTCCCGATGCTGGGCGAGTTATCAATCAACCGCACCTGGTCGGGCATGATGCCTTTCTCGCTGGACGGTCGGCCTATCATCGGCAGGATCGCGCAGCTCGAAGAGGTGTACATCGTCAGCGGCCTGGCGTCATCGGGTTTCGGGCGTGGCCCCATGGCAGGCAAGCTCATAGCCGACTACGTCCACACCGGACATCGTCCCCAGGTGCTGTCGGAGTCCGATCCCGCCCGCTGTGTCGTCTCCCTGAACTGACTGGAGACAAGCCGGCTCCAGTCTAGGCCCGGTGCGGCTCGACCGGTCGCTTGATCAACGGGGTAAGCAGCATCACCGGCGCGATCAGCAGCAGGCCGATGCCGGCATTTAGCCCGATGGCCAATGAGATGGTGAAGGCTTGGGCTATGGCTGCGATCTCGAACCCTCCGACCAGGTGGCCGAGTCCGTTGACCAGTCCCTGGGAACCCATGATCCTTCCCCGCATGTCGGGGGCCGTCGAGAGCATCAGGATCGTGCTCTGCATGGTGCTGAAGCCCGCCTGACCCATGCCGGCCGTGAAAAGCACCAGGAAGGAGACCAGGAACCACGGCGACCACGCGACGATCACCACGCCGACGGCGACGATGGCCGCCCCGAAGACGTAGTAGCGGCCGTGGAAGCTGAAGTTTCGTTTCGTGGCGATAACGATGGCTCCGACGAACGCGCCGATGCCGTCGGCGGCTCCCAGCAGCCCGCCCAGGGCCGGCCCAACTTTGAGTACGTCCGTAGCGATAACCGGAATGAAGTATTGCAACGGCAGCACCATGCCGTTCATCACCAGGGAAATGGTCAGCACCCCCAGCGCAAACTTGTTGGAGAATGAATGCCGGACGGCCGACCCGATGCCCGTCCAGAAAGTGGTGTCCCGCACCACCCGGGTGGACCGCTCCGGCAACCGCATCCGCCACACCAGCACTGCGGAGACCAGGTCCATTGCCACCAGTACCATGAAGGCGGCGGTGAACCCGTAGAACTGCAGCAACAGCCCTCCCAGCACGGGCCCCAGCATCTTGCCGCCGTTGTTGGTCATGGTCTCCAACGACATGGCGTGGGCGATGCGGTCCTGGCCGGCCAGGTCGAACAGCGACGCCCGGCGGGTCGGATCGTCCAGCACCTTGGCCGTACCCTGCGCCAGCACCACCACATAGACGTGCCACGGCTCGATCATTTCCAGGATCAGCAGGACGAGCAGGCATGAGGCCAACAGCAGGTAGATGGCGTGAATGGTGGTCAGGATGCGCCAGCGGTCCAGCCGGTCGGCCAGCATGCCGGCCACCAGCGCGAAGGGCGGCCGCGGCCCGTTGAGGAACACCGAGATCAGCCCGACCTGGAAAGCCGAGTCGGTCAGCTCCAGGATGAGGTAGCCCAGCAGCAGCAGTTCCATGCGCCGGGAGACCTCGTGGATCCACCGGGCCGCCCACAGGTACTGGAAGTTCCGGTCCTGGAGAACCACCAGGACCGGAGCGCCGGTGATACGTGCCAACCGCATGCTCCCGGGCGGGTCGCGAACTGTTCAGGCCGCCCCGTCGCGTCAGGATGCCCGCCGCCCGCCCGAACTCGATAAGGGCCGCACGATACGCGGGATGATGACGCCACGTCAAACGACGGGCGCGTCTGGCTCTGGATTTGAGGCCGTGTCTGCTCTACTCTTGCTACGAGATCTCGTGATTGGCGGTGTCAGATTGAGTCTGGGCCTGTGCGTACTGGGTTGCGGTTCCTTTGCGGCGGTGTTCGCCCGCTCCATGGCGGCGATGCGTGGTGAGGTTGACCTGTACTTTGCCAGCCGCGACCTGGGCCGGGCACAGGAATACGCGTCGCGGCTTGGCGGCTTGGACGCGTTCGCATCTTACGAGGCAGCGGTCGTCGATCCCGGGGTGGAAGCCGTTTACGTCTGCACGCCGCACCACCTGCACCGGGAGCACGCTTCGCTGGCCTTTCGCGCCGGCAAGCATGTCCTGGTCGAAAAGCCCATCGCCGGGACGCTGGCCGACGCCGAGGCAATGGTGCGAGAAGCCCAGTCTGCGGGCGTCACGTTCATGGTTGCCGAAAACTACCGCTTCCTGCCGCCGGTGCGGGAGGCGAAACGGCTGATTGACCAGGGACGGGTGGGGCAGGTTCGCCTGATCCAGCTGCACGAGCAGTTCCCCTTCAAGCCCAGCGGATGGCGCAGCCGCGCGGAACTGAACGGCGGCGGCGTGCTCATCGACGGGGGCATCCACAAGCTGAGCGCTGTGACCTACCTGGTCGGCCAGCCCAACGAGGTCTATGCCCGTGAGATTCAGCCCGGGCAGCCGGGTCTGGAGGCGGAGGACGGCGTGGTGGTGATGACGCGGGATGCCGGTGGATCGGTCGGGTTGATCAACCACTCCTGGAGCGTCGTGCCACCGCAGCCCCATTCATGGGTTGCGGTTTCGGGTTCCGAGGCATCGCTGTATTTCGAGCCCGGCAAGCCGTGGCTGAAGGTGACAGACCCTCAGTCCGAAACGACCCCGGCGCTGGAAGATCACGGCAACGGGCTGGTTCCCATGGTCCGGGAGTTCCACAGCAGCATCCTCGAAGGCCGTCCGCCGGCAATGACCGGCGAGGACGGGCTGGACGATCTAGCCCTCGTCCTCGCCGCCTACGAGTCAATGCAAACAGGGCTGCCGGTCAATCTGCCGTAGTCGTGCAGAACCTTACACCGAGGTTTGAGTGATCACCCGCGGCGCGACCTTGCGAGAGAGCCAGCGGCCGTCACTGGAGCTGCCCAGGAGTTGCCCGTCGCGCACGATCACCTTGCCGCGCAGGATGGTCATGATCGGGTAACCCTCGCACTCGAAGCCGTCCCAGATGGAATAGTCGGACTCGGCGTGTAGCTCGTCCACGGTGATGGTCTTCTTCAGGTTGGGGTCGAAGAGCACGATGTCGGCGTCGCTGCCCACGGCGATGGCGCCCTTCTGCGGATACATGCCCAGAATCTTCGCGGCGTTGGTGGAAGTGATGGCGGCGAACCGCTCCAGGTCGATGCGCCCGTTGGCGGCCAACTTGGTGTAGGTGACGGGCATCCGCGTCTCGATACCGTTGTGGCCTCCGCACAGGGTGCGGATGGTGTCGCCGGCCAGCTTGATGTTCTTGTAGGTGGTCCACTCGTCGGTGGCGGTGGTGCAGATCGGGCCGTCCACCAGGCCCTGCTGCAGGGCGTCCCGGTCGTCGGAGAACTTGATGGCGGGATAGGTGTGGATGGCGAGGCCGTCGGGTTTCAGGTAGTCGTCGCAGGTGAACTCCAGGTAGTTGTGCAGAGCCTCGCCGTACACGGGAAGCTGCGCGGCCCGGGCCTCGGCGATGGCGGCCACACCCTCCTTGGCCGTGGTGTGGACGAAGTAGATGCCGGTCTCGGTCTTCTGGGCCAGCCGCACCACCTTGCGGAAGGAGATGTCTTCCGAGATGTTGTTGTGGGCCAGGTGCAGGTTGGAGCCGTGGTCGCGGCCCTCGCGCTCCAGCTTCTCTTCCATGTAGGTGACGATGTCGTCCTCCTCGGCGTGCACGGCCATGATGCCGCCGTGCTTGCCGACCTCCTGGAAGATCTCCCACAGGTGGCCCATGGGAACCCGGGCGTGGAAGGTGGTGAAGATCTTGAAGCTGGCGACGCCCGACTGGATCGCCTCGCCGATCTCGCCCATGGTGCTGGGCGGGATCGCGCCGGCCAGGATGTAGTGGAAGGTATGGTCGATGTAGGAGTGGCCACGGAAGATATCGCGGCGGGTCTCGATCTGGGCCATGATGGGGTCCGACGGCGGCACCGCGCCCGGCGTCAGCGGCAGGGCTCCGGCGAAGTCGACGAAGGTGGTAACCCCGCCGAAAGCGGCGGCGCGGCTGGCGGCTTCCGGCGGTTGCGTGAACACTCCGTCGTCGCCGCCGGCCCAGTAGTCGGGCACCGGCACGTTGATGTGGGCGTGGGGCTCGATGCCGCCGGGCAGCACGATCATGCCGGTGGCGTCGATGGTCTCGCCGGCGCCGATATCGTCAAGGACACCCGGGGCGGCCACCGCCGCAATCTGCTCGCCCTGGACGCCGACGTCCCTGAGTCCTACGCCGTCCGGTGTGACCACTGTCCCGCCTTTGATGATCAAGTCCAGCATGATTCCCTCCCGACTTGTCCGTTACGAGCGTTGACGACGACCAACGTTACGCATGCCGTCCGCAGTGGCCGCGATTATAACGCGATTGGCCATGGCGCAAGCGATGCCGGCTCAACCGATTAGGGGCGCCGTTGCCCGCACGTTGGATCAGGCTCGTTTTGGCGATGCCTGGCCCAACACACCCATCAGCTGCCCGACGTCGTCGAGGCTCTCCAGGTTCTCCAGCATCTCCAACACCAACTCGGTGTCGGCTTCGGACAAGCCGCGATGGAAGCAGTCGTGGGCCTTTGCCAGCAGTTGATCGCGGGACATGGGATTGGACACTGAGCCAGTGAATGCGGAGCATTCGGCGCTGACGGTGGTCCCGTCCTTGAGCACGGCGGTCGCCAGCGTCGCGCCGGACTCCGGTCCTTCCGGCTCCACCGAGATGCGACCCAGCATCGCCTCCATGTCTGGGGAGAAGCGGCGGGCGTCGGTGAAGGTGTCGATGCCCACTTGCCCGTCCAGCAGGGCGGCGGCGGCGCAGTACTCCACGCTGAACTTGCCATCCAGCCCGCTGCGGGGTACCGGACCGGAATGGCCGCGCCCCCGACGGCGAATGGTCACCCGCTCGATGCCATTGGGATCGACGCCGTTCTGCTCCCGCAGGTTCAGCGCCGCCTCGATGGCGTTTTGCATGTATACCTGGGCTGGGAACCGCTTGATGTCAAAGCCCGGGTCGACCAACCGCCACGAGGTGCCTAGTCCCCCGGTGGCAACGTCCCAGTCGAACTCGCCACCGAATATGGCGGCAGCATAGCCCACGGGCGATTCCAGGACCTCGTCGCTGGCGGTATAGCCCATCCCGGCAAGGATGGCGGCTTCGGCGCCCATGCGAGCGGCGTTGCCCGGATGGGTGGACTTGACCATGGTGCCGGTGTTGGCGGTCAACCCGCCAGTGCGCGAGGCGGCGATGCCCAGGGCCATCAGCGTTTGGTCCGCGTCCAGGCTCAGGGTCTTGGCTGAGGCCGCCGCGCCACCCATGGGACCCACCAAGCCCGGTGGATGGTAGCCGGGCGCGGTAGCCGGCGCGGAAGCGGCCCGCAGTCGCCCCTGGATTTCCCAGCCCAGCACGTAGGCGGTGATGACCCGGCTGCCGGGAACGTGGTGCAATTCCGCCAGGGCCAGGGCCGAAGGCAGGCAGGATGAGGTGCCGTGGGTGGGCGGGAACCCCTGGATCTCGTAATCCAGGCAGTGGCCGAAAACCCCGTTGGCAAAGGCTGCGGACGGCGGGTTGGTCTTGTAGCCCCAACCCACCACCGACGATTGTGGCGAGCCGCCGGCGTCCCGCACGTAGCGTCCGATGATGTCGGCCAGTTCCTGCACCGAGCCGGCGACCACGTTGGCCACCCCGTCCAAGATGGCGGTCTTGGCCGCTTCCACCACGGGGGATGGCAGGTTGTCGTATTCGGTGTCGGCGATGAACTGGGCCAGGGTTCGCGTTTCGCTCATGGTTGCTTACCTCGCGGGTGAAATTTGTCAGAATCAGGATTTGCCGGATTTGAAGATTATCAGGATTGGGGGGCCTTACAGTGCAATCGAGTCTAAATTGGCGGTGTTGGCGGTGTTGGAGCCATGGCACATGGCAACGGCTGAGGGTGAATTTTACCGGGATAAACAGGATGAACGGGATGGACAGGATAAGGTTGCACTGATCTGGTCGATCAATTTTGGGCCGTTGGCGGGATGCGGGCTATAATGCGCTCACACCAGCATGGGGGGCGCCACTATGGCCAAGATCAAGCACATTGCCATCACCTGCGAGGACCCGGACGCGGTGGCACAGTTCTACAAGGAAGGCTTCGACCTGTTCGAAGTAGCCCGCAACCCGCGACAGATCCAGCTTTCCGACGGTGACATCAACCTGACCATCCTCAGGTGGAAGACCAACGAGGACGCCGACGTCGGTCCCAACGGAGAGAATTACGACGGCATCCACCATATCGGGTTCCAGGTGGACAGCCTGGAGGACACCGGCGCCAAGCTGCGGGAGATTGAAGGTCAGGAGATTGTCCGGCGGGATGTCGCGCCCGACGGGTCACCGCGCCCGCCCCGCGCGGAGGAGAAGTGGTCCGGCCCCAACGGACAGGTGCTGGACATATCGGAACCGGGGTGGCTCCACAAGCTACCTATGGACTAGCGATCTATCCGCTTCGGCTGACCTGCCTAAAGGGTGCAAACCGGTTGTGGGTCCTGCCGTCATCAACCTTAGGGGGAACGTCATGGAAGCGAGCTGCGTTACTCATATCGGAATCTGCGTGCGGGACATGGACCGATCCCTGGCTTTCTACCGGGACGCGCTGGGCATGACCGTCCTGGGCGACCGCATGACCGACCCCACGGAAAGTGGCCGGTCGCACAACTATCTTCGCGAACGGCAAGCCCGCCGCTGGGTCAGCCTGGCCTACGGGGACGGCGCCACGCCCACGCTGACGCTCACCAGCCATCCCGGCGACGACCCCGACGGGGAACCCATCAAACTGGACATGGTGGGCATCAGCCACATCTCCTTCGGCGTGGCGGACGTGAAGGCGTTGACCCAGGACCTGCTCAGCAAGGGCGTTGCGTTGGCCGGCCCCATCGAGTCCTTCACCGACGCCGATGGAGGCATACGCAGCATCTACGTGCAAGATCCAGACGGCATTCTGGTGCAGTTCAACACGCCGCACTAGCTGACAGTGCTTGCGAACATAGCCAAGCGCCCGAGGCACTTGCCCCGGGCGCTCGGCATGTGGCGTCAATTGTCCTCTAAACGCGGATCACGCCCACCAGGTCGCCCTCGGACTCCTCGATCGAGATCTCGGTGCCGAAGGGGCGTGAGACTTCCTGAAGCCACTGCAGCGTTTCGCGGGCGATGGGCTCGTCGGCCAGGACCGGGCGGCCGCGCTGGGGAATGGGACGGCCGAAGCCCATGTCGATGGGGTGCAGAATGACCTCTTTCAGGTCGCCGCCGGCGTAGTTGCACACCGCCACCACGCTCTGCCAGAACACCGGGTCGCCGGCGAAGGCGCGGGTGCCCCCGCCGGAGCGGGTATCCAGGTAATCGCCGGGGGTGCTGTTGAAGTCGAGGCCGAAGCGGCGGTAGGACTCGTGGGGCAGCCACAGCACGCTCTCGTTCTGGAAGATGAAGTTGCCCAAGCTGTAGAAAATGGGCCGATTTTTATAGATCTCGATGCCGCGCAGGAAGTGCGGGCCGTGGCCCACGAAGGCGGCGCAGCCCTGGTCGATGGTCCAGCGGGCAAAGTCCACCAGGAAGTGGGGTGGCGAAATGCGGGAATGGCCGTGGAAATCCCCCTCGGGCCCGCTCTCGTGGCAATGGACGCCATAGACCTGCCAGTCCGACTGCTTCTGCGCCCCGCGGATCCAGTTGCCGATGCCCAGCCGGTCTTCCTCGTTCAACGCGGTGCGTACGGCGAATGTCTCGTCCAGGATGAACTTGTGGTCCAGGAAGTCCAGTTCGCTGCCCGAATCCGGCCCGCTGTCGTCGCCCCGGAACCCAAAGTGCCGCATGAACGCGTGCTCTTCTTCGTAGCCCAGCTCCAGGTTCGCCTTGTGCAGGGCGTCGAACACGTCCTGCTGCACATGGTGGGTGATGTCGTGGCGCAGGGCGTTGACGCCCGGGCGACCGGGAAAGTCGGGACGGCCGGCTCCGGCCCGGGAGGTCTCGCTGAAGGTACTGGTGGCGCTCATCACCGCGACCCGGCCCCGAGCCGAGTCCACATAGGCAGGCGATCGGGCTTCGTCCAGACTGCGGCCTCCGCCGGCGTTGGGCAGGTCCACCTCTCGGCAATGTTCCAGCGTGGTCAAGAAGCCACCCTCGGAAAAGTCGAAGGAGTGGTTGTTGGCGGTTGTCACCGCGTTGATGCCCATCCATTTCAGCTCGTCCAGGTTCTTGGGGTCCGAGCGAGTGTAGGTGGCGCTGCTCCACTGCCAGGTGCTCTCGTAGTCGTGGAACAGCATCTCCAGGTTGACCAGCGACACGTCGGCTCTGCGCATGATGTCGACGAGTCTGAGGAAGCGGGGTTCCTGGAAAGCCTGCATCCGGCGAGTAATCATGGCGTCGCCGCCCATGGCGATGGAGATATCGCGTCGCTCGGCATCGTAGATCGTTGTGGTCATGTCGTCTCCTTGTCAATCGTGTTGCTGGGAAAGACGCGCCGGGCGTTTTACCATGGGAAATTTGCGTCCAGCAAAACGCCTTCTCCCAGCACGGGACGGGTCTCGTCAGAAGAGTACCATCTGCTCACTTGGCGTACTTCCCGTTCTTCGCCGGCCGGAAATGCGGTGAAGCGCAATGAGCTGTACTCGCCCGGCTCGGGCTGCATACGGACCAGCACGTCAACAAAGTTTTGCTTGAAGGGCGCTCGAATGGTGCGCGCGATGAAGAACTTGTCCAGCGACGGGCTGGGATCGCGGTTCGCTTCATCCAGGAATAGTTGGTAGGCTCGATACCAGAACTGTTCAGTGAAACCGGCTTCTCGTGCGGCGGGATCGCTGAAAAAGTGGTTTGGGGTGATGGGCGGACGTTGAACCATGGCGCAAAATCCTCTTCGGATACGGAGTCCGGTTCAGGAGTTTTGCCGATTGAGCCGGGCTTCCAGTTCGCGAATGCGGGCTGCGGCCTGCCGGCGTTCCTGGAGACGAGCCTCACGTTCAGCCTGGAGACGGGCTTCGGTCTGCAGGCGGGCGGCGCGCTCCTGGTCAACGCGCTCCTGCAAGTCATCAAAGGTGACTATGTGCCGCTCTGTGGCCGGGTCGTGAAATGCGAGTTCCCCACGCTCCCAGCGCAGCAGCAGGTTCAGCGCTTGGCTATATCCCTGCAACACGTCCTCTGCCAACTGGTCAATCGGTATCGGCACGTACACGCCGTTCTCCAGCCGGTCTCCGGCCAGGCGTGTGCCGTGATGCTGGCCCGTTTCGTCGAACCGCCAGTACTCCAGGATTCCCAGGCGCGCGTAGTCCTCACGCTTCGCGCCGGTGTCGGTGTTCGCGGTGCTCGCCGACGCCACTTCCAGAACGAAGTCCGGCGGCTTTCCCTGTTCGGAGACGATGTACCCGTTGTTGGCCTGGTAAATCGCCGGGTCAGCGTCGAAGGCTACCAGAAGGTCGGGATAGCGCGCCAACTCCCGGAAAGTGCCCGGTTCCGCGATGATCCAGCGGTCGGCCTCCACCAGGGTGGTCTCGGGATTGCCCAGGTGAACCGCAAGGGCATGGGAACGTGCGGTCTTGAACAACTGGTCGAACTGAGTCACTTCGTCGGGCTCGCGCTGGGGAATGTCGGGCAGGCGGAAGCGGCCCGGAGATGGGGAGCCAAGGGAGGCGGGTTTCCTGGTAGGGGTAGTCATGGCGCACCTGGCGGAAGGGCGGGCTGCGGGCCGCATTATACCAGCCGGCCAGTCCCGGCCGATGCTACAATGCGCCGCGATGACTGCCCGTGAGACACGGCCCAATGCCGAGCCGGCGCTCCCCCTGAGCGGCTACCGTGCGCTGGACCTGGCCGGCCCCATGGGCGTCTACTGCGGGAAGCTGATGGCCGACATGGGGGCCGATGTCATCAAGATAGAGCCGCCGGGCGGCGACCCCATGCGGGAGATCGGCCCATTTATTGATGGCAAGCGCGGACCCGGCAGCAGCCTCTACTGGCTCCACTTCAACACCAACAAGCGCAGCGTGACCCTGGATATCGGCTCGCCCGAAGGTGTGGATGCGCTGCGCAAGCTTGCCCTCTCCTCCGATGTGCTGCTGGAAACCGGTCCGCCCGGATACATGGATACGCTCGGCCTAGGGTATGGGGGCCTGGCTGCGGACGCTCCGGGACTCGTTTATGCATCCATCACCCCGTTTGGGCAGACCGGGCCGTATCGCGACTACAAGGCGTCGGACCTGGTGGGCTTTGCCATGGGCGGATACATGTACGTCACGGGCTGGCCGCATACGCCGCCGACGAAACTGTGGGGCTCGCAGGCCTATAACACGGTGTCGAACCGCGCGTATATCGCCATCCTGCTGGCGCTGTACCACCGCACCATGACTGGCGAGGGGCAGTACATCGACGTGTCCATGCAGGAGGCGGTGGCCGCCACCACCGAGCACGTCAACACCACCTACAACTATACCGGGGAGCCGGCGGTGCGCTGCGGGTTCCGGCACGGCGGGCAGTTCGTCGCCACGTGGCGGTGCAAGGACGGCTACGCCAGCATCACCACGAACACGCGGAAAGCGTGGGACGACCTGCGGGCGTGGATGGACCGTGAGGGCATGGCCGGCGACCTTATGGACGCGCAGTACAACGACCACTTCGTCCTGCGGGGAGAGCACTCAGCACACATTGAGGAACTTGTCCAGGCGTGGGCCATGCTGCACACTCGGCAGGAGATAACCGAGTTCGGCCAGTCCAACCACCACCCGTGGGGTCCCGCGGTTACCGCCGACGAAATCCTGGAGAACGAGCAGCTATGGGGCCGGGGTTACTTAACCGAGGTTGATTCCGTGGACGGCGGGTCCTCGATGGTGTACCCGGGCGACCCGTACCGCCTGACTGAGTTCGAGCATCCGGTGCGCCGCACCGCTACGGCGCCAGGGGAGCACAACGCTGAAATCCTGGGTGGGATACTGGGTCTTTCGTAGGGGAATTTTGTCAGAATCAGGATTTAGCGAATTTTAAGATTTTCAGGATTTCGTCCCCAAATCCTGCCAATCCTGTAATCTTGAAAATCCTGATTCTGACGAATCTGCGCTAATTCCCGAGGAAGCGGGAATCCGCCAAGGAAATGAACCACAACAACAACCATCAGTCTGGCCTCGCGCTCCATGGCATCCGGGTGCTCGACTTCACCTGGATACATGCCGGGCCGTCGGCCACGCGGATACTTTCCGACCAGGGCGCGGAAGTCATCAAGGTCGAGTCCAACAACGCCCTGTCGGTGGTGGGCGGCCCGGCCTCGGCCACAGCCCGGGGGTTGGGCCAGCGCCACAACTGGAATGCGGGAAAGCTGTCCATTTCCCTGAACATGAAGACGCCGCAGGGCATCGACATCGCCAAAAGGCTGGTTGCGGTGTCCGACGTGGTGGCGGAGAACTTCAGCGGGCGCGTGATGCCGTCCTGGGGCCTCGACTACGATTCCATAAAGCCCATCAACCCGAGCATCATCATGCTCAGCATGTCCGGTTTTGGCCGCACCGGGCCGTGGAAGGACCGGGTCAGTTACGGCCAGACCCTGCAGGCATGGTCGGGGTTCACGCAGTTGACCGGGTTTCCCGACGAGGATCCCAGCGGGCCGGCCAGCGCGTACAGCGACGCCGTGGGTGGGATGGCCGGCGCGCAGGCGGTGCTGCTGGCGCTGATCCACCGGTCGCGAACGGGACGGGGGCAGTGGCTGGACGTATCCCAGTTCGAGTCGCTGACGTCGCTGCTGGACACTCTGGCGCTGGACATGAGCGTCAACGGTTCCGCGGCGGTTTCGACCCGTACCGGCAACCGGCTCCCGCACGGCGGCGGCGCTCCCCACGGCGCGTACCGCTGCGCCGGTGAAGACCGGTGGGTGACCATCACTATCTTTACTGACGACGAATGGCGCGCCTTCGCAAAGGCATTGGGCGATCCCCACTGGGCTGCCGACCCACGGTTCGCCACCGCAGGCAGCCGTGAGCGCAACGCCGAGGACCTGGACGCTCACGTGGAAACCTGGACCATGCACCGCACCGCGGAGGAAGTGATGAGCCTATTGCAGGCCGCGGGCGTCGCCGCCGGCGTGGTGCAAACCGGGGCGGACCTGTCACGCGATCCTCAACTGAAGGAGCGGGGCTTCTTCCGACGCGTCCCGGACCACCAGGGAGAGACCCGGATCATCGAGAGCGCGCCTTACAAGATGTCACGCACGCCGGGCGCGGTTACCAGGGGCGCGCCGGCCTTTGCGGCGGACATGACCTACGTGCTGCGCGAGTTGCTGGGGATGTCCGACGACGAGGTGGAAGAGTGCGCCATAGCTGGCGCGTTTGACTGAATTTCCAGAACGAGGGCTCCAGCGACAACGAGATTGCCGCGCTGCACTCGCAATGACAGAACGAGTGCAGGTACGGATGAGAATCAGGTGGCGTCCCCCGACAGCAGATACTGGGCCGCCGCACGGGCATCGTCCATCGCGCCGCGAAGGTCCGGAAGGGGTTCTTCGCGGTTCGGTTGTAGGTAGAGGAATACCATCTCCTTAACCGGCCTCCCGGTGATCTGGGCGACGGCATGGGCGTAGGCCCCACCCTGCAGGCGATAGCGCTGCGTAACCTCCGGAAACTGTGCCTCCGTAACTGCGTCAGTTTTGTAGTCGACCACGACCAAACCGTCCTCTTCCTCGAAGAGCAGGTCAACAAACCCGTGCAGCGAACCGTCGCCGACTGGCACGGCCACCGGGACCTCACGCCAGATTCGTTTCGACACCACGGCGCGTTTCACGACGTCGCTTTGGACGGCGACATTTGTCAGACGCACGATTTCCTCTTCCCGGCCGGGGATGCCCTCCGCTACTGCCTGAGCACGGGCCCGGTGTTCGACGCCTTCGCTGGTGGCCAGGTCAATCGATTGCAGCACCGCGTGTACCGCCCGTCCCACTGACGTGCCGGCCCGACCACGACGCCAGGGTTCGGGACCATCCTGCTCTTCCTCCTCATCCTTGAATGCCCGGGAGAGGCCGGTGGCGGCGACGAACTGCGGCCGGCTGAATTCGTCAATGGTGTGTTTCCGTTCTGCTGTCCAGTGGGCCAGATGCTCCGTGGAATGCAAAGATTCGTCAATGGCGTCGGATTGATCGTCTAAATCGGTGGGTTGGGCCTGCGTCAGCATGGCCAATTCGTTGAGTTCGACGAGTTTCCACAGATCGTCACGACTTTCCATGTATTCGGCGATTGATGCCGCGGTTGTTTTTTGGCCCTTGGCCGGCCGGCGCATGCTGAGAACCAGGTGGTCTCGCGCCCTGGTGGTCGCCACGTACATGAGGCGGATGTGCTCTTCGGCGGACATGCGGTTGTCGATTTCAACCAGCTCTTCAAAACCGGGCGTGGCGAACCGCGAGTTCGCCGGACCGATGCCGACCTCGACCCTGCCGCTCTGGCGGTCGACGATAACGGAATTGCCGCCCCGCGCCGGAGCCGAATTGATGCCGGTTAGGATCACCACGGGGAACTCCAGGCCCTTTGAGCCGTGGATGGTCATCACCCGTACGGCATCCTCGTCCGACTCCGGAACTGGAGTCTCGGTCACGCGGGCGCCTTCAGCAATCTGATCGTCCACCCACTGGAGGAAGGCGCGCAAAGTGCCGCCGCCGGCCCGGTTGAAGCGTCCCGCCTGTTCCACCAGGAACCGGTAACGGCGCCACTGCTCGCGCATCCTCGGGTAGCCCACCGCCGCTTCCATCAAGCCGCGCTCTCGAACGAACCGGTCGATCAGGGAGCCTGTGGTCTCAACCAGACGAGTGCGGTGGAAGCTATGCAACACTTCAAAAGCGCCGAGCACCACTTCGTCGCCCCGGTTTGGCGAGACGTTGCTCAGGTAGTCGAAACTCCCGCCCTTGGACCGATGGCGCAGCAAATCAACGTCGCTGCATCCGAAAGCGGGAGAGCGCAGCGCGGCCACCGTGGCCACCTGGTTTGCCGGATCGTCGATCGCGGTCAGGCAGTTCAGCAGGTCTCGGATCTCCTGCGTTTCAAACACCAGGGACGCGCTTTCCAGGCGGAAGGGTATATCGGCGGCTTCCAGCCCGCGTTCCAACGCCGCCAGGCCGGTGCGGCGAGGCATGAGGATGCACACGTCCGAATGGTTCACCGGACGGTAGGTCTCGTATCCGTTGCTGTCGGTAGCCTCCCGATCCAGGGTTTCCCACTGCTCGGCGATCATCTGCCGGAGCAGCAGCCCGATCTGGCGCGCCTCTTCCAGCCGGATTTCGCCTATGGGGGCGTCGACCGGTTCGTTGCCCAGCGTCCACACCCGGGGAGAATGGGGGCTTCCGGTGTCACTGACCCAGAGGGCCGACATCGCGTCGTAGACTGCCTGCGAGTTGCGGTCGTCCACACCGTCTCCGGGAGATTCCTGCATCCACTGCTCGAACAGGCGGTTAACCCAGCCGATGACGGGTGTTTGTGAGCGGAAATTCTGCACCAGCTTGAGGGTGCGCCCGCCGGACCGTTCCATGCTGGATTGCAGGCGTTTCATCTGCCCGACGTCGGCGCGGCGGAAGCGGTAGATCGACTGTTTGGGGTCTCCGACCACGAAGAGTTTTCCGGGTTCGGGTTTGATTTGATCCCAAGGAACGGGATGATCGAGGTTCGCGCTTTCAGCGCCCGCAGGCTCGGCCAACAGCATGGCGATTTCGGCCTGGATCGGGTCGGTGTCCTGGGCCTCGTCGATCAACAGGTGGGTGTAACGGGTACGGAAGTAGTCGCGGGCCGGCGCGTTGTCCCGCAGCAGTTGGCGGGCCCACACCAGCAGATCGTGAAACTCCGCGCGACCCTCCGCGCGGCGCTGGCGCGCGTATTCCAGGACCAGGTGCCGCAAGTCCTCGAGAATGGGCATGAGGGCCGTGCGGCGGGCGTTTTGGATCTCCCCGTTGACCTGCTGGTCCAGATCACTGAGGAGGTCCTTCAGGGCGGCGCACGCGTTCTTGCCAGTGTCCGGGTCTATGTTCCAGTCCCCTTGGCGGCCCCGACTCTGGCGCAGCGGCAGCAGAGCCAGCAGAAGCCGGTATTCGTCCGCCGGGCCGGCAGGGGCAGTTGGCACGCTGCGGAGCAAAGCCAGTCGGTTCTGGACATGGTCGTGTAGCGGGTCGCCCGAGCCGTTCTTCGAGTACCGGCACAGCCTTTCCAATTCGTCCGCTGCATCAAACAACTGCACGATAACAGACGGTTGGCAACTGTCGGCGCCGCAGAAGCTCACGTCCAACAGGTCGCTGTAGTTCTGGTGGAACGCACGGGCGATGGTCCTCAGGTGGGTCAAGGTCAAGCCGAGGGTCAGGGCCAGGGCCAGGTGGGGAGCCAGGTTCGTGTCGCCATCGAGATGGCGGTCCAGCCATGCGCTCCACTCGTCTTCAAACTTGATCCCCGCCAGGATTTCGTCGCTGGTCTCGAAAGACGGAGGCAAGCCGGCCTCAAGCGGGCGTTCACGCAGCAAGTTTCCGGCGAAGGCGTGCAGGGTGCTGATGTCTGCCTGGTCCAGGTCGGCGATACCCTGATAGCAGCGGTCGCGCTCGACCTGGTCGCGCTGGTCGTCGCCGGACGCTTTCTCCAGTTCAGTGCGGATGCGGTCCCTGAGCTCGGCGGCGGCGGCTTCGGTAAAGGTGATGGCGGCGACGCGTTCCAGGGTGGTCGTTCCGGTGGCAACCAGGTTGGTCACTCGCTGCACGAGGCTGGTGGTCTTGCCGGTGCCGGCGCTAGCTTCGACGAACAGCGTCGCGCGCAGGTCCTCGCCGATAGCGTGCCTGGCATCAATGTCGACCGGGACAAAGTCTGAAAGCGAGTTGGCCGGAGCCGTGGCGTGTTCCGACACCATCAGTTATCTTCCCCGCCCGGTTCCGCAAGTTGCAGATAGTCTGCCAGCGCCGCATCGGATTTCTTCCGCTCCCAGAGGTCGGCGCGTCGTGTGGGGCAAACCGCGTCGAAGTCGCAATACTGGCAGTTGGATGGTCCGTACCGGCCAGGCGGACCAGGATTGGCCGGGAAGAGCCCGGCGTTGATACCGTCCACGATGCTGGTGACGCCCTCGCGGAACCTTTCCGCAACGGATTCGTCGGTGATGTTGAAGGGTGCAGCGGGGACGAATTGGAACCTTCCCCGGTTGGTGCTGAACCAATACGCGGCAGACACGTCTTCGGCGTCGGGGAACAGCGCGCGGGCAGCCAGCGAATACACGCCCAGCTGCAGGCGGCGACCCTGATCGATGGGGTCGTCGTCCAGGCCCTTGTACGGCTCGGAGCTGCCCGTCTTGTAGTCGACCACTCGGACCCGTTGCCCGTCACCGCTGATGTCAATACGGTCGATCATCCCTCTGAAATTGATCCCGGTTTCCGGTTCGACAACTTCGGTGGAGGCGTCGCCAAATCCGAACCTGGTCTCGACCCGGACATCAGCAGTTTCGTTCGCCTCCCGCAACCCCGCGTCGGTTTCCAGGAAGGTCTCGAGGTCAGCGAGGATCTCGGTTTTGACCATTTCCCAAAGCAGTCGTTTGCCGGTCAAACCACGGGCTTCGACGTCCCGGAGATTCTCCTCGGCGATCCGCATCAGTCGTTCCAGGTCGCCGTCCCGCCAAGTATCGCCAGGTGGGGGCAGATTGCCGTCCTGGACGCTCTCTGCGATGAACCGCTCCAGAATTTCGTGGGTCAGTGTTCCACGATCCAGGGCGCTGATGGAAAAAATCTCCTCTGGGGTGTCCAGTGAGCCCAGCCTCAGCACATGGGCCAGGAAGTATCGGTACGGGCAAGTGGCCCACGACTCAAGGGCGGTCGGAGAGACGGGCGAGCCCCCCGGCCCGATGTTGAACCGGTGGCTCGCTTCAATCCCCGAAAGGTTCCCATCGAACTCGGTCAAATGGCGCTGAGACCGTCGCCGCGCCAGCCGGAAAGCCCGCTCCAATGGATCCTTCCGGGCGAAGGGATGATTGCGGAGGTTTCGCCCGCCGTGTCTCCATTCCAGCAATCGCTGGAGCCGGTAGTCTCGCTCGTCCGCGGCCGACCTGGCGCTCGCATTGGCCAGCGCCCGCTCGGATGAGTCGTCTACGGTAAACCAGTCGTGATCCCGCAACTGGGCCAAATCACCGCTCCTGACCGGGACGCCGGCCAGAGCTGACGCCTGCTCCAGGAACCAGCGCGACGGGTAAGCCTGCCGTTGCGATGCGGCGTCGGCTGCTGGAAACGACAGGGTGCGCCGGGGAGCCGACGCGACGGCGGCGAGGTACTCGTAGCGTTCGCCGGCCATGCGGATGCGCATACGATCCTGCCCGCCGGCTGCCGCCCAGTCCGGCTCGGTCAACAACGGATCGCGTCGAGGCGCCGGCGGAACCGCTCCCTCGATCATGCCGACCAGCCAGACGGCGTCGAAAGTCATGCCGGCGGCTCCGGCAAAGGACGATACGAACACGCCCTGCCCGGTTGGTCCCAGATGGCCGAAGGGGGTCTGCATCAACTCCGATACCATCTGGCGGAATGAGTCCAGGGTGGCGCCGTTATTCACGCTGTCCGCCGCGGCAAACTCATCAAGCTGTCTCTCGATGCGCTCCCGAGCATCGTCGTCGGACCCGTTGGTGTCGGTCGACAGGTAGCGGTTCAACAGGTCTTTGGCCCAAGCCGCGAAGTCTTTCCAGGACGACCCGTCCTCCGGCGGGACGAGGTCGACGGCGAGTTGGTCAATGAAGGCACGGATGCTCTGAGCTACCGCCGCTTCAGACCTCATGCCGCGAGCGCGGGACTCGCTGATCTCCCCGTCGGTTTCCCGCCGGTCGGCATCAGTGATCAGCCGCTGGGCGTGGGAGTCGAGGCGGCCGCGCCATTGGTGCAGTCCACCCACGATGCCCGCTTTCCGGGTAACCACGTCCCATTGGCTGGGACTGAAACCCGTGCCTGTGGCAGCCGGGTTCCGCACGGGACATCCGCTCAACCATGCCATGACCTCTGGTCTCGGGAAGGGACCGCCGCACAAATCCAGCAGGCCGATCAGGGTGCGGCCAGGTCCGGTATCAGCCAGCGTCTCGCGGACGGGTCCGGCCATCGGGATGCCGGCCATGCGCAGCTCGTCGCGGATGAGTGACGCGTAGGGATCGGCCATGCGGTAGAGGACGGCGATCCTGCGCAGTGGAGTGTGATTCTCCTCGACTTCCCGCATGACTTGCCGTATCACCCATCGCAATTCGTCGTGAGCCGTAGGCGCGACGTGCAATCGGGACGAGCCGGCGAGCACGGGGAGGTGGTCACCGCTGGTTGTTGCTGCGACTGGCGGACCGGTATTCCGTCCCAGCCTGGCGGCCAGATCGTGTGTCGTTTCGTCGGCCAGGGGGTCTCCGGTGAGGCCCAATATCGCCGCGCACCGGTGGTGTGCCGCAAGGGATTGCATCAACCGGACTTCGCCAGGCGAAAGTCCGTGGGGCAGGTAGAAGACGATCAATCCCAGATCGCCCAATCCGGGAGTGGCGCCGGCGTCCACCATTTCCGCCGCCGCTTCGGCCAGGTCCTCCGCGTCGTACCATTCGCTGGCGGTGAGCCCCCGAAAACTGTCGAACAGGCGGGCCATCTCCCCGACCACCCCACCTCGGGCGGCCAGGGCGGAGCGCATGGTCTCATCGGTGTCGCGGAGTTGACGGAACGCGTGGCGGACGCTTGATTGGGTGCTGGGATGGTCGGATACATCCCGCAATGCGCCGTCGGTTTGCGCCAAAGCCTGCCGCACCGCCAAGTTCTCCAGCACGGACGTCAATGGCTTGCGACCCTGTTGCTCCAGGGCGGCTGCGCCCAGCAGTTCTGACAGGACGGGCGCCGTCATGAACCGGACGTTGGCGAACCTGACGGCTCCCAACTCCTGGCGCAGGGACAGGCTGGCGTACCGCGTAGGCGCGACGACGGTTACGGGGGCCAGAACATCGTTTTGTTGTTCTTCAGCGACGAGCCGCCAGAGTTCTCGGGTCAGGCTCGAAGACAGGCGATCCACGATGAGACGCGGCTGCATGGCGTTTTCAGGCTGGTCCATCCGGGCGCTGCCGCTAGCCGCTGCGCTCGGCGAATTCGCTCCTGGCGGCTTCGACCAGGGTGGCGTCGCGCAGCAGGTCACTGGCGGTCAGGCTGAGGGCTTTGGCCACGGACAGCGCGTTGGACAGCGCGAAATCAGTGATCGCCGTTGCGCACATGTCGCGGGTGTGGGACGCAACCGGGGTTTCGCTGACGGCGTAGCGCAGTTCGAAGGCGGGCATGGACTGGCTGATGTTGCCGAAATCGGTGGACGCCCCGCTGCCAGCGCGGCCGGCCACGGGCTCGTCCAGTTTGATCCCCAGGGCCTCGATGTTGGCGGCAACCGCCTGGGCCAGGATCACGTTGGGCTGCACGTTCTCGTAGAAGGGGTAGAACTCTTCGACCTCCAGGCGCGCGCCGGTCATAGCGGCCGCTCCCTCGGCGATCGCCGCGACCTTGCCCACCACCTCGTTGCTCAGGTATTGCCCGTCCCGGGACCGCAGCATGAAGTTGGCGGCGGCGAACTCGGGCACGACGTTGGGCGCCAGACCGCCGTCAGTGATCACGCCGTGCATCCGCACGTCATCCCTCAGGTGCTGACGCAGCGCGTCGATGCCGGTGAACAGGTGGATCACCGCGTTCAGCGCGTTGATGCCGGCCTCTGGCGCGGCGGCGGCGTGGGCGGCCCGGCCGTGGAACATATACCGGTAGCCGACCATGGCCAGGCTCCAGCTTTCACCCCTGGGCGCGGCCGCGGGTATCACGGTGCGGTTGGAGAAGGGGTGGGACGAGAGGGTGGCGTCGATGCCGTCAAACACGCCCGCCTCCAGCAGCCGGATCTTGCCGCCGCCGCCCTCCTCGGCCGGCGTTCCGATGATCTCGATGCGGCCGGGCAGGTCCGCCGCGTTGGCCTGGAGCCCCAGCGCCGCGCCCATGGCCGCCATGGCGATGAGGTTGTGGCCGCAGCCGTGGCCGATTTCGGGTAGCGCGTCGTACTCCGCCAGCACGGCGATGGTTGGTCCGTCGCCGGCGCCGCCCGGGATGGTGGCTTTGAACGCCGTTTCGACTCCGCCGATACCGCGCTCCACATGGAGGTTGCGTTTCTCCAAAAATCCGGCCAGGGCGTTGGACGAATAGTACTCCTCGTAGTTCAGTTCCGGATGGGCATGGACGTCCCTGGAGAGGTCGAACAACTCCTGTTTCGATCCTTCGATGGTCGAGTTGGAACTCGCGGCGAGCGCGTCTTTGGATACGGTTTCTCGGCTGGTCATATTGGTGTCCCTCCTGGCCACCGAGGGTGTGGCCTCGGCGGCACGGTCCGCCTGTTCGATGGAATGGATGATATCCTTGATTGCACGCGAGGTGAATACGCTTGAACGACCGCCCCAACAACGACATACGCAACCTGGCCATCATCGCCCACGTCGACCACGGGAAGACCACCCTGGTCGACGCGCTGCTGAAACAGGGCCAGGTTTTTCGCGCCCACCAGCAGGTCGGCGAGTTGATCATGGACACCAATCCGCTGGAACGCGAGCGTGGCATCACCATCCTGGCCAAGAACGCGTCGGTCTCTTATCGCGGCGTCAAGATCAACATCATCGACACGCCGGGCCATGCTGATTTCAGCGGCGAGGTGGAACGGGTCATGAACATGGCCGACGGGTGCCTGCTGCTGGTCGACGCCGTTGATGGGCCGATGCCCCAGACGACCTACGTCCTCCGCCAGGCGCTGCAACAGAACGTCATCCCCATGGTGGTCATCAACAAGATCGACCGTCCCGAGGCACGGGTAGACGAGGTGCTGGGGTTGGTGCAAGACCTGTTCCTCGAATTGGCAACCGACGCGGAGCAGCTGGATTTCCCGGTGCTGTACACGTCCGCGAAACAGGGCTACGCCACACTTGACCCGGACCGGACGGGCACGGACATGCAGCCGCTGTTTGACGCCATACTGGATTCGGTGCCGCCTCCGGCCGGCGATCCGGATGCTCCGCTGCAGATGCTGGTGGCCGCCCTGGACTACGACAACTACCTGGGACAGGTGGCCGTGGGCCGCGTTACCAACGGCGCTTTGAGATTGCGAGAGGACGTGGCGTTGATCGGGCGGGACGGCGAGGCAACCACGCATAGCCTGGAGCGGATTTTCGTGTTCCACGGCATGGAACGGGTTGAGGTTTCCGTGGCCCACGCCGGGGACATTGTGGCCGTCACGGGACCAGAGGGTGTTGCCATCGGGGACACCATCTCCAGCGCGGAGGACCCGCGGGCGCTGCCAAGCATCGACATCCAGGAACCCACGGTGCGCATGACCTTCGGGGTCAGCACTTCCCCCTTCGTGGGCCGTGAGGGCGGGCGGTGCACCTCGCGGAATCTTTACGAACGGCTCATACGGGAACTACGAACCAACGTGAGCCTGCGGGTGGAAACCACTCCCAGTCCGGACGTGTTCGTCGTCGCCGGCCGCGGCGAGCTGCATTTGTCCATCCTGGTGGAGACCATGCGCCGTGAACAGTTCGAGTTCCAGGTTTCGCGGCCCGTGCCGGTGACCAAAACCGTTGACGGCAAGACGCACGAGCCCTACGAAATTCTGACCATCCGCACCCGTGAAGACTACGTCGGGGCGCTGACCGAATACCTCGCCGCCCACCTGGGGCAAATGCGCGACATGCGCTACGGCGAAAGCGGTTACGTGCACATGGAGTACAAGATACCCACGCGCGGCCTGATCGGTTTCAACGCATTCTTCCTGCGCACCACCCGCGGCGACGGCGTGAAGAACAGCAGCTTCGATTCCTACGAGGTGATGCAGGGCGAGATCAAAGATCAACGCGGCGGGGCGCTGGTGGCATCGGAGGGCGGCGCGGCCGTCACCTACGGTTTGCTCAACGCCCAGCGACGGGGAGACACCTTCATCGATCCCGGCACGGCAGTGTACGAGGGCATGGTTGTGGGCAGCCGTCGCCAGGAAGGGGATATCGAGATCAACGTCTGCAAGGAAAAGAAGCTGACCAACATGCGTTCTTCGACCGCCGACGTGGCCGAGCGGCTGAACGCCACGGTGCGCATGAGTCTGGAAGAGGCCCTGGAGTTCATCGCCGACGACGAGTTGGTGGAGGTCACGCCCCAGAACCTGCGGCTCCGGAAGATGGAGCTATCCAGCCACGACCGCAAGCGCCAACGCCGCGACGGAGCCCGCGCCCGCGCGTAACCCGGTGTCTCCGCCCGCTACGCGGAGCGTTCACCCTCCCACGAAACGGTCACCAAAGGTCGAAGCCAGATACGAGTCGCCGTCCGCCACCGACAGCCGGCGCGCCGCGACCGCGTCGTCTGGGGTCAAGCGCCCGTAGAGGATGAGCACGCAGGTCTCGCCGTCGGATTCAAAGGTCACATGCGCCGGTTCCGTGGCGGCGCCCACCGTGCGTTCGATGATCTCGGCGTTTACGTCGCTCAGCCCCAGATCAATCACGCGCGGGGTGGGGCGGTCGATGCTGAACCGGTACCGGAGCGGTCGGCCCGCCAGCAAAGGGTCGGGACGGAAGGCGCGGCGCGCCGCTCGGTCCACTGTATCCAGAAGGGCGGTGACGCTGCCATCCGAAAGATGGAAGTCGTCCTCAAGGCGCGAGCGAATATCCCACCCGTGCATGGTCAGCTCCGCGATGCGTTGCGTCAGGAGGATATCCATGGACATGGGGCCGGTCGGCCAATAGACCAGGTTACCCGACTGTTCGGGCTGAACCTGGCGGAACAGGGCCACGGTCTCGTTGATGCGTTCGGTGAAGTCTTCGAGTAGCCCGCCGCCCAAGCGCTGGCTGGCGTCGACCGCCCGTTGGTATATGCTCCGAGCGAAGGCGTCTTCATCGTGCTGTTCCGGCGCGGGCGAGCCTTCGGGCGGCGAGTGATCCCCTTCCAGTCCCCGGAGCAGGCGGGTGGAGAGGTCAACGCTGGTGAGGTGTCCGATGACGTCGGCGATGGTCCAGCCTTCGCACGCGCTGTCGACCGCCCAGGCGCTCGGGGGAAGGTCACCGAGAAAATCGAGAAGTATCCGGGCTTCGCGTTCCAGCAGGTCGATACGGCTGGCCGAGTTGGTCATGCTGATCTCCGTTGGTGGTGTGATTGCGGGTTGGTGAAACCCCGACGATGACGGCGAGAACCATGACAATGTGCACGGCGGTTTCACTATACCGCGAACTAATGTCGCCGGTTCGGGAAGATGGGCATGCCGGTCGCGGATTGAAACTGCCGTCAGGTCCCCGTTTGCGTTGCTATATAATCCGCGGCGTAAACGCGCGTTTCGAATCCTGACCAGCAGGTCGGGCGAGTCGTCCCCGGGTTAACGGGCGACGCTCCAGGTCGCCGGCCGGCGACGAGTCAGTCGAGCCTGACCAAGCGTCGATCAACCTGATCACGTGTGATTAAGCAGCTATTCCGAGGGAGAGCGCCAGATGAATGAGGCGATTGTATTCGCAGTCCTTGCGCTCTCCCTGGTGCTGTTCATCGTCGGCAAGTGGCGCTACGACATCGTCGCAGTGCTGGCGCTGCTCGTGCTGGCAATCGCGGGCATCGTGCCGGCGGCGGAGGCGTACAAGGGGTTCGGCCACCCTGCGGTGATCACGGTAGCGGCGGTGTTGGTGCTGAGCCGGGCCCTCTATAACTCCGGCGTGGTGGACGTGATTGCCGGTTGGTACTCGCGAATACCGGAGTTGCTCACGGTCAGGATCGCGGCGCTGTCCGGCATGACGGCGTTCCTCTCGGCGTTCATGAACAACGTGGGCGCGGTCAGCCTGCTGCTGCCCGTGGCGATTCGCGTGGCCAATCGGAGCGAACATCCGCCGTCGCGGTTTCTCATGCCCCTGGCGTTCACGTCGCTGCTGGGTGGGATGATCACGCTGATCGGAACGCCGCCCAACGTGATCATTGCGAACTTTCGTGAGGAGCAGTTGGGTGCGCCATTCCAGATGTTTGACTTCACGCTGGTTGGGCTCATGGTAACGGCTGCCGGCGTGGTCTTTATCGTGCTGGTGGGTTGGCGCTTGCTTCCGACCCGGCAGACACCCATCTCCCTGGGCGACACGGTCGACATCGAGAGCTACATGACCGAAGTGCGCGTGCCGGAGGACTCGAGGTTCGTAGGACGGCGCCTCCGGGACATCGAGGAGTCTGCGGATGATGACGTCGCCATAGCCGGCCTGCTTCATCGGGGCATCGTGTACGGCGCACCGTCCAGCTACCAGACGATCGACGCCAACGA
>DAOUIF010000056.1:0-61208 GCA_034423575.1 Dehalococcoidia bacterium | reverse complement strand
TTTCACCGATCTGACCCAGCGACGGGAAGAAGTCAAACATCGCTGCCGAACCGTGCTCCAAGCCAAGGCCGGCGAATTAATCGCCGACACCCAAGCCAACCCGCTCTGCACTGCAAATGTAGATTTCACCTTGGCTTCGGTTTAGGTGGTATGCGATCTAACTGGCAATTGCACCGACTTGATTTTCCCTGTCCAGCCAACAGCCGGGGGTGGGTTTGGTGTTGGGTTAGTGCCATCGCATAATGTTTATCGCGCCGGGGTTTTTACTCCCACGTAAATGCCTTCGCCTTGAGTTTCAAGGGTTAGTCCGCAGTTCACCAAAATGGCATCGATAGCTGGTGTTATGGCTTCGATCCGGGACTCGAGCTTTTGGTCGGTGTCCCGCAGGCCGGCCAAGAGAGTATGCAAATGCTCCTTCAGGAATCGACGAGATCCCGATGTTTCGCTAATAGGCTGCTCAACCGCCGGCCAATTCACGTCCTCTCGATATATTGCAGCCGTATGGGAAAGCACGGTTAAGACATCCTTGACGATCCCGTATACGCTATCCAGTAACTCCTCGATGGAACTCTCCCCTTCCATGTATGCGCTAACCTTTCCTTCAACCGCAACGGGCATGTTAGAGAGGCACTCGACGGCGTGAGCAGGCCAATCGACCTCAACAGATTCATAGATGTTGTGCAAGGTCATGTCCGAACAATGGTCGAAGCCAAATCGAGCCAGGAAGCCTTCGGCTACTAACAAGTCGTCTACCCAGCAATCGACGTCAAACTCGTCTATGAGGGAGGTCGCCGACCGTTGGACGAGGCTTTCTTTTGTGAAAGGCGGGTTTTTGAATGCGTTTACACCGTTGCGAAGTAAATGCCCTGTGTTGAAAACCACATGCATCATTTCATGCATGAAAGGTCCAAGGCTCAAAGGATGCCTCAGACCGTACTGGCAAAACAATCTCGCGTCCAAAATCACGCAGAAACCGATCCGGTCCGAAGAGATCGGAACCCACATGGTTTTGCCCATAGCGTGGACACCGTTTCGACCCGCTTCGTATCCTTCGTGACCGGAGTGGGCTAATAACACCTGGTTTACTTCATCTTCGAAGGTGTCGGTAATAACAACACGGGTCAACGGATAAGGCCGTTCCGCCTGTTTACTGAGTTGCACAAAATAGGCGATCAGGTATTTGACGTCTTCTATCATTTGGGGCTGCAAGTCGTCAGGAATACCTGACAACTGCAACGATACGCTGGTGTTATTTTCTTGTGCCAATTGCTACCTCTATGGACACTGGTATCGAAGCCGCATTTTACATTATACGTTAATATGGGGAGTTTGTTAACCGTGACACGAGCGACACGTCAAACAAGGAACGAGTATGGTCGCACCTATGGTACGCCGCATGCTACGACTGTTGGTCTGTGCAAAACCATCATGTGATGGCCCTCGCGCTGGGCTTTCTCGGTGGCTCTGATCGCAGATCGTGTTATGGCGCACTCTCCGGACGAGGCATTCAATCATCGCGCGACAGGCGGCGGGCCCAAGCGTGATCAACGCCGCCCCTACGTTACGTTTTGCGCCGCGGGTGTTAGTAGCCGATGTAGGGCTCGTGGTGGCATTATCCGACAACGGCACCGTGGCCAGCGACAGTCACGGTGCCTTGGAAACCGGCCTGACGCAGGTTCTTCGTTAGACAAGTGGCGACTTCTCTAGAGAAGCAGTTCCGGGATGTACAGCCCGCCCTGCAGGCGGTCCACTACGTACATAATGTCGTGTTCAGCCACGCGGACGTTGTTGATGCCGTTGGCATCGACGCCTTCGGGTATCTGGGGGATGGAGTAGGCGACCTCCTGGGGCTGGAAGGGGTTGGTGGTGTCGAACACGCAGATGCCGCTGTTGAAGAAGGTGGCGTACACCCGGGTATCTGTTGCCCAACGCAGCGGTAAGCACTCGGCGCGGCACATCCCCTGCAACACCTGTACAATCCCAGCTAGTCAGCTTGGAGGAGGTGCGCCGCTATCATGAAGTTTGCCCTGTTTTTGCTGGGCTCCTGGACGGAGCCTGAGGCCAGCGCCCAGAGCCGGATCTTCGGCGAGATGCTGGAGCAGGTTGAGTACGCCGAGGAGCTGGGCTTCGACTCGATTTGGATCGCGGAACACCACTCCAGCCGGTACGGCATCTGTCCGTCGCTGATGCCGCTGCTGACCCACATCGCCGGCCGCACCAAGAAGATACGCATCGGGGCCGGCGTCAGCGTCCTGCCCTTCTACAACCCCATCTTCCTGGCCGAGGAGAGCGCCATGCTGGACGTTTTGAGCCACGGCCGGCTGGATTTCGGTGTCGGTCGTGGCTCGGCGGACTACGAGTACGGCAACTTCAACATCGATATGGACACGCGCGATGTGCGCACCCAGGAGGCGTTGGACATCATCCTGGGCCTGTGGACGCAGACGGATTTCTCCTACCAGGGCGAGTTTTACCAGGTGAGAGACCTGACGATTGCTCCCTCGCCCGTGCAGAAGCCCCATCCGCCGGTGTACATGGCGGTGTCGCGCACGCCGGCCAGCGTGGACGTCGCCGTGGAGCGCGACCTGCCCATCCTGACCAGCTTCTCGACGCCGGAAGCCGACAACCTGGGGCTGTTCTCTCTGTATGCGGAGCGCTGCGCCGCCGCCGGCAAGGACCTGCCCGTGGCCGAGATGCCCTACTTCCGCTTCGTGTACCTGGACGAGGACGAACAGGTGGCCCGCGAATACCCGCGCCAGTCGCTGACTTGGGTGCGGGACCTGGCCACCTACCGGCGCACCCTGACCCACGGGGACGAGATCAACGTCGACCTGGACCAGTGGCGACGCATCCGCACCACCGAGCCGGCCAGCTACGAGTCGGAACTGGAGGGCACCGTCTACTTCGGCACGCCGGACGATTGCGTGCAACGGATCGCCAGGCTGCGGGATGAGCACGGCATCGGGTACTTTGGAGCCAGCATGTCCTTCGGCCACATGGAGCACTCCAAGGTGATGCGTTCCATGGAGCTGTTCGCCAAGGAAGTGATGCCGAAGTTCCGGGAATAGAGCAAGGAGTTATCTCATGCAAGAGCGCGACCTGATCGGCTACGGCCTCAACCCGCCGGCGGTGGAGTGGCCCAACGGCGCCCGCATCGCCGTGTCCTTCGTACTCAACTACGAGGAAGGTTCAGAGAACTCGATACTGGACGGTGACCCGCATGGCGAGACGATGGGCGAGTCGCCTTCGCCGGTGGCACTTGGCGAGCGCGACCTGGCCAACGAGTCCTTCTTCGAGTACGGCAGCCGGGTGGGCGTCTGGCGCATCCTGGACATGCTCGACGAGTATGGCGTGGACGCCACCATCTACGCCTGCGCTTTGGCCCTGGAGCGCAACCCTGAGGTGGGACGGGAGATCGTGCGCCGCGGACACGAGGTCATGGGCCACGGCAACCGCTGGGAAGAGTACTACAAGATGGACCGGGACGAGGAACGGCGAGCCATCCGCGAGGCGGTTGCATCTATCGAGCGTTCTTGTGGCGAGCGTCCGCTGGGCTGGTACACCCGCTACGGCCCCAGCGTGAACACGAGGGAATTGGTGGTTGAAGAAGGCGGGTTCGTCTACGACTGCAACGCGTACAACGACGACCTGCCCTACTACACGCAGGTGCACGGCAACCCGTGGCTGGTGGTGCCCTACTCGCTGGAGGTAAACGACTACGGGTTCTGGCGGGGCCAGCTATCAACGCCGATGGACTTCTTCGAATCGGCCAGCAACTGCTTTGACACGCTCTACCGCGAGGGAGCGACCCACCCCAAGATGATGTCGGTGGGTCTCCACTGTCGGATCATCGGCAAGCCGGCCCGGGCGGCGGCGCTCCGGCGGTTCATCGAGTACGTGAAGAGCAAGCCGGGTGTGTGGCTGCCCCGTCGCATCGACATCGCCCGGTGGTGGCTGGACAACTACCCGGCGCAGTAGACACTATTCGTCCACGGTCTGGGCGGCGACCAGGTAGTCAGCGTCGTCGAAATCGGCGAACCGGTCGGGCAGGAACTCGCTCATATCCGAAACTACTTCGGTTGAACCGCTGCGGATGTAGTCCGCGATGATTCGGCCGGTGATCGGTCCCAGGTGGATGCCCTTGGTGGTGTGACCGGTGGCCAAGAGGATGCCGTCCCAACCCGGCACCGGGCCGATGATGGGTTTGCTGTCGGGGCTCAGCGGGCGGGAGCCGGCCAGCTGCTGCACCAACTCGGCGCGCTCCAGGTCGGGAAACACGTCGATGGCGCGCTGAAGGAGCTCCATCCGGGCGCCTTCCGTGGGTTGGCGATCGAATTCCTCGCCCGCGAAAAGCTCTCTCTGATCGTAGTCCCGGCCTCCGGTGCTGCCGACGCTGGTGAGACCGTCCAGCCGGCTGATCATGTGGCCGCGCTTGGGAGAGCTGATCAGCACCGGCAGGGGTTCGCCGGGGTAGTTGAGCAAGAGGCGTTCGCCCTTCATCGGCCGCACCGGAACAGGGAAGCCCAGCCACGGAGTGAACGCCTGGCTCCAGCTGCCGGCGGCCACCACCACGGCGCCGCAGTGCATGTCGCCGGACGCGGTTTTGACGCCGGTGATGGTGGAGCCGCTGGCGATGATGCCGGTTACTTCGCGGCTGAGGATTTCGGCGCTCTTGAGTTCGGCGCCCCGGGCCAGAGCCAGGTTGAAACGGTAGCTGTCCAGTTGGGCGGACTCGTCCTCGTATACGGCGCCGATGATGGAAGGGGAGAGGCGCGGTTCGATGGACTGAACCTCGTGGCCGTCAATCCATCGCATGTCGACGTGGGGCTGCTGCCAGACCATCAGCTCCTTGATGAGACCGACTTCGTCGTCGTCCAGGGCCAGCCGTAGCGACGGACGACGCTGGTACAGCAGGTCCATGCCGGTGGCGGCTTCCAGTTCAGGAACGATCTCCGGGAACTCGGCGTAAGAGGCTCTGGCGAGTTCGAACGAAGCGCCGGGGGAGAACTCGGCGCCCAGTAGGCTCAGGGAGCCGGTGGCGTGGGCGGAGGCACCGCTGCCGATGGCTTCGCGCTCCAGCAGCGTCACCTTGACGCCTTCCCGAGCCAGATAATAGGCGACGGAGCAGCCGACCACGCCGGCGCCGATGACAATTACGTCCGCAGTTTCAGGCAAACCCTGGTCCCCCCAATGACGGTGTTCTCGGTTTGAGTTGTCAATTTCCCGAGATATCGGCGCCGGTTACGCACGCGCGTTGAACGTGCGAACCGCGGCCGAGAAAGGCAGTTAAGAGCGGATTAAGACACCCCGCCGTTGTTGTTCACCGACGTGGAGCGGAACAACAACGGCTGGGGTGTCACGGGATCAGCAGGGCGACGCAATCAGGCGCGCGCGGTTGCCGGCGCGTGGGCCTTCATGAACCGCCGGGCGTGGTTCACGGCCTCGTCGATGTGCTCCTGGCTGTCCTTCCAGGGGTAGATTGTTACTTCGGAGTTGGGCGCGAGTTCGGCGACTTCCATGGCGACCGCATACGGGTGCGCCGGCACGTCTTCGGGCGCGATCAGGATCGGGGTCTGCAGGTTGCGCACGAAATTGCGGTCAACTGTGAAAACGAAGTCCGCCCGGTTGGTGTACATGTTCGTTAAGAAGTCGTGCACCATGTCCATGGTGATATCCGGACGTTTCTCGCACAGCGGCGGTCCCCAGCCCGCGATGTTGTTCTGGTAGAAAAGGTCCGGCAACTCGGGCCGGAAGCCGCTGGGCTGCATGAAGCAGGCCGCGACGACGCGGTCCGAGGCCAGCCGCAGCAGGTTGTGCATCATTGGCCCGCCGATGCAGAAACCCATGACCATGAACTCGCCGATGCCGAGAAAGTCCATCAGGCCAAGATGGTCTTCGGAGTAAGCATCCCAGGGACGGTCGATTTCGAGCGGGCCGGTGGATTGTCCCGGCGGGGAGTTGCGCAGGTCGGCCGCGATGACACGGAAGTCGTTCCCGTAGGCTTCCATTGGATTGAAGGGATGCGAAGTGCGCAGACCCTCAACAGTGGAGTTGAGCCCACCGCCCGGGATGATCAGCAGGGGAAATCCTGAACCGACCTCTTCGTAGTAAATGCGCGTGTCGCCTCTTTCGTAAAACGGCATGATGATTTGCCTCCATCACCGTGTTGCAGATGCGATCAAATTACCGGCGAACCGACGGACCGTAAATTACCGTACGTTGTCCGGAGCCAGTGTCTCGTTCGTTGCTGCTCGTTGTCTGCAGTTCCTGCCGCCGAATCTATGCCACCAACGCTCGGGCGGTCAACACATGGGCGCCCGTTGAATATATCACTGGCTCCGGCGCTGGCTGGATCATGGATGGAACAATCGCTGAGGACCTGGCACTTGTCGCCGTGTCCCGGGGAGTGCTACAACCAATGGGACGGGTCATTTGGACCAGTGCCCTCCCCGGAGGGACCAACACTACCCTTGGGCAGCGCCTTACCATCTTGGCGCCGCGCGTTGAGGGATCGGGAACCAGAGGTGCAGCTATGGCCGAGAATTCGCAGAGCATCGTACAAGACGCCATCGACGTCGCCATTGGAGAACGCGGGGAAATCGGCGTGCAGGTTGCCGCCTACCTCGATAGTGAGCTGGTGATCGACCAGTGGGGCGGCCTGGCTGACGAAACCACGGGCCAGGAGGTCGACGGCGACACCCTCTTCCCGGTGTTTTCCAATATCAAGGCCGTAACGGCGACCGCACTCCACATTCAGGCCGAGCGGGGGCTGGTGGACTACTACCAGCCGGTGGCGAAGTACTGGCCCGAATTCGGCAAATACGGCAAGGACAAGGGCACGGTGTTCGATGCGCTTACGCACCGCATCGGGGTTCCCCTGATGCCCGTGGGGGTAACACCGGAGTTGATGTGTGATTGGGACTGGATGGTGGGCCAACTAGCGGAGATGCATCCCCTCTTTGAGCCGGGCACCCGGAGCGGATACATGGCCTACACCTTTGGCTGGGTGGTTGGCGAGATCGTGCGGCGCACCGACCCGAAGAGCCGGCCCTTCGGCCAGTTCATGCAGGAAGAGATATGCCAACCGCTGGGCATCACCGACCTGTGGGCCGGCATTCCGGCCGAGGTTGAACCGAGAGTAGCCAGGCTCACCAACATGCCGCCGCTTGCTCCCGGCGCCCCGGGACTGCCTCCGGACTCCCTGCGGTTCCGCGCCACTCCGCCGGAAGTGGGAACCACCCAGGAGGTATTCGGTCGCTCCGACGTGCGCCAGGCCTGCATCCCCGGGGCTCAGGGGATCATGACCGCGCGGAGCCAGGCCCGGTTCTACGCCATGCTGGCCAACGGCGGGGAACTGGACGGCGTCCGGCTTTTATCCGAGGACCGGGTGCGTACCTTCCACATACCCCGACCCCCCAGCGACTACGATCCGGTGCACGGGCGACCCCATCATGGGACCATCGGAGGCTTCCACTTCGCGGGCAGCCCGGGCATGGGCGCAATGGGCAACAATCATTTGTCTTTCGGCCACAACGGCGCCGGCGGCTCGGTGGGCTGGGCGGACCCCCGGCATCGACTGGCGGTTGCCATCCACCACAACCGAATGGTTCCCCACGGCCCTCCGGAAGAGAGCCCATTGACGCCCATTGGCGCGGCGGTGCGCAAGGCTCTGGGCATAAACGAGTAGATCAGCAGCAGATTCCTCGCGCCTCGGCAATCGCGGATTCGAGCACAGATGTACCCAGTTTGTCATCGCGAGGAGCGAAGCGACGTGGCGATCCCGCAGCCTGAGAGACACTCTCTCCAGCGGCGAGATTGCCGCGCTTCGCTCGCAATGACATGTTGCGCAATGCGGGTCCGCTAGCGTGGATTTGGGACGCAGCACGGGCGGACGGTAACTGAACTTGGGACGATACAACGCGTTCGGTTCGCCTACTGCCGCCAGTCGTGGCGCGGCTTCCAGCCCAGCGTTCGCTGCGCCTTGGCCGTGCTGATCACGCTGGCGGTTCCCTCCAACCCGTCCCGTATCTCCACGCGGTCGCCGAAGTTGCGCTTGACGAGGTCGATTGTGGGCTCCGCGAACCGGCTGGATGGCTGGGCCAGCATGAATGCCTCGTATTCTTCGATCTCGGCATCCACCGCTAACACATGGGCCTCCGCCACGTCCCTGGCGTCGGCGTAGGCCCACATCACCAGCGTCAGCGGGTTCTCGGGAGTGGGCGCCGGCCAGGGGAACTCAGCCTGGACTTCAGGGAGCGCCACATTTGTGAAACGCAGGCTGACCACCGTCGTATCCGAGTTGCGCGCGATCATCCGGCCGATGTCCTCGCCGACCTGCTTGGTGAGGCCGTAGGGCTCGAAGGGCATCATGGGATGCTCCTCGTCCAGCGGCAGGTACAGCGGCACGAAGGCGTTGCCGTCGTGGGCCCAGCCCATGCCGAAGGCGCTGGAGGAGAACACCACGCGCCGCAGCCCCAGCTCCGCCGCCGACATCATGACGTTGAAGTCGCCAGCCACGTTGTTCTCGAAAATGACCCTGGGCTCTGCCCGCTGGGGCCCCGGGATGGCTCCCATGTGGATCACAGCCTCCGCGCCTTCGAGGATGCGGTGCACCGCTCCGGCATCGCCCAGCTCACAACGCACGAACCTGACCGGCAGGTCATCCGCGCCCAACCGGTCGGTCGCCAACACTTCCTTGCCGCGGTCCACCAGCAACTGCACTACCCGGCGGCCCAGCCTTCCTGCGGCTCCGGTCACTACTATCATCTTCGCCTCCGGATTATTCCGCGTTAGTTGTTGCGGTCGTAAGCGTCGGCGGCCCGCAGCACCGTGGCATCATCACCGGTGCGCCCCACCAGCATCATGCCTATGGGCAGACCATCGGAATTTCCGCAGGGCACCGAGATGGCCGGGTGGCCAGTCACGTCGAAGGGGCAGGTGTTGGGGATCATCTCCAGCGCCCGGTCGGTGTACTCCTGGCGGCTGCAATCGGCCGGCGGAATGACCGTCGCCTTCATCGGCAGGGTGGGCATTACCAGCAGGTCGTACTCACTCAGCGCCTGGTCGTAGGCAGCGGTCAGCGTGCGGGCCAGGTTCTGGGCCTTGGCGTAGTAGCGGCCGTGATACCGATCCTGCATGTACTGTCCCATCAGCACCACGAGCTTGGTGGTTTCCGAAAGGTCGTCGGCCCTGGTCTGCCAGCCGTGGGCGTACACGTCCAGTAGGCTGGTGGTGTAGTGGCCCTTCCAGTTGGTGCCCATGCTGTTACCGGCCACCATTAACATGGTTGCCCCCTCCACTGCGATGGCCCTCCACACGTGGATCCCGTCCCGGTGCCAGGGTATGGAAACCGCTCCCACCTGCGCCCCCATGTTCTCGAGCGACCGGGCAGCCTGTTCCACCGCCTCGTCCACGTCGGCTTCGGACTCTGGCAGACCGAAGCCCTCCTGCACGATGCCTATGCGGAGACCCGACACGTCGCCCGTCAAGGCCTGCGTATAGGCTTGTCCCGACAATCCGGACTGCTGTCGGGGATCCAGTCCGTCGGGGCCGGCGATGGCCTCGAGCATGAGGGCCACGTCGGCAGCGGTTCGGGCCATAGGCCCCGTGTGGTCCAGGGTCAACTCGATCGGGAATACCCCGGTATAGGGCACCAGTCCGTAGGTCGGCTTGAGCCCGTAGATGCCGCACCAACTTGCGGGTATGCGGATCGACCCGCCCTGGTCGCCGCCGATGGCCATGTCCACTTCCCCGGCCGCGACCAGCGCCGCGCTGCCGCTGGAGGAGCCGCCCGCCGTGCGCGTTGGGTCATGAGGGTTGTGGACCGGCCCGGTGTCCGAGGTGTGGCTGCCGCCGGAGAAGCACAGGCTCTCGCAGACGGCCTTGCCCTTGATGGAACCGCCGGCGTCCAGGATGCGGGTGACGATGGAGGCATCCACGTCGGGAACGTAGCCCTCCAGTACGCTGGTGCCGTTCATCATGGGGACCCCTGCAACGCAGACGTTGTCCTTGATGGCCACAGTCTTGCCGGAGAGCAGCCCACCCTGCGGGCCGGTGATGTCGCAGCGCCAGTACCAGGCTCCCAGCGGGTTGTCATCCGGCTGGGGCCGCGCGCCGGGGGAGCGCGGGTACTTCACCGGCAGGCTGGGCGCGGTCAGTTGGTCCAGCCGGGCGTAGGAGTCCAGGATGGGCTGGCTCAGTTCTATGTAGGAATCGACGTCGGCCGACGAGGGGTTCAGGTTGTAGGCGTCGGCTATTCGGAAAATCTCTTCGACAGTGGGTTGCCTTACCGCCATGATGTAACCTCCGGTTGCTAGTTCTCCGCGATTAGGGACTATACTACGGCTGTAGAAATCTGCCCCAAACATCGTTGCCAGTTCAGTAAAATCCCCATCAACCACCGAACCGGCGCCAAGCACTCATGCATACCCACTTTGTCATTGCGAGAAGCGAAGCGACGCGGCAATCTCGTTCCCGGAGCGGCGACTGTTCCCCTAACGAGATTGCCACGCTGCGCTCGCAATGACAGTGCGAGTGAAACTGGGTACTCGTGAGGCGTCAAGTGAGTCTGAAACCTGGCCGGTAGACGAACCAGATGCAACATCATGATCCCAAAGCGCTGCGCATAGCGAAAGCAGTGCAGCAACGTGAGCAGCCCGAACTCGTCATCCTTTTCGGCTCCCGCGCTCGGGGTGACCACGAAGAACTGCTATCGGATATCGACGTCATGCTGGTACAGGCCACCGAACCTGACGACGCCATCCAAAAGGCCGCCGCTGACGCCGCCGCCAGGGTAGCCTGGGAAACCTACGGACGGGAAGTGCCGGTGGAACTGGTGTGGAGAACCATCGAAGAGTTCAGGCACAACCGCCGGTACGTCAACAGCGTCGAGACCCACGCCGTCAAGGACGGAATAGTCATGCCCAGGGATCCCGACCAGTGCGGCTTGTCACAATACGAAGACGAGGCCACCGAATATTCTTACGACTGGGAGAGCTACGAAGTACTCATTGAGAGGGCAGAGGCACACCTGTCCGCCTTACAGTCGCTGGCAAGCAACGACCAGCCCGATTTCCCAATCGGACAGCAGGCCCACTTCGCCCTGGAGTGCGGATTGAAAGCCCTGTTGGAAGCCCGCCAGATTCCCTACGGCTACAACCACAGCATGGCGGACCTGCTGGGCACGCTTCGCCACTTCCACCCCGAAATGCGGGACTTCCGCTTGTCCATAGCCCCCGATATCTACGCGGAGTATGCTGGGCGACAAGGCTACCGAGCGCGACGGCAACCGCGTGTGACCGATCAGCCAGACTACCCGGAAAAGACCGTAGCCAACGCCCAATTCATGATTGAGAGGGCCAAAGCCGCGAGAGCAGAAGCCGGCTAAAAACAAGCCGCCCGAACCGAGAAACACGCACCCCAAACACGGAGGCCGAATATGCCAGTCAAAGGGACCACGATGACCAGTTACCGTCCGTTGATGCAAGGCGTCAACGGAATGGTCGCCGCCAGCCATCCCGCCGCGGCGATGGCCGGCCTGGAAATCCTGAAGAAGGGCGGCAACGCCATTGACGCCGGCGTCGCCGTAGGTCTGGCTCTGAACGTCGTGCATGTCGACGATTGCAGCTTCCTGGGCGTGGCGCCCACCGTCATCTACCTCGCCGACCGAAAGGAAGTTGTCACCGTTGATGGGCTCGGGGTCTGGCCCAAAGCCGCTTCGGTCGACTACTTCCACAAGCACCACGGGGGCAGGATGCCGGCCGGCGTGCTGTCGTCCTTGACGCCCGCTGCCGCCGATTCCTGGATTACGTCCCTGTCGAAGTTTGGCACCATGACCTTCGGGCAGGTGGCCAGCGCGGCCATCGACCTGGCCGGAAACGGGTTCCCCATGTACCGCTACCTGGCCGGCCGGTTCAAGACTGCCTTCGACCAGTACAACGCGTACCCGTCAACCGCCGAAGTCTACCTGCCCGACGGCCGCGCCCCCAAGCAGGGCGAAATGTTCTATCAACGGGACCTCGGGAAGACCCTGTCCAAGCTGGCCGACATCGAGGCGTCCAACTCCGGCAAGGGCCGGGAGGCCGCGATGAAAGCGGCCCGGGACTATATCTACACTGGCGAACTGGCCCACAAGATCGTCGCGTTCAACCAGGAGATGGGCGGTCTCCTCACCGAGGAAGACCTGGCGGCGTACCACGTGCAGGTGGCCCCACCCGTGACGGTGAACTACAAGGGCTACGACGTCTACAGCACCGGGCCGTGGGGGCAGGGGCCGACTTTCCCGCAGGCGCTCAAGATCCTCGAGGGCTTCGACCTGGCGTCCATGGGCCACAACTCGACACAGTATATCCACACGGTGAGTCAGGCCCTGAACCTGGCCTTCGCCGACCGCGAGCAGTACGTGGGCGATCCTGATTTTGTGGACGTTCCAATGGACGAAATGCTGGCGGAGGCATACCTGACCAAGCGCCGCACACTGATCGATCCGAATCTGGCCTGGCCGGGCACGCCACCAGCCGGCGACCCGCGCAAGGGTAAAGCCACCGTCGATGGCGCTCCGCAGTCGCCGAGGGAGGCGGCGGTCCCGGTGGGTACGGCAGGAGTCAGCGGCGGAGGCACGTCCTATTTCGCCGTCATCGACCGGGATGGGAACATCTTCTCCTGCACCCCCAGCGAGGGAACCAAGAACGGCGGGCCGATAATCCCCGGAACCGGACTGGCCTTCTCGTTGAGGGGCACCCAGTCGAAGCTGAACGAAGACCATCCGGCGTCGGTGGTTGGCGGCAAGCGGCCTCGGCTCACCCCGGCGCCGGCCCTGGTGACTCGCGACGGCGAGTCCGTCATGGCCCTGGGCGCCCATGGCGGCGACCACATCCCGCAGGGCACCCTGCAACTGCTTCTGAATGTGCTGGAATTCGGTCGGGACGCACAGGAAGCCGTCGAGGAACCCCGTTTCTACAGCTACAACTTCCCCAGCTCCAACTGGGCGTCCAGATACGATCCCGGGATGCTCCGGTTGGAGGGTCGTATCGGCGATGAGGCAGCGGAGGAGTTGCGGCAGAAGGGCCACACCATAGAGCAGTATCCGGATTGGTGGGAGGGTTCGGCGCTATACTGCGTCATTACCCGCAACCCGGAGTCCGGAGTGTTGCAGGGCGGCGCAGACCCGAGATGCGAGGCCTACACCGTGGGCTTCTAGCCTGAAAGCAAACTACTGCGGCGTCACCCGAAGCAACCGATGCCTGGGTCAGGGCTGGAAGGGAACGGCTCGCGGTTCCCTTGGCCGCAACGCGCCAATGGCCGAGCACCGCATCGCGGTCTCAGACCGCGTGGGTCGGTCCGTGATATCGTACGCGGCTTCCATCGCCTGGCTTACCGTCCTAGCGACGCCGGAGATGTCCCTCGAGTTTTGTTCCTGCTCCATTGCAGTATCCGATATGGCCATGCGAAGACCGTGGCCCGATCTCCAGCGTCGGCGGACAAGTGCTCGTGGACCATCCCTGCATGGTCCAGGCCTCGCGCACTGCACGTGCGCCGCCACATTTGCAAACGGCGACGGAGAACAAGGCCTTTCGTGAACAGCTGACCGCCCTGGCACGGGCCGGGCTGCGCATCAACGAAAGCCTGGACTTGGATACGGTGTTGCAAGAGGCGCTGGACCGCGCCCGGTCGCTCACGGAAGCCGAGTACGGGATCATCGCGCTGATGGACCACGAACGGCGCATGCAGCACTTGCTCTGGTCCGGGATCAGCGATCGGGAAAGTCACAAATTGCGCGATATTCAACCACGGTCAACAGCTTTGCGAGTACATTTCGCGTCTGCAGGGACTGCTGCGAGTGGACGATTTCCAGGGCCATCTCCAATCGTTGGGAATTGAAGGTTCCCGCGTGCCCATCCCTTCGGGACCCAACACCCCGTTCCTGGCCGCCCCCATCATTCACCATGGTCATATCGGAAGTTCACTCCGGAACACGAGGAAACCTTGATGATGTTCGCGTCGCAGGCGGCGCTAGTCATCGCCAATGCCCGGCGGTACCGAGAGGAACAGCAAGCCAGGGCTGACCTGGAGGCGCTCATCGACACTTCGCTGGTCGCGGTCTTGATGTTGGACGGAGTCCCCGCAAAGATCGTGGCACACAACCGGGAGGTCCGGCGGCCTGGCCAACGTCCTGTACGGTCCGGAAGTTACGTTTGAGGAAATCCTCAGCACGGTGACCATCCGGCGTGGAAACGGCAAGGAACTTACGATGGCGGAGTTTCCCGTCGCTGCGGCACTGCGCACCGGTGGAACCGTGCGCTTCGAGCAGATGGTTTTGCGGGTGCCGAGCGGTCGAGACATCACTGTCATGGTTAACGCCACCCCGATCAGGTCGAACGATGGCGTGATCCGGTCTTTCGTGGTGACGCTACAGGACATGACCCCCATCGGAAATCTGGAACGCCAGCGCGCCGAGTTCCTGGGAATGGTGAGCCATGAGCTGAGACTGCCGTTGATGTCCATCAAGGGATCCGCGGATACGTTGCTGGAATCGGGACCCGATCTTGATCCCGCCGTGGTGCGCCAGTTCAGCCGCATCATCCGCGACCAATCCGAACGCATGCGGCACATGATCGTTGATCTGCTCGACGCGGCCCGGATTGAAACGGGCACGCTCAGCGTGAACCCCGAGCCGTCACCCGTGCTGGCGATGGTTGACGAAGCCAAGCGGCGGCGCGGGACTCGGGCTCGCCATCTGCCGTGGGATCGTCGAAGCCCATGGTGGGCGTATCTGGGTGGAAAGCGAAGGGATCGGGCTCGGCTCCAGGTTCACTTTCACCATCCCGGTCGCTGCGCCCACGGACCTCGACCCGGCTGGTACGGCGATCCCCGAGCCGGATCCAGTCGGCCTGGACCGCGTCGCAGCGTCAATCCTCGTCGTGGACGATGACCCCCTGACATTGCGGCACGTGAGGGACGCAATGTCAGGGACGGGCTACTTGGTAATGGTTACCGGCGACCCGGTTGAGGCGCTTAACATAACCAGGACTGCGCGGCCGGATCTGGTGATATTGGACCTGGTGCTGTCCAATGGTGACGGCATCGAGCTGATGCAGGAGATGAAAGCCATCGCGGATATTCCGGTGATATTTCTTTCCGCATACGGGCAGGACCAGGTAATCGCCCAAGCTTTTGAGGCTGGCGCCGCTGACTACGTGTGCAAAACCGTTTTCTCCCACGGGACTGGTAGCGAGAATTCGGGCGGAACTGCGTCGCGTGGCTGGCCCGCCGACAAATCCCACCGGAACCGTTACCCTCGGAGCATTGGAAATCAACTACGACAGACGTGTGGTTCGCTTGGCGGGCCGGCTATTGGATCTCACCGCCACCGAGTACGGATTGGTTCAAGAGCTTTCAGCCGCCGGTGGCACAGCCCTGACTTACCAGCAATTGCTGCGCCGGGTTTGGCGGAACTCCCACTCGTATGACCCACGGGTGGTGTGCACCCACGTAGGCAGGCTGCGCCGCGAACTGGGCGACGACGGGGAAAACCCCACCTACATCCTGACCGAACCCCGTGTCGGTTACCGCATGGGACAAGCCGGGAATCCCGGCCCGGCTATCGAGTAATCGGCGGCAACCGCAGCCGCTGCGTTTCCGCAGGTCAGGGGTGGGCAGCGTCCGCAGTCTACCGACGGGTGATCGTGGTCACGGCAACAGCCTGGATTGCCCGCTCCCATTCGTCGAGGTCGAAGAAATGGGGACCGGCGCCGCCCTGGTAGGCCGCTTTGCCTACCGGGCAGCCACCGCCGCCGCGCTCAACTCGCGGATGGCTTCCACCGTTTCGGCATTGGCTGGCTTGCCCATTTCGACGTTACGGACCGCTTCCCAGGACCGCAGGACGTCGGCCATCACGGCTTCGTCGGATTGGTCGATGTCGATGGGGATGCCCACCTGGGCCCAGGATGTGTAGCCGGTCAACCAGAAGACCTCGGTGGGGTTGTTCTCCGGGTCGCGGAAGTAGCAGCCGATGGCGCTTGCATGGCTGACGATGCGGTCCAACTGGTAGCCGCGTTCCAGGATGCGTCGCTTGAAATCGCGCAAATCATCGAGGGAATCTACCCGCATCGAAATCTGCTGGATCCAATGCGGGTCCTCGAGAGAAGGCCGACCATTGATCAGGGCGATTTCGTGATCGCAGCTTTCCGGATCCGCGCTGAAAAAGGCGCCCAACGGGCCGATCTTGGTCCGCTGCATGCCCATGAAGTTCTCGTAGAAGTCCATCATGAGTTCGAGGTCATGAACATAGAAGCCGATATGACCGAGCCCCTTAACTTTCGCCGACATTCTGGTCTCCTTTGGGTGCTTCCGTTTCGAACGATTATGCTCTTGTCATGGCCGCGATGTCGACTCGAGCCACCGGCCAACTACTGCCGACAGGGACGCTTGCCCGGGGTTGCCAGCTAATCGAAGACCCTGACCAGTTTCTGCATGGACCGAAGTTCGCGAGGCGGGTCCATGTGTCGGCCGTAGTCGGTCCACGACACCTCCGCCACGTACAGGTCGCCCCTGGAGTCGATGGCGATGCCGTGGGGTGAGTAGAACCGGCCCGACTGGTCGCCGTAGCTCTCGCGTCCAACTCTGGCGAGGACCTTGCCCCGAGTGTTCATAACCGTTACGCGCGGGCCGAGATCGGTTCCGATATCGTTGGTGCCGATCCCGCAGAAGTACTCGCCGATGTATATCAGCTCCTCGCCGGAGCGGTCGTCGATGCAAATGGCCGCAGCGCGGGAGAGGTTGCCCCACTGGGTCTCGTATTTGCCATCTGAGCTGAAGACCTGGATGCGGTGATTCTCGCGGTCGGCGATGTATACCCAGCCTTCATTGTCGACGATGACGTTGTGGACGATGTTGAACTGGCCGTCACCAGTCCCCGATTCGCCCCACGAAAAGAGGAGCTTGCCGTCGGGCGAGTACTTGTGCACCCTCGCGTTGGAGTACCCGTCGGCTACGTAGAACTCGCCGGTGCGCCGGTCGAAGGCCACGTGGGCTGGCACGCAGAACGGCTCGCCGCTCATCTTGGGGCTTGGCTGGTGCGGCGTGCCCAGGGTCATGAGCAGTTTGCCGTCGGGGGTGAACTGCCGGACGGTGCTATCGCCATTGTCCACGCAGAAAAGGGTACCGTCAGGGGCGACAGTCACGCCGTGAGGATTGGTGAACACGCCTTCTCCCCAAGTACGCAGCACGTTGCCGTCGGTGTCGAACACGATCATCGGGATGGTGCCGCGATTGAAGACGTAGACCTGGTCGTCGGAGCCAACCGCGACGGCCGTTCCCTCTTTGTATACGCACCCTTCCGGAAGCTGGCCCCAGTTCTCGCCCGACATCCGGTAGTGGAAGCCGTTCTCGCCGATCACAACCGATTCGCGGGGGCCACCATCAGCGCCGTGTCCTTCGGTGCGCAGGCCGTATTCCCAGTCCTGTTCCTTGTCGACCATCCGCGTGACCTCCTCGAGTGCTCGCCCATCGGCTCATGGGCATACGCGAATATATCACGGGTAGCACCGGGTCCAGGCGGCTGGATTCACGAGCCCAGGGCGGTCGGTGGTCGCATCGGACCTTGCCATGCGGTATCCGATTCCGTGTTCCGTGAAAATGTACGTGGGTTTCCGCGCGTTGTCGCCGAGCTTCTGGCGGAGGGATTTGATGTAGGAGCGCAAAAGCTGGGACTCGCCGGCATATTCCGGTCCCCAGACCCGCTGCAGCAGCATGTCCTGCGTGAAAACCCGGCCGGCGCCGTTGGCAAGCTCTTCCAGCAGTTTGTACTCCGTGGCCGTGAAGGTTACCAGTTGCCCCGATACGCTGACCGTTCGGTCTTCAAAATTGATCCTCACGTCGCCAGTTTCGAACGTGCGGCCGGCGGGAGTGTCTGCGCCGGCGCTCAGGCGTCGCAGGGTCGCGCGAAACCGGGCGATGAGTTCGGTGGGCGAAAACGGCTTGACCATGTAGCCGTCCGCTCCCATTTCGAAAGCGTGGATGACGTATTCCTCATCGCTGCGATTGCAGAGCACGATGGCGGGCAAATTGCGGGGATTGCCGGCTCCGCGCAGCGCACGGAAGGCGTCGTCTTCTCTCCCTGCGATGTCCAGTACGATCAGCGCAGGACCTTCGGACGAGGCGAGCTCCTCAACTTCATCCAGACCCGCAGCCTCAACTGCGGCGTAACCGGAGTCAAGCAGTACCTGGCGAACTGTGCGCTGGGATCTTGGATCCTGGATGGACACCAGGATCTGGGTCTTGCTGTCGGGAACCGACCCCTGATCGCCAACAATCTTCCCCGGGTCGGGAGCGCCCAACTCTTCCGTGTCGTCAACTGTGGGCAAGGTGAACGTGATTTTCGACCTGCCATCTGGCTCGTCGAACTCGGTCCGGATGCGCCCTCCGTGAGCCTCGACTACGCCACGGCAAAATCCCATCGCCAATCCTTCGCCCTTAGTGGCCAACTCGACCGCCCTGGTGTGCGCGCGTGTCGTTTCTGCGAACATCTGAGGATCCTCGGACGCATTGTTTCGGGAACTGGGTCTTTCAGGAGGGGAGGTTGAGCCTTCCGCCGAGATTGCAATTGCGACGTAGATGTCAATTGCTTCAGCGGAGACTGTGATCGGCGACGAGTCGCCCGCGCGCATCGCGACGTCCCTGAGGAAATTGTGCAGAACCTTGTCGATATACTGCTCATCCGCCAATACGGCGGGGAGCCCGTCAGGGATGTCGTAACGGATGGTGACTGCAGAATGGTCTCGGAGATATTCGTCGCAGGGCCGCTGGATCAAGGCTGCGATGCCCGTTCTCTGGGTGGTGAGGGACAAGGTTCCCGTCTCAATCTGCGTCAACTCTGTCAAGCTGTTGATTTGGCCACGCATCAGGTCAGCCTGCTCATCGATGATGCGAAGCCACTGCATGGTCTCGGTCGCCGCCGCCGGGTCGATTGCTCCGATCAACGCCGCGGCAGAACCCTTGATGCTTATCAAGGGGGTTCGGAGTTCCTCGGTCACCATGGTCAAAAACTGGGCCCGCCACAACTCCTGGTCCTGCAATGGTGTGAGGTCTTGCGATGCCGAGAGAACCGACACGATGTTTCCGGTTTCGGAAAATATTGGAATGCAACTGACCAGTTGCGTCAGGGTAGAGCCGTTTGAGTAATGGGTTACTATTTCCTCAGCGATCACAGTCTCGCCGCTTTGAAGCGCCCTGGTTCCCGGGAGTTCCGCGAAAGACAGTTCTCTGCCGTTGGCGCGTGTGAACCGGGACGTGGTGAATACGTCATCCACGTTGGCTCCCGAAGAGGTAATCGTAGCCACCAGACGACGAGCCTCCTGGTTCATATAGACAACCTCGCCCAATCGCGCGTCGAAAATCGAGACTGAGATGGGGCAGAGATCCATGAGCCGTTCCATATCCTCCCTGCCCTGCCGCGCCTCGTCATACCTTTGGGCGTTGGTGATGATCGAGGCTGCCTGGGCGGCAAACATAGCCGCTACGACCTCGTCTTCGTTGGTAAATTCCGGCTCGCCCTCTTTCTCCGCCAGGCAAAGGATGCCGACAATCTCGTCGCGAGCGGAGATTGGCGTTGCCAGAAAAGTCCCTACGGTGTGGTCACCCGCCGTAAAGCCAGCGAAATCGGGTCGCTCCATCAGGTCCACCAGCCTGGCGGGCCCCTTTTCCTGTTTCAGACAGGCCAACAGACCCGGCGTCTCGAACAACCGAGACCAGAGTTTCCGCGTTTCCTTCGTATCTGTTGCTACGTAGTGGTCGCTGATCTCACCGTGATTGTCGAAAGTTATGAGCGCACCGTACCGGGCGCCGGTGAGATTTCACGCGCTCGCGATGACTTCCGGGAGGACGGCCTCAGTGTCGAGCCTTTCGGAGATCCTGATGGTGGTTTCGCTTAACCTTGCAAGGAGGTTTTTTAGAGCATCGTTTTCCCGCCTGAGCGCTTCCGCCTCGGCAATTACAGTATCAGCTTGCAAAAGGCTCATAGTTCTCCTCGCGAATCGTTGTGGACTGTGAAACATCCAACCCGACCACCTCGCCAATTCACGCACCAGCCGGCGCCAGGAAAAATGTCGGGCCGGGGAACGGCGAAATGGCTGCAGCCCTGATGCCCGTCGGGTGTTCGGGCTTGCTGGGCTGGGTTTGGACAACGGCTTATCCTACCAATTGCCTGTGCGAGAAATAAACGGCCAATACACCCTTCGCCAGTTATGCTCACAATGTTTTCACAAACGCTGGCGACAGCACTCACGAAAATTTCACAAACAGCCGCATGGCTCGCACATCCGGCGCCACCACGCCGGCGGGCGCAGCCAAGCCCAGCGTAGGAGCCCTGGGCTGACGCTGCTATCAGGTCTGCGGAGGCCGCGAGTCAGATTCCGGCACCTGCAGCCGTCAGTCAGCGCCCTGCGATGCCGCGGGTCTGAGGTTCGCGGGCAGGTGCGTCTCCCAATCGGGGATTTGCCTGATGCGTGGCGAGGGCAGTAACCAGGATTGGAAGAGCGCCATCGAGCTGAACCCCAGGGACATAAGCAACGGCGCGAGGTAGGTTCCTGTGAAGTCCCACAACAGTCCGGCGCACACCGGCGCCAATCCCATGCCGAGGCCGCTGCCCAGGCTCTGCCATCCGTAGAGGCTGCCCTGGGGAACGTTCCCGTAATACTGGCGATTGGCGATGGGGAACGTGGGCACTTCGGTGCTCTGGCCGATGCCAAAGAGTATGCCGAACAGGTAATACGCCCAAAGGTCGTTGGAGAAGAGGATCAGCAGCAGAGGGAAGACCTGGAGGGCCATACCCACCACCCAGACCAACCTGCAGCCCCACTGTTCCGCGACGACGGGCACGGCGCCCCGGGCGACCACGCCGACGGTCTGCTGGGCGGCAAGCACTCCGACGGCCGCTTCCAGAGACAGGCCTCGGTCCACGGCAATGGCCACCACCAGCACGTTGATGATTTGGTGGCCCATGCATCCCCAGTAGTGGATGCCGATGAGGTTCCAGAAGGTGGTGGTGCGCCTGGCCTGCTGGATGAATACCCGGGCTCTTATCTTGGAGGTCTCGTCCCGCCTGGGCCTTTGGATCGGTTCATCCCCAACATCGCCGAAGGGACGCAGGCCGATGTCCGCCGGCCCATTGTAGAAGAACTTGACCAACACCAGCAGCAGCGCCCCGCCGGCTATGCCCGGGAGCCAGAAAATCCACAGAATTCCCAACTGGTTGAAGGCCGCACCGATCAGGAACAGGAACGCGACCACCCCGATGCCCTGGAACGACCAGACGACCCCCATCGCGATTCCCAGGCGCCGCCGGAACCACAGGGTAATCCCGGAAACCGGCAGCACGGTGAAAACGGTCGAGGCGACGCCCAGGATCACGCCGAAGAAGAGATAGAACTGCCAGAGGCTGTTCATGATGCCTGTGAGCAGCATCCCGATGATGAACAGCACGGCGCCGATGAGCAGGAACCAGCGCACGCCGTAACGGTCGCCGAGCCAGCCCACATAAGGGCTTGCCAGTCCGAAGATTATCCACTGGAGGCTGAAGGCCAGGCTGATGGCGCCGTAGCTCCAGCCGAATCCGGCCGCCGGGTCGCTGAGATGGGGGACCAGGGCCGCCGCCGCGAACCGCACCGAAGAGGTGATGAATCCCATCATCGCGGCAATGGCCACGATGATCCACGCGTAATGAATTCGGTTTCTTAGCTGCATGGACTCGCCAGGCCACTCAGGATTAGGCATTGTAACTGAAACGGGTTCCTGATGCAGGGTGGCCGGTTGCTCCGAGTAAACTGATTGATGTCATCGCCGTACACGGATATCGGCTTCGGTTGAGGTTAGGCCTGTCGACCCGACTTGGTGGTTGCCCTGCTGTCACCGATCGCAGGTAGAAGAGTGCGGACGGTTTTCGCTTCAGAGCATATAATCGCGACCAAAGCGGTCGGTTTCCAATGACTGACGGAAATTGCGATACCGTAAAGGGCACATCCGAACGAATGCAAGGAGGATATCGTTATGGGCATTCAGATCAAGCGCGTTGGACACGTCGGCATCCTGGTTTCCGATTTTGAACGGTCTTTCGAGTTTTACACCAAGGTGCTGGGTTGCAAGGTCACTTCCCGGCGCCGCCGCCCCGACGGCGCCGAGACTGCCTTCTTGCGGTTCGACGAGACGCACCATGACTTCGTCATCGCCAGCGCTCCGGAGGATGTCGACGTTTCCGAGAACGTTCCCGGGCGGGCCCGTCTGGTCCAGCAGGTGGCTTTCGAAGTGGAGAACCGCGACGAGTTCATGCGGGCCCTGGCCCACATCCACACCCACGGCGCGGAGATCGTCAGCGGGCCGCTCACCCACGGCATCGAGGCTGGAGGGAACCTGGAGGGTAGCGGCAGCCGGTCTTTCTATTTCCTGGACCCTGACGGCAATCGTCTGGAGATCTTCTGCGACGGCATGAAGGTTCCCAATGGGGAGCAGTTCCCTCGGGCCGAGTACGCCGACGCCATCAAAGACTTCATGGAGAAGCAGGCTGCGAAGTCAACGGCGGCCGCCGCGGACTGAGCCACACCTCCCGTCATGACACGCAAAATCGGCCGGAGCATCGCGCTCCGGCCGACGTGTGTTTGCGGGTCGTGAGCGGTCTACCCCTGGCGCACGAACTTGTCGATTCCGGTTCCGTCGCTGAGGCCGACGTAGATGTCGCCCCGGGAGTCTACCCAACTGCCGTGTCCGGGGCCGCGACAATCGAACCGCGAGAGCACGTTGCCCGAGGTATCCAGCACGCTGACGCGGGCCGACGAGTCGTTGACGCTCCCCTCGCTGACCACCAGGTTCCCCTCGCTGTCCGCGGAGATGTCCATTGGCCGCTGGATGTCGTCCCAGATGGTGATGAACTCGCCGTCCAGGCTGAAGAGCTGCATCCGGTGGTTTTCCCGGTCACAGAGGAAGATGGTGTCGTTGTGGATCAGCAGGCTGTGGGGAAGGTGGAAGTGGCCGGCTTCGGTCTTGCCCGGTTCGCCCCAGGACTGCTTGAGCTGGCCGTCCCAGCTGAACCGGTGGACACGGGCGTTGCGGTAGCCATCGGCCACGTACAGGTCGCCCGAGGGGGACGGGACCAGTTCGGCCGGGTAGTTGAAGGGCCCTGCGGATCGTGGGCAGAGGTCGCCAGGGTTCTCGCAGCCGGTGTCCGAGTGGACCCCGTGGCGACCCAGCATCTGGATGGGTTTGCCGTCGATGGTGTACACCAGGCAAACCGAGTTGTCGCGGTCGGTGAGGTAAACGGTGTCCTCGTCGTCGATGTAGATTCCGTGGGCGAAGGTAAAGGCGCCGTTGCCCCAGCTGTCCAGCAGGTTGCCGTCCCGGTCGAAGATGAGGATGGGCGGGTCCTTGCGCTGGAAAGCGAAGACCCGGTCCTGGGAATCGGTGGCGATGGCGCTGACCATGGCGAAGGAATCGCCTTCGGGTAGCTTGGCCCAGTTTTCCACCACTTCGTAGGTGTAGTTGCCGCTTCCTACGGTCGTCATGCTGTTGACCTCCTTGTTGTGTGGCTGCGCACTCTTTGGTAGACGCCGCTATTGTAACGCCGGAATCGCTTTCATTTTCATTTGTGCCCGGCCCTCGTTCGCAACGCATTTCCACGCGGCATTCTGGCCTGAGCAAATCGTGCGCGTCCTCAAGGACCGCGAGGCTGCAGGTTTTCGGCAGGCCGTTCTCCGAGCAGGCTACGTGGGTTTTGAACCGGGATACCCGACATCGTTTGTTGCAGCCCGTGTGCGATGTTAAACTGTCCGCCTGGCGAATACGTCAACCGTGTACGCAAAACAACATCCGGAGGAAAACATGGCTACCCACACTGAATCTTCGGTCAACGACCTGCAGAGGACCGCTCTGGAAAACCTATGGGTATACTTGCGGGAACCCAGCGACATGGCCGAAAAAGGGGAGCCCCAGATTTTCGTCGAAGGCAAAGGCTGCCAGGTGACCGACGCGATGGGCAACACCTACATCGACGCGATGTCGGGCCTCTGGTTGAAGAACGTCGGCTACGGCCAGAGGGAAATCGCGGACGCAGCCTACGAGCAGATGCTCAAGATCACCTACATGCCCATGGGCACCACCACGGAACCCACGGTGATGCTGTCGGAAAAGGTGGCTTCCATGATGCCGGGCGATCTGTCCCGCTGCTTCTTCACCAGCGGCGGTTCCGAGTCGGTGGAAACGGCGTTGAAGCTGTCCCGCGCCTATTTCAAGCGCATGGGCGAACCGCAGCGCACCAAGTTCATCAGCCGCCGGGACTCGTACCATGGCGCCACCATGGGCGCGATGGCGCTGGGGGGCAATTATCTATACCCCAGGGAAGACTACGAACCCCTGATGCCGAACACCTTCCACGCTCCGCAGCCCAACTTCTACCACTGCGAGTACAACAGCGCCTCGCCGGAGGAATGCGGCCAGCGTTGTGTGGACGCGATAGAAAGCATAATCCAGTTCCAGGGACCGGAAACCGTTGCGGCAGTCATCGCCGAGCCCATCTCCAGCCCAATGGGAGCAGTGGTGCCTCCGGATAACTATTGGCCGCTGCTCCGGGAAGTTTGCAACAAGTACGGCTGCCTGCTGATCGCCGACGAAGTCATTACGGGCTTCGGCCGGACCGGCAAGTGGTTCGCCTGCGAACACTGGGGCATCGTTCCGGACATGATGACCGTGGCCAAGGGCATAACCAGCGGGTACATCCCGATGGGAGGGACCATTCTGCGCAAGCCCATCGCCGACGCTTTTGTGGGCAGCGCCAGGGCGGCTTTCCGGCACGTGATCACCTTCGGCGGTCATCCGGTGGCGGCGGCGGCTTCCCTGAAGAACCTGGAAATCATGGAACGGGAAGGGATGGTGGAGAATTCGGCCCGGATGGGGAAATATCTCCTGGACGGTCTCGAAGAGCTCAAGGCGAAGCACTCCATCATCGGCAACGTGCGCGGCCTGGGCCTCATGTGCGGGATGGAGTTGGTGAAGGACCGGGAGACCAAGGAACACTTCCCCGCCGAGGCGGGGCTGGGTCCGCGGTTGACACAGGGGTTTGCCGACCAGGGCCTGTTCCTGCGCGGCGGCGACCTCATGAACATCATGCCGCCCCTGTGCGTCACGCCCGGTGAGATTGAGCAGATCGTATCAACAATGGACAGCGTGATCGGCCAGGCGGCGTCGGATCTCGGCGCTGCGTAGGTGGGTTAGCGCGACGACCATCACGCGTCGTTATGGAAGACGCTGGCGCACGGGCGTGGCGACGGTTGGCCACGCCCGGCGCGTCGGATCCTCCTGGTAATCAGGAGACCAGTTGCCAGTAGCGTCGTCCTTCGGCGCGAATTACGCGGCCGAAACCGCCGTGATGGCAAATTGCCATGATCGCGTTCTCAGCCTCGGCACGCTCGACCATAGCGGTGCGGGTGGCTACGCCCTGGTCTCCATCCATGTCAAAGCTGAACTTCCAGCCGGTTTCGGTGACCTGGGTTGGGCCGTGGAAAACGTCGCCCAGAATATAGGCTCGCTGTCCGCCGGACACGACGGCGAGGCTCATGGAACCAGGGGTATGGCCAGGGGTGGGTATGGCGGTGACATCGCTGGTCAGGGCGTGCTCGCCGTCCAGCAGATCCAGCAAGCCCAGATCGTGCAGCGGGCCGAGGGTCTGGTCCCAGTGGGGCGGGAATAGTTCCATGACCTCTGGTCTTTGGAACACCTCCCAATCAGCGCGGTGGGCCACGTAGCGGGCGTTGGGGAAGGTGGGGCGGGCAGGCGCCGCCGGCTCGTGGGTAAGGTTCCAGCCGACGTGATCGAAGTGCAGGTGGCTGAAGAAGACGGTGCCGATGTCGGCTGGGCTCACGCCGGCTGCTTCCAGTTCCTGCAGAAGTCGGCCTTCGGCTCCGCCGACCATGGCCTCAAGGGAGTGAGGGTTGGTGGCCGCGCCGCCGAGGCCGGTGTCCACCAATATGGTTTGATCCTCGGAGCGGATGAGGTAGCACTCGAAGTGGGCCAGCAGGTGGTCTCCGCGAAATCCGTTGGGATAACGTTCCAGGTAAGGAGCCCAAGCCTCGGCGGGGACCTCGGGGAATACGTCGCTGAGAGGTAGAGTGGCCTCGTGGTCATTCAGCGACAGGATCTCCACGTTGCCAACGGTCAACCTGGCTTCTGGCATAGCGATAGCCTCCTGGCTGGAATGTGCGTTAGGGATGATTTTCGGCACAAACTTCTGCGTTGATTCGTTCCGATACGCCAGCGAGTGTCTGGCTACCCTGCCGCCACACCGTCAGTCAGTATCACTCCCGAATCCAGCAAGGTCTGGTAGCGGCTCCCCAGGCCATGTTCTTCCAGGATCTCGCGGGCGTGGGACCCCGGTTTGGGGGCGGGTATTCCCGGGCGCACCGGTGTACGCGACAGTCGCGGCGCGGGACCGCAGGTGGTCACCGGTCCCAGCTCGTTGTGCTCCCGGGTGAGGCTGAGCCCGTGGGCCTCCACCCAAGGGTCGGTCATCAGTTCCCTCACGTTGGTGATCACCCGTTGCGCGCCTACGCCGGCGGCGGCCAGTCGGTCGACCCAGTAAGCCACGCTGTTCGCCTGGAATCGCTCTTCCAGCGACGAGGCCAACGCATCCGCACGAAGGGCGTCTATTCCGGAGAGACCCTCCAGGCTGGACAGCCTTGGCAGGGCAGATTCCGGGGCTCCGACAAAGAACCATCCGTCACTGGCCTGGTAGGCGCGATGCAACGGTCCGGTTCCCAGGGCGTCCTGTCCGCTGGTCTCGTCCCACTCCTTGCCCTCGTAGAGCTGCATGAAGGGCGATTGCAGCGTCATGGCGGTGTAGGCCAGGGCCGAGTCGATGTGCTGGCCCTCGCCGGTGCGCTGGCGGTGCAGCAGGGCCAGGGCCACCCCGTAGGCACCCATGAAACCGGTGCCGTAGTCGTTCACCGGGTTGGGCTGCGACTCGGGCACTCCGTCGCCGCCGAAGCGACGGGTCATGCCGGCAGTGGCCTGGGCAAACCCCTCGTGACCCGGACGCGCCGCCCAGGGGCCGACGTGCCCGTATGCGTTCAATGAAGCGTAGACAATGTCGGGCTTGCGCTTTCTGACCTCTTCGTAACCCAAGCCCAGCCGCTCCAGGCTGCCGGCCCGGTAGTTCTGGGCCACGACGTCGGCATCCTCCAGCAGCTTCCAGAAAACGTCGCGTCCCTCTTCGGATTTCAGGTCCAACAGGATGCTGCGTTTGCCTCGGTTGATGTCGTTATGCCGCGCCACAGTGGAGCCGCGTTTGGGGTTGTCTATCTTGATGACATTGGCCCCGTACTCGGCCAGCGTCCGGCCCATGGTCGGGCCGGCCAGTATGATGCATAGGTCCAGCACCTTGACCCCGTCCAAGGCGGCGCGCATGGCCTCATGGGATACCGGTGCTTCGGAAGCAGGGGGAGGTTTCAACTCCGCGAGAATTTCTTCCCGGTGCTGGTCGGGAGTGGGAGCCGGGCCGCGCACCTTGCCGGGTGTCAGGGACATCCGAGCGTTGACCCCCGGCTGCAGCATCTTCCCGTAGGTCGGGTCGTCAACCTCCACCACCATCTGGGAGGCTCGGGCGTGGGGATGGTCGAACCATTCGGCGCTGGTGCGGCAAACCGCTCCCTCGCTGCCCGCTTCGGCGATCAGGTCTTCCCATTCCTGTGCGGTACGCGTCAGGAACAGGTGCTGAATGCGCTGCTCGGCCTCGGCGCGGAACTCAGGGACGTCCAACGGTTGGTCGAAGTCGGTAAACCCCTCGTCGTCCCACGAGGTAATCCCGGCGGCTTCAACGAATTGCCGGAAATTCTGGTTGCCCGGGCCGCCGAATCGCACGTACTGGCCGTCGCTGCACTGGAAGATGCCGCCCCACAGCTCACCCAGCGTCGGACTCGACGGCGGAGCGTTGTGCACGCGCACTCCGAAACGCCCGATGGATTGGAACATGCTGTCGAAAAGGGGGACTTCGATGCGTTGCCCCACGCCATCGCGCTCCCGGGCGTTCAGGGCGACGGTAATGGCCACCACCGACTGGAATGCCCCATAGACCGAGGCAATGGGAATGGCTGTGTAAACCGGGCGCGGACTATCGGGATTGGGTGGGCGGAAGGTGGCCGAAGCTGCTCCCACAACCCCTTCGTAGGCCGGCATGGCCGCCCGGGGATCGTCCGACGCAAATCCAGGTATGGAGCAGTACACCAAACGGGGGTTGGCTTTAGTCATTTCCTCGGGTCCGAGTCCCAGTCGCTCCATGGTGCCGGGTCGGAAATTCTCGATCACCACATCGGCGCTCTCGATGAGGGACTTGGCAATGGCTAGGTCATCCGCCTGTTTCAAGTCCAGGGTTATGCTCCGCTTGCCCCGATTCCACGTTGTGTTGGCCGGCGTCTGCCAGCGGGGCCCGCCGGGTGGGTCGATCCGTACCACGTCGGCGCCCTGATCCGCCAGCAGCATTCCTGCCAGGGGCCCGGAAATATACTGCCCGAAATCGATCACGCGAATGTGTTCCAGTGCTCCTGCCATGTCCGGATCTTCTCCCTGATTGGCCACAAATTTGGCCTCGTCGATTTGGCGCACGCTAACATTGCGGGTATGCGCGGTCAACCGTGAGCGTCACAACATGGCGACGTCCCATCCGTGGTGGCACTATGTTTCATGTTGTCGCCTGACATCCCGAAATTGACCCTCTCGGTATGGGTTACTATAATCGCCAGAGTTCAAAGCGGTGGCGGGTCTCTGCTCACGCGGCGAAACCGAGACCGCCAGGTCCATCCCATACCCGAGGAGAACTTTCATGGTTACACAGCAGGCAGCGGTCCTGAGCCCTGAAGCGATGGTCGAGGAGTTCCAGAAGAACGGCGTCACCCATGTGGTGACCATTCCGGACAGCGAGACCAACTACCTGTACGAGTTGATGAAGGACCAGTCCTGGCTGGATATCGTTCCGGCTTCCCGCGAAGGCGAAACCTTCGCCATCGCCCTCGGGCTGCTGGTCGCTGGCAAAACCCCGGTCGTCCTGATTCAGAACACTGGCATGATGGAATCGGGCGACTCCATTCGGGGTATGGTACTGGACGCCGGTTTCCCGCTGGTGATGGTGGTGGGCTACCGTGGCTGGAACCGCCACGGCGTCATAACCGACTCGGCGGCCCGCTACACCGAGCCGTTCCTCAACGCATTCCGCATCAATTACTACCTGGTCGAGCAGAACGACGATAGTGTGCGCATCTCCACGGCCTTCGAGGAGGCTCGCGCCACCAAGCGGCCGGTAGCTATCCTGGTCGGCGACGAATACCACGGGTTCAACCGCTAGACGGACGGCCCTTCACCAAGATTCATCGTTCCCCCTCCGCACCCCCGCGTACTGTTCGTCCTCTGCGGATGGAGCGAGGCACGGAACAAGAAAGATCCACTCAACGGAGGCTAAATATGATTCAGTCCCAGGACGTATTCCGAGTCTTCCAGGAACACCGGGGCGATGCCATCGTGATCCCCACCGGCACGTCCGGCCGCCACTGGCGCGAATTCACCACCAACGAGAACCGGGACCTGAACCTGGGAGGCGCAATGGGCCAGACCACTTCGGCAGCCCTGGGGCTGGCCCTGGGACTGCCCGATGAAAAAGTGGTGCTGTTCGACTCCGAAGGCGCGCTGCTGATGAACATGGGGATCCTGGCCACCATCGCCGGCAAGAAGCCGAAGAACTTCTGCCACATCCTGTTGGACAACGAGTGTTACGCTACCACTGGCGGGCAGCCCGTTCCCAACGCTCAGGAGATCAACTACGCGGGCGTGGCCAAGGAATCCGGCTACACCGCCGCCTACAGCTTCGAGGACCTGGAAGAGTTCGCCACCAACGTCGAGCAGATCATGCAGGAAACCGGTCCGGTGTTCGTCGCCATCAAGGTGGTGCCGGAGGTGGAGAACGAGCCGATCGGCATGCGCGTGCGTGTTCCCACCCGCAGCCGGGACGAGACGATCCGGGACTTGCAGACGGAGTTGGGTATCGCCGCCGATTAGATCCCAGGGATCTCGACGCTCAACAGAAATGCCCGGCCGAGTGTTCGGCCGGGCATTCTTTTGTTTGTGCGGCGGTGGTACTGGGGAATCCCCTGGATCAGTTGCTTTGGCCGCCGCACGTCAGTCACTGTGGCCTGCGCCGTAATCGTGCTGTTACGAGGCACCCTGAATTTTCATGCGGTTTCCGGAATCATCACGAAGGGTACTTGCCCAGCATCAGCCAGCCACCGCTGCTGGGGGTGGTGAAGGCGCACAGGGCGGTCTCGGCCCGCACGGTTACCTGACGGTCGCCGGCGGTGCCGCGAAGTTGCTCGATGCTGTCGGTGTACATGGCGGTGCGGGTGCGACCGTTGCCCAGGTTGCCGCCGCTGGAACTGAATGGGTGCGGACCCTTGACGCTGATATCGCCGGCGTAGAAGGAAATGGCTTCGCCCCGCTTGACTCCGTGCCACTGGAAACCTTCCAGGAAGAACTGGGTCATTATGGAGTAGCCGTCGTAGGGGTTGAAGATGTCGACGTCGGCGGGCCCCAGGCCGGCGCCCTCGTACATGCGGGCGGCCTGCCGGTCGGTCCACATCTCCACCTCGTCCAAGTCGGGCTGGGTGGTCCGGAACGCGAAGTTGTGCTGGGAATGGTTGAGCACGTAAACCGGCTGCGATTTCATGTCCTGCGCGCGTTCGGAGGTGGTGAACAGGTAGGCCGCCGAGGCGTTGACAGGACGGTCGCAGTCCCAGATGCGCAGGGGATTCAGGATGGGGCGCGAGCCGATATAGTCTTCCACCGATATGGGCTGGATGTTGTGAGTGGCGTTGTACCCCCAGGGGGTCAGCATCCCGTTCTTGTGCTGGTTCCTCACAAAGTGGACCAGGTCCTCATGTTCGCCGCCGTATTTCTGCAAATACTGGCGGTGAGGGAAGATGTTGATGAAGTCGTTGCCGCCATGATTCCCCCACGGCACTGTCCACTGGCGCGCGCCCCGGGCGTAGTCGTCGGCATTCTCGCCACCGCGCCGGTAGCGGCCTTCCATGTTCCCGGTGGGATAGATGACCAGGCAGGTGGAGCAGACACCGTCGCCCACGGCCTGGGAGGCCATGCCCACCATCTCGCCGATGGTCGGCACCCCCGTGGGGGCAAACTTGACGTTCTTGAAGCCCATGGTGTTAATGAGCCACTGGGCGTTGATCAGAGTCAGACCGAACTCGGAGTCGTAGGGCGGGTCGAAGTAGGGACGGGGAGCCCAATTGGAGGCCGTCCCGCCGCTGCCCCCGGCGATGTGGCTGTCACAGCACACGATGCCGTCCACCTGGTCGATGGTGACTCCGGCCTGTTCCATGGCTTTTTCGCAGGCCATGATTGTGTAGGCGCCCAGGGAGGTATCCAGGTTCACTTCGTCCCACCGCCGGTCTACCGGCGAATGGCCGTAGCCGGCGATCGCCACCTTGCCCCGGTGTTCCCACACACCAAGGCCGTCCTGATCTCTGCGCCACTGGAAATCATTGCTGCTGGTCATGGTCCGTCCTTTTTTCGCTTTTTGAGCAACCCGTCATTGCGAGCGCAGCGTGGCAATCCAGTCACTGGAGGAGCGATCTTTCACGCGACGCGATCGCCGCGTCGCTCCTCGCGATGACAAACTAGGTAGGCGTGAGGTTACTCCACCACCCGCCACTCGTGTATCAACTGGCCCGGCGCCACTTCCTCGAAAGTGACCTCCACGGCTGCGCCCACCGGCACCTCGTAGGGCGGGGTTCCCGGCAGGTTGGAATAGAAGTTCACGGTGGGGTCCTCGTCCAGCGTCACGAGGGCAAGATTGTAGGGCTGGTCGGGCATGCGGCGGTTGAGGCGGCCGTCTTCGATGACGATGTAGGCGGCGATGTGCCCTTTGCCTTCCACCTCTTTCCACTCCACACCTTCGTCAGATTCGCATACCCGGCAGTCTATCCCGGGAGGGTACTGGAGCCTGTCACAGCCAATACAGTTCTGGAGGATCAGGCGCCGTTCGTTCACCGCATCCCAGAAGGGCTGGCTGAGTTCATCGGGTACTGGAATTACCTTGGGCATTGCTAGTCTCCAACGATGTTTTTGATCCAACGCGATTACAGTGAAGGGCCTGTCGGCGGCTGCAGACCGTTCGAATTGTGCGTCATGGTGGTCATATTGGTAGCTATCGCTCACCATGGCGCTAAGCCTGTTCCCCCGCTGAGTTCCGCACACTTTCGAGTACGGGCCCCGACCGAGTCCTGCGGGGTCACCGTTGGCTTGCTCGGGGGATTGCGCTTGGCGGCGCGTGTTTCTCCCGGACTGAGTCGTGCGCTCGCAATTCTACCCGCAAAACGGCAGTTCATCCACCGACAACCGAGCGGGATGGGAGAAACGCTCTCGGAGCTGGACCACCAACCTTTCGTTTTGGGCGTTGACCCCGGTGGACACGACCACGCTCACATCGACGATCTGCCGGCCCTTGGTGCAAGCAACTCGTTGGGTGCTGCTCCAAGTTTGGGATAGTTTCTTATTCCTCGTCCTCTTTCCACGAGATGAAACGGTCCGGGGAAATCACGATCAGGGTCAACCGTTCGTCTGCCAGCAGTTCCGCAGCGAACTCGGCGCCTCTCTCTTCTGCTTCGTAGAGGACGCATGTCCTGCGCACCATGTCATCCAGCCCGCTGTCGGTGATGCTGGCCGTGCCCTCGATGGTCACAAATGAATAGGGGTGATCCGGGGTGCACACGCATAGGGCCACGGTGGAATTGCGGCGAATGTTTCGCACCTTGACCGCCGTCCTGTCGGCCATCACCAAGGCCCGGCCGTTGTCCCAAAGGAACCAGACGGGCGCCACATGGGGAGTTCCGGCGGCCCGCATGGTAACCAACTGCGCGGTTAGGGGCTGAGACAGAAATTCGTCCACCTCCGCTGTGTTCAGTGTTCCCAAGGTACTTCCTCCTGCATCCTCTCGTGTCCGCGATCCCGTTCATCGACATACCGAACCCATGATAGCGGAAAGGCGCCTGGTGATGGGTTTTTCGTGAACCGATCCGCCAGTGAAGATCGGTTCCAGGTGCTCACCGGGTCGGCACCTCAGATCATAGCAACCCTTCGCAATCTACCCATCGGGGTATCCGATTGGCCTGGGAAACCAACATCGCCGTCGCCACGCCGCTCAACCATCACGTCCTCTGGCCTTGATTGGAGCTGTCTGCTAATAATCGAAAGACCCTCGACAACCCCAGTACGATCCAACCCGGCAGGGTGAACGATGCCATCACGCCGGATACGAACCACGTGAACGGGGTCATGTCTTCAAAACTGGAACAACCGAAAATGTCGCCGCTCTCGCAACTCGCTATCAGGAGACCTATGCCGAACAGCAGCAGGCCCGATATTCCCACGGAGAATATCCAGAGCGTGATCGCAAGTCCGGGAAACCTGCGCCGCACCAACCACAACGAGAGATTGACAAAGGCGGCGCTGGTCAACAACAACAGCAACTGGTACAACGTCTGCCCTAGAAAATATCTTTCGCTGGGCAGGTCAATCAGATTCGATCCGTCTTCGAGCGCCATCATGATCAGCCACAGGACCGGCGCCCACAGGGAACCCGCTCCGAGTAGAACAATCGGCAAATTACCGGCGTCGCGGACGAGATCGTAAAGTTTCCGTTTCATCGTGTCATCTCCCAGGGGTGGAGCAGTGCTCGGTGGCCCGGTCAGGTTTGGGCCAACCCGCTCAAACCGATCAAGGCTAGGCCCACGACGGTCAGGCCGATATGGACCACAACCAGCACCCACCGGCCCGGGCCGAAGGGGTCGTCCAGGAAGCGGGGCACCGGGGCCAAACGGAACCAGAACCACAGGCCCAGCGCACCGCCCATGAGCACGCCGGCGGTGGTCATCAACCAGCCGACCCGGGCGGCTCCCCAGTCCGGCGGCAGGGCCGTCAGGCAAACGGCGACGAGGCCGAGGCCGACCAGGGTCGAGGGGAGGGCGAGACCAAAACGTGCCAGCGGCCAGCGCAAGCTCACCATCAGCAAAGCGGGCATCAGCATCCAGCCGGCCGCCAGGGAGATGCCCACGAATGCGGGCGTTTGCAGGGTTGCGAACTGGAAGCCCCAGATCAATCCCAGGGCAACCACGCTGGTGGCCGCCAGCCGGATGACGCGGACGGCGAAGCGGGAGTCCGCCGTCATCTCGACGGCGAGATTCGCCTGAACAGATTGCAACGCTTGAACGTACATCTTTCGTCACCTCGACCGAGCCTTGAACAGGAAGGCCCCAAAGAGCAGCAGGAATGCCACGTCGCACACCGCGAACCAAGCAAAGACCGCGCTCAGGAGGTCTCCGGCGGCTATGTAGTAGATCGCGATTGCGATGTAGATAGTCTTGTAAACGATGCCCAGCTTCACCAGGTCGACGTTGCGGTCCATGTTGAAAGCCACGAACCAGTAGCCAACGCCTTGGACGAAAACGTAGGCTGCCGTCAGGTGGATATAGGAAAGGTTGTCGGGCGGCACGATCTCCAGGGCTTCAAAAATCGGACCGTGGAGGAAGAAAAAGGCCAGGCCCAGAATGCAGTCGTACAGCGCGGCGACTACGAAACCCAGACGGAAGAGCTGCCTCGTCCCGCTGCCGGCCGTTGCTAACCCGTTGTTCATGATGCCAACTCCTTGACGCAATTTTTACGGCCTGCCCTGACGTGATCGCGGAATGCGTTTCTGCGTCCGGCCTTGGCCTCGGCGGTGTATAGCTGCTTGCCCAATTCGATCAGGCCGTGGTGCAGGTCCTCAACCGACATCTGGCGGGGCTGGAAGTTTATGTCGAAGAGGGTGCATTTCTCCCAAGCGGCCTCCTCCAGCAATCTGCCTTCCCCGTGAAGGCTGGCGTATAGCGGGGTACCCGGGAACGGAGTCATGACGGTGATCTGGACTTCGCACAGTCCGCTGTCCACGACGAAGTCCCGTACTGCCGGAAAGCAGTCTGTCGTATCGCCGTCCATACCCAACACGAAGCAGCCGTTGACAGCGATGCCGTGGGACTGGATGCGTCGGATGGCCTCCCGGTAGCCGTCGAGACGCTTGCGCTTCCAGTTGTTGTTCAACTCAAGGCCGTCCAGGCTTCCGGCGGTGGGACTCTCGAAGCCGATCAGGACTTCAACGCAACCCGATCGGCGCATCAGGTCGAGGAGTTCCGGATCGTCGGCCACGGCGACGTCGGTCTCGGTGAACCATTTGATACCTTCGCCGGCCAGCGCACGCAGCAATTCCTTTGAACGGGCGCGGTTGACGAAAGAGTTGTCGTCGGCGAACTCGATGAAGGGCTTTGGCCAGATTTCCTTGATCGCCCGGATCTCGCGGATCACGTTTTCCACAGGCTTCAGCTTGTACCGCTTGGTCATCATGATGGAGCTGGCGCAGAAGTTGCACCGCCACGGGCAGCCCCGTTGAGTTTGCACCGTGATCCGGTTGAACTCGTCGGGGTTCAGCAGGTCGAACCGGGGCAGTGGAGAGTCGGCCAGATCGAACTCCTGCCCGCTGGCGCGGTAGATGCCGCCCAGGCACTCGTTCTGAAAGTCCTCCAGCACCCGCGGCCAGGTCAATTCGGCCTCACCGACCACCACCGCGTCGCAGTGACGAAGGGCCTCTCCCGGCAGCGCGGTGGCGTGGTGGCCGCCGATGACCGTCTTAACGCCCGCCTCGCGGTACCGTCCGGCCAGGGCATAGGCATCCTTGACCTGCGCGGTGAACGTTGAGATGGCGGCCAGGTCACAGTCCGGCAGCCGGTCCAACTTCCTGATGTCGGGCACCTGGTGGTACTCGACCTCGAAGCTTTCCGGCGTCATCCCCGCCAGGGTAAGCAACGACAGGCTGGGCAGGGAGGCAATCACCTCCCCACGCTCCATGAAGCCGGGCATGGTCATGCCCAAGGCCGTCAGTTCCTCGTTGTAGGCGCGCACGCCGCTCATGGCGATCAGTGCAATCTTCATTCTTCTTTCTCCTTGTGCTCAACCGTTGCGTTACGACGCGATACTGGCGCCATTCCGAATCGTTAACGTTGTCGTCATGTTGGAGCGTTTTGATTAATCCAATGCTAAGTTCCTAAATCTGACATATCCATAACGCTATGGGGTATAGTTATGACGCTTATATGACAGTTTGCGGGAATTGGTGAATTGCGTCGCGAATCGACAGTGCATGTCGGGCGGATTGCGTTGGTCGAACAGTGACCGGAGACGAGCATGGCGATCAGGGAAGATCAGACGGCGGCAGGCATGAGGGCGCTGCGGGACCGCCTCACCAGGCTGAGCGAGGCCAGCCTGCGCATCAACGAGGACCTTGATTACCACAGCGTGCTCGAGGAGGTCACCAACGGCGCCCGCTTGCTCACGGACGCGAAGTACGCCGCCACAACGGTCCTCGACCAGGCCGGCCGGCTTGAGGAGTTCGTCACTTCCGGCCTGACGCCGGAAGAACATCGCCGCATGGAAGGTCTGCCGGGAAGCGCCGAGTTCTTCCGCTACCTGAACGGCGTGGCCGACCCACTGCGTATCAACGAGGTGGCATCGTACCTGAGATCGCTGGACATTGCCGAATGGAATCCTCCCGTGGCCGTGGCTTCCCTGCTGGTTGCTCCCATCCGCAGCAAGGGCGTTCGATTGGGTTCCATATACGTGGCGAAAGGGGAGACGGGCAGCGCGTTCACCCGGGAGGACGAGGACACCCTGGTGATGTTCGCCTCCCAGGCGGCTTTGGTGATCGCAAACGCGAGGAGGTACCGCGACGAGCAGCGGGCCCGGTCCGACCTGGAGGCCCTGATCGCCACCTGTCCGGTGGGTGTGGTGGTCTTCGACGCGAAATCGGGATCCCCGGTGTCGTACAACCGCGAGACGCTGCGGATAGTCGAGGGCATCCGACCGCCGGACTATCCGGTCGAGCAGATGATGGACATTCTGAGCATCCGGCGGATCGATGGACGGGAGGTCTCCCTGGAGGAGTTTCCGCTGGCGCACCGGCTGAGCACCTACACCGCGCTGCGCGCTGAAGAGGTAGTACTGAGGGCACCCGGCGGCGGGTCGGTGACGGTGCTGGTGAACGCCACGTCCATCTACTCCGAAGAATCGGATGAGATGGAGTCGGTGGTGGTAACGCTGCAGGACATGACGCCGCTGGAAGACCTGGAACGTCTCCGAGCGGAGTTCCTGGGTTTGGTCAGTTATGAACTGCGAACCCCGCTGGCATCCATCAAGGGTTCGGCTGCGACCTTGCTGGACGAGTCGGCGGGCCTGAACCCCTCGGAGACCCGCCAGTTCCACACTATCATCAACGACCAGGCCGACCGGATGCGCCGGATGATCAGCGACCTGCTGGACACGGCTCATATCGAATCCGGCGCCCTGTCGGTGAGCCCCGAGCCATCGGACGTTGCGGCCCTGGTGGATCAGGCCAGAAGCGCCTTCGTTCGCGGAGGGGGGCGCAGCGGCCTCAAGGTGGACCTGCCAGAAGATCTGCCCGGCGTGATGGCGGACCGGTCTCGCATCGTCCAGGTGATCGGCAACCTGCTGATCAACGCATCAGGATACTCGCAGGGACCTTCCGCCATCAGGATCAGCGCCGAGCCGGATGGTTTATATGTCTCGGTTTCAGTGCTGGCTCAAGGGTGGAGTCTGCCGCCCGACCAACTACCCAACCTTTTTCGGAAATACTCTCGTATCGACGGCGGCATGGTCGAACGGGACATCGCCGGGTACGGGCTGGGACTGTCCATCTGCAAAGGGATCATCGAAGCCCACGGCGGCAGGATCCGGGCGGAAAGCGAAGGCCCGGACCGGGGCGTCCGGTTCATCTTCACAATCCCGGTGGCCGACCAGGCCGGCCCGGAGGACACCACTCATTCCGGACGACCGAGCGGCCGCTTGCATCCCGGCGAGAACGATTCGGCGCGCATCCTCGTGATGGAGCACGACCCCCAGACGCTGAGACACGTGCGCGACATCCTGTTCAGGAGCGGTTACGCCACGATATTCGCCACCGGCCCTGACGATGCGCTGCACCAGGCGGAATCGGAAAAACCTCAGCTCGCCCTTTTGGATCTGGCGCTGCCCGGCGTCGACGGTTTCGAGTTGATGCGGGACATCCTCGACATCGCCGACGTGCCGGTGATCTGCCTCTCCGCCCACGGAAGAGATCAGGACGTCGAGCGTGCCCTTGACTTGGGCGCCGCCGACTACATGGTCAAGCCTTTCTCACCAACGGAGTTGACGGCACGTGTCAGGGCTGCGCTTCGCAAGGCGGCCTCGGCGGATGTGGTCGATGAAGCGTTTCCCTATGAGTTGGGCGACCTGATCATCGACTATGCCCAGCGCAGGGTGAAAATCGCCGGCCAGCCCGTCCACCTGACGCCCATCGAGTACGAGATGCTGCGCGTCCTGTCGCTGAATGGAGGACGGCCGATGTCCCACGAGCAGCTGTTGCGGCGCGTTTGGCGTGTGACCACCGCCGGCGATCCCCAGGTGGTTCGCACCCACATGCGCCGGCTCCGGCGCAAGTTAGGCGACGACGCCGACAACCCGAGGTACATCTTCACCGAGCCCGGGGTTGGGTACCGTATGCCCGAGGCGAGCGCCGCGGACTGAGTGCGCCATTGCGCGTAAATGTGGCGATTTCCTCAACGACACCGCTGCTTCGGCATCGATGTTCCATGCGACGTGTCCGAGCGGACCCGTTTACGAGATCAACAGGGCGCCCCTCCGGGAGAAGCCGGGCGCAACCGCAGTTCCCGCAGCGTCGCGTCGTCGAACGGATTCACACCAGACTCCAGCGCGCTGATCCACGCCTCCCGACTCGGGCGGTAGTAAGTACGGCAGGTCAGCTTCTCAGACGCATCCACCCAGTCCAGAAAGACCCTGAAGTCCTCTACAGCCTCGTCCGCCGCACTTGCGACACCGTAGACCAGCCCTCGACTATCCCGCGCCGGCCCGTCCGGCTCGCGCTCCAGCGCCAGCTTGCAGAAGGGCAGCGCCTCATCCGACAGCCTCTGCACGCCCAGCTGCCGGCACAGAGCGTTGTTGATCACCGGATCCCGGGGATCCAGTTTCTGGGCCGCTCTCAGGTCGGAGTTTGCCGGATCCCAGTTCTCTGCTTCCGAGTGCGCCAGGGCCCGGTTGTAATACGTCAGAGGGTTGTCGGGCGCGAGCTCGACGGCTTTCGTGAAGTCGGCCATGGCCTGTTCAACGTCTCCTTCGTTGCCCCTCTGCAACAGGGCGTTGCCCCGGTTCACCCATGCCGTCGCCAGGTCGGGGTCTATTTCCATGGCGTGCTCCAAATCCTCGAAGGCCAGTTCAAGGTCGCCGGCGCGACCGCGTTCCAGGTAAACCGCCGCGCGATTGACGAACACGCCGGGACCCTCCACGCCAACGTCGATTGCCCGTTCCAGGTCATCCAGCGCCCGGTCCAGATCTCCGGTCCTGCCCCGCACGATGTAGGCCGCAGCCCGGTTGAGGTACGCGGAGGCGAGATGCGGCGCCAGTTCCGACGCCCGGCTCAGGTCGGCGACGGCCAGGTCCTCGTCGCCCGGGCGCCCGCGTTCCAGGTATGCCAGGCCGCGGCTGCTGTAGGTGTCGGCGGACCGTGGCTGCACCTCCAGCACCTCGGTGAACCGCCAGATGGCCTCGTCCAGGTCGGCGTACTGCCCGCCCAGATAGGCCTGGCCCAACCGGTAGCGCAAATTGGCCAAAGCAGCCGGATCCGAAGGCGAATGTTCCAGTGCCTGGTACAGCACGGTCTTGGCTGGTTCGTACTCGCCCCGCTGAAGGTACACCTGGCTCAGCGCCAGCAGAGCCACCGACCGCACCTCTGCGGTCAGATCGATGTTGATCGCCGTGGGCAACTCGGACGGCGACGTCGCGATTTCCACCACCTGTGGGCCAAGGGACTCGTTCTCGGTGGGCGTCGAGGTCAGGTTGGCCAGCACCCTGCCGCTGTCATATTCACCCCAGATCACGATGGCCGCGCCCGACTGATCAGCAGCGGATAACGCCGCCCGGTGTCCCGGGACAGTTTCCCCCCAATCGTCGATCCTGATGCCGTCAAGCCCGGAGGCGGCGATCTCCCGGTTGATGCTGTCCCGGAGGCGACCCCGGACGTTGAACTCCAGTTGTCCGGCCGTGTAGTTGGCGAACGGAGCGATCACGATCAGCGCCTCACCCGTTTCCGCCACCGGATGGTCCGGCACAGGGGAAACGTCGACCGACACCTCATTGGTTGGCGCCACGATACGGTCCGGTTCACCGGAAAAATCGGTCAGCGTCAGTCCCACCGCGATGGCGGCCACCACCGCCAGCGCCGCGGCCGGCACGGCAATCCAGATCCTCCAGCGTCTGCGGGCAGGAACCGGGGCCGAATCAGGGACGGCCGGCGATTCAGGCAATGAACCCTGGACCGGCTGCGGGGGCATTGCTTCGGGCGGCGGCGCTTCCGGCTCGAAATCCGCCGCGATCAACAGCTCGTCCCGCTCCTCCGGCGTGAGCCTCAGCACCTCGGCGCAACGGAGCACATCCTCGCGGTAGCGGGGCCTTGCCGTGAGGCCCTCCTTCCAGCGGATCAAGGTGGCGCGGCTCACCCCAGCACGCCGGGCCACCTCGGAATCGCTGATTCCCGAACGGCTTACGTGGGCGGAGAGAAGTTCGCCGAAATCTGGCAAAAGATACAGGCCTGTAGCATAAAATCGACCGAGTGTTACACATCTGTCGTTCGGTGTACAGGCAGTGGACACCTAACCTTGACATCGCCAAACCCAATTCAAAGGAGGCGATGAGATGAACCAGACACTGACCAAGGCAATCGTCCCACTGGCAATGCTATTGACGCTGGTCGTAATGGCCTGCGGCGGCAGCGCGGAGGCCCCCGCGGCTGCGCCGGCAGCCCCGGCTGCTCCTCAGGCCGCCCAGGCCGCGCCGGCCGCTACTGTCGCTCCAGCAGCGGCCCAGTCCGCTCCAGCAGCCGCCTACCCGGCATCCGCACCCACTCAGCAGGCGGCAGCGATGCCGGCCTCGGGGTCGCCGCAGTCCGAAGGTTTCAACAACATCGGCGGCTCCGCCACCGTCAACGACAAGCCCTACGACCTGACCTTTTTCCAGCACTACGGTGTCAACCCGTTCATCGACACGGAGGACGACCACCTCTCCACCTTCGCCATTGACGTGGACACCGCGTCGTACACCATTGCCCGCAGGTTCCTTGACGACGGGCACCTGCCCGAGCAGAACTCCATTCGCGTAGAGGAGTTCGTCAACTACTTCGACCAGGGCTACGCGGCCCCCACCGAAGACGCCTTCGCCATTCACATCGACGGCTCGCCGTCCCCCTTCGGCAACGGCAATCACTGGCTGATGCGCGTCGGCCTGCAGGGAAAAGAACTCCTCGATGAGCAGCGGCAGGACGCCACTCTGGTGTTCACCATCGACGTGTCCGGCTCCATGGATCGGGAGGGCAGGCTGGAGTTGGTGAAGCAGTCGCTCCGGCTGCTGGTGGACGAACTCCGTTCCGACGACAAGGTTGCCATCGTGACCTACGGAGACCGCGGCTCCGTGCTGCTCGAAACCACCGAGGCTCGTGAACGGGGCAAGATCCTGCAGGCCATCGATTCCCTGCGGCCGGGCGGTTCCACGTACGTCGAGGACGGCCTGAAGATCGCCTACAGGCTGGCGGTGGAAGAAGTGGCGTCCAATCGCATCACCCGCGTCATGGTGCTCTCCGACGGCGTCGGCAACGTCGGCAACACCGGCCACGAATCGATGTTGCGCCAGGTCCAGCACTACGTCGACCAGGGCGTGACCCTCACCACCGTCGGGTTCGGAATGGGCAACTACAACGACATCCTGATGGAGCAGCTTGCCAACGATGGCGACGGCGCCTACTACTACGTCGATACCCTCTCGGAGGCTCGCCGCATCTTCGTCGACGACCTCACCGGAACCCTCCAGGTCATCGCCAAAGACGCCAAGGTGCAGGTCGAATTCAACCCTGAGGTGGTCAGCCGCTACCGGCTCCTGGGCTACGAGAACCGCGACGTGGCCGATGACGACTTCCGCGATGACACGGTGGACGCCGGCGAAATCGGCGCCGGACACAGCGTAACCGCCCTCTATGAGCTGAAGCTCCGCGAAGACGCCGAGGGGGTCATCGGCACGGTCCACATGCGCTACGAGGACGTCGGCCTCAACGAGGTGGTCGAAATCAGCCAGGAGTTCCACCACATCGACCTTGCCATCGACTTTGAAGAGACCACTCCGACGTTCCAGCTGTCGGCGGTCGTTGCCGAGTTTGCCGAGGTCCTGCGCGGCAGCTACTGGGCTCGTGAGGGTAGCCTGCAAGCCGTGGCCGAGCGTGCCCGCGACGTGCAGCTGCTCATCCCGGAGTCGGCCGCCGTGTCCGATTTTGCCAGCCTGGCGGTCCAGGCGGCCGGTTTGGAAACGGAAACCGGCGCTCGCTGACCTGAAGAACTGCAACCGTCTGAACCATCCGGCGACGACCGGCGTCCTGGCCTCAAGGGAACCAGGCGCCGGTCGTCGCCAGCCATGTCCGGGCTCTTTCCCGATCCGTCCGGGTCAAAAGTCGGCCACGACGGTGCATTGGACTGAACCCAGCTCGCTTCAGGTCCGGCAGAAGGACGCCTGACTATCGTCCACCCGGAACATCTGCCCAACTGCCGGTTGAAAAACCCTCTGGATCATCCCCAGCGCCCATGCGGTGGACCTCCAGAAACAGGCGCCCGCCGACCACGAAAGCCATGTAGATCAACAGGCACATCGCATGCCACATATAGCCCAGATTCACTCGATCCAGGGCTTCCTCTCGGGTGTAGCCCAGGGCGTCGAAATCCAGCTCCCAGGAGCGCACCAGGTTGTGGTCCGGCAGCACCGACGGAAAATCCGGCGAAAGGTAGATCGCCATTATGACCGCTATGCCCACCGCCGACGATACGCAAGCCGCGGTCACCAGCGCGGAGAACAATGCCCGCCGGTCCCGTTCCGCAAAGGTCACTCCCGTGTCTCGGAAAACCAGCAGGAGCGAGAAGGCCAACGGCAGCACGGCGAACACCACCGAAAGCTGCACCGTTACCGAAAAGTTGGTAATGACCAGGATCACCGCAAAGACCACTCCCAACGGCGGTATGGTGACCGAAGCCGCCCCCGTCACGGTCCCACCGACCGTGGTGCCGTTCCGGTACCGCCATTTCCACAGCAGGAAGAACATCAGCCCGGACAGCCACGCCAGCCCCAGGTTGAGCAGGAGAGCCAGCATGTAGGGCATCATCGTCCCACCGAAAGCTCCAATCAGGTGGAAGTTATAGTGGTCCATGCCCAGCGGAGCAAACTGGAGCAGCGGCGTGGTGAGAACGAAAAACACCGAGATCCAATAGAATTCCCTCAGCCCCGCCGATTCGTCCGGTCGGACAACACCTTGGCCCACCACCACCAGATTGGCGAATGCCACGCAGATCACGGGCATCCAGGTGTTGTTCCATCCCAGCGCAGACAAGAGATAGTGGAAGCCGGCGATCAGGGCGGCCGGCAGCAAGAACCGGCGAACGAAGAACGCAATCACCTGCCGGAATAACCCGGACATGCCCTCTCCGCCGACGACTGCGGACTGCCTACCCGTTCTCGCGTCAGATCCCGCGGCAACGGAACAGCCAGCAACAGGATCTTCCTCGCCAATTGGCTGGTCGTCGGCAACCAGCCCGGCCAGCAGAATCATCCCTCCGATCTCGTCCTCGGTAAGGTGCAGCGCCCTCCCGAAGACCCGTAGACGTTCAACGCTGGGGCGGGTAACGCCCGACTCCCACCGCGAGACGGTCGTGTGGCTGAACCGCTGCGCGTAGCTCGGGTCCACATCCGCCATTCGGAGCAACAGCTCTTCCTGGGAGAGACCTTTGCGGCCACGAGCCGGCACGAAGGATTCCCGATAGGCTTTCATCAGGAACCCGACCTGAGCGGACCTGGATCTCTGTGTTTCTCTTTCCAACAGCTTTCACGCGGCCATGGCATTGGCGTCCGCCGGACAATTTTACATGAGCGCCAAAGGCAGACCACCAGGCACCATGTGGAAGCGTTTCCGCCGGATGGTGCACCCGCGTCCGCTTGAGACCAGCGGATTAAGCCAGCGGTTCCATGAGCCCAGTCATAGTACCGAGGCCCGGCGGCCAGTTGGACCTGCGGGTGGCGCTGAAAGTGGTTGCCCGACCCGGAATTGCTCGTTAATTCAAACGGGCAACGGGAGTACGCACATGTGCATTTTCGTTAACGCACATACATTTGGCGCGCCAGGCCATACGATGGGAGACAGCGGATCTACCCGTGACGGCGTAACTGCCGTTACGGAATCCGTCACATAAATTAAAGGCTCCCGCATATGGGAGCCAAATGGTGAGGCAAGCTCCGACATGAGCATAGATCGAGTGACGATAAATCGTAAGTCCCGGTAATTACCGGACCGCCTGATTGGTGCCCCCGGCGAAATTCGTCAGCACCAACGGCGCCCAAAACCCCAGCGCACTCGCCTGCGCCGGCAGCGCCCATCCCTAATTTGCGGTCCATTGGGCCGTTGGTGTAGCGCCCGGTTTCCCGCCGGATACCACGGGTTGTGCTGCTGCCCCACCGGATAAACAGTTCCACGCTTGACGGACAAACGGCGTGTCGGAGGAGCGCCAACGATACCTTTCACCAAACGCTCGATAACTTCACAGGAGGACTCCAATGAGTCTGATTTTCAACAGGTTGCGGCCGGCGAAACGTGCGGTCTGGATAGTTCTCGCGGCCCTGGCCGTCGTCGCCGCGCTGGCGGTGCAAGGCCCGACGCCGGCATTGGCTTACACCGCCCTTCTCGAAATCGAATGCAACGATAACCCGGTCACCGAGGGTGACACGTACCGGCTGCACATCGAAAAACCCGGGGACATGAGTTGGCAGCCGTTGTCGATACGTAATGAGACGATGAAGGTTTACTGGACCACGGAGAGCGACACCGCGTGGGAATCCGACTACCGGCCTTTGCATCACGAGGGACAGGCCAGCAACCACTTCCAGAGTTGGAACGGGCGAATGGGTCGCACCTTCTACACCACCGAGGATGATCTGTCAGAACTGACGGAGTGGTTCACGGTCAAGGCTGAGAACGCCGCAGACGGCGGAACCGTCGGGGATGAGGACCCGGCCGACGACGAGGAGGTTGGGGAATGCCACATCGAGATCGCTGACGACGATGGGCCGGGTTCGTACCTTACCCGGATCATTGCGTATCCCGACAACGCCACTTACAAACGAGGCGATGTCATCGATTTCAGCGTGCATTTCACGCACGAGGTGATCGTTACGGGCGGGACGCCAACCCTGGGCCTGCATGTGGGGGAAGGGACAGGGGACGAACCGAACCGCTACGCCACCTTGCAGCCTGGATCCGGACACTTGACACCGTTTCAATTCGGATACTACACACTGTTTTTCCGCTACCAGGTTGGGCCTGATGACCTTGACCCGGACGGCATTTCGGTGCCGTCCGGCGAGTTCGGCGGAACCGGCAAGATCACGAGAAGGTGGAATGACGGCGACCTGAACCAGAAATACCACGGGGTGGTCGGCGGCTCCCAACGAAAGGTGCTGGGCCAAACGCACGTCACGAACGTGTCGATGGCATCCACTCCCGAGCGCGGCAATACCTACCGCCGCGGGGAGAACATCGAGGTCGCAGTCCGCTTCAGTCAGCCGGTTCAGGTGAACGGGTCCGTGTATCTGCGATTGAAGGTTGGCGACGGCCCCGGCTTCCTGAAACAGGCCCCGTACCATCGCGGGTCCGGCACCGACACCCTGGTTTTCAGGTACCCGGTCAACGCGGTCGATCTTGATACCACCGGTATCACCGTGGCCCCCGGGATCAGTGATTCTGGAGAGCCGACGGGCATCTTGGGGTCCGGTTCGATCGTGTTCGTTCAGGGTGGCAACGAGCACCCGGTACATCTCGCCTATGACGCGTTGATCGACCGACCGCATCACAAGGTGGACGGCAGGGCCTACGTCAAGCGCGTCGCCATAACGTCGGAGCCGGAGGACGGCAACCACTACACGGCCGGCGAGGCAATCCTGGTCGGCGTGACTTTCGATCGGGCGGTCTCCATCGCACCCAGGCCAGCCATGACCGTCCAAGTTGGAGAAAACGAGAGGCGGGCACAGTATCACCGCGGCTCGTTCTCCAATACGTTGGTGTTCAAATACGACGTACGCGAGGAAGATCTGGACCTTGACGGAGTGTCGGTGCCGCAGCAAATGCGGTTCAGGGGAAGCGGAAACGTGCATGAGGCCGATACCACGTTCGGAGTCAACGAGCGTATTCCGAAACTCGCCCACCAGTCCGCCCACCGCGTCAACGGTGTCCTGCCCACTGTTGTTGCCAGCGACATTGTTTCGCATCCGGCCAGCGGCGACGTGTACGGCTTTGGGGAAGCCATCGAGGTTGCCCTGGAGTTCGACCAAGAGGTGGACGTCGTGGGTCAGCCGCGGATCACCATCCTGCTGGATGACAGCGCCAACCCCGAGCGGAGCGCCGTTTACAGCCGAGGATCCAGCACTGACACCCTGGTCTTCGCCTACACCGTACAGGCTGCGGATCTCGACCTTGACGGCGTCGCGCTTCCCGGGCGGGACAGTGACGGATTTGGGCCGGCGACGGCTCACGTCTACCAGGCGGGCACCGAAAACGCGGTCACTGGGCACATCGTCGGCTTCGACGACGCGATCGGTCACCAGGTCGATGGGCGTCCCCGGGTAACCGCCACCGCAATAACGTCCGCGCCGTCGCGAGGCGGGGTTTACCGCGCCGGCGAGACGGTTTCCATCTCGCTGACCTACGACCGCCCGGTGGTGGTCGAGGGCACACCGTCCGTAGCGCTGGAGATAGGCGATCACCAAGCCGAGGCGACTTACCGCGACGGTTCTGGGACGAACACCATCGAGTTCGGATACGAGGTGCAGGCCCACGATCACGACATCGACGGCTTCGCCCTTCCTGACGGGGAAGGCCAAAGTTTCCACGACGGGATCATTTACTCGGCGGGACGAGAAATCGAACTGGTTGCAACGTACCCTGGGTTTGTCAGCCAGGATGCCCACAGGATCGCCGGACAGGTGTACGTGACCGAAGTTTCCATGGGTTCCGACCCGGGAGACGACGACACCTACGAGCCGGGGGACGTCATACGGGTATTGGTCAGATTTGATGACGAAGTCACCGTGACCGGCACGCCCCAGCTTTCCCTGGGCCTGGGCGGTTCTTCCGTGGCGGCGGACTTCCAGGGTGTTCACAACCCGGTCGACGATGCTTCGCCCTCCACCGGCGAGGCGCTGGCTTTCGCATACACGGTGCAGGTCGGCGACGATGACGACAATGGCGTCACGGTCGAGGCAAACTCGCTGAACTTGCACGGCGGTTCCATCCTGGACACCGCTGGCAACGATGTCCTCCTGCGCCACATCGCCGAAACGTTCGGCGGCCACCTGGTGGGTCTCGTTCCGCCTGTCCTGGCAGACGCCTGGACCTCCGCAGACGGCCAGGAGGTGATCCTCACCTTCAGCGAAAACGTCCACGTCCGCCCCGACGTGCGCACGTTGAGTTCTTTCACCGGCGTTGCCTTGAGTTCCTACGCGCGGGTTCTGATCGACATATTCGTTGACGGACACCGGGCCTATACTCACGGGCCGTCGATTTCCGGATCAGAAATGGTTATCAAGATGGACACGTTTATCAGGCCAGGCCAGCGGGTCACCGTCAGCCACGACGACGTGTTCGCCAGGGATTTGCCCGGGATACTGGTTGATGATGATGGCAACGCCCTCATGCACTTCGACGAGCGGGTGGTCGCCAACCGCTCAACACTCAGTGAAGACACGCAGGAATTGTTGCCGGTGCTCAGCGCATACAGCCTCACAATCGCAGAAGGCGGCACCGGCTCCTACAGCGTCGTGCTGGATTCCCAACCGGATGGGAACGTTGAAGTGGATCTATCGATTTCGCCGTCGGGCCATCTGACGGCCAGTGCGGAGAAACTCACCTTTACGCCGGAAAACTGGGACAGCCCGCAAACGGTCACATTGACCGCCGGGACGGACGACGATGATCTCAATTTCTGGCAGGAGATACTCCATACCTCTGATGTGGAAGGTTTCGTGGTCGGGCACCTGAAGGTGCTGACAGCGGACGAGTAGGGAATCGCAACACCATCGGCACAAGGCACCAGACGCCGGGCGACGGATATTGAAGCCCAGCCCGGCGTCGCAAAGCATTGTGCCGGTGGCGAATGTGGGGAATACCGAACTATCGACGTCAGCAGATGTTTCGGGTTGGGTCGCCAATAAAATAGGCCCAGCCCGAACCTGTGGCCACCCGCGAAGATGTACCGCAACGCCAGGCGCCGGGCATTTAGCGGGCTCACCCGCCCCACGGTGTTTCGGACAAACATGATCCAAAAGGAGGAACGGACAGAACCGCAATCGCAGACACTCCCGACATAACAAAGATCGGATTCATAACCGAATCAGGGAAGGGGCTCATATAACCGCCCCAGAAGGAAATAACTGTGATCACCAACATCAAGGATAATTTCAAGCTTCGCAAATTAACAATCGCCATTTCACTGACCACCCTGATAGCCGTCGCAGTTCTCGCCGTAGTCGTCCACGAAACGGTCAGCGCGTCGGTCATGCAGCCGGATCGGGACATCGATCTCTCCACGCAGTTCGGGTCTGGCACGCCCGAGGGTGTCTGGTCCAATGGCTCCACCATCTGGGTGGTGGACAATGACAATGACAGGCTCGTCGCCTACCACCGGTTCACCGGCAATTATCTTGCCGCCAAAACGTTAGAGTTGGACACCGCCAACGGGAATCCCAGGGATATCTGGTCCGACGGCTCGACCGTGTGGGTATCGGACTGGAACGACACAAAGCTGTACGCCTATGGTCTTTCTTCCGGGAACCGCCGGGCAGACAGCGACATCGATTTGACGAACCGCAACGACGCGCCCCGAGGGATCACCGGGCTCGACAACGCCATATTGGTTGTCGACAAGGACGATACGTGGGTTTACGCGTACAGCCAGTCCACCGGCGATCGCTTGCAGGATGTGGAGTTCAACCTGCACGGGTCCAATGACCACCCCTGGGGCATCTGGGCCGACGACTCGGGCATCTGGGTCAGCGACCTGGACGACGACAGACTGTACGCCTACGACTCCAGTTCGGGTGCGCACGCACCGTCCCGAGACCTGCGTCTGCCCCTGGATAACCGGGACCCGAGGGGGGTGTGGGCTGACGGCGAGACCATGTGGATCGTTGACGACTCCGACAAGCACGTCTACGCCATCTACTACCGGCATTTCAGGCACACCGATGACGAAATCGACATCAGCGCCGTGAATGACCCGGCCGGCATCTGGACTGACGGAGACACCATCTGGGTTGTGGATGCCGGCGCGACCCCCGCCCGGAAGCTTCTCGCGCACAGCCTGTCGGACGGTTCTCGCGATGTCTTGAAGGACACCGCCCTGAACTCCGACAACCAACATCCGGTCGACATCTGGTCAAACGGTGTGAACGTTTGGGTCCTCGACGCTGAGGATGACTTCGTTTACGCGTACGTCCTGGGCAGTGGCGACGGCGTTAAATTGAACGACAAGTCGTTCGGTTTGCCGGACTACATGGACGACGCCGAGGGCATTTGCGTCGACGGTGACGTGATGTTCGTGGCCGAACCGGGCATAACCCTTCTGTACGCCTATTCCGTTTCAGACGGAATCCTGAAACTCGGGTGGAACATCAAGCTGGACTCGGAAAACACGAACGCGCGCGGCGTTTGGTGCGACGGCGAGACCATCTGGGCGCTGGACACTGCCGACGCCCACGTCTATGCCTACGAACTAAATTACCGGGACTCCGACTACAGCACGGCAACCGTGTACCGCCAGGAGGGCCTGGAGTTCCGTGTGTCGCCACACAACACCGGGCACGCCTCCGGTTTTACCGGCCACGGCCGGCGATTCTGGGTGGCCGATGCGGACGACGACCTGCTGTACGCCTACGGTGGCCCCAACTCAACACCCGCTTTTCCGCAACCAAACGTCGAGTTCCTGGTGCATGAAACCATCGACGCCGGCAGCGTGGTGGGCTTCGTGCCGTCGGCCGACGACGAGGAAGGCGACACGCTGACCTACTCGGCGTCGGGCACCGATGCGGAGCATTTCACCATTCGTGAGCAGACGGGCAAGATACTCATCGCTGCGTCGCCGCTGAACTTTCAGAAAGGCGACGAATATTCGTTCACCGTGTACGTGAGCGACGGCAAAAGCCGTTTGGACGGTGTCGACGATCGGGTTGACGATGCCATCGGAGTGGCCATCAGAGTGATGGAGAACGCGAATCCCCACTTCGTCACCGCTGACGGTACAGTTTTCACCGTTGACGAGGACATGACATCGGGAGGCTCCGTTTCCTCGATAGGCGTCTCCGATGCCGATAACGACGTCCTTTCCTACGAGGTGGATTTCAATGGTTCAGGGCACGGCGCGCCGCCGTTCTTCATGGACGGTAAACAGCTCAAGCTCAAGGCCGACGAAACCCTGGACTACGAGCTCCATAGCTCGTACAGCCTCATCATCCGGGTTAAGGACGGCAAGGACGACGAGGGAGAGCCCGACGACGCATGGGATGATGCGGTGGACGTAACGGTGCAGGTAACCAACGTTGACGAATCCGGCGAAGTTGCTCTGAACAGCGCCCAACCGCAGGTCGGGACGGGGATCACGGCGACCCTTACCGATCCGGACGGCATCGATCTGGACGGTATCAACCGAATCAGCTGGGTAGTCGAGAAGAGCGAAACAGCGACTTCAGGGACTTGGACTCAAGTGCACACCACGGACACTGGGGCCACGTCGGTTGGGTACACGCCCGTGGATGCCGACACAGGAAACTATCTGCGATTCACCGCCAGCTATCTGGATTACCAGGACGACGCCAACCTCAAGACAGCCCTGGCGGTTACGGCCAACACGGTTGTGGCCGCCCAATCGGCGAACCGACCACCAACCTTCAGCGAAGGCTCGGTGACCTCGCGGGATGTTCCCGAAGACGCGGATATCCTTACAGCAGTTGGAGTTCCGGTAACCGCAACCGATGATGACAACGATACCCTCGAATACGGGCTCGCGTCCGCAACCACCAATCGCTTCAGCGTGACCTCCGGGTCCTCTACCAGGTGGGACGCCGGACAGATTCTGCTGATGGTCAATGTGGGTATCAGCCACGAACGAGTTGATACTTACCAAATCCGGATCAGAGTGCGCGACAAAAAGGACGCCAACGGAAACGCTGACGAAGCCTGGGACGCAACCATCATCGTCAACATAAACATCACCAACGTGGAAGAGGCCGGCAGAGTGTCCTTTTCCACCGGTTTCCCGGAGCAAAACGTCCCGCTCTCGGCGTCGCTGACCGACCCCGACGGCGACGTTGCCAACGTCACCTGGCAGTGGCAACGCGCCGAAACCAAAACGATGGGCACCTGGGACCCCATCAGCGACGCAACTTCCAGCGACTACAAGCCCACGCTCGACGATGTGGGCAAGTTCCTGCGCGCCCAGGCGAGCTACGACGATGGTGAGGGCACCGGCAAAAGCGCGGGTGGCGTCGCTGCCAGGGCGGTGGTTACCGCCAGCAACGATCTGCCGGAATTCAGCGAGGGCGCAACCGCCAGCCGCTCGGTGGCGGAAGGCGCGTCTGTGGGGACGCCCGTGGGCGCCGCGGTAGTTGCCACCGATACCGACGGCGACACCCTGACCTACAGCCTCGACCAAAGCACCGGTGCCAACGCGTTCGCCATCAATGCGGACACCGGCAGAATCACGGTCGTCGCCGGGCAGCTGCTGGACTACGAGACCAGCCCGACCACCACGCTGACCGTGCAGGTGTCGGACGGGAAAGATAGCATCCACAATCCCGACGACGCCGTCGATGCCGCCATCGCCGTGACCGTCAACCTGGTCAACGTGGATGAACCCGGCTCGTTGACGCTCGACACTGCCGAACCCGAAATCGGAACCGCGGTTACCGCCACTTTGACCGACCCGGACGGCAACCTGACATCCATGCAATGGCAGTGGTCAAAGTCGGAAAACGGCGCCACCGACTGGGAGGACATTTCCGGCGCGTCGGCGAACGTCTACACACCGACCGCCGACGCCGCCGGCATGTACCTGCGGGCTATGGCGATGTACGCGGATGGCGAGGGTTCCGGCAAGTCCGCCAACGCCGCGACATCTCATCCGGTGCCCGGCAGCGCTCGTGGCAACAGCGGATCCTCGGGTGGCGGAAGTTCTCAACAGCGTCCTTCGGAACCCGAACTGGATTTCTATGAGCAGTGTCTGCGCGATGAGCGAGCCGGCACAGTGGCCACCTGCGGCCAGAATGACTTCGCGTCGTACCGGGTTGAACTGGACGGGCGTTACACGATCAACTGGGAGGAATCGGACACAGCCAATCCCGACGTCACCGGTTACACCATCCTCATCAACGAGTTCGTGTACAAGAAATACTATGTGGGCGGCACGGAAGTGAGCGACGACGATCTGGCCGACGTCTATGAGAGTTGCCAGTTCGCCTCCGGACGTTGGGATTGCCAGGGGCGCTTGCAGAGCAACTACTTCCAGGATATGGACGGTAATCCCACGCAGATCCGCGTCGTGGCCCAGAATGTTGACCAAACCGAGTTGACTTACGTTCTCGACAAATCCGGCAGGTGGATGTCCGATCAGACCTACCACCGCTGGAGCGGCGATGCCTCCGACCCCAACAACGAGCCCACTGAGGTCACCTACCGGCGGATGAAATTCGAAATGGACCTGTACCAATTCCAGGCCCATGGCGCATCCGGCGGACGATCGACCGTGTTGATCAACGGCGCCAACGGGTTCGAGGAACAACCCGAATAGCGCGGAACTCCTATCCTGCCACCGGTCAGCGCTCTGGTCGCCGCCGCGCCTGGTTCGACGAGCCGAGCACGGCGGCGCCCGATAACCGTTTCTTCCTGCTGCGGCAGGCAAACCGGGGTTACACCGAACCTCCCTCAGCGAGGACGGTCAGCTCTGCCTCGGACAGTCCCAACTCCCCGCACAGGACCTCTTCGTTGTGTTCACCGATGAGAGGCGCTCGCCGGGATATCCTCCAGGGTGAGCCGTTGAAGATGGCCCCTGGGCCTGGGTGTCGAAGTGACTTGCCAAGTTCCGGGTATTCCACATCTGTCCAGAACCCCCGGTCCTCCAGGTGCGGGTCCTGCATGACATCGTCCGGAGAACGGATGGCCCCCGTGTTGGAGCCACGCTGCTGCAAGCCGTGGTAGGCCTCGTCCCGAGGGATGTTCGCGAGGAAGTTTTCGAAAATTCCGCGAATATGTGAGTGGCTCTCGGCTACGACCGTGGGATCCTTGTACTTTTCATCCAGCAGGTCGCCCGCCAGGCCGTGCTCATCCATCCACGATGCGAGCGTCAGGACCCGCTGCGGGGTGACCTGACCGACATTCACGTACTTGCCATCCTTGCAGAGGACCTGGGCGTTGGGCCCAAGGTTGGTGTTGCCACCTCCTGTTCTGCGAGGAACCACGCTTCCTGTGTAAATGTACTGGTTCACATGACCCTCGGTGGTGAGCGCGCAGGCATCGTGCACCGAGGCGTCTATGTACTGCCCCCGGCCCGTCACCGACCGGCTAACCAGCGCCGCCGTGATGGCGATGTAGGCGTAGTGACTGCCGATGTGCCAGGCCTGACCTCCTCCGGGAGCGATGGGTGGCGCGCCCGTCACCACGGCGTCGTCATAGCCGCACCTGGCCATCTGCCCGCCGGCCGCCAGATGCAGCAGGTCGCTGGTCTGGAAGTCCCGCCACGGCCCGGTCTGCCCAAAGCGGGTCAGCGAGCACGTAATCAGCCCAGGGTTGCGGGTTGCCAGATCTTCGTATCCCAGCCCCAGGGAGGCCAGGTAACCGGGCCGGAAGGTCTCCAGTATCACGTCCGCCTTCTCCGCCATTTGCCGGAACAGCCGGCGCCCTTCCTCCGTTTCCAGATTCAGGGTAACCCCCCGCTTGGACGTGTTGTAATGCCAGAAGTAAAGGCTCTTTTCCCGATCGGGCATGTCCTGGTAGAAGGGCCCCACCGTGCGGGCTGCCTCGCCGCCGGGCGGCTCTATCTTGATGACGTCTGCTCCCATGTCGGCCATCTGCTTGCCACACCACTGGCCCTTCTCATCGGCAAGCTCCAGCACCCTCAGCCCTCCAAAGGCCCCGGCGGAGTTCGGATCCGGCGTCCGCGTCGGCGCCGGCGCGGGATTCGCTATCGGCTCGTTCCCGCTCCACGATACGGGTGAGGCATCCTCGATCATCTCCTTGAAGTAGGGATAATCTTCCATACTGAGGTCTTGGGGCCAGAAGACGCCTTCGGCGAAGCCGCTCGCCAGCTCCTCGTGGCTGATGCCCAACAACCCCTGGAACACCTCCTTGTTGTGCCCGCCGATCAGGGGGCCTGACCGGCTGTTGACTACAGGCGTCTCCGACATCTTGAAGGGAGCGTTCTGAAGGGGCCAGGTCCCCAGCGCGGGATGCTTCACGTCCCGATAGATCTCGCGATGCTTGAGCTGGGGATCGTTGTCCACCCGGTCCTGGCTGCTCTGCACGGGCATGGCGGGCACTCCCGCCGCCTGGCACCGCTCCATGATCTCGTACTTGCCCAGCGTCCTGGTCCACTCCTCTATCCCCCGGTCCATCTCTTCCTGGTGCTCCAGGCGACCTTCAAGGGTGGCAAATTTCTCGGCGGTGGCCCAACCGGGAGCGCCCATGACCGCCACCAACTTGCGCCACTCATGATCGGAGAAGCAAGCCAGGACGCACCAGTCGTTGTGCTCGGCTGGACTGGTCCTGTAGGCGTTATGCGGCGCACCGGTCCGGCCCCGGTAGTTGTCCATCAGGGGCGTGCCCGGCCAGTGAGCGCGGTTGCCCGGCGGGTAACCCTCCCGCATGGTGGAACGACCGTTGACTTGGATGTCCAGAAAGGCGGAACCATTAAGGGGGACGCCCAGGATCCACTGGGAACTGTCAACATGCTGTCCCTGACCGGTCACGTTGCGATGGTAAATCGCGCTCAGGGCATACATGGCCCCGTACAAGCCGCCGGTGTCGTCCAGGTAGGACCAACCCCAACCGGCGGGCGGCTGGTCCGGCAGGCCCGAGGTGTAGGTCAAACCGGACAGGGCTTGCGCAATGGCTCCCATGGTTTGATAGTCCCGGTCCCGACCCGTGTGGCCGAAGCCGGACATGGAGAGGTAAATGATGTCAGGCCGGAGCTTCTTCATCTCCTCGTAGCCCAGCCCCCACCGGTCCAATACACCGTAGGCGAAGTTCTCGATGACGATGTCGGACATGGCCACCAGGCGCCGGGCAAGATCAATGCCCAAGGGTGTACGAGTGTTCAGGGTGACGCTCAACTTGTTGGCGTTGGTGTCGCTGAAATGGCCGTTGGTGTTGAGGTTGGCGGGCAGGCCCTCGGGGGTTCCCGCTCCCGTCAATATGTTGTCGCCCCGAGTGTTGGGACGCTGAGGCCATTCAACCTTGATAACCTCGGCTCCCAGAGCCCCGAGCCATCGGGTGCACCAGGGTCCCGCCCGGACCCAGGTGAAGTCCAGCACTCGGATTCCTGACAAAGCACCTGCTGTATCTGGCGCTTGTGCTCCGTCCTGTACCATGGAAGCACCTCCCCACTGTGGCTGTCTTAAGGCTAACTCGCCTCATTCTAACCCAATGTGGCCGATGGCAATTCCCAAAAACCAGGAAGACCAATCGGCGGCTGGTGGGTGCGGTGCTGGCTGAGCAGCGCGACGACCGGGGCAAAAGGCGCGGCTACTCGATGGGTGAGCGTATACTCATCCGTTGCCTGCACTGTAGCGCTGCGGTGGGCGGACGCGGTGTATTCGGCCCTTGGTTCGTCCGATACGCCAAACCGTCACGCCACCCTGCGCGTCGAGCGCGGCAAGCGCGCGTCCGTCAGGCCGCCAGTACGATTGGGCCACTGCGCCCGGCACAGCCGCGGCCCCTATGGGACCGCCTTTTCCATTTTTCTGAAGTGACCACACAACCACGGCGCCATCGCGGCCTCCCGATGCCAGGCGCATGGCGCCGGGAGCGAAGGCAAGCGTAGTGACGGGTTGCACATGAAAATCCAGAACACCGGGCTCCGTGCCTTCGGGCCCTCCTCTGTGGAAGCTCCAGACCGTCACCGTCTCACCACCGCCGGTGGCCAACAGGGTGCCGGTATCATCGAAAGCGAGGGCCGACGGCTTGCCGGGATATCCCGACATCATGGAGTCCTGCTCCGTGGAGCGACGCCAGAAATGCACCGAGTTGTCCTGGCTGCCGCAGGCCACGATGCCCCCGTCAGAGCTCAGTACCATCGAAACCAGGGATCCTTGCCACTCCATCTTCTGGCTAAGCGCCCCGGTGTACGGGTCGAAGAACGTCACTCGACCGTAACAGGCCGTCGCCAGCTCCCCTGCGCTGGACCAGGCGATGGCGCTGACGGTGCTGGGATGATCATCGGATCGCCAAACCTCCGCGCCATCCGCGCAATAAGCACGAACCTGCCGGGAGCAGGAGGCGGCCAACAATTGGCCGTCCCGCGACCACGCCACGTTTTCTACCCAACCGCTCCCGACGTCGATAGCCCGGCTTACCTGACCATCGGCGGCGTTCCAGATCAGGACTCGGCCGTCCTTGCCGGCCGTAGCGAACTCGGTTCCGCTCGGGTGGATCGCCATCGCGAGCACGCCATCGTCATGGACCTGGCGCCGCTCCCAGGCGGCCGCGCCAGACTTGCCGTCGAGTGCGTAAACGCCACCCTCAGCATCACCGACCATCAGCGCCTCACCGCCCCTGCTCCACCCCCCGGCGATAGCGTAGTCGCCGACCGCTGCCGACCAGCCCTGGCGAAGAACACCCCTCGGGTTGTCGACATTTAGATCAGACATGCTGCGAACCCCTCCCGCATGCCCTGCTCATCGAGGTTGCGGCCGATGAAGACGAGCTGATTGCGGTGGGGCTCGTCCCCCCATTCGCGATCCGGCTGGCCGTCAACTATCATGTGAACCCCCTGGAAGACGAAGCGCTGGGTCTCGCCGGCGAGGCTGATGAAGCCCTTCATTCGGAAGATGTCCACACCGCGTTCACGGAGCAGTTGGCTAAGCCAGGCGTTGAGCCTGTCGCGATCGCAGTCGCCGTCGACCTCGATGGCGATCGAGCCCACCTCATCGTCGTGCTCGTGCTGCGCTACCCAGGTCCGCTCGGCATCGGCGGGAACAGCCGCTCCTTTGACGCGTGGTGTCTCTGTATCTGTGCAGGCAGGCTCGGAGCAAAAGTTGCCCCCCAGTTTGAAAGCCTCTCCATCCGCGTTCTTCAGTTGGAGATCGAACTCCTCCGGGAGGTGCTGGGTGTAGAGGCCAACCCGCACCGGCGCATCCACTTTCAGGAAGAACGACTTGCGCCCCGGCGAGTCGAGCAGGAGTTTCACATGCTTGCCGACCGGAAACTCTTCGCCCGGGTGAATGTTCTCCGCAGGTTCAGCGTACTGCCGCACACACCACTCCGCGCCCTCACGGAGGGCGGCGTCATCCGCGCTCTGGTCGGACACGACGACGAGGGACATTGACGGATCAGGCCCGTCGGCGAGGCTGAGTTCGTAGCGGCCGATGTCGAGGGAGTAGACTCCAGTCCACTCGAACGGATACTCCGGCTCGAGGAAGGTCGGACGCCGCTCGAGAACCTGGTCCAGGTCGAAGGCGCTGAGGTTGAGCACAGTATCCACGGGGAGGTTCGCCCGCTCGGTGCGCACGACCCGCGCCATGCGGTTCATGTCTCGCAGGCGAGCTTCGAGCCTGTCGATCGACTCGCCGTTGACGAGGTCTGTTTTGTTGAGTACGAGGACGTCTGCGAAGGCGATTTGCTCGGTGCTTTCGGCACTTCTGCCGAGCTGCTGCTCGATGTGGGCTGCATCGACGAGCGTGACGATCCCGTCAAGCGCGTACTCCGCGCGAAGCTCGTCGTCCATGAAGAACGTCTGGGCGACCGGCCCGGGATCGGCCAGCCCTGTAGTCTCCACCAGCACGTAGTCGAACTTGTCCCGGCGCTTGTTGAGATTGTTGAGTACCCGAATCAGGTCACCGCGCACGGTGCAACAGATGCAACCGTTCGACATCTCGAAGACCTCTTCATCAGCGTTGATGACGAGCCCCTGATCGATGCCAATCTCCCCGTACTCGTTCTCGATGACGGCGATGCGCTTGCCGTGCTCTTCAGTCAAGATCCGGTTGAGCAGGGTTGTCTTGCCAGAGCCGAGGAAGCCGGTGAGGATGGTCACGGGTACTTTTTGCTGCATGTTCATAATATTCTCCTCCCTCAGAGTCTATTGAGATAACGTCTCGATTAGACAAGGGGACACCGTACATCGTCCGCCGTGTCGCTGTCAACCGCGCGAATGGCCCACGCTCACCCGGGTTGGAGGAGGCGGATGGCGAAGAGTTTGTCTGGAGGCAGGGAGCGGCGGAGCAGCGATCGCACTCCGTCCGATGTTGACACGCCGGAATCGCGATGATAGTATTCGATACTAGGTCTCAACATGCTCGCATCCTCCACCAAACATTCCGGCCACAAACACCCCCGGCCCGTGTCCGCCGCAGTCGTCGGCGACATAGTGGCCCGTTTGAGCGACCTGGGCTACCGGGATACTGAGCCCCGCCGCTTGGTGATCAGCGCCGTCGCTGCACAAAGCCGGCCCTTCACCGCGGAGGATCTCTGCGTGTCTCTGCCCTGCGTGGGCCGGGCCACCGTGTACCGGGGACTGCGCCTGTTGGTGGAGACCGGCCTGGTGTGCCGGGTGCTGCTGGAAGACCACGAACTGCGCTACCAGCTTAGCCAACGCGGCCACCACCATCACCTGCTGTGCGGGGAATGCGGAGCGTCGGAGGACCTGGAAGGGTGCGACGCGGAGGAGATACTCCGGGAAGCCGCTGCAGCCGCAGGCTTCCGGATGATCGGCCATTCGCTGGAAGTGTACGGCCAATGCGGCGAATGCGTTGAGGACTGAACTCCGCATTTTATTTTCGCTCGAATTATTGATACTTGATATCTGTAACTTACCACGATCGGATCCTACGATCACCGACCTAATCTAGTTGATACGATATATCAATATGTGCGCTCACTTCAATGCCGCGTCGCTCAGACGGGCAATTGACACGCAAAATGACGGAGCGGAACCATGACCCCATCCCTTCACGGACGCCTCCTCCCTGTCAAGACCTTTCCGCTGCGGCCGGCCCTGGCGCTTCTCATCGCGCTGGCGGCAATTGCGCTGCTGCTGACGGCCTGCGGGGGCGAAGAACCGGACCTCCCTCCGGCTGGTGATTCGTCCGCCGCAGGTTCCGCCCCGCCTGCTGCCGCCGCCGCTCCGTCTGCTCCGTCCGATCCCACTGCTGCGCCAGCCGCCCCTGCGGCTTCCGCCCCGGCAGCAGCATCGCCGACGCCCGCGTCGTCAACGTCCCCAGCGGCTCCGGCGCCCCCGGTCGCTGCCTCGGAGCCAGGCGAGCCCCTCAATGTGGTGACGGGAAACGTCGTGCTCGCGGACCTGGTGCGACAGTTGGGGGGCGATTTGGTGGAGGTGCACCCTCTGGTCAGACCGGGTATTGACGTCCACACCTGGCAGAGCACTCCCTCCGACAGCGTGCGCATCGCCGAGGCCGAGCTCCTCGTCAGCAACGGCCACGGCCTCGCCTCCCAGGTGGAGGAGCTGCTGGAGAACGCCGCCTCCGACGACGCCGTTTATGTCGTGGCCTCCGAAGGCCTGGAGGCCCAGGAGCTGGTGGAACTGCCCTTCCCGGAAGGCGACCACCACGATGACCATGACGACCACGATCACCACGGAGAGCATGGGGAGATCGAGCTGGCCGGCCGCCTGCTGATCGGCGACGGTGAAACCGGTGACCTCTCGGTCATTGACCTGGAAACCGGTCACGTCCACCAGAATGAGTTCGACCTGGGCTCCCGCGCCGGTCGCATCTACCCCACCAAGAGCGGACGCTTCGCCGTCGCCGTCTCATCCGACGCCAACGCCGTGAACATCATCGACGGTGGCCTCTACCTGGAGGCCCACGGCGACCACTTCGACATGGTGGAACGCGACGTCAGCCTCGTCGGGATCGACCTCATGGGTGATCGCCCCGTCCACATGTACGTCGGCGGCGAATGGGCCACCGTCTATTACGACGGTTCGGGCGACATCGTCCTCCTCAACGAACACGAACTGGAAGAAGAGGGCGCCTCCTACCAGCCCACCGTGCTCAACGCCGGTCCCCATCACGGCGCCGCCGTGCCCCTGGAGGACGACCTCTTCGCCGTCACCATCCAGCATCCCGACTTCGACCAGAGCCCGTCCGACTACCGCCTGCCCATCGGCGCCGAAATCTGGGACCTGCACGGCCACTCCCTGCACCGCGCCGAAGGCTGCCCCGATCTCCACGGCGACGCCGGCAACGGGCACATGGCCGTTTTCGGCTGCACCGGCGGCGTGCTGATGGTGGAAGCCCACGACGGCCACTACCACGATGCTTTCATCCCGGCCCCGGCCGGCTCCCCCGACGACTTCCGCCTCACCTCGGTCTGGGGCTACTACGGTCTCGACCACTTCTTCGCCCTGGGTTCCGCCGTCGGTCTGTACGTCGTCGAGCCCGAAGAGGGCTCAATGGAGCAGCTGATCCCGGCCAGCGACGACCTGCGACCCATCCAGGTGGCCCTCAGCCACGACGGCGAACTCCTGGTGGTGGTCATGAGCGACGGAGAGGTCCGCCTCTACGAAGCCCACGACCTCGACCTCCTGGCCTCTTCATCCGACGTCCTGATCGGTGAGATCGATCCCGGCTTCTGGGCCCGGCCCCACATCGCCACCGCTCCCGGACACATCTTCATCACCAACTCCGGCGCGGGCGAAGTCGTCGCCCTGGACGCCCACGACCTGGAAGAG
>DAOUIF010000055.1:0-17976 GCA_034423575.1 Dehalococcoidia bacterium | reverse complement strand
GCCGGTGGCGGGCGTGTTGGGCCGGGCGGCCACCGTCGCCGTGGCCGCGCTGGTCAATGACTCCGCATTACCCGCGTCATCGGTGAAGGACACCCTCACCCTGACGGCCTTGCCCTGGTCGTCGTCGGTAAGGGTGTAGCTGGAACCGATGGCCCCGGCTATCTCGGCGTCGTCGGCCAGCCACCGGTAGCTGTAGGAAACGTTGGTCAGGCCGTCGGCGTCGGCAATGCCTGTGCTGCTGGCGGTCAAAGCCTCGCCCACCTGCGCCGTGCCGGTGATAGTAGGCGCTCCTGCGGCCGGGGTGTTGACATCCGCCGGCCCCTGGATCGTTGCTTCAACCCGGTTGGACAGCATTCTGCCGTCCCCGGTACACACCGCACCCGGATTGTCGCAACTCGTCTCCGCCGGCATCACCACCGTCACGTCTTCCCTGGAACCGGGCCTCATCTTCAGCTTCCATATCCTGCCTTCGGTACCGGCTGCGCTGCCGACACCCACCACCTCAACGAGTTCCCCTCCGCTCACCTCCAGGAGCGTGGTCAGCGCCGCCACGGTAGTTATGGTTCCTTCGCTGAAATACAGCCGGAAGGTCAGGTCGCTGGACCCGTCGTGGGTCTCGGGCACGTTCTGGAAGTAGGCCAGCAACGGCGCAGCTTCCAACTCTGACGGCAGCGCCTCGGCCTTGAAGGTCAGTCTCATGGCAACGGGTTGTCCCACGGTCCAGCCGGACGCGGGCGTGGGCCAGTAGTAGGCCACCCTTGCGCCGGTAGGGGCGATGCTGCTCTCGCTTCCCACGTATTCCGCTTCACCGACCTTCAGGAGGAAGTCCTTGGACGGAGCGGTTCCCAGGCCCAGGTACAGGCCGCTGGCGTCGTGGACCAGGAAGGAGACCTGGTAGAACGTGCCGTCCACTTCGAACGAGGCCGGCGTCAAGGCGCCGCCCATGTTTCCGTGGACCGAGTACCCGCTGCGCGGCGGGATGGTCACGTTGCTTTCGCCAGGGGTCAGCGTGGCCTCCCAGTCCGGCTGGGGGGCCACCGTTGCCGTGGCCGCGCTGGTCAACGATTCCGAGAAGCCGTGCCGGTCGACGAAGGACACGCGGACCCTGATGGTCCTGCCATCGTCGGCCGTCGTCAGGGTGTAGGTCTCTCCGGTAGCGCCCTCGATGTCCGAGTCGGCTGTTCCGTCGTTGGAGACCCACTGGTAGCGGAACCTGACCCGGTCCAGGCCGTTCCCGTCGGCGATTCCGGAGCGGTCCGCCGTCAGAGTCTCACCCACTCGGGCCGTTCCACTGATAGCGGGCAGACCGGTGGCGGGGGAGTTCACGGGCTCCGGCACATCCGTCCAGTGCCCGGGACCGCCCGTGGTGCCGAGGAACAGGTACTCGGGCCACTCCGAGGCTCCGTGGGCATTCACCGCCCGGATCCGGAAGGAGGTGCCGTACAGGGGCAGGTTCTTGATGACGGCTCCCGCGCCGTAGAAGGCGATGGTCGTTTCGCCGTGGGGAAGAACAAACCAGCCGGAGGTCTGGAAGTGCTGGACCTGGTAGGAGTCCGCCCCGGGGACGTCGCCCCATTCCAGCGTGACCATGCCGGACCAGAGGGCCCTGCCGGTGGGGGTGTCGGGAGTTTCGGGGGGCGACGCCTGCACCGTGCCCGTCGGCTGGCTGGTGAGGGTCTCGTCGCTGCCCCAGTCGTCAGTGAACGACACCCGCACTCTGATGGACTTGCCCAGGTCGCCGCCGGTCGGGGTGTAGGTGGAACCGGTCGCGTCCGGAATGTCCGCGCCGCCGGCCTTCCACTGGTAGGTGAAGACAGCGTTGTCCAGGCCGTCCTCGTCGGCAATCGCCGAGGTGTTGGCCTTCAGCGTCTTGCGAACCTGGACCGTACCGCTGATGGTCGGCGCGCCGGTGGCCGGAGTGTTCTGAAATTCCGCCGCGGCCCCGGTGGGCGCGCTGGTCAGCGACTCCGCGAAACCGTGCCTGTCGGTGTATGACACGCGTACCTTGATAGACTTCCCGGTTTCATTCCGCGTGAGCCGATAATTTTGACTGGTGGCTCCCTCAATGTCGGAGTCGGTTGTCTCGTCACTGGAGACCCACTGGTAGCGGAACCTGACCCGGTTCAGGCCGTTCCCGTCGGCTATTCCGGAGGTGTCCGCCGTCAGAGTCTCACCCACTCGGGCCGTGCCGCTGACAGCGGGCAGGCCGGTGGCGGGGGAATTCACGGGCTCCGGCACATCCGTCCAGTGACCGGGACCGCCCGTCGAGTTGATGAACAGGCTCTCGGACCATTCCGATGTTCCTTGGTAGTTCACCGACCGAACACGGAACCGGGTGTCCTTTAGCAGCAGGTTCTTGACGACGGCTCCCCCGCCGAAGAAGGCTATGCTCGTTCCATCCGAGGGCAGGTCGATCCAATGAGAGTTCTGGAGGTACTGGACCTCATAGGAAACCCCGCGCGGCAACGCTCTCCACTCCAGTCGCACCATGCCCGACCAGACCGGAACACCGGTGAGCAGGCCGCCGAACGAGGTGTTCACGCTGGCGGCAACCGTGTGCCGGAGCCGGGTCGAGAGTCGCCGGCCATCAACGGTGCAGACGGCGCCGACCACCAGGCAGTAACGGTCGGCGGCCAGGATGACGGTCACGTTCCTGCTCGCGGAATCGGGTGTGACATTGACCCGCCACAGATCGTCGCGGCGTTGCACGCGACGGCTGCTCGTTACTGTGCCGCCGGTTACAGCAAACGCGTGGCGCATGAATTCGTGGGCGCGGCTGGAAATGCCCTCGCTGAACTGGACCTTAAAACTGAAAATTCTGCCATCATGGATAGACGGTACACCAACCAACGATGCCGTCAGCGGGGGGCCGGCAACCACTCCGCTGTCGACCTCGATCTCGGGCGGGGGATCGGCGAATACCCAGGGCCGAGCCTGCTTGATGGCCAGTACATTGTCGCTGGTGATCTTGAACTCGATCTCCATGGCGAACGGTTCGCCGTCCTGGGTGCCGTACGACTCCTCGAATTTCTCGTGTATCGCAGCCAGATGCCGGCGCAACTGCGCCATCTGTTCGCCGGTCATCAGCAGTTGGCCGGGGCGGGCCTGGTTGGACAGGGAAACCACGGTGTAGGCGCCGTCGGAGTTCAGCAGAGTCTCCTCAGGCACCGAGTTGAGCTCCGGGTTGGTCACCAGGTCCTCGCCAACCTGCGAGTTGACGTAGTAGGTTCCGTCGGTGCCGTAGGCCGGGTCGGTGCTGACCGCCACCCCGTTGACCAGTTCATCCGAGTAGTTCGGATGCACCAATACGCCCATGGCCGCCGCCAGGTGGTCGATGCGGTGGAAATCCCGCTCGATAAAGGCCCGGAAGTTCCACAGGCCGGCGTACACCTGCTTCAGGGACTTGGAGATGCCGTCCTCCTCCGTCTCCTCGGGGTGCTGCGTCTTCGAGTCGTACAGTCCCGCTCCGTTGAAACCCGGCAGGTCCTCGTTGTTGGTGCTGGATCGGTAGCGCAGCGACTGTCCCTCGGAATAGGTGGCGTGCATCTCCGTAAGCGCCGTCTCGATCCACTCCGGCGTATCCGCCTTCTTGATCTCCTTGCGCAGCTTCTTCAGCTCGTCCACCTTGGTGTCGTAGTCGGTCTGGAAGTCGGTGTCGGCCAGCATCTCCTCGATGTCGTCGTACAGGTCGTTGTGCTTCATGAACTCGTCGTAGAAGTAGAAGGGGATGGCAAACCCGTCGGGAACGGTGCCATCCGGAAAGCCCAGTGTCCCCAGAACCGCCACGTTGGCCGCCTTCACGCCGAAGGAGTCCCAGTCGTCGAAGCCCACCTCGCTGAGGGCGGTGATGTCGGTGACCGAAAGGTCTCGCTCTGGCGTCTGGGTCTCTGCGGGACGGGAAGCGGCGTAGTGCGCGTCCACCTCCTCCTGCGTCGCCGCGCGGATCGTGTACCCGGATGGGGTCACCGCGTAGTAAACGTAGCCGCCCACGAGATCGCTGATCGAATCGTCTTCGAGGGCGCCGGCGATGAAGGCGTTGGGCACGCCCTCCTGAATCGCCCGCAGGTTGACGTGAGAAAGCGGGGTCTGTGGGACGGCGCTGATGATCCCGGCGACGCGGGGCAATTCATTGGGCAGAGCCTCGTAGATCACCACGTCGCGGGAGTGCGGACGCTCGTCCGGGTCCAGGCTCCGAAGCAGGCCATATCCTTACGCCGCGTTCAGGGCCTCAAAGTCCCTTCCACCCTGCACATCCTCGTCGTACACGACATGGGCCCGGAAGGTCTCATCCGATTGCAGGTCCGCCTGTATCTGTGGAAGATACTGATTCGGTATCCACAAGGCCAGGTTGTCGTTGACCGCCGGCATGCTGGCGGCCAGCAGGGTGTTGATGCGTTCCCAGAGCCGCAGGGACGGCGGCCCATAAACCCGCCAGTGATAGACCCCGCGGTTGCCGCCGGGAGCGGTTATCTCCGAGTCATAGACGAGAAAACCTCTTCTGGTGCTGTTATCGAACCCTCCGAGTTCCAGGGCTTGCATGAGAGCAGCGTGATGCACTAAAGCTTTGGTGTTCTGGAAATAGACCTTTGGACGTGCGGCGTGCACGTCAACTATCACAAACCTTAGGCTCCACCCGCGGCTCAGGGTTTCGAAGGATGGCCGGTCCACGATGGTCGTGGCGCCGACAGCGGGCTCGACTCCCGAGGCCGGGTTCACCGGGTTCATCGCTCCCAGGTTTCCGAGTTCGGTGATGTCGTCAATGCAATCTTCGTCCACGTCCGCCGGGTTGGTGACGAGGTATTTTTCAACGCGATAGCGTGCCGCGGGTAACGCCGCGATGTTCTCGGTCAACGTTGTCGTGCCTTCCTCGCCCAGCTTCACCAGGACCGGGTACTCCAACGAGGTACCGTCCACGTTGTAGCTGGCGTAGAGGACGAAATAGTCGGCGGCGGTGGACTCGACCACGATCGGTACCGCCGTTACCGCAACCTCCGTGGGCGTCGGCGGATCGTCCGCGGCGGTGCACACAGGTTCCGTCGATCCGGCGTCCTGAGCGGACGCGACCACCGCTTCGGACAGCAGGAATACGAGCCCGGACAGGACCAGCACAGCGGCTACGGCGAGCCGCATCATGCTCCGTGGCATTGGCCGCCGTCCTGTCATCGTTCTTCCTGCTTGGTATCCGTTCTGCTGGTCGGAGGCTCAGACCGCAAGGGCAGTCCAACCAGGGTGGCCCGGCGGTTTTCCAACCGTCCGTCCTCGTTCCGGATGGCCCCTGGCGCGGTCCCTTCCATGCCCCTTACGACTCGTGGTCCACCCTGAGGTAGTTGGACCGCGCGCCCACGCCCGCGGCGTTGATGGCCTTCACCCGGTAGACGTAGACCATGCCCGCCGGCGCTTTGGTGGAAGACAAGCTGCAATTCGATCCCGATGGAGTTGGGAAGTTGTCGATGAGTCGCGAACGTATTGGTGTTCGCGAAGTAGATACTCGGCAGGTCAGTGTGCATCTCCACGACCTCGTACCTCCTGTTGGTTTGCACTGCCCGCGTCAATGACCATCTCCATCAGTTGTCATGTCCTACTCCATCCATATGTGGGCTCTTTTTGCGTTTGCGGAGTGTACGGCCGGTGGCGTCGGCCATGTATGCAGCCCTACTTGCGTTTCAATAGAAGGGCGAGGCGACCTCCGGGGCCCCGCGCCAGACGGCATCCAGCACGTCGGGGATGTGCGCGTTGGTCAGCTCGCCTTTCCAGTAGGCGGCGCGTTCGGCCTTGGCGAGGCTGGCCCCCTGAACCTTCCATCCGGGGTTGGACTCCCGGATGGCGCGGGCGATGTCGCCGAGCGTCGCTCCCCGCGTGCAGAAGTCGTCAACGACGATCACGAGGCCGGGCTCGCCTCCGATGGGGGCAGCCAGGTACACCCCGTCCACGGTGGCGTCCCGCTCGGCCGCGGAGGGGATGCCGGTGATGCTGGGATGCCGGTCCTTGGTAACGTGATGCGGAAGCCACTCCCAGCCGCGGGACGCCGCAAGCGCGGACGCCAGTATCGACGCCGGCGTGTCGTGTTGCACGATATTCTGCCCCGAAGAGACCGAGGAGACGACGACGATGCGCGGGTTCCCGGGGGGGAGGAAGTCCTCGAAGGCCGCGCAGAACGTGCGGGTGGCGGCCCTGGTGGCGGAAGGTTCGCCGTACTTGAACCGGTTGAAGCGCCGCGTCCACTTCTCCTTGGGCCGGTCCGTGATGCGGAAGCCGACCGTGAGCAGCCCCAGACCGCCGACCGGGATCCGGTTGATCTGCATCAACCGGCCCATTACGCCGTAGTTGCCCGCAGCCTCCTCGCCGAACATGCGCGCCGCGTAGCTGGACGGCGTTTCCGTTGCCGGTCTCGTTACCCCGGCCTCATCGACGAACAGGAGCGCAGCCAGGCGCGCAGCCTCGTCGCCCGCAGCGTCGGCGGACGAAGCCTCCGTTGTCGGTCGCTTTTCCTTGTCCATGGGTTCTGCTCCTCCTCGCCCGGCTCAGTCGGTGAACAGGTAGCCGAGGCTCAGGCTCTCGGCCATTTCCAGCAGCGCCATCATGTGCTGCGTGTTCGGCCCGTCCTGCCCCTGGTCCAACGCCACACCGTGTGGGGATAGGTCCCGATGCGTCGGGCGATCTCCGACCACGACAGCCCAGACTCCTCCTTGAACCGCTTCAGCCGCGCCGGAAAGTCCTCGGTGAAGTCGTGGGTGACTCTGCTGTGCTGTATGCGCACTCGCGGCACTGTGCCGATCCTCCCTAATGACTCGACGGCATTCTCATTGGCGCAGGGCCACAGGCCGTGTAGCCCGATCACAGGATGGAACGGAGACTCCCGCTTCCCGTCTGGCCGCTTGCAACGCTCGGGAGAGTCCGTTGCCGCCGGTGCCGGATGAACGGGCACCGACGTCCATGTATGCGATTTTCATGGGACGCGTTGGTACTCTCCTGTACGGGCGCGCCGGTTCCCGGGCGGCCCCGGCTACCGTCTCGGGCTTCCGTGTATGGCGGCTTTCCCGCCCGCCTGACCGGCCGGCCAGCGGTTCCTGGTGGCTATCCCCGCGTGTGCGTGGTAACCCTTGCCTTGCTGCTCGTACTTCTCTCGTTTCTCCTTGTCCTTCTGCGACCGCCGCTCCAGGCATGGGCGGCGCTTCGTCTTGGTTGGCTCTGGCTCATCTCCGCATACGGTGCACAGGCCCAGCGCTCTGAGTTCTTGGGCGTTCTTGGGAGGTTGCTCTGACGCAGGACGGGCCAATCTGTCTGACCCGGACCGTCTCTCGGGGTTGGGTTGCCATGTCAGCTACTCCGCGACCGTTGCCAACGGGCTGTTCGAGAGCTTTCGCCCGTCCGCGGTGCACAGGGCGTTGGCGTTGCCACAGTCCGTCGTTACCGGCAGGATCACCGAGGTCGTCTCTCCCGAGGTTGGACGGACCGTGATGTTCCAGGCCTTGTTCCGGTCATCTCCGCTCCTGTTTACCCGCTTTGCCGTGACCGTCTCGCCATTGGTTACGAGCAGGGCCGCCTTGATGGTGGCGTGGCTCACGGAGAATGACTCGCTGAAGGTCAGCCGGAACGAGAACTCCGCGTTGCCGTGGTTGCCTTGGACTCCGCTGAAGCTCGCTGTCAGGGGCACGGGAGCGGCGGCGACCGCCGCGGTGGCCTCGCTGGTCAGGGACTCGGCATTGCCTGCGTCGTCGGTGAAGGTGACTCTGACCCTGATGGCCTGCCCGGCTTCGGAGCCGGCCAGGGTGTGGCTGCTGCCGGTGGCGCCGGGTATATCCGCACTGTCGGCCAGCCACTGGTAGGAGAACGTGACGTCCTCCAGGCCGTCCTCGTCGGCGATGCCCGACGTATCGGCGGTCAGGGTCTCCCCCACCTGTAGGATGCCGGTGATGGCCGGTGCGCCGGTGGCCGGGGTGTTGGACCTGGCGGCCACCGTTTCCGTCGCAGCACTGGTCAGGGATTCCCCGTTGCCCGCGTCGTCGGTGAAGGAGACCCGTACCCTGATGGTCTTGCCGAGGTCATCGGCGGTCAGGGTGTAGGTGGAACCGGTCGCGTCCTGGATGCCGGAGTCCGTCGTTCCGTCGTTCCGAACCCACTGGTAGCTGTAGGCGGCGTTGTCCAGCCCGTCCTCGTCGGCGATGCCCGACGTGTCGGCGCTCAGGGTCTCCCCCACCTGCACGATGCCGGTGATGCCCGGTGCGCCGGTGGAGACCGTGTTCGGTTCGGCAATGGAGAACAACACCTCCAGCACCTGGAGGCCGTCACCGGCAAGGCCGCTCCCGGAAAACGCCGTCGCATGGAGCCTGTATGAGCCCACCGGCAGCGCCTGCCCGTGGACGTTCGAGTCGCTGTCCCCGTAGAGAGAATAGGGCTTGCCGTTTTCGGTCCGGGACGCCGTCTTTGCCCCGGTCAGTTCCAGGCGGACACTGCCGATCGCCGCGTCCGCGGCCACATCCACGCGGATGCCGTAGCTGCCGTTGGCGGGGTCGTTCAGTATGACCCTGCTTCCCATGGTCAGTTCGGCCACGTCCGACTGATCCGTGGCGTCGACCAGAGTGAAGCCCAACAGGGGACCTTCCGAAGAGTCGGCATCGGACCTGCTGAAGCTCCATGGGCGCGCCTGCTTGATGGCCAGCACGCTGCCGCTGGTGATCTTGAACTCGATCTCCATGGCGAACCGCTCGCCGTCCCGGGTGCCGTACAACTCCTCGAACTCATCGTGTATCGCGGCGAGGTGACGGCGCAGCTGGCCCATCTGTTCAGCGGTCATCAGCAGTTGACCCGGCGAGGCCTGGTTGGACAGGGCGGTTACTGTGTGAGACCCATTGGCGTGCAGCAGAAGCTCCTCGGGCATGGAGTTGGCCTCCGGGTTGGTCACCATGTCCTCTCCAACCTGGGAGTTGACGTAGTAGGCCCCTTCGATGCCTGAAGTAGGATCGACGCTGACCGCCACCCCGTTGACCAGCTCGTCCTCGTAGTTCGGATGCACCAGCACTCCCATGGCCGAAGTTAGATGGTCGATGCGGTGAAAGTCCCGCTCGATGAAGGCCCGGAAGTTCCACAGGCTGGCGTACACCTGCTTCAGGGATTTGGAGATGCCGTCCTCCTCCGTCTCCTCGGGATGCTGCGTCTTGGAGTCGTAGAGCCCGGCGCCGTTGAACCCGGGCAGGTCCTCGTTGTTGGTGCTGGACCGGTAGCGCAGCGACTGCCCCTCGGAGTAGGTGGCGTGCATGGTGGTCAGGGCGGTAACGATCCACTCGGGCGTCTCCGCCTTCTTGATCTTCTTGCGCAGTTCTTTCAGCTCGTCCGCCATGGTGTCGTAGTCGGTCTGGAAGTCGGTGTCGGCCAGCATCTCCCTGACGTCGTCATACAGGTCGTTGTGCTTCATGAACTCGTCATAGAAATAGAAGGGGACCGCGAACCCGTCAGGCACGGTGCCATCCGGAAAATCCAGGGTCCCCAGCACCGCCACGTTGGCCGCCTTCACGCCGAAGGAGTCCCAGTCGTCGAAGCCCACCTGGCTGAGAGGTGTGATGGTTGTGACGGAAAGGTCCCGTTCCGGCGTCTGCGCCGTGGCCGGGCGTGAGGCGGCGTGGTGAGCGTTGACCTCGGCCAGGGTGGCGGCGCGTAGGGTGTATCCCTCAGCGGTCACCCGGTAGTACACGTGGCTGCCGATGAGATCGTCGACGTCGTCCTGGTCCAGCGGGTCGCGGATAAAGGCGTTGGGGACGCCGTCCTGGATGGCCCGCAGGTTGACGTGGGAGAGTTGGGTCTGGGGCGCCGCGGTGATAATGCCGGCGACGCGGGGGAGGTCGTTGGGCAGCGTCTCGTAGACGACAACGTCCCGGGGGTTGGGCCGTTCCTCCAGGTCCATGGCCCTCAGGTACCCGTATCCCTCCCCCTGATTGAGGCCCATGAAATCGACGTCGGGAAAGATGTCGCCATCCAGGAGCACGTTGACCCGGGAGGCGTCATATAGCGCCCGTTCTGCTTGATAGTGTGACCGGTGCAGGTTCCCCAGGGGGTAGTAGGCAAGGTTGTCGTCCAGCAGCGGCATGCTGGCTGCCAGAGCGGTGTACAACTTAGCCACTTCCAAAAAGCGGGAGCCCTCACGATGCGAAGCCTCAAAACGGTAAACTCCCAGAGAGCCGTCGGGAGCAATCACATTGGGGTGGTACACCATGTGGCCCTCGAAATCCGCTGACCTCCTTCTGATCCCAATGGCATTCTCAAATTGGTGGTGCCATCGGTGGTTCTCAGTGTTCATGAAATAGACCACAGGCCGGTCGGTCTTCCATTCGTAAATAAAGAACTTGACGGTTTCCAGGCCGATCAGATGCCCATCGCCGCCTACGGGCCCACCCTGATAGGACAGGCTCTCGAATGTTTCGCGGTCGGGAATGACCACGGTCCCATTGGAGATGTCGATGGAGGGAGCCGGGTTCACCGGGTTCTTGCCGGCGACGTCATCCAGTTCCGCAATGTCGTCAACACAGTCCCGGTCCACGTCCGCCGGGTCGCTGACGAGGTATTTCTCCACCCGGTAACTCCCTATGGGCAACGATGCGACATTTTCGGCCAGCGTGGTCGTACCCGTTTCCCCTCGTTTCACCAGCACCGGACTCTCTATGGCCGTACCGTCTACCTCGAGACTCGCGTAGAGAACAAAGTAATCGGCCGTCGTGGACTCGACCACGATGGGCAGGGCATCCACGTCAACTTCCGTAGCCGTCGGCTGATAGGGTGTGTTCAGGCAGGTCCTTCCCAGTCTTTCAGAGGAAACACTCACTGCCTTCCCCTCGCTGGTCAGCGTCTCCTCGTGGCCAACGTTGTCGGTGAAGGAAACCCGTACCTTGATGTCTTTTCCCCGGTCTTCGGGCTGCAGGGTGTAGGTCGAGCTTGTCGCTCCTTCGATGTCCGAGTCGGAACCGCCGTCACTCCGGATCCACTGGTAGCTGAATTCCACGTCATCCAGTCCGTTTTCATCGGCGATGGACGAGGTGTCCGCCGTCAGCATCCGCAGGACTTCCAGGGTTCCCTGAATCACGGGCACGCCGGTCGCCGCAACATTGGCGGCCGGATCGTAGGTCAGGGATTCCGCAAAGCCATGCCTGTCGGTGAAACTCACCCGCAACTTGATGGCCTTGCCTGCGTCGCCTGCCGTTATCGTGTAGGTCCGCCCGGTTGCTCCATCTATGTCGGTGTCCGTTGTTCCGTCGCTCCTGATCCACTGGTAATTGAACTTGACACCCTCCAGGCCGTTCTCGTCCTCAATGCCGGAGGTGTCCGCCGTGGGCGCCTCTCCCTCCGCCATTGAGGAGGAGTACCCGGTACCCCGGTACTTCGGCGTGTACCTGGGCCCGCCGGTGGCCGGGACATTCGCGGGTTCAGGTACATCTTCCCAGGCGCCCTGGCCTTGGGTCTGAGGCAGGGTCACCCAATCCGACCAACCCGAGCTTCCGTGGGAGTTCACCGCCCGCACCCGGAAAATGTTGAACCACGAGTGCCGCTGGCCTCTGACCACGGCTCCCGTTCCATAGAACGTGACACTTATTTCGTGATCGCCATCCCGGGCCGGCACCTCGATCCAACCCGAGGGGGAAAAGTACTGCAATTCGTATGAGTCCGCCCCGGAAACCTCATTCCAGTAGATGTCCACCATGCTCATCCAGAGAATCTTTCCCTGGGGCGTCTCCGGCGTCCCAGGGGCGCTGCCCGTCCCACTGGTCTGGGCATACGTGACCGCGGTCCCCGCCAGCAGAATCGCAAGACAGGCCAGCGCCAGCCCAGCGGCTACGGCGAGCGGCATCATGCTCCGTGGAATTGGCCGCCGTCCTGTCATCGTTCTTCCTGCTTGGCATCCGCTCTGCCGTTCGGAGGCTCAGACCGGAAGGGCCGTCCAACCGGAGCGATCAGGCGGTTTTCCTGCCGCCCGTCCTCGCTCCGGATGGCCCCTGGGCGCGGTCCTTTCCATGCCCCTTACGACCCGCGGTCCACGTTGACGTAGTTGGACCTGGGCCCCACTCCGGCGGCGTTGATCGCCTTCACCCGGTAGACGTAGAGCGTGCCCGCCGGCGCCTTGGTGTCCGTCCAAGTAGTCTCCGTGGTACTCGTGTCGTCGACGTAGCTCTCCAGGGTATCCTCGTTTTTCTTTGGTCGGCGGCGCAGGACCTGGTAGCCGGTGACCGAGTCGTCGTCCGGGGCGGTCCAGCTCAGCTGGATGTGGCCGTCTTCCGTGACCACTGCGGTCAGGTTGGTGGGCGCCGGCGGCGGCGATGTGGACTCCGCCGCCGCTACGGCGCCAGTTGCCTGGCTGGCAAGGCTTTCGTCATGGTCGGCGTCGTCGGTGAACGACACCCGCACCTTGACGGCTTTGCCCTCCTCGCTATCGGTCAAGGTGTAGGTCGAGGCGGTGGCACCGGCGATGTCGGCGTCGTCGGCCAGCCACTGGTACGAGTACGAGACGTTGGTCAGCCCGTCCTCGTCGGCTATCCCCGACGTGCCTGCCGTCAGGGTTTCGCCCACCTGCGCTGTCCCCGTGATGGCGGGCGCGCCAGTGGCGGGCCGGTTGGGCCGGGCGACCACCGTGAAGGACACCTCCAGCTCCTGCAGCTTCTCGCCGCCGAGGTTACGCTCGGAGTAGGCCGTGGCCGTCAGGGTGTAGGACCCGGCGGGCAGGGACTCCCCGTGCAGGTCGCCGTCGTCGTCCCCGTACAGGGAGTAGGGCGCGATGTTCTCCGTCTGGGAGGCCGTCTTTGCCCCAGTCAGTTCCAGGCGCACACTGCCGATTGTGGCGTTCTCCGCCACCTCGACCCTGATGCCGTAGTTGCCGTTTGCTGGATTGTCCAAGGTGGTACGGCTGCCATCGGTCAGCATCGCCAGCCACGACTGGTCAGTTGTGTCCACCAAGGTGAAGCCCGTCAAGGTGTCGGCCACGGGCGCAGCCTTCACCGCCGCCGTGGCTGCGCTGGTCAGGCTCTCGTCGTGGCCTGCATCGTCGGTGAAGGAGACTTGGACCTTGATGGCTTTTCCTTGGTCATCGTCGGTCAGCGTGTAGGTGGAGCTGGTGGCTCCGCCAATCTCGGTGTCGGTGGCCCCGTCGTTGCGGAGCCACTGGTAGCTGAAGCTGGCTTTGGTCAGGCCGTCGTCATCGGCGATGCCGGTGGTGCTGGCCGTCAGCGTCTCGCTCACCTGGGCTGTGCCAGTGATGGTGGGCACGCCGGTGGCGGGATTGTTGTCGGCGTTCCGCTGCTGGTCGTCGCTCGGCGTGAGCGTGTTCGTGACGGCCATGCCGGTGAAGGACGCTCCGGTGGCACCGCCGGTGCTGCGTATAAAGTTGGGGCCGTCGGGCTTGGTGTAGCCGACGGTTGCGGCCTCTCCGGCCTGCACAGCAGAGGTCAGGGTCAGGACCACCGTGCTGCCCGACACCGACACCCCGGACACGGAACGGGAGCTTCCCTCCACGCTGACCGCAAAGGCGCTTGTGGGTATCGACACGCCCTCGTCCAGCGTCTCGCCGTACGTCAGCGTGAGGGATGTCCCGTTCACCGTCGCGGAGTCGGGCCTCAGTCCTGCCGCTGCCACCACGGAGGTGGCCGCACTGGTCAGGGACTCCTCGGTCCCGCCGTCGTCGGTGAAGGTGACGCGCACCTTGATGGTCTTGCCCTGGTCGGCGTCGACCAGCGTGTATGCGCTGCTCGTGGCGCCGCTTATGTCCGTGTCGTCGGTGCCGTCGTTTCGTATCCACTGGTAGCCGTATGAAACGCCTGTCAGGCCGTCTTCGTCTGCTATGCCTATTGTGGATGCGGTGAGGGTTTCGCCGACGCGGGTGTTGCCGCCGATGGTGGGCGCGCCCGTGGGAGGGTTGTTCACCACCTCCTGGCTGGAGGAGGTTGAGCCATCGACCTTGTGATCGGAGAGAAGGCCAAGCTCCCTTGCGTATAGCACGGCGTCAACGGTGGCGTCGCCGGCACGGGTTATGCGGTCATCGGTGTCGAGGTCGAAAGGCGGACTCGTGGCATCGTCGCTACCACGCACAAGGATGCCGAGCGCTGCATTGTCGCCTGATTGCACCGTGTAGGTGAAGACCAGCTCGGCGCTGCCGCTGCCGCTGCTGTAACTGGCATACTCTGCTGTGGAGAGCATGAAAAATCGAATGCGCGGGTCCCCGACGACATCGACCGCTTCGTTGAAGGTCAGGGTGAACTCTATGTCCTCACCCTCGCCGTAGGTGTCGCTGGTCGTGCCGGCGGGCGCGGACGTTACTTGGAGACCATTGACGCGCAACATGTAAGGGGCATCCGGCTCCGTGATCCGTAACACGTACGACAAGCCGTAGAAATATTCCTCATCGGTCTGCGCCACAGTTCCAGAAAATATTTCAGATCCTCGTGCGTTCGGGGTACCGACTGTGACCTCTGCACTACCTAAAGTAGTAACGTCCCCAAAGGAAGTACCTTTTGCGCCGTCGGTGTTGGTTCCGGTAAAGACGTCGTTGAGCGCACCGGAATGACTACCCCCGGTCTCATCTGTTACGGAAGGTCCATTGCTCCAAGAACCGTCGTAGAAGTCCTTGTAGTGGTCAGCCACCCTCAACCCGTCCAGCCAGTAGATGGGCACGCCAGGATCAGATGTGGTGTGGCTTGTGGCAGTCAGATCACGGGCCGCCACCGCGTCGGTGCTCCCCAGAACCGTTATATGGTCGCGATAGGTCCGCAAGTCGGAATGACCATGCGATGCCACACGGTCGCGCACGAATTGCTCATAGGTCCCGATTTCGGAACTGGTGGCATCTCTCTCGTTGGAAGTTGCGAAAATTACCCGGAAGTCCTCGCCGGCCTCGATGTCTTGTGGCGCGAGCGACCAGTCGAAGGGTACCAGCTCGGTGAGGTCGCGGATGGCGATTTCGGTCTCGGTGTTGTCGTGCGCCACCAGACCCTCAAGAAGTGTGCCAAAGCTCAGCGTGAAACTCTCGTCTTCAATGTCGTCGTCCTTGGCTCCCCTTACGGTGAAGGTCTCGTACCGGTTGTCATCGGCATCCTGCGGGCTGTTGTCGTCGAAGGTCACGGTTTGGGGCACACCGGAGTAGTCGGCGGCGACGGTGTCGCCTTCAAGCGTTACGACGATTGGCACGACCAGCTCTGCGCCGAGGTCATCAGTGAGCTGCAGCTTCACGGTGGCGCCGTGTGCCCCTTCGACGATGGAGTGCTCGGATGACTCCCACGAGATTCGGGCAAGAGGGGTGAAGGCATTGCCATCGACCTTGTGGTCGGACAGGGTGCCCAGCTCCGGCGCATAGAGCCGCGCTTTCACACTGCTGTCCCCGGCACGGGTTATACGTTCCGTGGAGGTCAGGCGGAAAGGCGGATAGTCCTCGTGGTCGGTTCCGGCCACAAAGATTCCGTCGGTGTCATACTCTCCTGTAGCTTTTCTGACGGTGTAGCTAAAGACCAACTTGGTGGTGCCGCTGCCGCTGCGGTAGGTTGCCCTTTTTGTAGCATGTCCCATGCGAAAGCGTATGTCGGGATCGCCCACGACGTCGACCGCCTCATTGAAGGTCACGGTGAACGTAATTTCCTCGCCGCGCCCGTAGGCACCCGTGGTCTCGTTCCTCGGAGTGGAGGTTACGGCCAGTCCCCCGACGCGCAGCATGTAAGGCGCATCAGGCTCCGCGACCCTGAGCACATAGGACAGGCCGTATAAGCGGCGACTGGTGCTTCCCGACCGCTGAGAATGGGCCAGGTTATGATGCCTGAACTCAGATGGCGGATGACCTACATTGACCTCGTCGCTTCCAAGTGCGTACGAATCCGAGGTGGTGACTGCTTTGGTGCCATCGCTCTCGCTTCCGGTGGAGATGTAGAGGTTAGCATGCGAGATAGTTTCGCCCGTCACTACTCGAGCCGGGTCTCCGTTTTCCCAGGTGCCGTCGTAGAAGTCCGCATAGCTGTCGGCAACTCTTGGACCCCTCAGCCAGTAGACCGGCACACCCGGCTCGGAGGAGGTGTGGGTGGTTGCGGTGTTGTCGCGGGCATCCACATCATCGGTGCTGCCCAGCGCAGCCGTATGGTCCGCATAGTCGCGGAAGGCGGTGAGTCCATATTGGACGGCGCGCCGAATGAACGAGTTGTAGGTGTCGATGTCCCCGGAAGTCGCCTTGCTGAGTTCCGATGACGCAAACAGGACCCGGAAGTCCTCCCCTGCTTCAATGTCGGCCGGTGCCAGCTTCCAGTCGTAGGGGACCAGCTCCACGAGGTCGTTGATGGTGATCTCCGTTTCAGCGTTATCGGAGAGCAGGACGCCTTCGGGCAGGGTGCCGAAGCTCAGGGTGATGCTCTCGTCGTTTACGTCTTGGTCGGCCGGGGCGGTTACAGTGAAGGTCTCGACCCGGTTGCCGTCGGTGTCTGTTTCGGAGTCGCCGTCGAAGGTGACGGAGGCCGGCACGCCAGCTAAGTCCGCCGCCTGGGTGTCGCCGTTTGGTGTGACCATAATCGGGATCGTCTTATCCCCAGTTACGTCGGCGTGCAGGAGCACAGTTACCGGAACGCCGGACACCTGTTCGATAAGGCTGTACCGGCTCGATTGCCATTGGACGCCGTCGGGCGCTTCGACGCGCTGGGAACGCAGGCTTGTGCGGTGCATCAGCTTGCGATGTTTGTTCCTGTAAGTAACCTTCACCCTGATCCTGTGGTCCAAGTCGGCTCTGGTGGGGGTGTAATTGCGCCGGCTGCGTGCGTCGCTGATGCGGGTCTCCTTCCCCTTTCGGTCTATCCGGTACCACTCGAACTTCCAGTCGTAGGCGTTGTCGACACCATCCGGGTCATCGATTTCGTCGAGGTCCACCGTCAATTTTTGGCCCACCAGCGGGTCGTCTCCATTGCCCAGCGGAAATGGCTCGTGCAGATACAGAGTGTATGGACCCGTCATTCGATGCACCACGCCGTAGACCACGGCGTAGTAGGTTCCACTGGAATAGGGCTTGAAGGTGACGCCGTAATTCTTCCATCCGTATCCGGTCGAACTGCCATTTGCCTTTTTGAAGGCAACCTGCTGATAGACAGGCCTGCCGTTCCGCAGCGTGCGGGCCTCGGCGTAGTATTCCTCGCCGGGCTTCAGGCCCGAGACGCGGAACCAGTCGGCGTCGCCGCGGTAATTTAGGCCGGCGTCCACCGACCCGCCTGCGCTGATGGTTCCCGAAGTGCTGATGTTGTCGGGTTCGGTGTCGTCTGCGATCTCCGATATGACCAGGTCATAGGTCCCGGTGGATTCATAGCCACCTACGACCAGCAAGTAGTCCCCGGCAGTACCGCCAGAGGTGTGATAGTGCACCACGGAATTACCCGTTCCCCGGTCGGTTGTGGTGTTCATCAGCGCGCTTGTACCTGGAATCGCCTGGCCGGTATCTGGGGCGTACAGCCTGACGATGTCGGGAGCGAAAAGGGTTCTGTCCGTGCTGCCGTAAGAACCCTTCATGAGAAAGCGGTACATTGTGTCCGAAACGAGACGGACGTAAGTGGCGTCAGCGTCTCCCGGCTCTCTGATTGAACCTCGATAATGGGTTCTGGTGGCGTTCTCCAGATACTCCAAGGAGTCCGGTACAATGGCCGACGTAGTATCGAAATCCCCCAAAACATCATCCACATAGACTGCTATGACATACCTCTTTGTATTGCCTGCTGGTGCCGTCACGACGACAACAAAATTATTTACCGGTACAGTTATTCGACGCCAAGGGGAATCAGGGTTTTCTGCATCTTCTTGCCCCCAGACACTGATAGTGGTCCCCTCCCGCAGATCTACCGAAATGTGTGAATTTTCAGCGTCATTGACCGAGATTTTCACGGTCTTTGACCACCTTGGGAGCGGAGCGATTAGACAATTATCAGGTTGTCGTTTGTCGGTCAATCACCTCCTTGGTTGCTGAGCAGGGCGCGGTGTGGGGACAGTCGTTCC